>JAFZRZ010000047.1 GCA_017619635.1 Lachnospiraceae bacterium | reverse complement strand
TGCTCCAAAGTATCGTAGGAAAGTAGTATACGGGAAAATCAGAGCAGATGTAGGGCATATATTAAGTGAATTATGCAAGCGGAAGGGAATAGAAATAATAGAAGCTGAAGCATGCCCGGATCATATACATATGTTTGTAAGGATTCCACCAAAATACAGCGTATCAGAAGTAATGGGTTATTTAAAAGGAAAGAGTTCGCTTATGATTTTCGAAAGGCATGCGAATCTAAAGTATAAATATGGGAATCGACACTTTTGGTGTAGAGGATACTATGTGGATACAGTAGGTAAAAATGCGAAGAAAATTGAAGAGTATATAAGAAACCAATTAAAAGAGGACTTAGAATACGACCAGATGACACTAAAAGAGTACATAGACCCGTTCACGGGTGAGCCGGTAGAAAAAGGCTAAAAAGAAGGCGCTTAAGCGTCAGCCAGAGACCGCAGTGCGGAAGGCGAACTATTCAGAGCCTCTTTAGAGGCAAGCAGGGAACCGCGGCTTATAGCCGCAGAGCAAACCACCGGCTAAGCCGGTGGTCATGATTTATTGAAAAAAATTTTTCATTTTTCTGCAACTTTTTTGAAACTTGCTCACTCTATATAAGTGTAAGGAACAAAAAAGGCCAAAGGTCAGAGAATCAGATAAAGTTTAGGAGGAAAGAAAAATGATGAAATCAAGAGTTGCAGGTTGTGTAATGAGAGTAGCAGAAATCAAAAGAAGAGTTTTAGTATGTTGGATATGTTGCGCTTTAACAGTGTTATCGCTTACAGGGTGTGGGCGCTCTCAGGAAGCCTGTACAGCTGTGGCAGCGGTAGCCGAAGCCGTGCCCGTTGAGGAAACGGATCCTTATAAGAAGTATGACCACGTTGTAGAGGTTGACGGAGTTGAAGTGGGCCTTAAAGATATAGAGGGATATAAGCCGTACGTGATACATTTCATATATTCAACGTGGGATAATACCGATGGGAATGCGACGGACGGAAACGCATTTTTTAAAGATTCAAATAAGCAGACGGTGAGTCTTGACGATGCAAAGAAAAAGGGTATTATTGCAGACTATGAATTACTGAAGGGCGATGAAATGTTAGTTATGTATGTTAAAGAGAATAAAAACGGGCTTAGTCTGATGCCCGCGCCTGGGCCTGGTGATTTAAGGCTTAGCTTTGAAAGTGATATCGAAGCCTATTCTGTCATGTGGAGTGATGCGGCCATGGCGAAGATAGGTCTTGGAAACGAATATAAAATGATCGATATATCTCCAAGCGTAGACATTGAAGAAGATGCTGTTGTCTGTGTAAAAGAAGTCCTGTATGAAACATATTTTCACGGCGCATTCGGTGCAAACGTGGGACAGTACTATTTGTTCGTAAAGGATGTAAAGTACGGGGAATATACCACAATTAAGTAATACTCATAGATCATATGGATAGATTAAGATATGATAGAATAGGAAAGGTAACGGGCATGCAGATAAACGGAAAAGTATCAGGGAGTATTGAAATCCTAAATGACAGGGTTACATACGAAGTGATCAGTGAAGATCAAAGATTTCATATTTATTCCAAGGATAGACAGGCCGTAAAGGATGCGATTTTTCTAAAAGAAGGTCAATACATTGAAATTTCAGGTATAATTGATAAAGATAAGATCAAATCAAAAGGATCAAAGATAGATATTACGAGGTTATAGTTTATGAAGACACCGGCAGAATTGATAGAAAAGATAAATCAGGTCAAAAATGGTAACAGCAACGCATTCACGGATATTTATGAGGGAAGTTATAAATACCTTCATACCTGCGTTATACATATCGTTAAAAACGAAGATATAGCACAGGACATGTTACAGGATACATATGTTGAGATCTTTAAGAACATCTCGCAACTGAAACAGGCAGAGGACTTTCTTAGCTGGGCATCGACTATCGCAAACCGCAAGTGTTTTGCGTATATCAAGAAAGATAGAGATATCCTTGTGGATGTAAAGACAGATGATGAGGGAAATGAGAGTGATTTCTTTGAATCAGTTTCTGATAATGAATCATTTATCCCTGAAAACATCTTCGACAATAAAGCAAAGATTGAAATAATACGTGGCATCATTGATGATCTTTCTGACGTTCAGAGAGCATGCGTCATTGGTTTCTATTACAACAATCAGAAGCAGGATGAAATAGCCGAGCAGCTGGGGATCCCTGTAAATACAGTCAAATCCCATCTTAACCGTGCCAAGGCAAAGATCAAAGAGTCAGTAAGTGATGTTGAAAAGAAACAGGGTATCAAGCTTTACTCATTTGCTCCTTTCATGCTCTTACTCTTTGGTTACGAGGCAAAAGCATACGCTACAAGTGCCCCCGTTATGGGTTCGCAACTTAGTGGTGTGATAGCGACCGAAGCAAATACGACAGGTGTCGGTGCGGGGAGCACAGCCAAGATAGCAGGAAGCGTTGCAGCAAAAAAGATAGCCATAGCTTCGATCATAGGCCTTATTGCAGTAGGCGGGATAGTAGCTGCCATAGTCTTTGGTAAGGGAAAAGTAAATGATGAACAGACAGATACAACTGTTACAGAAACAGTAGCTACAGAAACAGATACCGGGACAAGCGTCACTGAAACTGAAGATAAGACAACAGTTCAATCTGATACACAGGTTGAAAAAACTATCGAAGAAGAAAAAAACGAACCTGAACTTAATAAACTCGGCGACTTAAAAGCAGCCGGATTTGATGATATCGGAAAATCATACGCCGGAGTTATGATCGTTGAAAAAGATGGATTGTTCGGAGCGGCCGACTATGATCTTAACGAGATAGTACCATGTAAATATGAGAGTTTCAGCTCTGCAAACAACAAAGGCTATTTTGTTATGGGTGACGGCTCACAGTACTATCTTTTTGATAAGACAGGCAAGGTGATCTATCAGACACCTAATACCATCATAGCAACAGCAAACTGCTTCATCGTTGCGCCTATATCGGGATATGGTGAATGGATAGCAGATGAGCTGCTTGATTATTATGATTATGACGGGAATCTGATAATAGAGACTTCAATGATGGAAGGAACAGCTGTTGTTCATGTCGGAAGTCATGATGATAATATCGTTCTCTTAAGAAGATACAGTGAGGATGTTGCTGCAAATCACTCAAAGATGGAAGTGGGCAAAATGTATGAGGATGGGCATATAACATGGCAGACCGAGTATGACAGTATTCTTTACTGGGAGGAACATTCTGATAACACCGGGGATTTTGGATGGGAAGGAAACGGAGCAAGCAGTGGCTCATATATGCCAAGACCGCTGTTGTCAGGAATAAGTGACGGATACTATATCACATATCATCCTTTTATTGAATGGGGATATATGTGTCTGTATGATGAAAACAGCAATGAAGTATGCGATTTCGATGTGTGTTACATGAAGCCAGACGGTAGCTATTCGGAATGGAACTACAATGAATATAATGATATCTACGGATATTATTACGACGGAGCATACACATATAACCGCGGGACAAAGATGGTATGGATTTGTTCAGACAGATATCTTTTAGTAGATGTCTCTAAACAAAAAGCGCTGGCAGATTATGATTATATCTGTATGGCTGAGGATGATCTGTGGCTTGTACAAAATGGAGATAAATGGGGTTATATCGATCCTGAAGGAAATGAGATTGCCATGTATGACGATGCCGGACAGTTTTATAACGGATATGCTCCCATAATAAAAGATGGTAAAGCCTACCTTATAGATATGGATCAGAATATAGTAGAGGAACTCGGGGAGTCCGACAGAGTATCTACAATGGGAGAACTTTACTGTGTGACCAATGGTGATAAAATTAATATTTTCCAGATGAATTGATCTTTTTTGCAACTTTTTCTTAAAAACGGGTCTCTGTATAAGTGTAAGAAAAACATGGATCCCGTGAAAGAGAGGACAAACACATGAACAGATCACGAAATATTTTTAAAAGAACACTGACAGTTGGCGCAATACTCATTTTGCTGTTAGCCGGCATCATAAATCTTGGAGCCTGTTCATCAGATAATGCAGATGACCAGATCGAAGAAGAAAAAGAGTCAAGGAAAGATAGAAAAAAGGATAAGGATGCTGATGGGATTTCTGAACTCAAAGATGCTCTAAAGGCAAAAATGGAACAGGAATCAACAGGATCGGGAGAAGAATATGCAAAGGAAGCAGTTCCCGCCAAAGAAGCTTTTACAGAGTATGGCAATAGATTTGAAAAGATCAAGGGGATGACGGCAAACTTTTACACCAAAGCGGTAACAGACGGTGAGTACGGATATGAGTATGAGACAGATACCTCTACTGTAGCCATGGGATTATTGGGATATACAATATCTGATTTTGATATGGACGGCGTTGAAGAACTCTTAACTTACGAGACAGTAGACGATGTGACCATTGTGTTTTCCATGTATGAATATGATAACGATGTATATCTTTCTGATAAATATGAGATAAGTGACGACTATCTGTCAGGAGACGGAAATGATGCATGTGCATTTATATACGGATACGACGGGCTTTTAAGATTTGGTTACTTCTCAGATGGCTGGATGGGTTATTATGCAGACGGAGAGTTTGTGTCCTTTTATGGATTTTCATATGAGAACGGGAAATTCACAGAAGATTCCAAAGGCGGATATGCAGGTTCCGATGTCTGGGACGATGAGGAATTCTTAAGTGCCTTAAGAAAATCCGGGATTTACTGTGACTGGGAGGATATAAACGAGATTGGACTGCTTAAAGCTGTTAGCGGTTCACGCCTGTTTAAGATCGATATGAGCATAGAAGACGTTGAATATGATGATAACGATGAATATCACAGGCCTGTAGTGTTAAAGAAAAAAGTGACCTTTTACGGTTCTTCGACTTTAGAAGAGGTCATTGAAACAGAAGGTTATTTCTTCCCGAACAGTTCATATGAGTATCTGACTGAAGCTGATCTTGTCGGACTGACAAATGAGCAGTTAAGACTTGCACGTAATGAGATAGTAGCAAGACACGGAAGAAGATTTGATGATGAACAGCTGCAGGCCTATTTTGATTCAAAAACATGGTATAACGGTACTATCGCTCCCAATGATTTCAATACAGCTACAGAGCTCAACAAGGTAGAAAGAGATAACATGGAATTTATAAAGAAGCATGAATAATAATTTTTAATTTTCTGCAACTTTTTTGAAACCTGCTCACTCTATATAAATGTAAGAGAGTAAACGACCCGATTTAACAGGGTCTGTTCAGAGAAAGGAAGGTTTCAAAAATGAATACAAAAATTACAAACAGATTTTTTTCAGCAAACAGTATCTTAGTTCTTTTATCAGTTGCATGTACGATCTTGTTCTTTTTCCCACAGTTTTGGTTTTTGTGGAGTAACGGTAGTACCAGTGATAAGACGATCAGATCATCAGTCGCAGGGATTGATTATTTAACCGGAGTAACCGCTCGTAAAGGCTGGGGGCCCAATAGCGAACATAGCATAGATGGTGCGCATCCCTTTACAATTATCTGTTTATTGATCCCGTTGATCATAACACTTTTATTATTGATGAAGAAGACATCAAACTCCATACTAAAAGGTATGGCGATCATGACTTTTGTAGATTTTGTTGCATGGCAGATAATGAGATCAAGAGTTAAAGGGATAGCCAGAAAAAATCATCTTGATTATGAGTCATCGGCTTGCTTTAATTTTTACATGTTGCTTTTGATCTGCATGTTCATAATGATCATAGTAACTCTTGTTAAGAGATGGGATTCTGGAATTGACCTTAGTAAATCTCTCTCAGCTGTTAAAATCAATCCGAAGAGAAGAACGGTTATAGGATATTGTGGAAAATGCGGATCTCCGATAAAGAATGGTGATATATTCTGCTCTTCATGTGGTAAAAAACTTACAGAGTCTGCGTTATAATAGTAATGAATCAAAATATAGTAAAGTTGCTTTATTGAATACGAGTAGCATAAGACACCTGACATATTACACCTTCGCTTGATATCAAAGTAATATCCGTTATGAATATATTGTAGATTATTGAAATTAGAAACATTTTATAATATGAACTACGTGATATCAGTTATACAAAAGGCAACAGAACTCTTTTAGTTGAGATGAATGATTCATATGCTCTTGGCTGCTATGGTCTTCAGCATATCTATTACGCAAAGATGATCTCAGCCAGATGGAGCCAGATCCTTAACAGGAAAGATGAGTTTCGGTTTTAATAATCAAGCTTTCATAAGAGAGAAGAAAAAATATATAACAACGAATAAGGCCGCTCACAACGCGGCCTTAAATCGTACGGAGTTATAACTCACATTTTGCAATGGAAATTGAAAGAAAACACTCTTGTTTTATCCACGAATACACCTTAATGGATAAGTGTAACAGTAGTGTATAATTATCGTAAAATATTACATGTCTAGTTTACAAATACCACTGATACAATTTAAAATTATGGAGTGAGATAGATCATCAAACAGGGAATGAATATGAAAAAACCTCAAAAACGTAAAATGACCAATTCGGTCAAAACACAGTTTTTGAGTATTTTCATCAAAAAATGATCTAAAGGCCAAGATCGCCAAAGTCCAGTAAAGCACAAATATAAGGGCTCACGCACATGACACGCATGTCACAAGTATAAACCTCATCAAAAGGAGATTTAACCATGTTAAAAGACAGAGATATAAACGTAGTGGAGCAGATGTGTGCATCAGGAATGAGCCTAGAAGCCCTCTATAAGATCTTCAAAACTTTTGATAAGGAAGATGTGAAAGCTGTTTATGATCATTATCATGGTCAGCATAATGACTATGTTGAGGAATCCGTTAATATCAGCATGAACTGCTCATAAAAGGGAAATGACATGAAAAGCAAAAAGAAACTCTTGATCATATTGTCAATAGTGGTCTTACTCGGTCTTATCGCAGTGGTTGCATATATGCATTTTAAGCCCCGGTATCGTTCCGTAAAGCTTGAAGAATATGAAGGGACCGTAAATCTTACAAGACAGGACAAACAGGTAGAGCCTTATAAGGGAATAATGCTGATACCGCGGGATACGCTAGAGACACTTAGCAATTCCTTTGCAGCACTAAACGTTGATAACGACAAACATCTTGGAGTAAAAGAAAACACAAGGATCAATATAAACGCGTCAGGTACAGAGGAGAGCGGAAAGGTAAGTATTGATCTTGCTTATGGCGAGGCTCTTTTTGAGATCGAAAACAAACTGAACAGTGAATCCTTTTTTGAAGTAAACACGCCAAATGCTGTATTAAGTGTAAGAGGAACTACTTTTAGTGTAGTCTACATCAGGGAAGAGAATACCTCAAAGATCAGTGTTGAAGAAGGAACAGTTGCTGTTGATTACGGAAAAGACTTGTCTGAGCAGCTTATGCTAAATGCCGGAGACAGCGTGATCATAAAAGACGAGAATATAGTTGATGATACTGAAGAAACAGAGGCTGAGGAGATCTTAGGCGGGGATTATACCTTTTATGTAGTACGGGATTTTAGGAGTAAAAACAACGATATTAATGTACGTGGGGACATATTATTGATTGATAAGGATGAATCCACTCAAGAGGCTGTCGAAAGCGGCTATGAAAATGACTATGGTATCTATGATACATATCTGGCGTCACATGATGAAGAGATCAAACAGTTCATCATGGAAGCGAAAGAATATGATGCTAAATTCATATTTACTGGTATCGGAGACTGTCTGGAAAAGGAAATCACTGACTGGTTTCCAGAAGACTGCATCATATCTCTCGGTGATAAGGAGATAAAACTAACAGAAGTATCTATGGGTATTTCATATCAAGTATATGGAGATGAAAAACCTGATCACTATCAGGAGACAATGATGAGTAATTCTTATCCCGATGTCAGTGATCGGACATGTGGACAAGCATACGCAGTGTGTTTTCGTTTTAGCGGAAATGAACTTAAATGATCATGTAACCCGATACCATCCTTTTTGAACAGTTTATAAGCATTTACACTATTAAAGGCAGAGATATATCCCTGCCTTTTAGCTTATTCGTTATCTGTATTCTTTTTTGACAGTCTGTTCCAGTTATGATATCCAATGAAAGCTTCTATCAGATATATGGTTTTCTTTGTTGTATATACCGGATCTTTTTTGATCGCATACTGTGCGACTGCGATTACATCCGTTATGATCCACCATGCATACTGTTCCTTGTATCTTAACAGTTCAAGAACTGATGCAACTATACCTATAGCAAATATGACAGAATCGAGCCACTGCATGATCGTGATATTCCAGCCATAGTTTTCGGCAAATCTCATCCATGAGTTTCCTGCAAGTTCTGAGAGTGTGAAATGAACCAGGATAGCTATTGCCGCTATAGAGGCTGTTACTATGACATGCTGCATGACTGACAGTTTTTTAGACTTTGCAAGGAGTTCATCATCCTCATCCTTGTGCTGTGTCCATTTCCACCATGAGAATATATTTAAAGGCGTATATACGATCACTTCAAGCCAAAATGTCGCCCATATGCCAAAATAGAACAGATATATGACAAATACTGTTGTATTTACTATTGCGAACGGGAAATTCATCCTGTTTGCTTTGGCTGTAAGGAATACACACATAACTCCGCACAGACCTGATATCATGTTTATCACAGCAAGCCACTGAGGACATCCCTCTTCAGGCTTGATCGCATAGTAGATAGATATTGTGAGCATGACTATGCACATGATCGCCTCATACCATTTAAGGCTTTTTACAGCTCTTATTATCTTTTTCAAACCATCCATAACTTTTTCTCCTCCAGTGTTTTCATAGCCCTGATCATTGTTGCGCTGATCGGATATGTGATCCTCTTCTCATCAACGATGATGTGTTTCGCTTCAGGATATGCCTGTCTAAAATATGCATCGTAACTCGGTTCACTCGAGTAGACGTAATCCATATGCGGTAAGTACTGTCTGACAAGAGGTGTTTCCATATTCCAATCATTTACACCATCGGGTGTACGGCAGTAGGTATCGTCAATGATATGAAATTCAACGTTCTCATACAGCTCACAGACTCTCTTTAACTGTTCGATGCGGTTTTCAACCTTAAGCTCCGGTTCGTGATGAGTCTTAAGTATCTCTAACTCTTCATCGCCGTTGATGAACATTATGACCACCACTCTGTCACACTGGGACGCTGCAACATCTATGCAGTAAAGATGTCCTTTGTGAAGCGGCATGAATTTTCCTCCGAAGAATCCGTTTATCATATCAATATCTCCTTGCCTGATACAGTTATAACTCTTGATCAGGCTTTAATGGTCGCCCGGTGGGAGACACATAAATAGTGGGCAGCTATCACTGCCCAGCATCATAGTTTCCAAGTTCCGGCTGATTACAGATGAACAACATCTGGTTGACTTTATCTATATCATACTGTTTCCTTTTTATACAGTCCACAACCAGCTTGTCGCGCTTATTGTATGGATTGAATGCCATATCCGCACTGGCTAAGAGCTCGTTTGCTTCCTCCAAGGAAAGTTTTAAGCCTATACAGAAAGCAAGGACTGTCTTCTTCTGCGGATTCTTTGTATCACCGCACATGATCTTTGAAAATGCTTTCTTTGTCACATTTGATCTCTTGTATGCCGTGATATTATCGATATCTTTCTTGTTCAGTATCTCTATCAGCTTATCCGTGAAGGGATGCTCATCCCTGCCGTCATTCATATATCTGCTCTTATCATATGTATACTCATCAAAGGGTTTGAGAGTTTCATTTTTTGAAACAGAGATATCATGAGAGTTTTCCTGCGGCTGTATCCGGGCTAACATGGCCTTTCTGTCAAACTCTGTGCTGTCAAGACCGTATTCCTCTTTATGGGCTTTAATGACTTCCTTATCATTTATGAATGATTCAACACTGAAGAAGATGTTCTCGGATAAGCGGAAAGCTTTGTCATCAAAGACTACGAGTTTGACGATCATCTCAACATCGTCTCTCATCAGAAATGTGCTTATCTCGTTAACAGCTATCGTCAGAGCCTGTGCTTTGGGAAAACCATAAACACCGGTCGCTATCAAAGGGAATGCTATGCTTTTGCAGCCAAGTTCTTTTGCTTTGTTAAGCGAGTTCGCATAACAGTTTCGAAGAATATCAAACTCTCCTTTATCTCCGCCTTCCCAGGACGGTCCGACCGTATGGATTATATACTTTGCTTTCAGGGCAAAAGCAGGAGTTACCGCAACATCACCACTTGCGATATCGCCTATCTTTTTTCTCTCTTTAAGAAGTATTTCGGCACCTGCAGCCTTATATATGGCAGCATCGGTCCCATAGGCATAAGTGGGCTTGGGATTTGCGGAATTGACTATGGCGTCTGCTTTTACTTTTGTTATATCATTCCTGATTATCTGAAACGGCACGATGTATCCCCTTTTTGTATATGTCCTTATAATAATATCAAATCAGACTTGCATATTACAAATACATTTCTTTTTGGAACATGAACATGGATTTTTTATATACGGGATGGTAAATTATAAAGGTAAAGTGTCTGATCTTAACTGTGATCCGAATCAATGCAAAATGATGACTTTTGAGGTATGAAATGGAACTGGTAACAAAGAGCAAGAGAAAAGGAATGGACTGTTCGATCGATGTGTTCTATGAACAGACTGTCGGGTTTTCGAAACACATAAATGACAAGACCTCCTACAAAATAGTTCTGATAAACTCCGGATCGTTTGTGGTTGAGGATAACGGAAAGTACTTGGCGATATCAACGCCGGCCGCTATCCTGATAAACGAGAAGTCTGATTTTAAAGTCATATCCGAGGAAAATGTGAAATGCAGAACGATCTTTTTCAGACCGACGATAATCCGTGAGGAATTCACGATCGAAGCGATAAACTCACATAAATACGATAAGTTCCTAAGCGTCCTGAAAGATGAAGGAGTGATCGATCGAGAAAAGCTTGAACATCTGATCACAGGAGATATACAGTTTGAAGACTGTTTTTCAAAGCAGATGATATATCAGGATGCTCTTTATCTGATCGAGCTTTTCTGGACTGGCAGGGATATCATATACTATTCGCTCACCAAGCAGGAGTATGATACGCTGTTAAGACATTTTTTAAGTATCGAGTATGAGATAAACAATCAGCCCGATAACTTCTGGATAATGAGAACAAGATTTTTCATGCAATCCATCCTTTTTATGGCCACTGCAGATTTCTACAGAAATTTCAGACAGTCTGCTATATACAGTGATCCGCTTGTTGCGAAAGTGACCAGGTATTTCTGGGAGCATATAGATGAGGATATAACACTGGAAAGTGTATTAAAGCTGTTTTCGGTAAACAAGAATCTGTTAAACGATGCATTCAATAAAGAGGTCTCTATGTCCTGCATGGCTTATCTGGAGCAGTTGAGGATAAACACGGCAAAGAGCGAGCTTCAGTACGGAAAGCATACGGTAAGTGAGATAAGCGTGGGTGTCGGGTACAGTGACACCAATTATTTCTCAAAGGTATTTAAGAAGCATACGGGTATGACACCTTCGGAATATCTAAAGCAGATGAGGGATCTGTGCTGATATTACTGTTTTTTGTGCTCATATTTCTAACGGCGAAAGACAAGTCGATATATGATAGTCTTCAGGAGGAAGAGGTATGAGGAAATTTATTTTACTGATAACATCTATTATAATGGCTGTTTTATTTACAGGCTGCGCAAATGAAAAGACACAGGCTGAAGGGGATGTGAAGACTGAGACTGTTACAGAAAACATAGAGACGGGAATGATCCCGCAGGTGATAGAAAAGAGTGTCACCTATGTGATGAAGGATGGAAACTGGAAGGAAGAAGGAACTGAGATAACCGGTTGGGAATGGGCGGATGATTTTGTTATCCAGGATACGGTATGGATATTGGAATATGATGATGCCACAAAACTGTATTCGGATCTTGATGTATCCTTTAAGGGAAAACCTGCGGTTGCATATATCCACTTCAAATCAGACCAGAGAGAGGCCACAGCTTCAACAGGTGAAACAGATGACAAGACACCCAAGATGGATATATCGATAAGCATCAGCTGTGACATAATCCTTGAATGCAAAGATGAGAAATTCTGTTTTGAGGGTGTAAAGGTATCGGGCGGCGAATGCTTCATGGACGGAACCTGCAACATCTTCATGGATCCGGGAACCGGTCAGACGGGTATACTGCATGTCCCTGCAGATGTAAAAAAGGGACAGTGGGCAGATTTCAGGAATGAACTGCCGACAAAAGAGGATGTGCTCATAACTGAGTCAAGCACATTCATTAAAAAGATATCATTTGACAGCATACCTTCTTTTAATGTGACATCATCAAACAATAATGAAGGCATATGGGACGATAAGATAACAAACACAAAATACGGGGAGGACTTATCACCCGAACTGACCTGGGATGCAGTGGATGGGGCATACCGATATGTGGTTATAATGATAGACGGAGCATGGCTACACATGGATGTCTTTACTACAGAAACTCATCTTGATGAAGGCGCTGTAGGCAGAGGGCAGAGGGGAGAACAGTATGTGGGACCTTATCCTCCAAGCGGAACGCATACATATTCGATATTTGTTTTTGCGCTTAAAGATGAACCTGGTAAAGTCAAGTTATCATTTGATGCGGGAGGAAACAGCATCGATCAGATATACGGAAGCCTTGATAAGGACAAGGACGGTAATGAGGGTAATGTTTTAGCTTTTGCCAGACTGGACGGAAACTACACACATAAGGACTGATAAATAAGTAATCGGGCCGTGAAACGGAGTGATCTGTTTTACGGCTCATTTTATATGTCAGGCCCATATGGTATAATCTACGGGAGAGTTATCATTGCATATGTCTGATGAAGGAAAGAAGAAGGATAGAATTTATGAAGCTGGTTTTTCCAAAACCTGAATACAAAGATAAAGCAATAGATTATATAAATGAGTTTATCGAGTACGGATCTGAGATAAACGGGAGCGGAAGCCTTGACAGGTATCTTTTGGAAGCCACCTATGAGGAATGGCTTGAAAAGGTGATCTCATATATGGATATTGCGAATATACCCAAAGGGAAAGTACCTGATCTGACATATTTTTATGTTAGGGAAGAAGACGACAGGATAGTCGGAATGGTAAATATCAGACTTGCGCTCAATGACTTTTTAAGAAATGAAGCAGGGCATATCGGGTATTCGGTAAGGCCAACCGAAAGGCGAAAACACTATGCGACAGAAATGCTTAGATCCTCGCTTGAAGTTTTGAAGGCTATCGGGATAAAAGAAGCACTTGTATCATGCGATAAGGAAAATGTTGCATCAAAAGGTGTCATACTAAACTGTGGTGGGATTCTAAAGAACGAGTTTTATAGTGAGACATTTGAAGAGACCATACAGATGTATGTAATAAACTTATAGATTTGGAGGATGGATATAAAATGGAACAGAATCAGTCGAATGCGCCCAAAGTGATCTCTAAGATCTCTATGATCACATCAGTGATCGGATTCATTTGTGCGATCATGCTCTTTCGTATCGGAGGTTCAATGTCGGGCAGTCCGGGAAGTGCCACCGCGGTCACGGGAAGCGTTGTCATCATGGTCACAGGGATCGTATTTTTATCAGCCGGTACATGGGTGTTTTCTTTGATAGGCACTGTGAGTGGATTTATAATGCTCATAGTTAATCTGGTGACGAAGAGGACAGACATCGTATGGATACCGGTCACGGCGGTCATACTTGGAGTGGTAAGTCTTATTATCTCCGTTATAGCTTTTTGACAGTGAAGGATGAGGAAAATGAAAAACAGAAAGTATATACTGACAGCACTTATAGTTTTAAACATTCTGCTTTTGGCATCATGCGGTAAGGATAAAGGAGAAGTTGAGCCGCAGACTGAAATACAGGAGACTGCCATAGATTCAGATAAAGAAGACGATAAAGCACAGGTCACAACAGAGGTTAAAGAAGAAAAGCCTAAGGAGGAAAAGATAACTCCCGAAGCTGAACAGAAAGAAGAGGCTAAAGAAAGTGATCTGAAAAAAGACTTTATGGAAAAGACCGGCAAGAAAGAAAAAGATATAGCCGTGTTTGAAAAGGATGACTATGACGGTGACGGCAAAGAGGAGGCTTTTATACTTGTCGGTGAAGTGATAGAAGAGTATGAGGAGAATAAGACGGTAAGCGGAAGTCTCTGGTTTATAAGTGAGAAGGAATGCAAGAAATTAAGTGACACTATAAGCATGGGATTTAATGCTCCGTACCGCACCATGAAGATGGGTAAGACCAATTATGTTCTCATTGACGAGGTCTATGTAACGGCCCGTGTGACACAGGTATGGTATGTTGAGGATGGAAAAGCCGTTGAGGCACCGTTCTCACTGGCGGGTGAAGTCATTGTGGGCATGGAAGGTGATCCTGACAGGTTCAGGATAATGGACAGTTCTTATGATGCCACTTATGATGTTGCTTCCGACATGTGGCTTGGACATACATGGAAGAGCTATTACTTCTTCTATGACAGTGAGGATGACAAGATCCATGAGTATGGCGGCACGGAGATAGATGAGGAGACAGCTGAGTACTGGTGCGGGAAAGATATCGTTGAGGAACTGCTGCCCAAAGGTGACAAGATAGACAGTCTTTTCTGCAGGGGTAACAGTCTTATAGTCTTGAACTATGAACATGAGGAAGACGGATGCATAGAATATTATCATTATATATATGATTTTAACAAAGGCTGTCTTGTTGATGATACCCGAAGCGAGACCACGAACGAACCGCTTAACGGGATATACCATGATTGTTTGTGTCCTGAGCTTGCCAGCTACCCTGAAGTTCCGGGACCGAATATGTAACATATGTTTTTGAGATTGAAAAATGAGTGAGGATAATGGATTGAATGAATTTTTTACCGGATGGTTCGCCTCTTTGGAGGAAGGCCTTGATAAGTTGGACGCTGATGAGTGCTCGGTGCTCTTTGGCAGCTGCGCAAGCCGTTGTGCAAAGGATGCGGTAAAGTATCTTTACAGGGATCTGTTTGATGAGTGCAAGGGTGACCTTGATCTGTTCTTTTCAAAGCTTGATGAGAAAAACGGCATAGACGGTAAAGTCATAGAGTCGGGAAAGGTTTACGAGCTCATCTTTTACAGTTGTGAATGCCCGCTAAAAACTGAGGCCGGCATCAGTTCACCGCGTTTGTGTGAATGCTCAAAAGTAAGCATGATATGTGTATTTAAGGAACTGGTCGGGGACAGGGAGTTTTCCATCGAACAGATAGAGACGATACTTAACGGAAGCAATGCGTGTCATTACAGGATCACGTTTGCATAGATCATATGAGGGGATGATATAGCAAGTTTTTTTCAGATGTAAAGGAGGAAGCACATGAAGATCGCGATTTTTAACGGAAGTCCAAGAAAGCAGAACACATTTGCACTTGCACAGGCTTTTAAGGAAGGTGCAGAGAGTGCAGGACATGAGGCAGAGATTTATAACGTAGGTCAGATGAAAATAGCCGGCTGTCTGGGATGTGAGTACTGCCATACAAAGGGTGAGGGAAACTGTGTGCAGAAGGATGATCTGGAGCAGATCTTACCGGCATACAAGGAAGCTGATGTGATAGTATTTGCTTCACCTGTATACTACTTTACAATGACCGCACAGATGGAAGCGGCTATTCAGAGAGTTTACTGCATAGGAAAACCTTTAAAGGCAAAGAAGGCTGTTCTTCTTTTATCTTCAGGCTCTGATGGTGTATATGAGGCTGCAGTCGCACAGTTCAAGGCATATATGGGATATGCGGGTATTGAGGCAGCAGGCATAATCACAGCACACGGTGAAGAGAACAAGTCACAGGCAAAACTGGATGAGATAAAGGAATTTGCAAAGACTCTTTAGGAATATAAAGGAGAAATATGAGATCTATCCTGATAAAAGACACGACCCGCGAAGAGAGAGAAGAGATCATAAGATCATCCCTCGACTGCGGGGGAGGATGTGAGAACTGCTCGTCGTGCTGGCTGGGTGGAGGAAGCCCGTGGGATATCTACCAGGATTATATTGACGGAAAACGTGAGATAAAAGAGATCAATGAAGAGTACAATGCTCGTTACCGTCAGTCAAGACAGATCATATGAGGTCACATGAAAGAGATAACATTCGATGAACTGAAGATGATGCCAAAAGATTCATACAGGCTCATAGACATAAGAGATGAAGGGCTGACAGCTTACGGTATGATACCGGGAGCTGTAAATATCTTCATAGACGATCTGGAAAACAGTGATAAACTTTCTGATATCCCCAAAGATAAGAAGCTCGTTTTTTATTGTGAGATCGGACGCAGATCGCGTGAGATAGACGATACTCTGGAATGCTTTATATCTAGGGAGTGCTACAGTCTTAAAGAAGGCTATGTCGGATATATAAGGGCAGGCATTAACAGTGACTCAGACAAAGAGGAAAAGAGAAAGAAAGCGGAAGAGAGTATACAAAAGAAGTTCCATAAACAGCTTTTTTCTCCTTTTGCCAAGGCATGTAAGACATACAGACTAATAGAAGAGGGCGACAGGATCGCCGTCTGTATCTCGGGTGGTAAGGATTCGATGCTAATGGCCAAGTTGTTCCAGGAGATAAAACGACACAGACAGGTCGAGTTTGACCTGACATTCCTTGTCATGGATCCAGGGTATAACAAAGAAAACAGGGCACTGATAGAGAGCAATGCAGAGGCACTGGGCATACCTATAACAATATTTGAGAGTACGATCTTTGATACGGTCGATACGATAGAAAAAAGCCCATGTTATCTGTGCGCGAGGATGAGGCGCGGATATCTTTACAGCAAGGCAAAAGAACTGGGATGTAACAAGATAGCTCTCGGACATCATTATGACGATGTTATAGAGACGATACTCATGGGTATGATACACGGTGCCCAGATACAGACCATGATGCCAAAGCTTCACAGCACGAATTTTGAGGGTATGGAGCTGATAAGACCTCTCTATCTTGTAAGAGAGAGCGATATATGCGCATGGAGGGATTACAATGAGCTTCATTTCCTTCAGTGCGCCTGCCATTTCACGGATACATGCACAACCTGTCATGAGGACGGAACGACATCGAGCAAACGTCTTGAGACAAAGAAGCTGATAGCAGAACTTAAGAAGACAAATCCTTTTATTGAGTCAAACATCTTCAGAAGCGTTGAGAATGTTAACCTGGATACTGTAATAGAATATAAAAAGGACGGAGTACGTCACAATTTCCTAGATGAATATTAGTGCGTTTTTAGCTAAAAAAACACCTGAAAGTGTAACTTAAACATGCTCAGATGCAACTTAACACATAAGGTATTGAAGCATCATTTGATCGGCGCTAAGATGCGTTTGTAAACAAAAAACAGACACACTCAGGAGGAGAGATCAAATGAAAAACGTATGGGAAAAGTATTTAAGAGGAATCTTATTTTTATATTTTGAGATATATACAGTTGCAACTCTTATTAACAGCATTATATATCTTGCAAAGGGAGTATATGAGGATCCTTCCGGAAACTGGCATGAGATAGACAGAGCAGTGATCGTGCTTGTTGCGGTTATCGCTTATGCACTTATCAGATACATAAAAGTAAACAGTTTTCTTTTAAAGATAGTTATCGTTTATGTACCTACGATGTTACTCGTATTCTTATATGTTTACTTAAGAGGACTGACAGTAGAGCTTGCAAAGACAGCATACAGGGATATCTTCATAAACTATACCGCAGGATTCATATTTGTGACGATCGTGGTATTTATAATAAATAAGCTCAGAAAGAAAAACAGTAAATGAAACTTGTAAAGACCAGAGAAGAAAACCTTAAAGAAAACTATCTGGAGCTCCATTATGACAGGATCGATGACGAAACAAACACTGTACTGGAAAGGCTCAGGGACACACTAAAATACATAGAGGGCACATTTGAGGACAGGAAAGTGACGGTTGCTGTTTCGGATATCTACTATTTCGAGACTGTAGACAGAAAGATCTTTGCATACACGAAAGACATGTGTGTTGAGGTCAGGGAGGCTTTAAGGGATCTGATAGATGAGTATTCCGGTTTTGTGAGGATAAGCAAGTCATCTGTCGTTAATGTCTACAAGGTAAAGAAACTGCAGGGAGATCTGAACATGAGAGTCATCATCTATCTTAAAAATGATGAGAAGCTCATAATGAACAGAAGCTACAAGAAGGAATTCTATGATACCTTAAACAGACTTCAGAAAGGGAAAAACTCATGAGACTGATCAATAAGAAAAACTTCATATCGATCGTATGCATCAGTTTTACCCTTATAGTCTTAGTCAAGCTCATATGGGAAAAGAGCACAGGCTTTTTTGATGCAAACTATACAGAGAACATATTTGTCTGCCTGGGCATATCAGTACTGATCACAGTTGTCCTTGCGCTTCATTATTATCTGCAGCAGTATCCATTTATCCCGGTATTTATCGGACAGTATCTTTTTACTGTAGGTCTGATATCTCTAGGCATATGGGTGCTTAAAAGATTCAGCGATGTTGCTGAGACTGCTTACAGGGATATGTTCATTTCGGTCTCGATACCTTTCTTTGCATGTGCACTTGTCTATTACGTTATCTTTTTTAAACAGATAAAGAAAGCAAACAAAATGCTTGATAACCTGTAAGATCAAACAGGTCATATGAACGATATTAGCTTTCCGTGTGATACATGGAGAGCTTTTTATTTTGCATGGACGAATTACGATGACAGCAAATAGAGTTTTGTATATAATTGGTATAGTGGGCTTTTGAAAGGAGAATTCAGATATGACAGAGAGAATGGGTAAGAATCCGATAATAACATCCATCTATACCGCTGATCCGGCACCGATGGTATATAATGATACGCTGTATCTTTATACCACACATGACGAGGATGAGCTCATAAATGATTTCTATACGATGTTTGACTGGAGATGCTATTCGACAACGGACATGGTCAACTGGACAGATCACGGAAAGATATTCTCTCTTGATGATATAAGCTGGGCAGATGACAGGGCATGGGCTCCGCAGTGCATAGAACGTAACGGAAAGTTCTATCTTTACTGTCCTGTACACAAGATCGACGGAGGTATGGCGATAGCTGTCGGAGTATCGGACAGCCCTGCAGGACCTTTTAAGGACCTCGGATATCCACTTGTGGATGAGGGCGACTGGAATGACATAGACCCGACAGTGTTCATCGATGATGACGGTCAGGCATATCTTTACTTTGGAAATCCTGAACTGAGATATGTCCTTCTTAACGAGGATATGATATCGATAGATGAGAGTGTGGGTATAGTGAAAGTCCCGATGACTGTTGAGTCATTCGGAAAGGGCGGCCACATGACGGGAACAACATACGGTGAGGGCCCGTGGTTCTATAAGAGGAACGGACTCTACTACATGGTATTTGCAGGCTTTGCCGAAGGTGAGAAGAGAAACGAGCATTTCGGATATGCGACATCAAAGAATGCGACAGGTCCCTGGGAATACAAGGGTGTTCTTATGGAGGAAGGTCCCTGCTTTACAAATCATCCCGGCATATGTGATTACAAAGGGCACTCATATCTGTTCTATCATACGGATGAGCTCCCGGGAGGAAGCCTGTTCCACAGGAGCGTATGTGTCGCAGAGTTTGAATACAATGATGACGGTAGCATAGATCTTATTGAGAAATGTGACTCGGTTAAAGAGATCTGAGTAAAACGGGAGAATTGATCAGATGGATAACATAGAAAAGGTGAGAGCAAGATTTGCTCATGACAGATATGCCACTGTTTTATCGGGAGCATATATTGAAGAGATCGGTGAAGACTATGCAAAGTGCAGCATGAAGATCACCGAAAACCACAGGAATGCATATGGAGCCGTTATGGGTGGTGCCATATACACACTTGCCGATTTTGCATTTGCAGTCGCAAGTAATCACAGCAAGGAGTTTGTCACCGTCAGTGTGGTAGGACAGGTGAGCTTTATGTCCATATCAAAAGGAAACGTGCTCTATGCTGAGGCCAAACTCATAAAAGACGGAAGGAGCAACTGTTTTTATGATGTCTCTGTGACAGATGATCTTGGTAAGCTGATCTCGGTCATCAGCATCAACGGTGCTCATACTCAGATAAAGTTTGTGGATCACATAGACATCAGAGGATAACACAGGCATTTGGAAGATAAAACCATATGGAAAAGAGAGCTTTTCATGACGTCGATGTTGACGGCATACTTAGGATAAAAGGTAAAAAAGAATACGGCGTGAGTGTGGCTGTCACTAAGGGTGATATCACTGAGACATATTGTTCTGGAAGTGCACGTTTCGGAAAAGAGCACCCCATCAATACCGATATGATATTTCAGGCAGGCTCAGTCAGCAAGCCTGTCTTTGCGATGACACTGCTTAAGTTTGTTGACAAAAAGGTGATAGATCTTGATGATGATCTTTCAGATGTTATCTCAGATCTTATAAAGGGACCTGTGACATTTGAGGCACTGCTTTCTCATTCTGCAGGTCTTAACGTGCACGGATTTCCGGGATATAGGGCAGATTCTGATCTGCTCAGTTTGGAGGATGTGCTTTCAGGACGCGGAAACACACCAAGGATAAGAAGGATAAAAAAGTACAGAAAAGAATTCTGTTATTCGGGTGGAGGCATCACTCTTGCTGAGCTTGCATTCACAAGGATAACGGGAAAGACATTACCTGAAGCCTTTGATGAAGAGATAGCCAAACCTTTAAACCTTGTTAACAGCGGATATTTCCAGCCGCTTGATGAGAACAGGATATCCAATGCGGCCTTCGGTGGAAAACTTGGTATTAAGGAAAATAAGGATAAAGGCTATCATTATTATCCTGAACATGCAGCAGCGGGATTCTGGACCACACCAACGGAATTAAACAGGATTGGTATCGAGCTTGGCATAAGTTACAGAAAAGGTGGACTTATCAGTAAGGAGAGTGCAAAGAGGATGATGAAGCCTGTTGTGGCAAATTGCGGACTGTGTATCTTCAGGGGAGATGACTCAGCACCTGAACTTGCTTACCACGGAGGATGGAACGAGGGATTCCTTACTGACTTCAGGTTTTCTTTAAAAGATAGGCTTTGTGTTACGGCGATGACAAACAGAGCGAACATGAAAACCGCTTCTGAGATGGGCCAAGTGGGAGAGGAGCTGTATAAGGTTTTTAAATAGACAAATATAAGGGGGATCTTATGGAAAGGATATTTACTGAACGCGCGCATCTTATGTGTCCGCATATGAATTTCGGAATAGTGATGAGTGCTGAGAGAGCGTTTGAAAAAGACAGGATAAGAAGTTCCTTTGATATACTATCAAAAAATCATCCGTTTTTAAGAGCTCTCCTTGGATATGACAAAAAGGATAACTCATATTTTTATGATGTGACTGACTTATCAAAGATAGATCTGGAGATAAGTGACGATACTCTTGAAGATACGGATGATCAAAAGATAATTCAAAAATATGACAGCCTGACAGGATATGACTGGGATATAACAAAAGAGGGAATGCTAAAGGCTGTGGCATGGAAACAGGCTGATGAGACTCTGTTTTTGCTTGTGTTTCATCATCTTTTAACTGACGGAAGAGGTGCACTCGATCTTGCATGCGAACTTTCGGATATATACGTTGAGGATAAGGTAAGAGAAGCTGTTGATGAGAGACTGATCTCATCTTCTGATGATCTTCCAAAGGATTCAGGTCTGCCTTTTGTGAGCAGAATGCTTGTTGAGAAGGCAAACAAAGACTGGATAAAAGATGGATGCGAGCCTCTTACGTATCAGAGATATCACGAGTATGCAGACAGTTTCTTAAAGAAAGACAGCATAAATATCCTGATCAAAAGAACAGAAGAGACAGATGTCTTAAAGATGTCTGAGGAATGCAAAAAGCATTCAGTCACGATAAACGATCTGTTGATGGCAAAGATGTATCAGGATGAGGATACCGATAAGATCATAATCGCAAAGGATATCAGGGAGAGCCTTTCATCTTACAATAAAGGTTCTCTGGGCAATTATTCGACAGCTTTCAGTGTGGTTATAAAGAAAAAAGATAAAGATATATGGAAACTGGCAGATGCAGTTCATAAGAAGGTTCAAAGAACGATCAAAAGTCCCAAAGATCTTTATCTGGTATTGCAGTGTTACGCAAAGCTGAGCCCTGATGTACTGGACGCTTCGTTCATGGCTGCAAATGGAGAGTTTGACAGTAAGAGCGCAGAGTTTATAGGAAAGATGTTCTTTGGATTTGAGACTCCCAAAGGATACAGCATAACCAACCTTGGAAAGATAGAGAGTAAGAATATAAAAAGCGCATTCTTCATACCGCCTGCATCACCTGCGATACGAAAGACCGTGGGTGTGCTCACAGTAAACGGTAAGATGACTGAATGTGTATGTGAGAGAATATAAACTATGGAGGAATAGATAAATGTCCGGAAAAAAAAGAAAGAATCCAGCAGGTCTGATAATAGCGATAGTGGCAGGAGCGCTTGTTTTGATCTGTGTCATACTTGTGGTGATAAATATGACAGCCGGCAGCAAAAAGAGCGGTAACCATGACAGGGATATCCTGGATTCGTATCTTGCCAATAAAGATGCGGAGTATTCACAGGAAGAAAAACAAAAAATAGTGACCGCATACAAGAATCTTTTGGAGAACGAGGGTGAGGAGTATGTCGATGAGTTCCTTACGAGAGATGAACAAAACGAGCTGACCTTAATGGGAATGACAGCAAATGTATATGTGTTCAGGGACTTTAAGAACTACGGATATCTTAATGCCGATAATTCTTTCATGGATGTGAGGGATTTTGATAAGATAGCCGGATTTGATGTGGATGCTCCTACAGGTCCTGACGGATATGCCGATCTTGAGCATGTGGATATATCGATAGACGGTGTGAGCTATACGACGGCGGATCTTAGAGAGGAAGTCGCTTCATTTCTGGAAAGATTTGAAGCAGCAAATGCAACAGAAAAGACAACCACCATATACAGCGTGGATACTGTCGATGTCGATGAAAAGACAAGACTTTATATAACATATATGGATGTGCAGTATGACGATGATAAGAATGTGACCTCTCTTAGAGTCTCAGGTCACCTTGCGATGAAGGATTAACGCCTGCTGAATACACAGCCGCAGAAATCCTGCCTGTAAAGATCATACTCTTTGGATAACTGGATGGATCGTTTGTATCCATCCTTTTTTTTGAAATCGGAAACAAGGTATGTTGCCTCGAACTCACCTGAGAGTCTCTCGCCTATCTCATTTAACTTGGCGGCGTTTTTTAGAGGGCTTAAAGTGAGAGTGGTCGCAAAGTAATCAAAACCTTTTGCATCCGCGACTCTGGCTGCTTCCCTTAATCTTAGTTCATAGCATATAAAACAGCGATCCCCTCCCTCAGGGCAGCTCTCATATCCTTTGACCGCATCAAAAAACTCTTTTGGCTCATATCTTCCGTCTATGAGTGATATGTCATGATAGGGCAGTGAGGTATCAAAACCTTCTCCCACGTATCTGCCTGTATTGAGCTTTGCTATAAAACGGCGCTGTTCCTCAAGTCGTTTTTCATATTCTGAGACCTCAGTGATATTGGGATTGTAGTACAGTACTGTCACATTAAAATACGGTACCAGCGCATAAAGGCACGCACTTGAACAGGGTGCGCAGCAACTGTGTAATAACAGTGTAGGAACCCTGTTTTCAAACGACGATATGGTGTTTTCCATCTCTTTGTTGAAATTACGTACATTCATGTTCATATCCTCTCTAATAATATATCACATCGAAACCCCAAAATATATGCCTCTTTGCTGGAATACAAAGCAGGTTTGTTGTAAAATAGAAATAGCGGACATTTGAGAATAAAGGGGAAATATCATGGCTCTTTTTGCGATATTGTGGGTATTGAGTCCTTTGGTGCTCATACCATTGCTGATATCTTATTTCATCAAGAACAAAGATAAGGAAAAAAGGATAGGCGAACTGGAGGCTTTGCTTCGTCGGGCAAACAGTACTCCTCTTAAGAAAGTGGAGCCTGTTGTGAGACCGTCTGAAAGTGAGGTTAAACCTCTGACCGATAAGCCTGCTGAAACTGTGGCGGAAAACAAACCGTCAGAGAATGTATCTGTCGTTGAGACTTTGAAACAGCAGATGACTGATGCTGCTGTAGAAGCTGAATCCAAAACAGATATCGAGAGTATCGAACCGGTCGTTACAAAGCAGCTTGAATACGGCTATGAGTCTGATCCTTATGCTCCTCCGGTTTATGTCGATAAGCCTGAAAAGAACAAAGAAAAATCAGGTGTATACATGTTTGGCATCGGAGTACTGCTTGTACTTATCGCGGGAACGATATTTGCGACAACGACATGGAAGAGCCTGGGACCTTTCGGAAAGATAGCTGTGTTGCTCTCTACCGTTGCTGTTTTCTATGCAAGTGCATGGATAGCAGAGAACAAGCTTAAATTAAGACAGACCAGTATCGCATTCTTTACGCTTGGAAGCGGTGCATTGGCGTTTATAAATCTTGCTGCGGCATATTTCGGATGGTTTGGTGACAGATATATAGGCCTGGATGAGGGGGCTGAATTTGTCGCGGCCAATACCTGTATGATACTGACGGTATGTCTTGCTGCGGGATGCCTTCTGTATCTGAATAAACATATGTCATGGATCAGCTACTGCTTCAGTTTCCTGGCTGTGATCCTGTATTCGTGTCATTTCGCGCAGGATGCGCTCTTAAGGATATCGCTCACAGGTCTGTATCTTATCATCTCGCTTGTTGTAGTATGTCTTCACAGACGAAACATTGACGAGGATGAGCTTCCGGGTGAATCAGAGATCGTAAACGGATTCTTTATATCCGCCTTTTCATATGTATATATCCTTGTCTCATGGATGGTCGCAACCTTCGGTTATGCGGATGCTGACATATGGGATACATCGCATGTCCCCGGTCTGTATCTTATGGCGGCTGTAGCGGTTGTACTGGCAGCAATGCTGATCTGTGAGAGACATGTATCAAAATGGGAGTATAACCACATCATCGGCATATCTGCACTTTTATCTGTCGACGGCCTGTTTATGGCTGACAGACTCCTTCCCTATGCGGCAATAAGGGTATGCCTTGCATGGGTCGTGATCCTTGCATTATACGGCTATCTGGTATTTACAAAGAAATACGAGAAGTTTAAGCTCATTACACTTATCTTTGTACAGGTACTGGCTTTGTGGGCTCTTATGAGCACTAATGGTGTGGACAGTAAAGAACGCCTGTGGTTTATGATAGTTATCTGTCTTGTAAGTGCAGTGCAGTATTATATACACGGAAGAGAAAAGAGAAACTACACTGCGTTTGTTTCGGGTCTTACTCTTTATATCAGTATGATGGGGATCATAAACCAGATCTTCCCGATAATCACTTTATACAGCGAAGATAAATATATCATCATTACAGGATTGCTGCTTGAGGCCATTGTGGCTGTTACCGTGATAGTAGGCAGGTTCTTGCATAAACCCATAATAAGAAAAGATGAGGAGAGGACACATATAGAATGGTGTTCAGTGATCGCTGTCATACCGTCTGTTGCGGCACTTTGCGACATGACATTTAACAACGTTAAGATCGGTTTCTTTGCACAGATCCTGTTCGTGCTATATCTTTTGAGCTTTAAGAACAGGATAAGACCGTTTGTAGAAAAGATCGTATTCACATTCGCAGCTGTTGTGTTCTCACTTATCATAGGACTTCAGCCGTTTGTTGAGATTCCCGATATGTTCACATCTGAGTGGGTGATCCTTGTTATCCTTATGGGCACAGCACTCTTAAATCTGATCCACAGGGAAAACAAAAAAGCCATGAGGATCTTATGGACGGTTTCTTTAGGAGTTTCGATCTTCATACAGCTGTTGGATATAAACTCGATGAGTTATGACGGAGATACCGTCATCCAGTACTATAAGATCGCGATATACCTTGCGGGCATATTTACTATGTTTGCAGTTTCATATGTAAGAAAGAACAATTACATGCTTATAGAGACAGGCTTTGGTCTTATGATGTTCAGCCTGCTTTCTTCAAACCTGGATATCCTGTTCATATACATCCTTGCAGCTGTGATCGGCCTTGCATATATGCTTTATCTGCACTATGTGAGACTTTCGGTCTGGGCATGGCTTCCGGTGGTGCAGATATATATACTCATGTATGCATACGATCCGCCAAGATGGGCATGGATGATAGCATTTGCTGTCTCGATAGTCGCAGGATTTGTCCTTCACAGGATATATGACGGAATCAGTGATGAAGAACACAGGATAAGATACGGCAAGACTCTGATGGATGACTGGATAAACGTATCAGCGATCCTTCCCGTTTTACATGTCATAAATTCAAAGGCTGATACATACAGATGTCTTGGATTCATAATGCTGTCGATCTTTGTTCTAAGTTTTTACAGACGTTATAACGATGACAAAGAGGCAAATATCAACAGACGTCTGCTGACAGCATCATCGATCATCATGCTGATAGCGTGGCTGATACAGCCCTGGTTTGAGATCTCTGATCAGTTTAAGACTGAGTGGTGGATCATAGGTATCATGATAACAGCACTGTTTAACATGATCTGTGTATACAAAGCTGATACGGATGACAAGGCCGGATGGGTCACATTCTTTATCGCTACAGGCTGTCTGTTGTGGCAGCTGATAGATGCCATCGTAGGATATGATGCCATAGATTCTGTTGAACTTGGTGTCGTTCTTGCAGGCGTGATAGCATGGTCATTCATGAAAAAGAGGAAACAGTGGTTTGGAATGTCGAGTGTATTTCTTATTTTACTTCTGATAAGCTGTACAAGAGTTTTATGGATGAGCATAGCATGGTGGGTATATCTTCTTTTGGCCGGTGCAGTCCTTATCGGTATCGCTGCAAAGAACGAATACAACAAGCACCACAAAAACGGTTACGATCAGAAGAGCTCCTTTACACAACGCTTTGACGAGTGGACCTACTGATCTATTTGTAATTAGGATAAAAAGCATATATAATATATCGGAGGTTTTGCGCCAAAACGCGAAACTTTAGGATAATGATAAAGGAAAGATGTTATGAAGAAATTACTTGATCTTATAAGTGAAGAACTGGAAAAAGCATTTGAGGCGGCAGGTTATGATGCTTCTTTGGGAAAGGCTACCTGGTCAAACAGACCCGATCTTTGTGAGATACAGTGTAACGGTGCCATGGCAGGAGCAAAGCTTTACAAGAAGGCTCCCATAATGATAGCAAATGATGTTGCTTCAAAACTTGCTGAGAGCAAGACGGTGACCGATGTGGAGGCCGTTGCACCCGGATTCTTAAATATGAACATATCCGAAGCATTCCTCACAGGATATGTTGAAAAGATGGGAAAGGCTGACAAGTTCGGTCTTGAAAGCGTAAAGAGCGATAAGATAATCATAGACTACGGCGGACCAAACGTTGCAAAACCCCTTCATGTGGGACATTTAAGAAGTGCTGTTATCGGACAGTGCATTAAGAATCTGTGCACATATGTCGGAAATGATGTCACAGGTGATATCCATCTTGGAGACTGGGGTCTTCAGATGGGACTTATCATGACAGAACTCAGACACAGAAAACCTGAGCTTCCCTACTTTGATGAGAACTTTACCGGAGAGTATCCCAAGGAATCTCCTTTTACTCTTGCAGAACTAGAGGAGATATATCCGGCTGCTTCCGCAAAGTCAAAGGAAGATGAGAAATATAAGGAAGAGGCAATGAACGATACGTTCATGCTGCAAAAAGGTGATAAAGGAAGAGTTGCCATATGGAAGCACATCATGGCTCTCTCGATACCGGATCTTAAGAGAAACTATGAGAATCTCAACGTGTCATTTGAACTCTGGAAGGGTGAATCCGATACAGGTGAGATCATAAACGATATGGTAGAGCGTATCAAGGCAGGCGGCTTTGCTTATGAGAGTGAGGGCGCTCTGGTAGTTGATGTAAAGGAGGAGAGCGATACAAAAGAGATACCTCCATGCATGTTACTCAAATCAGACGGTGCGGCTCTTTATACGACGACCGATCTTGCAACCCTTGATTCAAGACGTAAGCTATATGATCCCGACAGGGTAATATATGTCGTTGACAAGAGACAGGAGATGCATTTCACACAGGTATTCAGATGTGCGAAAAAGACCGGCATAGTACGTGATGACACAAAGCTTGATTTCCTTGGCTTCGGTACCATGAACGGAAAGGACGGAAAGCCGTTTAAGACACGTGAAGGTGGTGTGATGCGTCTTGAGATCCTTTTAAATGATATAAATGAGGAGATGTAT
This sequence comes from Lachnospiraceae bacterium, assembly GCA_017619635.1. Lineage (GTDB taxonomy): Bacteria > Bacillota > Clostridia > Lachnospirales > Lachnospiraceae > Colinaster. The sequence continues at coordinate 24,310 of JAFZRZ010000047.1, read as the reverse complement.
AAGAAGATAACCGATAACCGTGAGGTTGACGAGAAAGAGGCAAGGGATACGGCAAAGACCGTTGCCCTGGCTGCTGTAAAGTATGGTGATCTTTCAAACCAGGCAACAAAGGATTACATATTTGATGTGGACAAGTTCACGTCATTTGAGGGAAACACAGGCCCTTATATCCTTTATACGATAGTACGTATCAAATCGATCCTTGCTAAATATGCATCACTTGGCAAAAATGCCGATGATGCAAAGCTTTATCTTGATGACAACGGCTGTTCCAAACAGCAGAAGAATCTTATGATCGGTCTTACAAGATTTGCTGCATCTATAGAGTCTGCATATGATGAACTTGCACCGAATAAGATATGTGCATATATATATGATCTTGCAAACAGCTTTAACAGTTTCTATCATGAGACAAAGATAATGACTGAAGAGGATGAAAAGAAACAGGAAGGATATATAGCTCTTCTCGTTATCGTAAAGCGTGTGCTGGAGGATTGTATATCGATACTTGGATTTAGTGCACCTGAAAAGATGTAGTAAACCGAAAGAAGGAGGAGGAATATTGTGTTTTTTAAATGCAGAAACTGCGGAGGAAATATAGTATATGATCCTGACAAGAAGGCTATGTGCTGCCCTCACTGCGACTCGCTTGATTCGGAGGAGAAGGTGGATTCGCCTGCTTTGACGGAAACCTTAAAGGTGACATGTGCAAGCTGTGGCGCGCCTGTTGATATAAAGGAGCACACATCGGCGACCAGATGTCCAAACTGCGGTAACTATTTTGTGATAGATGAGAGAGTCACCGGAAGTTTCAAACCGCATCTTATTATCCCGTTCAAACTTGGAAAGAACACGGCAAAGGATCTTTTGAGAAAAGAATTCGATAAAAGACCTTTCACACCCCAGGGCTTTATGACAAATGCGAGCCTTGACAAGATGGAAGGAACTTATGTGCCGTTTTTCATGTATGATTATCATTCGGACATGAATTATCAGGCTGTCGGAACAAAAGTAAGACACTGGTCTGACGGTTCCTATGAATATACCGAGACATCCTACTATGATGTAACGAGAGCCATGAATGCCGATTTTGACAAGGTACCTGTTGATGCATCCATTGCCATGGACGACGGGCTTATGGATCTTATAGAGCCCTATAACTACACTGAGCTTGAAGGTCATCAGGATAAATATCTGTCAGGTTTCTTATCTGAAAAGTACAACATGGGAGAAAGAGAACTGACTCCCAGAGCTGAGCAGAAGGTCATAAAAGACTCCCAGGAGATGCTGCATGCCTCTGTATCGGGATATGCGACCTTAACTGAGGTCAATGAGACTATAAGCCCTACAAAGAAAGCCGTGGATTATGCACTGCTTCCCGTATGGGAATACATTTACGGCTATCAGGGCAAGGAATATAAATATCATGTGAATGGTCAGACAGGAAAGGTTTTAGGTGAGACACCTGTGGCAAAAGGCAAGGTAATTGCCTATGGATGCACGGTGTTTGGCCTCATGGCTGCATTCGGTTTCCTGATCAGAGCGATACTTTTGGTAATGTAGGAGGGAAAGATGAATAAGTTTTTTAAGTATTTTAAAGTGCCCTTCATATTGCTGGCGATCCTTGCAGTCGTTACCATAGGTATAAGGATAGCCCGTTCCGGAAAGCCAACCGGGATAGAAAGAAACAATACAGAGACCGATCTTACAACAAACGTGTTTAACTTTGCGGGTAACTTGGAGCCTTCTCATGTGGCTGCTCTTGAGAGCCTTATAGAGAGTACCGAGGAAGAGGTCGGATGTGATATAGCAATCATCACACTTGATGAGACTTTGGAGGGAAGATATAATTCTCAGCCTTATCAGTGGGTAAGGGATTATGCAGCTGATTTTGCTGCCGAGCACAGCATGGGCTATGATAAGCCAAACGGCAACATAATCATATTTGTTGATAACATCTACAGAGAGCCGAGTTCAGGCAAGGTTCATTCATGGCTTTGGACAAATGGACTGGCAGAGGAGATGATCCCTACAAGTGAAGCTGAAGAGATCATGGATGTTGCTCTTGAGTATCTTACTGATTATTCGGATGCGGATGATTTTTACAGTGCATATGCAAAGGTCATTGAGTTGGTACCCGGAAACATGAGAAGCACATCACAGTCCATGCTCCGTATCTTCAGACCTTCATATATATTGATATTCGCACTTGTTGTTGCACTTTTGTATATTCTTATCAACTGGACAACAAAAGCAGGTGTCAGAACGACTGTCAGCACAACATATGTTGAGAACGGAAGACCAAATCTTACACACAAGGGAGATGTTTTCCTAAGAAAGACGGTCACAAAGAGAAAGATACAGACCAGCAGCTCAAGCGGCGGCGGAGGTGGCGGCCACGGTGGCGGACACAGCCGTTGACAAAGATGGAATGAGATTATTTGGATATTTGGGTGGAACTTATGGAAGAGAACAAAGAGAACTTAACTGAAGAAGCAGTGGAAAGCGAAAAGGCGGCTGAAGAAACAATAACTGAAGATAAGCCTGTCGCAGATCAGAGCGAACAGCCTTCAGAGACCACAGAGAGTACAGATGCTCCCGATAAAGAGAATGCTGAAAACGCGGGATCAAAAGAGCAGGCAGTCAGTGAGGAGACTGAGACACCTGTCGCTGAAGAAACTCCTGAAGGCGAGGGAGATGGCCAGACACCTGAAGAGGAAGCAGACAAAAAAGCCGATATCGCAAAGAAGATAAAGATCGGTGTTGTTGCTGCAGGCGGTGTGTTCATAATAATCGCAGCTTTATATGCAGCTTCACTCATGGGTGGAAAGAACACAGCGATAGATAAGGAGGATCCTGTCATCTCTGTTGCGATACCAACAGAGGAACCTGAGAAAGTAACATATGCTCCGATAACACCCCAGGTCGTTGAAGAGGAGCCTCCCGTTGAGAGCATACTCGGAGTCGTTCAGGGTAATGCCAGATATGATGAGTGTGTTTATGCTGATGGCGGTACAGTTTTGGTACGCAAGGGTGAGCTTTACGGTGCCATAGATTATGAAGGCAAGGAGATAGTTCCTCTTAAATATGCGCAGATCGAAGAGTATCCCACTAAAGAGGGTATGTTTGCTCTTTCAAACAGCAAGACCGAAAGTGTCACAAAGGAACAGGACGGTACGACTTACTCATATGAGGAGGTCACCACTACATATACATTATTTGACAATACGGGAAAGAAGCTTTATGAGGGAAATGATGCGGTACTGGCTTCCGGAAGCGTATACATGCTCGCAAAAGAGGATCCCCAGGATGCCAGAAAGAACAGGATAGAATACTATAAACTTGCAAGTCCTTCAAAAGCATTCCTTGTGCTGTATGTGAACGATCAGTTCTCAATGAACGGCTTTAAGAACGGTATCACATCAGTTATGGGCTTCACTGCAGTGCCTACAGAGGACCAGGATACCAATCCCACAAACCTTTTCTGCGGAACAATGGATGAGAAGGGCAAGGTCACATGGTTTGCCAAGGTGCCTGGCATTGATGAGTTTGACGAAGAAGTCGCAAAGTGGAAAGAGGAGAATAAAGTCGTTATAAAGAAGACCAAGAAGTCTACCACCAAGAAAAAGGTCAAGGAAAAGAAGTATGACGAGGACGGCAACGAGATAGAGGATGACGAGAGCATCGATGATGAGGAAAACACCGATGAAGAGGAAAACGATATCGACCAGACCGAAGAGGAAAAGGAAGACGAGGAACTGACTGATACAGATACAGAGGAAAAGGACGAGGCCGAAGAGGATGAGAACGAGATAGATGTGAGCGCAGGTCCCGTTTATCACATGAACGAGATACTGAATGCCCCCAACGGAGGATACTTTGTATATAAGGATCTTCTCGATGTTGAGGATTCATATTCCTGGTATACGGATAAGGGCGTATGGTACGCAGATCTTGATACAGCCTTTATGAAGGCAGATCAGAAGAAGGGCTTTGTCCTCGGTAATTTCAATAACGGTGCCGTTGAAGCAAAGGGCTTCATATTTGACGGTGAGAAATATTATAACCTTGGACCAAACATGGTTCTTAAGATCGGTGACAGAGATGTGCTTATAGATATCTCCAAGGGTCAGGGCATGACAGTGGAGACATTGACAGACAAGATCGTTCTTTCGATCCATGAGGAGATCAATATCTGTGAGGCCGATTACTGGATGTACAGGGACGGCAACAAATACGGATATATCGACCGCAAGGGCAAGGAGACAAAGGATACATACGATGATGCGACATCTTTTGTTAACGGATATGCACTCGTTATAAAGGAAGGAAAGGCTGTCATCATCGATGATCAGTTTAAGGATGTTGAGGAGATAGGTGCGGCAGACGATGTCGATGTTGCAGGAGATGTGTTCATCGTAAGCGCAAAGGACGGCATAAGAAGATATATGCTTAAATCCCTTCGTGAGGATCCTACAGGATCAAAGACCACATCATCGGGAGCTAAGACCACACCGGAAGCTGATGTAACTCCCGATTCAAAGGATAAGAAAAACAAGTAAGACAGATAGGAAGCATTATGGCTAGAGTAGATCAGTCGAAGATACGTAACTTCTGTATAGTTGCGCATATCGACCACGGAAAGTCCACATTGGCGGACAGGATAATAGAAAAAACAGGACTTCTGACCCAGCGTGAGATGCAGGAGCAGGTCCTTGATAACATGGATATCGAGAGAGAAAGAGGTATCACCATAAAGGCCCAGACCGTAAGAACGGTCTACAAGGCAAACGACGGACAGGAGTATATCTTTAATCTGATCGATACTCCCGGACATGTGGATTTTAACTATGAGGTCAGCAGATCTTTGGCAGCATGTGACGGAGCAATCCTTGTTGTTGACGCCGCACAGGGTATAGAGGCACAGACACTTGCAAATGTGTATCTTGCACTCGATCATAACCTGGATGTTTTTCCTGTTATAAACAAGATCGATCTTCCCAGTGCCGAACCTCAGAGAGTAATTGATGAGATAGAGGATGTGATCGGACTTGAAGCTCAGGATGCTCCTTTGATAAGTGCAAAAAACGGTACAGGTATAGAAGATGTGCTTGAGCAGATAGTTGCTAAGATCCCACCGCCAAACGGTGATCCCGATGCTCCGCTCAAGGCACTCATATTTGATTCGCTTTATGATTCATACCGCGGTGTCATAGTATTCTGCAGACTGATGGACGGACATGTCAGCAGAGGCAGCAGGATAAGGATGATGGCTACCGGTGCTGTATGTGAAGTAGTGGAAGTGGGAACCTTTGGTGCCGGACAGTTCATACCGTGTGATGAATTGAGCGCAGGTATGGTCGGATATATAACAGCTTCGATCAAGAACGTAAAGGATACCGCTGTCGGTGATACGATAACCGATGATGAGAATCCCTGCAAAGAGGCGCTTCCGGGCTACAAGGAAGTTCATTCTATGGTATATTGCGGAATGTATCCCGCAGACAGTGCAAAATATGAGGATCTTAAGGATGCGCTCGCAAAGCTTCAGTTAAATGATGCCTCACTTCATTTTGAACCCGAGACATCTATAGCCCTTGGCTTTGGTTTCAGGTGCGGATTTTTGGGACTTTTGCATCTTGAGATAATACAGGAGAGACTCGAAAGAGAATATAATCTCGATCTTGTGACCACAGCTCCCGGTGTTATCTACAGGGTATATAAGACAAACGGAGAGATGATAGAGCTTACCAATCCCTCAAATCTCCCGGATCCTTCAGAGATAGACTATATGGAGGAGCCCATCGTCAATGCTGAGATCATGGTGACAACGGAATTTATAGGTGCCATCATGCAGCTTTGTCAGGAAAGACGCGGAAGACATATAAGCATGGACTACATGGAGGAGACCAGAGTGCTCCTTAAATATGAGCTTCCGTTAAATGAGATAATATATGATTTCTTTGATGCTCTGAAGAGCCGTTCAAGAGGTTATGCTTCATTTGATTATGATCTTAAGGGCTATGAAAAGGCTGAACTTGTCAAACTTGACATACTGATAAATAAGGAAGAAGTTGACGCGCTTTCGTTTATCGTGCATAAGGACAGTGCTTATGAGCGTGGAAGAAAGATGTGTGAGAAATTAAAGGAAGAGATCCCGAGACACCTGTTTGAGATACCCATCCAGGCAGCAGTCGGAGGTAAGGTCATCGCGAGAGAGACAGTTAAAGCAATGAGAAAGGATGTCCTTGCAAAGTGTTACGGCGGTGATATCACACGAAAGAAGAAACTTCTTGAAAAACAGAAAGAAGGTAAGAAGCGTATGCGCCAGATAGGAAATGTGGAGATACCGCAGAAGGCCTTCATGAGTGTTTTGAAACTTGACGAAGACTAGAGGAAACTTCAAACTTTAGTCAACATACAAAAGACGATTTATGACGAATGTGTCACAAAGAGGTCCATGCATATGGAAGAAAAGAAGAAACTGGGGATATATATACATATCCCCTTTTGCGTGAAAAAATGTCTGTACTGTGATTTCTTGTCCGATAAAGCTGACAGAGATGTCACAGACAGATACATAGAGGCTTTAAAGAAGGAGATAGGATATACTGCACTTAATTCTATTGACTTTAAAGGTCAATTTGTTGTTAAGACCATATTTTTCGGTGGAGGTACCCCCTCACTGATGGACGGGGAAGTGATAACGGATATCCTTGATGCTATAAGGGAAAGATTTGATGTTTCAAATGAAGCTGAGATCACGATCGAGTGCAATCCGGGTACCGTGACTAAACAGAAACTTGATCAGTATAAAAAAGCAGGTATAAACAGACTTAGCATAGGTCTGCAGTCTGCAAACGATGATGAGCTTAAGCTTTTGGGACGCATACATGATTACAGACAGTTCCTGGAGACATATTCACAGGCAAAGGAAGCCGGATTTGAAAACATAAATATAGATCTTATGAGTGCGATCCCCGGTCAGACCGTGGATTCATATAAAGAAACGCTTGAAAAGATAACAGCACTTTCTCCAAAGCATATATCCGCATACAGCCTGATAATAGAACCGGATACACCTTTTTATGAGATATACTCTGATGATCTTTCACATTCATGCTGTGATACTTCGGGTATCAATTCGCCTGCAGGTTATTCAAAGTGGCCTTCACTGCCTGATGAGGACAGTGAGCGTCAGATGTATCACATGACAAAGAGCATTCTTGAAGAAGCCGGTTATCACAGATATGAGATATCAAATTACAGTCTTAAGGGATATGAGTGTCGTCACAACATATCATACTGGAACGGTACGGACTATTTAGGACTCGGTGTCGGAGCTGCAAGCTATATGAACGGTATACGCTACAGCAACACTTCTGATATATATACATATATGAAAGCGTGCGAGAAGCTCGATAATATCCCCACTTCGGAATATTTCTTTGATGATGAGGAAGATGCCCCTGATGATACAGACTATCTTAATAAGGAAGGATATCATGAGGCGATCCAGCCACTGTCAAAAAATGAGCGTATGGAAGAATTCATGTTTTTGGGCCTCAGAATGATGGAGGGTATATCAAAGAAGGGATTTAAAGAGCGCTTTAATACATCCATAGAGGATGTTTACGGAGATGTCATTAAAAAACTGACCGATCAGAAACTGCTCGAAGACAGCGGAGATATAATAAAACTCACAGACAGAGGTATAGATGTGAGCAATGTCGTACTGGCTAATTTCCTATTATAAAGGGCTGTCATTAACATGATGGGAGCAGTGATGATAAAAAATAGCCACAAAATCAAAAAAAATGTTGACATTGACGGGGGCATGATTTATCATAATTAAGCGTGTTTACATCGAATCGTCCGTGTCCGGCTTAGATGTATCACCGGTATACGTGGATTATTCTATAGGAGGTAGAAACGTGGCAAACATCAAATCAGCTAAGAAGAGAATTCTTGTAAGCGAAAGAAATGCAGAGAGAAACAAAGCCATCAAGAGCGGTGTTAAGACTTCTGTAAAGAAGGTTTACTCAGCTATCGAATCAGGTGATAAGGCTGCAGCACAGTCAGCTCTGACAGCTGCTACAAAATCTATTGATATGGCTACTAGCAAGGGAGTATATCATAAGAATACTTCTTCGAGAAAGGTTTCTCGTATGGCACAGGCCGTTAACAAGATGGATTAATATATCGTATCTTAAAGAAATTTGGGATATATAGACGAAATAACAAAGACTTCGTACCGTCATGCGAGGTCTTTTTTTGTACTTTTTGCTAATTTACAATTAATTTACAAAATTATAGTAGTTATGTTTGAAAAAAAGTGTTAGAATAGAAAAGCGAAGGAAATTTTTAGTAAGGGGTAATTGCTATGAATGAAATTGATGAGATACTAGTAAAAGCCATTGATTCCGGTGCATCAGATGTACATCTTACGGTTGGATTGCCGCCGAAGATGCGTCTTAACGGCAGGTTGATACCGGTAGATGCCAGCTATAAGATCCTTATGCCGGCGGACACACAGAGACTTCTTGACTGTATCATGAATGATTGGCAGAAGAGGGCATATGAGCAGCACGGTGAGCACGACTTCTCATATTCAATTCCTGAACATGGACGTTTCCGTGTAAACGCATTTAAGCAGAGAGGAACAGCAGCCATGGCATTGCGTCTGGTTAACTCAGAAGTTCCTTCACCTGCAGTATTGGGTGTTCCTGATTCAGTAATCGACCTTTGGAGCAGAAAGCGTGGACTTATCCTGGTTACAGGACCTACAGGTAGTGGTAAGTCAACAACCCTTGCTTCTATCATTAACACGATCAACCACAGAAGAGATGCACATATCATCACTCTGGAAGATCCTATCGAGTATCTGCACAGACATGACCTTTCGATCGTTAACCAGCGTGAGATCGGACTTGATACCGAGACCTATGCGAATGCGCTCAGAGCTGCACTCCGTGAAGATCCCGATGTTATCCTTGTCGGTGAGATGCGTGACTACGAGACAATTTCAACGGCCATAACCGCAGCCGAGACAGGACACCTTGTTCTTTCAACACTGCATACTATCGGTGCAGCAAGTACCGTAGACCGTGTAATCGACGTATTCCCGCCTCATCAGCAGCAGCAGATCAGAGTTCAGTTTGCAGCCGTTCTGGAAGCAGTTATATCTCAGCAGCTTATGCCTACACTTGAAGGTGACGGCCGAGTAGCAGCATTCGAGGTATTGCATACAACAAACGCTGTTAAGAACATGATCCGTGAAGGTAAGTCACATCAGCTTAACTCAGTTATGCAGACGAACCGTAAGATGGGTATGATCACAATGGATGATTCGCTCAAAGAGCTGTATGATGCATTCAAGATCGACAGAGAGACAGCTATCCAGTATTCGGTAGATCCCGATGCAATGGAGCAGAAGTTACTGTAATAAGATTTACAAATATGATTTGGTTAAAAAGACCTCGCTTGCGGGGTCTTTTTTAGAGAGTTAAGAAAGATTTAGGAGCAATACATGAGTTACGGACTTTTGGGGGAGAAACTCGGACACAGTTTTTCAAAGATATTACATGGGGAGATGGGAAATGAGGATTATGAGCTCATTCCCGTTTCAAAGGACAAGGTGGATGAGTACCTTTCTAAAGCAGACTTTGACGGTATAAATGTGACGATACCGTATAAAGAAGTCGCAATGAGATACTGCATCCCGGATGAGATATCTTCAGAGATAGGATGTGTCAATACACTGTATAAAAAGGACGGAAAAATATACGGATACAACACCGACTGTCTGGGATTTGCATATCTTTCAAGACAGGTTGGAGCAGTATATAACAATTTAAATATCTGGAAAGATAAAAAGGTGGTAATCCTTGGAAGCGGAGGCACATCTAAGACAGCAACATATGTCGCATTAAAACGCGGTGCTTCAAAAGTTGTCATAGTATCAAGGAAAAGCATCGATGATGATACACAATCAGATGTGATCCATTCAACATATGATGATCACAAAACATGGTCAGATGCACAGATACTCGTTAACACGACTCCTGTCGGAATGTTCCCGAACAATGATGATATACCTGTGGACCTTGATATTTTTTCAAATCTTGAAGCGGTTTTGGATGTGATCTACAATCCGCTCAATACAAGACTTGTAAAAGAGGCATTAAAAAGAGGAATACCGGCAAAGAACGGTCTTGTGATGCTCGTTGCACAGGGATGGTATTCTGAGGAGATATGGAAAGAGAATAAAAACGTGAGTCTTAATGTAAAAGACGAGCCTGATGAGGATATCTGTGAAAAGATCGACAGTATAACGGACAGGATATATAAACAGAAACAGAACATCGTCCTTACTGGTATGCCAGGAAGCGGAAAGAGCACTATAGGAAAGATGCTCTCTCAAAAGCTTGGATGTAAGTTTGTTGATACGGATGAGAGGTTCACCGTAAAATTCGGTATCACTCCCGGAGACTGTATAACAATAAATGGAGAAGCCAAATTCCGAGACATGGAAAGTGAGGTCGTTAAAGAGGTTTCAAAGGAAAGCGGTATTGTCATAGCCACCGGAGGCGGCGCTGTATTAAGAGAGGAAAACCGCGTTGCGCTAAAGAGTAACGGCTATATCGTATTTTTAAACAAAGATCCAAAGACTCTGGCGACAGAAAAAAGACCCCTGTCGCAAAACGGAGGGGTCATGAAACTCTATGAAGAGCGTATGCCTGTATACAGGTCTTTTAAAGATCTCGAGATCCCAGTATCTGATGATGCTGATATCACATTTGAAGACCTGATGAATAAACTGTTTTAAAGAACAAACTGCAAAGTACAGAATGCAGCATAGATGGCTAACATAAGAATTCCCTGTATACGTGACATCTTACCGCGTATAAGAGCAGGTACTATCATGATCGCTGATACAAGGAGCATTACGGGGATATCTATGATAAGTGATGAATTGATCCCGGCGATCAGCTTGTCGCAGGGCACATCAAAGGGTGCGAGCGTGATCGAAAGACCGCTTACGAGTACCAGGTTAAAAAGGTTTGCACCGATTATATTTCCGAGTGAAAGCGACCCTGAACCTTTTGCAAGAGATGTTATGGCGGTCACGAGCTCGGGAAGGGAAGTTCCGAGAGCTATGAATGTGAGAGCAATAACAGTGCTTGGAACACCAAGCTGAGTTGCTATTATAGTACCGTTATCAACAAGAAGTCTTGCGCCGACAGCGATAAGAGCAGCTCCTATAACAAGTAGGATCACAAACTTTACGGTCGAGGTTTCCTTTTTATCATCATCTGTTTTATCTGATCCTTCATCTGATGATACTTTCTTTGCTGAAGCGTCATCCTTAACGGACAGAGCCTGTCTGACTGAAATAAACATATATATAATGAAGATAAGCAAAAGAGCTATACCGCTTATCCTTGAAAATGTTCCTGTGAAGTATGAAACAAACAGGTATATGATAAGAGCCAGGGAAAAGAAGATGACCGGAGTCTTCATACTCTTTTTATCAACATCTGAAGGCTTAACGGCTATGGTGATCGCTGATATAAGGGCTGTGTTACAGATGATCGAACCGAGTGCGTTACCGTATGCCACAGAACCTAGTCCTTTGAGTGCACCTCCTGCTGAGACCATGACTTCGGGAAGGGTGGTACCGATGGCTACAACGGTGGCTCCGATCAGGATCTCGGGCATGTTGAACTTGTGCGCTATACCGACTGCACCGTCAACGAACCAGTCGCCTCCTTTTATGAGAAGAATAAGACCTACAATAAATAAGAGTACAGGTATCATGTGATTCCTCCAAATCTCCAGTCATGCCAGCAATGATCTGACATGCGGGAATGTTAAATTGATATTTGTTTTGTTGTAAAAAAATAGACACATATACAGTAAAACTGTACATGAGTCTCACATTTTAAAATAAGCCAGACATATACTGTCGAGATTGTTGACTTATTCCGGGAAAGTCCGCTAGCTACTCCCTCATCACACACAGCCATATGGTAGCAGAAAGAGGACGGGATGTCAAATATCTTCGGTTGGTCTTAGCGGGATTTACTATGATAATAATAGAGAAAACAACAGAATTTAATATAGAAGAAGGATGCTGTGTCGCTATAGGAAAGTTTGACGGTATCCACAGAGGCCATCAGCATCTTTTAAGCTACCTGGAGGATTACAGGAAAGACGGATATAAGATCGTCATTTTCACATTTGATCCAAGCCCTGTCGCATTCTTTTCAAAGCAGGAATACAAAGGTGTCACAACACGATATGAAAAGCGGCATATATTTGAAAGACTCGGAGTGGATGTTCTGATAGAATATCCTCTCACAAAAGAAAGTGCAGGCATAAGTCCAGAGGATTTCATAGAGGATATATTAATAGGAAGACTTCATGTCAAATGCGTTGTCTGCGGAAGTGATTTCACTTTTGGAGGTGAGGGAAAAGGAAACACCGCGCTTTTACAGGTATATGGTTCAAGAAGAGGATTTGATGTAAAGGTATTCGAAAAAGTAAAGGAAGACGGTGTTGAGATAAGCTCTTCCCTTATAAGATCAGTGATAGAAGAGGGAAGGATGGAGGATGCTGCAAGATATATCGGGGCATATTACAGTGTGACAGGAGTTGTAAGCCACGGAAGACAGATAGGAAGAACACTAGGCATGCCTACCGTCAACATTGTTCCAGAAGCAGATAAACTCCTTCCGCCATACGGGGTTTATGAGGCTTTGATATCATATAACGGAGGCCATTACAAAGGCATCACAAATGTCGGTGTCAAACCCACGGTGACTGATGAGAAAAAGCCTGTTGTTGAAACATTTATCTTTGACTTTGATGAGGAACTCTATGACAAGGTGATAACAGTCAATCTCATACGAATGGTAAGGCCTGAAAGGAAGTTTGATTCACTCGATGAATTAAAAGAACAGATAAAGAATGATATCGAGACGGTAAGAAACCGGTAAAAGAAGTGGCATAAGTCACTTCTTTTTTGTTCAAATACTGAGATGCTGCATATATAAATATGATAAAATAAGTTTGATGTGTTTTGAACATGCGTTAAATCAGCTCATAAATACTAAGGGATGGATGATGGAAATGCAAAAAAGAGAAAATGATTTAAGAGAATGGACATATATGATCGCAAAAAATGCCGGAAAAGATACGGCCTTTGCGGATGATCTTATAGAGAGGCTTAATGCTTCTGATCAGATAATGAAAGAATATCTCTACTATATGGATAATCGCACTTTTCTTGGAGAGTACAGTGTTGGCGGCATGACTGTTGTGGATATCATGATCTGGCAGATGGATCATTTTAAATCTGATCTGGACAGAGGCCTTTATGACATGCAGAGTAATCCTGACAAGATGTTTTTAATGGCATTTGACACAATGCTTAAGATGGAGAAGGATTCTGAGGGATTTTTAAGACAGTACGGACAGGACACAGGGACGGATTATCCCGGCAAATATTGAGTAAATGCGCCTGATATGGTAGAATATCAATTTGTGAGTGTAAAAATATATGTATAAGGAAATAATCAGATGATAACAGCAATAGGAAAAGCCTTTGCCGCACTTTTGGCGGGATGTTATAAGATCATACCGGATTATGGATGGTCTATCGTTTTTTTTACGTTACTCAGTAAGGTCATATTGATCCCAATATCAGTACTCGTACAGTTCAACTCTATAAAGATGGTCAAGATGTATCCGGAAATGAACCGTATAAAAGCAAAGTTCTATGGAAGTTCTGATCTTATCTCTGAGGAGAACTATAAGCTTTATAAAAAGGAAAACTATCATCCGATGCTTGACCTTGTGCCAGTTATAGTTCAGCTTATCGTATTGATGGGCGTGGTTGAGGGTCTAAAAAGATTCAGTGTTGATGATACACTTTTCTTTGGATTTGATCTGAGTGTCATACCTGCTAAGGCAATGGGAAGATACATACTGGTGCCTCTTATCGCTGCTGTATCGGCGTGGTTTATGTGCTTTATACAGAACAAGGCAAACGTGCTTCAGGCAGAACAGAGCAAAGCTAACAAGTATACCACTATGGGTATATCTGTAGGATTATCACTGTATCTTGGTTTCTTTGTTCCGGCTGGAGTTGCACTTTACTGGACGATAGGTAATCTTTTGGCCGTGGTTCAGCTTTTTATACTTAACGCGTGCATCAGCCCCAAAAAATACATTGATTATGATGCGTTAAAAGAGAGCAGGGCAGAACTTGACAAGGTTGAACAGTATCAAAAGTCTGCAAAGAAACAGGTCAGCAAAGAAGAACTTGCAAGGGAGAAACAGGATTATAAGAGATTCTTTAAATATGGAAACAAGCAGATAGTATTCTATTCTGAAAAGAATGGATTTTATAAGTATTTCAAAGACGTTATAGAATTCATTCTTTCAAAGACCGATATAGTTATACATTACATTACCAGCGATATAAATGATGAAGTATTTGCCTTATCTTCAGATAACTTCAGAACATACTATATAGGTGAGAATAAACTTATAGTGCTCATGATGAAGATGGATGCAGATATGGTCGTTATGACTATGCCTGATCTTCAGAAATATCAGATAAAAAGATCGTTGATAAAGAATGATATTGAATATGTATATATGGATCATGGTATCAATAGCCTGAATCTTGTCTTAAGAAAGCATGCCATTGATTATTTTGATACCATATTTGTTGCAAATGATCTTGTATATAATGAGATAAGGGCTCAGGAAAAAGTATATGAGCTTAAGGAAAAGAATCTCGTAAAATATGGATACTGCCTGATCGACAACATGATAAAGGATTATGAAAATGCCGATAACGGCACTGAACATACAAAGCCTGTTGTTCTGATCGGACCCTCATGGCAGCCTGATAACATTATGGATTCATGTATCGATGATCTGTTGGGATCATTATTAAAGGAAGATTATGATGTTATAGTAAGACCTCATCCTCAGTATGTTCGTCATAATGAAGAAAAGCTTAATGAATTGAGACAAAGGTATTCAGAATATGAAAACTTTACGCTTCAAACTGATTTTTCTTCAAATTCAACAGTATTTAATGCAGATATCATGATCACCGACTGGTCGGGAATAGCTTATGAGTATTCATTTACAACACTTAAACCTACATTATTTGTGGATACACCTATGAAAGTGATGAATCCTGACTATGAAGAGATAGATGTTGTTCCTTTTGATATAGAGATACGTAATAAGATAGGTATATCGATCGATCCCAAAGACTGTGACAAGGCAGCTGAGACTGCTCACAGGTTGTTGACTGAGAGCGGATTCAGCAAAGATTCCATGAGGAACATAAGAGAACAGTATCTGTATAATGTTGGAAACAGTGCAGAAGTTGGCGGAAGATACATAATAAAGAAACTGATTGAATACTCTAAAAAGTAGATTGGAGGGTTATATGCAAGCGGTAATTCTGGCAGCAGGAATGGGTAAGAGATTAAAAGAGCTTACCAGGAATAATACAAAGTGTATGGTTGAGGTAAACGGTATCACTTTGGCAGAGCGTGCACTTCGTATCTTGGACAAAAAATCTTTGTCTAAGATTGTTATAGTTGATGGATATCAAAGAGAGAATTTGGAAAAGTACATTGATTCGCTTGGTATCAGTACGCCAATCGTTTATGTCAGGAATGACATATATGATACTACAAATAACATTTACTCACTTCTTCTTGCCAAGGATTATCTTATTGCTGAAGATACTCTTTTGTTGGAGTCAGATCTTATCTTTGAGGAAGCGCTAATAGACGCCTTGCTGGATGATGAAAGAAAGACTCTTGCTTTAGTGGATCATTATGAGAGTTGGATGGATGGAACTTGTACAGTTATCGACGATGAGGACAGGATCGTAGATTTTGTTCCGGGCAAATATCTGAGATTCGAAGAAAAGGAAAAGTATTTTAAGACTGTAAATATTTATAAATTTGATAAGGATTTTTCTTCTAACGTATATATTCCATTCTTGGAAGCATATCTTAAGGCTATGGGTGTTAATGAGTATTATGAATCTGTAATAAAGCTCATAGCAATGTTAGAGGGAACAGGAATACGTGTCAAGAGACTTAATGGAGAGGTTTGGTATGAGATCGATGATGAACAGGACCTTGATATAGCATGCACGTTATTCCCTGATGATAATAAGAAGGCATATGAAGCTATCGCAAGCAGGTATGGCGGATATTGGAGATATCCCAAACTTATGGATTACTGTTATCTTGTTAATCCGTACTTCCCGCCTGAAAAGATGGTCAACGAGATAAAATCGAATTTTAGAGAGCTTCTTGTTCAGTATCCTTCCGGAATGAGAGTCAACTCTCTTTTAGCCGCCAAAAACTTTGGTGTTCATAAGGAACATATAGTGATAGGAAACGGTGCTGCTGAGTTGATTAAGTCCATGATGGAAAACGTGGTTCGGGGACGTATAGGTGTAGTAAGACCTACATTTGAAGAATATCCAAACAGATATCAGGGAGAGATGGTTGTATTCAAGAGTTCCAATGAGGATTTCTCATATACAGCGAATGATATCATGGGATACTTTGGAGAGAATAAGATTGACTGGCTCATAATCATCAATCCAGATAATCCTAGTGGAAACTATATCCCGTATTCTGATCTGAGAGTGCTTATTGACTGGTGTAAAGAAAGAAACATCGGATTTATATTGGATGAATCGTTTGTTGACTTTGCCAATGAGAACGGCCAGAGGGATGTTACACTTATTAATGAGACTGACCTTGGTTCATATAACAGGCTGTATGTGGTGAAGAGCATATCAAAGTCGTACGGAGTTCCAGGTTTGAGACTGGGGGTTATGGCAAGCAGTGATTGTGAAGTTATAGGCAATATCAAGAAGGATGTAGCCATCTGGAACATAAATTCATTTGGCGAATTCTATATGCAGATCTACGAAAAATATAAAAAAGATTATGCTAAGGCTTTGGCAGGTTTCAGGGAGAGCAGAACTGAGATGATCGAAGGCCTTAAAAAGATCAATTGGATCACTGTATATCCTTCTGAAGCCAACTTTATCATGTGTAAGGTAGCAAACAGCATTGATGTTAAAGAATTGTGTGCTCAATTATACAGTAAGAATATTCTTATAAAAGATCTTACCAGCAAGGTTAAGAATGGAGAACAGTATATCAGGCTGGCAATCAAGAGAAAAGAAGAGAATACAATTCTTATTGAAAACATCAAGGAGATAATGGGACAGTAATTGTCTGTAATACGAAGAATAAAGTTTGACAAAATGCCATCGAACGACAAGTTGTCAGAAAATTAATAGTGCAATTTACAGGTAAATGTGATATTATTAATTTAGGTTAGTTTCTTCAAGGAGAGGAGGATGCCCATGTCACCATTCGGAATAGGTTCATACGGATATGGAATGAATAACGGATACGGCGGCGCATACAGTGCGGCTGTTGGAGCAGGTGCGGGCATAACCGGAACTCCTGAAACAGGAAAACCGGTGCTTAATCCGGGTGAAGATACCAAAGTACATCCCGGTAAAAGGGTATCTCCTGCAGAATGTCAGACATGTAAAGAGAGAAAATACCAGGATGGATCAGATGAGAGTAATGTTTCGTTCCAGACGGCACAGCATATAGATCCAAGCGCAGCAGGTGCTGCAGTCAGAGCACATGAGGGCGAGCATGTATCGAATGCTTACAAGAAAGCTGCCGAGGGAGGAGGAAAAGTCCTTCAGGCATCAGTAGCCATACATACAGCGGTATGTCCGGAGTGCGGCAGAGTATATGTGTCAGGCGGAACAACAACTACCAAGATCCAATACAAGAATGAGGACAATCCTTATACAAAGAACATGAAAAACCGCGACAGAGGATTGTTGAGTGGAATGAATTTTGAAGCTGCAGGCTGATTATTGCAGTGAAATCTTCGATTAAGAGTTTATCAGATTGATCAACAGGAGATCCTAAGCGGTCTCCTGTTTGTATTTTATACGGATGGAAAAAGATAATGAATTATAAAGATATGCTGAAGATTGCAATGGAGCAGTCGGCACAGGATATAGGATGTAAGGCTGAGGATTTTCTCTCAGATAAGAATGTCATCGTACCTTTTAAGATGGGGCCGGATGTAAAGAAATATTATAAACTGCCTATCGGATGTAACTTTATCTCATATGGTAACAATATAGTTGTAGCTTCAACTGAAGAATTGACAGATGTGGTCAATGAGTACATAAACAGATTTGAGTTCTATCACTGCTTTGAGACACCCAATATGTACTGGCTTAACGAGCGTATAAAACCGTTTGGACAGACAGTATGTTTTATGGCTGAATACTATCTTTTTGATCCTGACAGAATGGAAGATCTGCCTTGTGAATACGAGTTTAAAGTATTGCAACAGGCTGATTTTGAGAGTTTATATCTGCCAGAATGGTCCAATGCACTGTGCAGTGACAGGAAGAATCTGGATGTTCTGGGCGTAGGTGCATACGATGGAGATAAGCTTATAGGACTCTCGGGATGCTCTGCAGATGCAAAAGATATGTGGCAGATAGGCGTCGATGTGTTGCCCGAATACAGAAGAAAGGGTATTGCATCAGCGATAACCTCCAAGCTTGCATTGGAGATCTTAAAACGTGGAAAGGTGCCGTTTTACTGTTCGGCATGGTCAAATATAAGGTCGGTAAGGAATGCTGTTAAGAGCGGATTTTTACCTGCCTGGACGGAGATGAGCATAAAGCCGATCACAGCAGTGGAAGAGATGAATAATGCATAGAGGGGGTATTAGATGAACGAGCATGAAAAGAAAATGATAGCACCGATCGTTGTCACAATATTGGTTATACTGTATTATATACTCTATTTTGGCCTTCTGATCTATGCTGTACCGGGAATCTTTAAGGTGATCATTGGTATCATTCCGCTGATATTTGCGGGTTTGATGATATATGTTTGTATACAGAGGATTAACGAGATAAAAGGAGGAGAAGAGGATGATCTTAGTAAATACTGATTATATCAGCGGCAAAGAACTTGAGATGTTGGGCCTGGTAAAGGGCAGTACGATCCAGTCAAAAAATGTGGGAAAGGATATCACACAGGGACTTAAGACTCTTGTTGGTGGTGAGCTTACCGCATATAACGACATGATGAATGAAGCAAGAGTTCTTGCAACAAAGCGAATGGTAATGGAGGCTGAAAACCTTGGTGCTGATGCTATTGTGAACATCAGATACTCATCATCTGCCATCATGCAGGGAGCAGCTGAGGTAATAGCATACGGTACAGCTGTAAAGTTTGTGTAAGGCATCGTTTCGGGTAAAGCAGATGGGATTGTTTGGCTTTTCAAAGGATAAAAACAAAATAAAGCTTACAAAAGAAAAGCATGTGATCACTGATGACGCTGCAGGCTTTGAGTATGAGATCGATACCTCTTTTAAACAGACCAGATCGAATGCGATGGAGGTAGAAGCCTTAGCAGTTTATGCTTCTGAAGGCAGAGAAAACAAGCACAGTGACGTTCCGTGTGTCATGGTTTTAACAGATTCCGGTATCTATGAAGCCATTGAAACATACAATGAAAAAGGCTTATCCGAAGGTATGAAACCGGCCAACGGGATGTTCCTGTATAAGACTTTGACTGAGTATTACGGTGATCAGTTATACTATTATGCCTTTGAAAAGGACAATAAAAACAGTAAAGAAAAGCTTGGATTGTGTATGGAATACCCTAAGGAATATGTCGGAACAGAAGATGAAAAGGTACTTATGAAAGTTTTAGACGAGGTGGCTGAAAGCTTTAGGATGATCTGATCACACCAAAAAGAAAAAAGAGCAACGAGACAATAGGAATTGAGGCATTGAGCGAAGGCTTGATGCCTTTTTTGTTGTCATTTTCTCATGTTTTGATCAGGATTTTTAGTCGTAAACGGCTCCAGAAAGTAAAAATATATGGAGGAATTTAAGCGATATTGTCTGTCTGATTGGACAAAAAACTTAAAATTTTAGATTGATGAAAGCGGTTTAGCGATCATTTTTGATGTCAGATCAGAGGTAAAAAACTTAAGATACTGATCGAAATTGGTGTCATATGACGCTTTGAAAAGAGGGAACAGAAGATAAAAAACAATGGTTTTTTAATTATAAGCGAACGTATAAATATGCATAAATAATGCATATTATACTGCGGGTTTAGTGCGAAAATTGGCCTTTAGAAGATAAAAAAGAGGAGCGAAATCTGACCCCGTCAACATGAACTGATGAGTTATGAAGGACAATCAAAGAGTGTCCAAGTTAAAAATCTGATCCTGATTTTAAAATTTTTACTAAGCAGGATTATCATCGCTGGCTTAAAATTCTATTATGAGGATTTGCTGCTTTATAATAGGTAGAAACCGGATTGGTGTCCAAGACCGCATTTTACCCAAAATCTGATCCGGGATTTTTATGTTGAAGCGATACCGGGATCATTTTTGAGAAGAATAAACAGCTTGTTTTCGAAAAGATGTTTGATTTACATAATCCGACAAAATGGAAACGGTGCACGAGCACGGAAAATTTTTTTTGCATTTCGTGCACGAATTTCTGCATTTCGTGCACACTTTAACACAGGATGAAATTTATGTGATACAATCGAAACGGTGGGATAATATTGTCTTTTTGTGTCCAAAAATATGTTCCAAAATGACAAAAAATCCACTCAGAAAAATGACAATTTGATCTTTTTTGGAAAGGTAATATATAGACCGAAGTAAACACAAGAGTATGAAGACGAGAAAAAAGAAGAGTTGGATCCGTGTGACGGCGATATTTTTGGTTTTGACCATGGTAGTCACCTATTGGGCAGGGACGGTTACAAGCATTAAGATCTCCGCACAAGAGACAAATGAAGCCATGAAATACCTGGCTGAAAACACGGAATATATCAATAAAAAGAGAACTGAAAGAACCTGGAATCTGATCCAGACACTCAAAGGAACGGATGACTTGAATGACTGTTATCTGACAGCGAGCATCTACATAGGATCCGCAAGATATGAAGATGCTCTTACTTACATAGATAAGTGTTTGCAAATGTGTCCTCGGGATGAAAGAGAAGACTTCTACGCAGAACTGTTAACGAAGAAAGGCTGTTTATTGACCCTTCTGGGACGCAATGATGAGGCGGTAAAAGCGCTTGAATCGGTCATCGAATGCAAGCCGGATTCAAGCGATGCGTACATGGTTCTGATCCAGATCTATTACACGGCAAACGACATTGAGAATCTGGAGAAAACCCTGGCTGCATACCTCGAGATTGCACCGGAAGATACGGACATGAGAGCGACTTATCTACAGGCACTCATGAGTGAAGGAAAGACCGAAGAAGCCGAGGTTCAATGCGGATTATTGACGGAATACGACAAGGATGGAACCTACAAAAACGATGTGGAGCACACATTGGCGGTGATAGCTCTGGGACGTGAGGATTTCGCAGGAGCCATGAAGCATCTCACAAAGATGACGGGTTACGAAGAAGCATATCCGGATGTGGCTTATGACAAAGGCGTTTGCTTTATGGCGGACGGTGATTATGACAAAGCGGTTGAAGAGTTCACAAGATCAATAAACATTGGCTACATGAAGCAGTATTGTTATTACTCAAGAGCCGTATGTAAATTCTCGCTGGAGGAACCCGATCACGAAGGAACATTCAACGATCTGAAAGCAGCCATCGAATACGACGAAGAAGACAGGAATGAAGAAACGGCACAGATGGCGACCGAGTTGATAAATCAATTATTTGAGATAAAAGAAGAGTAAAACGCGAATAAAAACAGATGGAACTGATGATGAACGATATGAAGATCACAAGATTGAATACAAATATCAAGGGGAAAGACATGTTGAGTCAAGATTACTTTGAAAAACAATCGTCAGCAGACGAGATGAAATTAACGAAAGGAATACGCGCAAGCAAACGCCGTTTCAGGATGGCGATGGGACTGGCCGCTTTTTTGGCGTCTGTGACCATACTGCATACGGGAGTCATTCCGGCATATGCGGAAGAAGCGGAAGACGTCGCTGAAGAGACTATCACGATCGAGCAGCCCGAAGGCAGCGCAAGCGTCGTTGAAGTAATAAAGGACCAGAGTGGTACCGAGACCAACACGTTGACAACATCAACCGATCCGGTAGCTGAGCATGTGAATGACATGCCCTCAATAACTGTTACGGAGACATTCAGTAAGGATCCCCATACCGATCCTGGACTTACTCCGGATTCCATAAGTGTCACTCTGACGGATGGCGGAGATGCAGTCGCACCGGAATGTATGGCAGATGCACTTGAAAATTCATCAGGCCGTACAGATAAGATCACCAAGGTTGATACACCTGCTGATACGGAAGCGGGAACACCGGCAACAACAACATGGACTAAGGTGACGGTGACTGAATCACAGAACGCTATTCAGAAAGCAATCGATGATGCACTTTCAAGAGTTACCGACCAGTCGATCAAAAGCATAACTATCACGGTTGCTGACGGAGAATACGACGGTGATGTTACGATCTCTTCCGACAAGGTAGCCGCAGGAAAGTTGAGCGATGATTTCACTCTTTACATTTTGAGTGAAGGCTCACATGCACCGGCAGATGAAAGCACAAAAATAATCAACAAGGAAACGATCAATGCCGCAGCAGAAACGGGAGTACATGTTAACGGCGCGATCATCATCAACAACATCAGCACGGTTCTGGCAGGTTTGTATTTCTCAAAAGGCAGAACGATCGATGTGACCGGAACAGACAAAAATAAGATAGAGGTATTCGGAACAAAAGGCAATGATAACATCTCACTCAATATCAAAGGTGATGTAAAAAATGCAAAAGTTGATTCGGGAGCCGGAGACGACACGATAGGTTTTGTTCAGACCTCCGGAAAGATCAATACCAACATCGAAACCGGAGCCGGAGAAGATTATGTATCAGCTTCCACAGCTTCGACAGTGGATGACCAAGACGGAACACTTAAGATCAACACCGCAGACGGAGATGATGTTATACAGATCGACACATCACTTGCAAATGCGATCGGATCAGTCAACATAATCGCAGGAGCCGGAGATGACACACTCGACCTGATAGGTATACTTGCCGATACGGATAACAGGATATCAAAGAATACAAATCAGATCATCCTTTTTAATGATTCGACAAAGAAGCTTGTGATAAACGGTATACCAAATATCGAAACCTTTACCGATTCACTTGAGAATAAAAAGACACAAAACATAACAAGTCTTTCGGCATCAGGTATACAGTCGTTCACGAACTACAGATACACAGGCAGCTTCGATGATGCGTTGACTGCGAACTGGACCCAAACAAATCTGTTCCTGACAAAGCTGATCATCGAAGGTGACGGCAAGGATGTAAAGATAGGTGATCTTAATGTACCGAGAGCGAACCTGGTAATAAAAGCCAAAGAGCTTACGATCAGCGGAACCATCACAGCACTGGATATTAAGATCAACGCGATCGACACTGATGATCTTTACAAACTTAATACAACAGAGTTTGAACAAATGACAGGACAGACCGTTGGAGAAAACGGAGAACTTTCCGGAAGCTTCATGGACTTCTATTCAAAAGCGGTTGTTACCGTTGAGGAGAATGCAAAGCTTATCGCAAAGGTGGGCAGCATTTCTATAGAAGCAACTACAAGCCAGACACATGATCTGCTTGACCTGTTCGGACAGACCGGTATTGATGATGACCTCAACTTCCTCAATATTAAAGTCGGCGAGTCAGGTATCAACCTTAAGGGTGCACTTGAGGCGAGCAGGAACATCATCCTCAAGGCAGCAGCAACGGTTATGATCGATGTCAGCAACGATATGCTTGCTTCATTATTTATACCATTGGCATTCGGACTTGCAGTATCAGATGTACATATTGATATAGAGAGTGCTAAGCTCAAATCCGGCGGAGACATAACAGCGGATGCAACTTCCGATATCAATGTCAAGGGTGAGGCAAGTACAGGCAAGCTTCCCGTAGCGATAGCTCTTTCGATCGGAGTAAGCGATACACATATCAAGGTGGCCGGAGACAGCGTGCTCAATGCAGGTGGCAATGTTGAACTCAATGCCGATTTAAAACTTCAGACCGAAGCTTCTTCAAAGAAGGGTGACATGGAAGGAACATCGGGTGGCTTTATAGCAGTTGAGATAGGTGTTACCGATTCGTATGTGAAAGTAACCGACAAT
>JAFZRZ010000046.1 GCA_017619635.1 Lachnospiraceae bacterium | reverse complement strand
TAGTCTTCTTTATCTGTCTCATGTATTGCACCTGCCAAACTATAACCGCTTGGCACACCTACATAGTCTTCCTGTCCACTGATACCAAACTCTATTGTCTGCCCCGGAGCTATATCCTGATTCCAACCAACATTCTTCACAATATACTTGTTACTATCATGCGAAGTTATCGATGCATTCCATATATTTGAGATCTCACCTGTATAATCAAATGACAATCCCCAATTATCTATATTGGAATCTGAAGTATTCTCTATTTTGATCAGTGCATTATATCCACCTGACCAGCTATCTGTTACATCAAAATATACTTTGAAGCCTTCTCCCTCATATATATCATTAAGCTGATCAGACACCAGCGTTTCTATCGGATCCTCAACTTCTGTTTCGATGTGTTCTTCATTTTGGATCTCTGTTGCATACACAGGTGTCTGCAGATTGACTGTTGCCATTACAACACACATCAACGTACATAACTTCTTTTTCATAAAACCTCCAACACCTTTATAAAACATAAAAAGAGCGAAGATCATGTTTCTAGCATGATCACGCCCTATTATCTTATAATTCTCTATTATTTGTCCCTTTATACCCCTTCATGCTGTATCTCCCCCACAGAGATCTATTATATCCCACAAATTTAATATATCATCCGCTCTGATCTATTTCAACATTGAATTTCACGCATATAGGCTATGACAAAAACGCCTTCCCATCATGGTATGCTTTCCATACCTCTTGTCTGACTATTCCTATTTGTTTCTTAATTTAACGTTCTGATTTAGTCTACTTTTGAATCAGTTGATTTTTTATATAACTATGATTGTGTTACTCAACAGATAGTCCCGATAACATATTAAACGCTACATGTGGTATTCTATATTCCTTTTTATGTATGAAGTAAGCATGGGTTGCATATATCTTTAACTATGTGAAGCTCCTCTTTCCCACTTGCTTACCGCTTTGTCTGTCACCTGAATTTTTGCAGCCAGATCTTTCTGAGTCATATTTAACTCTTTTCGTCTCTCAGCCACAAAGCGACCGAATTTGTCTGAATCCATAACTATCACCTCCGACAGTCATCCTACTATCCGCCGGAGCAAAAAAACAACCGACGAATCGTTTACTCTGAGTAAACGCAGCGATTATATGTCTGTATCAGTCTTCCTGTCTTTACAGATAAACACCTGAAATATCCATGTAATAACACATCCTATGGCATACATGATGATATCTATCCATGAAAAATTTGTTCCTATTATCGTTCGTGCGACCGCCATGTCAGAGACTCTTAACAAACCGACCACATCCACAAACTGCAGAATCTCCACAATGACCGCAAATATAAAGACATACAGCGGAAGTTTATATATGCCTTTTGGTATAAAACTCCTTACTACCATACAGATAAGGATCACTACCAGAAGATCACCTATATACGGCCTTACTATCCTGTCATGAACAAACAGTGCTATCAGACATTCTGTCAGAAAAAGTATCAGAGCGGATATTATATAAAACGATCTGTTTTTAAAAACCTCTGACATTACTTTTTAAATCCCGGAATCATATCTGTCAGGTTGTTTATAAGGCCACTGTCTTCAAGTATCGATGATAAGATATTTCCTGTCTGAGTCTTCTCACCCTTAAGAAGAGCGATAGCAGCTTTCTTTGTATCAGAATCCGCATTTCGGTATAACTCGACCAGTTTCTTTTCTGTCGCTGTAACCTGTATCCTGCTTGCACTCGAAGAAGTCTTTTTTGCTGCTGCGGGCTTTTTCGCAGTTGTCTTTTTTGCGGTCTGTCCCGTCTTCTTTGCAGAAGAAGCTGTGGTCTTCTTTGCCGTAGTCTTTGCCGATGTTTTTGCTGTAGCCATAACATTTACCTCCATCAAAGAAATTTATCCTTATTACGTTTCATCCATATCCGTGAAGCATATGACAGACTTATCCTCTTTTTCTGTGACAAAGAACGATATCTTATCACCCTTATGACATCCGAAATTCTGCGCAGGTTCGTTTAGCAGTTCACCTACAAGGCAGTGTTCTCCAAGTCCTGTAATCCTTGTGTAGCATCCCTCATTCTTAAGTCCATCCTTCATAAGATAAACGAGTACATCATCTATGAACACCTTGTCCCTGCTCGCATCCAAAAAAGGCATTGTACGGGTGTTCTCTATATCCTGCGATGCATCATATGCACTGAGCTTCTCAATCTTTTTCATATGCTCTTTGGAAAGTGTTCCATCATCTTTTATCAGATAGCATTCATCATCTTCCACATTGTTTATCCTTATAGTTGAAGATATCGAATCATTTCCGATGGCATACTGAACCTTGCCATTTAAAAACCTTGCGCCGCACAACACTTCTAAAGTAAGTCCCGCATCCCTGTCATAATATCCGTATGTGACAATGTAATTGGCATCCTCATATCCCGGAAATCCCTCAAGTGCCTGTTTTGTTCTTTCAGTGACAGGTACTGCCACAAACTGTTTATAGAATTGTCTGAATCCCGTTTCTGAATATTTCATGTATCTTCCTTTCTTCACCTTTGAAGTATCGCTATTATCTCATCCTGTGTTTTTACTGATAACTTCTTTTTAGAAGCTGTATGTATCGCCTCATCTATGTCAGAGCGTGTCTCAAGAACATACTCACTGTATATCGGAGAATTACTCTCCACAAAGAAAACATACCCTTCAACCCAGACATCAATCCCGTTTTCTCTTAAAAGTGTCGCAAGGATATGGATCTGTCTCTTCACCTGCTTTATGGGATTTATGACTGTTGTCTGGTATACGTTTCCGGCCGGTGTGATCTTATTCTTTATCCACTCATCATCCTCTTCATCACCAAAGATTTCTCCATGGTAATTCTTGGCCTCTATTATGAAAACACCGTTACTGTTTATGATGAGATTATCAAGTTCAGTCTGTTTGTCATCAGCGAATATATGAACATTTGTAAGCAGCCTGTCTTCATCATCTAACGTTTCATAAATAAGTTCACTCACAAAACGCTCTCCTATTCTCCCCGCTCTTTTCTCAGGTGTCTCGATATGTGAACGCCAAAAAAGTATCTTAAAGAGAAATATGAGAAAAAACAGCGAAAACAGGATGATTATGGATATTATTATCTGAAACTCGGTATAATTCATAAATATATTCTAATTCACCCTGATCACTACTGAATGATCTTTCTTAAAGCTTTTATATAAGAATCAGTCTCTTT
Source organism: Lachnospiraceae bacterium (assembly GCA_017619635.1). Taxonomy (GTDB): domain Bacteria; phylum Bacillota; class Clostridia; order Lachnospirales; family Lachnospiraceae; genus Colinaster. The sequence continues at coordinate 17,803 of JAFZRZ010000046.1, read as the reverse complement.
ATTTATCTTTTCGAGGATTTTCTTCTCTTCCTCACTTGTTACACCATCATCCTTTTTTGATGCGATATAACATGTATTCTTAAAATTCTCGGAAATCTTTATCTGATTTACTATCTGCATTTCCATCCATGGATTCTCAACCGCCATTGTATGCTCATCCCCTGAATCTTATTTCTTCCTGACCAGACCTCTGTACAGACGTTTCTCCATACTGTATCTAGTCATGATCTCTTCATTTAAAAATTCTATCTCAAAATCCCTAAAGAAATCCCTGATGTCATCTTCATCAAAAAATCTTTTGATGGTATGTGACTCATTTTCAAACAGATGATGCTCGATCTGCACTCCCTGACCCGCGCCATGATTTACATCATTTACGGAATTCACCCTGAATATCAGATGACCCCCGTTTATGAGTATCCTGTTTATTTCTTTTAGGATTTTCCTTGTATCATCTTCCCTAAAGTAATGAAGACTAAGATCCGCTATCACGATATCGAAAGAATCATCCTCAAAAAGAAAGCCATCAAGCATATTGAAGCATTTGGCATCATATACTTCCGGGAAGTTTTTAATGATACTTTCTATGGCTTTTGGAGACTGATCGCAGGAAATTACTTTTTTCCCTTTATCAATAAGATACAGGGTATCGTTTCCCGTGCCGCATCCAAGATCAAGTATGGGTCTGTCAGTGGCCGTTATTATATCATCAAATTTTAAAAGCCAGTCATCATACTTTATATCAGACCTGTCTTTATCCTTATGTATCTCATTCCAGTATTTTAAAGAATTCTCTCTGTAGTCTGATGTCATAATAAGCTCCCTTTCAGGATCAGATATTTTCTGTATATCTGCAGTCAGGATAACCGCCGCATCCCCAGAACGGCCCGAATCTTCCGTCTCTTTTCTTCATAACAAGACCGCATCTTGGACATTTCTTGACAGCCTTTGCCGCTTCGGATGGATTTTCCATCTCATTCTTTAGTGCCTCATAGAGTTTCTGAGTCATGTGACAGTCAGCTAAAGCCCTGTGAGCACCGGACGGATCTATATCATAATGTCTTGCCAGATCACCCAGTCTGTGTGACTTTAATTCAGGCAGATACATTCTGGAAAGTGAAAGTGTGTCCACATAATCATTTCCGGGTATCTTGTCAAAAATCCTGTTTGCTTCACGGTATATGAATAACAGGTCGAACGTGCATATGTTATGGCCGACAAGTACCATGTCATCTACAAACTCAATAAAATCTGTGAGTGCCTTTTCAAAATCCGGAGCGTCTTTTACCATTGCATCATCAATACCTGTTATCTGTGTAATTCGCCACGGTATCGATATCCCGGGATTTACCAGCGTTGAAAATTCATCCACCACTTTTGAGCCGATGACCTTTAAAGCGGATATTTCTATGACATCATCACAGTTACAGTTTATTCCCGTCGTCTCCAGATCAAAAACCACATAATCCGAGATGTATTTTTTTATCAATTTGCCTTTATGATCAGTCAACATTTCTCTTTACCATTATGATCAAAGTATTATACTGCTCACATCCTTGTGAGGATTCACTCTTGAAAGTCCTATCCTTGTCACCTCGGATACAAAAGGTGAAAACTCATCCTGCATTATCTCAAGGCTTTTTAGCATCTGTTCTTTATTAAGAGTCTTTCCTATCGTCACATGAGGAAGCCATGACCCCGGCCTGTAATATCTGCTGATAGCAGTCTCGGGTATCTTTGAATACTCATCATACACTGTCTTTGATAACTCCGTAAGATAATCATTTAAGACAGGTGTGATATAGAAAACATAAGGATGCAGCTGTCCTGTTGAAACAAACTGTATCTGTCCCCGCGTAAGTCTTCCTTTTAGTGCTTCAAAAGAAGGCATGAGCACTTCGACACTTCTTGCCTCAATGGCAGACAGTGTCATATGAGGAGGCACCTCATGATCTGTCATAAAGGTGTTTCCTGTAACCTTTGATATCTTATCGATATATCTCTGCAATATACTGTTTGTCTTTTCATCAAAATATAATGAGATCAGATACATATCATTCACATGTGTATTCAGGCTTCTTATACAGATACTTTTCATCCGGGACTATATCTTTATCCCAGACCTGTTCCTTCCAGTCTGAGGGCTTATAATCCTTTATCGCAACGGATACGCTTGAAAGATTCACTCCAAGCACTTCCGATACTGTTTTTGCCACCTTCTGGGCGCATTCCTTTTTAAGTTCGTCGCTTCTTCCCTCGAAGCATTTGATCTCTACGTGCGGCATGGCTTCTCTCCTCTAAAAAACATAAATACATTATATACCACCGGCTTATCCGTGTCATTTTTTATACTCAAAAAAGGGTACCAAAAAGGCACCCCTTTAATCATCAGATCTCCGGTAACACGGAATCGATATATTCCTTTATCACATTCACCGCGTCACGCAATCCGTCCGGTATCTCATCACCATATATAAATGTATTGAACTGCCTTCCGCTTATACCTTCAGCGCAGTATCCGATAACATCTTCTTTAACATCATCGGATCTCATCCCCATGGGAAAGTCTATCTTTCCGTTACTGTAATCCCTAAGCTTTGTCTCTTCGACAAGCCTAGTGATATTCTCATAAAAATCTTCCGGGATCCTGGAGATATTTGATGTCTCGGATTTTTGTGTCTCCTTATTCCAAACACGCCTCCAATAATGCACAGGACGTTTATCTATCTCATCATCCTCTGTTCTGATAGTTGCATACATGATATTATATGGCCATTTATGGATCTTCAGATCAAACCTGGCGATCTGTCTGTCCTCCTTTGGCGGCAGCATATCTTCTATCCCGTGTCTTACCAGCTCATCACACAGAAGTTTTTTAAGGTCATTGCACCAGCCGGCATTGGGATTCCCTGGAACAGAAAAAGTAAGCATCTCTCCCGAATCATACCATACCTTCATCCAGTATGGCTGATATTCCGGTGGAAGTCCGCTCACATACTCAACAGTACCGTTCAAACTTACCAGTGAATGTTTCTCTATTATATTTTGGACCTCATAAAGGAAGTTCTCATCCGTTACGATATCTTTTCTGCCGTCACTTGACAGCATCAGTTCAGAACCGTCTTCCTTTTTCTTTACAGACAGATTGAATTGCTCCTGTCCGTAACCGTTTATCCTTGTAAATGCCCAGAAATGTGTCTCAAACCCAACAGGTTTTTTTGAGCTTATCATCTTTGGCGCTTTTGGATCACTGTTGTTGACACGCCCTCCGCGGATCTTTTCCGATCTCATATGTTCTCCTTTCGGATCGCCGTTATCCTTTGAGATAATGTAGGATGAGAATAATCAAGAAATACCTTTAAAGGATGAGGATTGATGTCTCCCAGTGCTTCTTTGTTGAGCTTTTTGAGAGCATCTATCAGATTTTCTCCGTATCCTTCTTTTGCAGCAAAAGCATCCGCCTGGTATTCGTTTTTCCTTGACAGGCCGTTACCTATAGCATTTATAACGATCGAAACCGGCCATGTGATGATAGAGATCAGCATCTCGGCAAACAGATAGTTGACCCCGTTAAATCCAAATGCCGTATATAACGCCGGAATGTTTAAAACAATACCGAGTGCGATAAAAACAATAAGTGTACTGCATACCGAGAACGGTAGTGTCTTTAATGTATGCTTATGCTTTGCATGACCGAACTCATGAGCAAACACAGCCAGTATCTCATCTTCAGCAAAGTTCTTCACAAGGTTGTCATCCAGTGAAATGACCTTGTGCTTTCCGTATCCCGAGAAAAATGCATTTGACTTTGTTGTCCTTCTGCTCGCATCCCTGACCAGTATCTTTTGAACCTTTACATCATATTTCTCACACAGTTTAAGCAGTTTATCCTTAAGTTCACCGTCCTCAAGCGGTGTGAACTTGTTGAATATCCTCATAAGAGGAACGATTATCAGCATGACTATAAGCATGATAACAAGGATGACCGCCGTTCCGAGAATGATCGCAAGGTTTCCGAATCTCTCAAACAGGATCATAAGAAGAGATATCAGCAAAAATGAGATAACAGACTCTATAAGATATCCCTTTATGACATCCAGCCAGAATGTCTTCTTTGTAGATTTGTTCATCCCGTACTTCTCTTCGATCACAAATGTGTCATAGTATGAAAACGGTATGGCTATCACGGTACTTATGATACCTATGAGCATTATCACAGCCAGATACTGTATATAAACATTTGCATCCTCAAACAGTCCAAAAAGTCCTGCATACACATCAAGGGCCAAAAGCAATACCATCACTATGACCTGGACTATGTTCTGTATAAGGCTTATCTTTCCGTTCTCCGCCTCATAGGACATCCATTTTTTATATTCCTCTTCGTTGTACACATCCTTTACATTTGAAGGAAGTTCGCCTTTTAGATGTGCATGATTAAGATATTCGATCACTGCGCCGAATGCCTTCATCAGAATGTATGAAAGTATTATCAAAACTTTTATCATCTATTTTCCTCACTTTTTCTATCTTCGATTATATACTATTGAGTCTTCCAATTCCATCAGGATCACTTTCTCTCAACAAACCACATGTTGTTATCCTCGTAATAAAGATAACTCTCCTTACCATAGATCATACAGGTATAACGAACGCCTGCACCTCCTGCTCTCAGACTGGCTGCCCTGCAAACGTCTATTATCCTGTCGATTTTGTATTCCGCCCCGTCTGTCCATATGATGCTTAACGGGATCAGTCTTCCGTCCTTTGAAAACTTCGCTTTCACATCCACATATACTTTAAAACTTTCCATTGTCCGTCTCCTCATTTAAAATATCCGACCGGATGCACGGTATGTTCTTCCTTTGCATTTACGCAAGACAGTTCCTTATCGGTCTGCATCAATCCCCTCTGGACACAGTAAAATCCGAATCTCTTTCGCAACTCATCAACCGTGGCATCAAGTTTCATACACTTTTGTCTGTATTCCTGGTCAGTGAACAGATCAAGCTGCTCCCAGTAATTGTCGTTTACAAGTTCTGCCCCTCTGACTCCTATACTCCTTATAGGTTTATCCCATATATAATTTTCCTTAAATATCCTGAATGCCTCATCTGCTATCTCTGCGGTTATGTTTGTAGCATTCTTTATCTTGTGCTGCCTTGTGAATGAAAACAGTTCATTATCCCTTACCCATATCTCCACTACCCTGCATCTGAAACCATGCTCCCTTAACCTGGCAGCAACACTCTCAGACAGTATGTAGAGTACGATCTTAACATCTGCATCATTTAAAAGATCACGTCTGGTCGTAACACTGTTTCCTATGGATTTTATGGGAGCCAGAGATCCCTCACCTCTTACGGGTGTCTCATCATAACCGTTTGCAAATCCCCACAGGATACTTCCCATCTTTCCCAGTCTTTCCACCATGAACTCCTCACGCGCATTTGCGATATCTCCTATTGTCTTTATTCCGACCCTCTTTAATTTTGCATTCGTACTCCTTCCGACATATAAAAGATCCGATGCCTTAAGAGGCCAGGCCTTGTACTTATACTCATCACGATACATCGTGGTTACCGCATCGGGTTTCTTGTAATCGGATCCAAGTTTTGCAAATATCTTATTGTAAGAGACTCCGATGCTCACGGTGATCCCGAGTTCTCTCTTTATCCTGCTACTTATCTCTTCTGCAACTTTTAAGCCGTCTCCTTTTAAACTGACACTTTCTGTGATATCAAGCCAGCATTCATCGATGCCATACGGTTCCTGCAGATCGGTGTATTCGGAATATATCTCGCGAGCCATGCGTGAAAATCTGAAGTATCTGTCCATATGCGGTGAGACAAATATGATATCTGGACACATCTGTTTTGCCTGCCACAATGCCATACCTGTCTTTACTCCAAACTTCTTTGCCTCATAGCTGGCAGTCATGACGATCCCGTGTCTTGCCTCAACATCTCCCCCAACCGCAACAGGTTTCCCTTTAAGTTTTGGATCATGAAGTATCTCTACAGAGGCATAAAAACAGTTCATGTCACTGTGGAGGATCGTTCTGTCTCTCATTTCTCGAACATCCTTTCTGGTTTTCAGTATAGGATTTGATCTTGAAAGTTTTCAATAGACACTTTGGTAGACTCAGGGAGATTTTTATAAAACGCTATTGAATGTATGTTCGATTTGTGGTAATCTTAATTCACGAGCAGAACATATGTACGTTATATATGAAGGTGGTGATCTTCTTGGCAATGAAAAATCATATAAAGGCAAAACGTCTTGAGAAAAATGTGCTTCAGGCACAGCTTGCCGATGCCATAAAGTGTGATAAGAGAACAATAAGCCGCTATGAGACCGGCGACAGGGCTCCATCTTTAGAGATAGCCTTTCGTATGGCAGACTTTCTTGATATCAATGTTGATGAACTTTTTGAACTTGATGATAACTGAAGGGAGGTTTTTATATGCCCGAATACAAGATAATAGCAGTCGATTTTGACGGTACTCTCTGCTACAGCTCCTGGCCTGGGCTTGGCAGTCCCAATATAAGACTTATAGAATATCTGAAAAAATGGAAAGAAGCAGGAAACAAACTGATCCTGTGGACGTGCCGGGCAGGTGAGGCACTCGATAACGCGATCTCCTGGTGTGATGATCAGGGACTCATATTTGATGCGATAAATGACAATCTTCCCGAGATCGTTGAGATGTACGGAAATAACTCAAGAAAGATAACCTGCGATTATTACATAGACGACAGGGCTCTCCTGCCGGAAACTGTGAGCGCATAGAAAAAAATAGCACCGATAATGGTGCTATCTTACTTTTTACCCATATGTTTGATATCATTCTCTGATAAGCGTTGCCCTGCATGGTGAACCGTCACAGCCGCCAAGATTTAATGGTGCTGCGTGAAGGATATATGCTCCTTCTTTAACATCAGCAAGCCTTATACCCTCAAGCAGGACTATCTGGGCGCCAAGCATTATAAGATGTACTTCCATCGGTGCATCCTCGGGACCGACTGTCTGTGACTCGTTTCCAAACAGCTTTATCCCTTCTTCGGCAAATACTTTTGCGGCATCAACAGTGACCGTAGCATTCCCCTTTACCAGAATCCTTTCAGCACTTCTCTCATCACACTCTCTTGCTTTTTTCAAAATGGCTTTTGCATCTTCTTTTCCGATATCGCCTTCATATTCTGTCACATATGCATAGCCAATAAACCTGTCAAGATCGACCTGATCTATCTTTTTCCCGTCATTTAGAAAATGATAAGGTGCATCCACATGTGTACCGTTATGCGCACACATCTCAAATGCAGTAAGATTGCATATATCACCGTTTTGTATACTGAGCATCGTTTTTTTCACAGGACTGGGATCACCCGGAAAGACCTTGCATCCAAAAACCTCCTGCGAGATATCATATATTTCCATATCATTCCACCGTTTCTTATTCCTTCTCTTTAAGGATCGGACGAGCTACATGAACATTAAAAAACTCTATAAACGGTCCCATGAAGAAAGCTGTTATTATCGTTCCGACTCCGGCTATAGTAGGTATCATTGATACACTTCCGCCTGCTAACAAAAACAGTACCACTCCAAGTATAACACATACAAGATCTGTTATTATCCTCACATACTGAAACTTTCCCTTTTTCCATGTGTTGCATATGATAAGGGCTATCGCATCATATGTTGACACACCCAGATCTGCTGTCATGTAAAATGCTGATCCGAAGCATATGATGACCACTCCCACGACAAGACAGATCACCCTGATCACCATTGACGGGTTTACTATTACCGTCTGCAGATACTCATATGTGAACTGTGTTATATATCCGAGCAAGAACAGGTTTATGAAAGTCGCTATCCCTATATAGTGTTTATCAAATATCAGTGCGAACAGAAGCAAAATGGCATTTGTTATCACATACAGGGTACCGAAGCTTATCGGTATCATGTCATCCAGACCTGCCATAAAAGACTGGAAGGGATCGACTCCAAGTGCTGCTATCTTGAATATCCCTACACTTATCGCGCATATGATCACACCAAGCAGTGACATTGCTATCCTTTTGATCATTATCTCTTTTTTCATATGAAGATCACCATTTCTTTCTTTGCTTTACCCAAAGATGATATCATCCGCTTTACATGTTTGCTTATCATTTTTTTACATGTGAATGTTATTTTTTTGTTATAAAAAAGATGTACCCTGATCAGAGCACATCTTTAATCTATATGAGTCTTCTTCGTCTTCTTCTTTTCTTTCTTGGTTTAAGGTTGGCAGTCTTTTTCTCTTTTTGCATAAAGAGTTCAAGTTTCTTTTGAGGATCAGTCTCTTTATCTATGGCCTTTTGAAGTTCTCCTTTACGGTATTCCTTAAGCGTCTCCTCTATGATCGTGTAATCTCTCTCAAACAGTATCCTGCTTATCTGTTCATTAAGTTCCTTTAATGTGAACTTCTTTGATATCATGTCGGATATCTTATCAATGACAAAGTCCTTGTTCTTGTCCTTGTATTTTGGCATACCGTAGATCATCTGTATCTCGTATAGTTCCGGTCTCCAGAGAATCTGCATCTTCTTTTTAATCTTAACCCTGGGATTTAGATCAGGCTGTCTGAGGATATAAAAATCCAGTGCATCCTCCACCTCTTCAACAGTGATTATCCCCCAGTATACAGGAACATGTTCCTCGATATGCATGGCATGAGTCGTACCGACAACCACTATGTTCTTATCAAAATACTTATCGTAGTCCTTAACCTGCCCTGACAGTCTTGCATAGGTATCTGCGTCGCTTTTGATCTCTATCCCTGTAAGTTCATCATCCGTTATCATGACAATATCAGCCCTTGATGAACCCATGGCATTCTCTTCTATTATCCTTATCTTTCCGTATGTGTCTTCGAGAAACTCAAATAGAGGTTCCCTGATATCCTTATCTTTTAGCATGTCAGTCTTTTTCGTAAAACACTATATCCATCCGCTCATTAATGCGCTCTGTCTTTCCGGTCTGATGATAGCCCATCTTCTCATAAAGATGAAGATTGCCCTTCTCCTGCAGGATGGTGTCAAGGCACCAGTTGTCTGATCCGTATATCCTTTCAGCTTCCTGTATAGCCTGTTGAGCATATCCTTTGTTCCTGTGCTCTTTCATTATCCAGACAGGTGAGATCCTTTTTCTGCTACCGTCTTTTTTATCGATTATACGTATAGCTCCCACCCTTTCGCTTCCTGCGACCAGAAAATAATATGTCGTCCAGGGCTGTTCAAAACGTGCCAGGACCTTTTCAAAAGCCTCAGCTCCCGGGCTGGTCTCATAATCCTGATACTTCTCTAAAAGATCCGAAAATGCCTCAAGTTGCATCTTCCAGACGGTTTCTATATTTTCTCTTGTGACTTTCTCAAAAGTAATACTCATGTCAAAAACTCTTTCAAATATGATCAATTCACACCGGGATTGTCTATCCTTACAAAATACTTTTCCTCATTCTCGGAAACTATCCTTCCGCCGTTATTTAACATAACATGAAGCGAGGCAGGATTATCCTTGTTAACACGAAGATAGAACTCATCCTCCGGTACTATATTTCTTGCAACCTCCAGAGTGAGTCTCAATCCCTCAGTCCCGTAATGCTTACCTCTGAACTGTCTGCCTATATAATAGCCTATATGTCCTGAACCTTCTCTGAGTGCATCATTAAGGAAATGCCTTATCCTGAACTGTCCTACTATGACATCATCATCCCAAAGGAACAAAAAAGTTTCCGGTACCATCCAGTCCGGCAGTCCCTCTCCCTTTGCATATGCAAACATCTGCAAAAGCGCTTTGTTCTCAAAATCTGTTCTTGATATGCCGCTCCACTCATTTGTAAGGCCGTTTTCATCCTTAGGCATATCTTTTACAAACAGCCATTCCTTTTCAGTATCCTCAATGTTTGCTTCTTTTATATATATCATCTTATTATCCTCAACGATCAGATGTAGCTGCCTTTATGGCACCCATACAGTGTATCCTTACCACCCTGTTTTCATCATTTTGAGATATTTCCTTTAACTGATCAAGATATGGAGTCACAAATTCAGGTCTTCTTTTACCCAGAACACGAAAGATCTCAGGTGCCTCCATCCTTACCTTGTCATCAGTGTCATACAGAAGTTTTTCAAATACTCCCATATACTCCTCATATATATCGGGAGTATTGGTAGCGATATTTTCTGAGGCCCAGATAAAGCTTAATCTTACATTTGCATTCTCATCAGCCGCAAACCCAAACAGTTTTGTAAAATGAGATCCGATCACCTCAAAATCGCCTCTGCCTATCCTTCCCAAGGCATTAACGGCTCGCTCCCTCAAGAGTGCTTCACTGCTTTCAAAAAAGGATGCTATCATATCGACATCTTCTTTTAAAGCCAGCGGATATATAAGCCCCATCTCACCGATAAGCCAGAGTGCCTTTGCCTTTATCTTTACGGATTCATGGTTAAGTAGCGATACTACATACGGTATGTTCTCTTCCCACCTGTCTTTATCATCCGTCAACTTACCAAGTTCTTTATAGATCTCTGATTCGCTCAACATGCCATCCTCTCTGTCACTCATCTCATTTTACGACAACCTTAGTCTGTCCTTCTTTCCAGTCAAGGATGACCCGTGCATCACAATAAAACAGTTCTTTTGGGATACTGTCTTTGTCAAAAAACCTGTGTTCCAGTACTTCATCACTCGTATCCGATATCTCACCAGTATACTTATTTGTTATAAAGATAACTGCAAGAGAATAGACTACATCCAGATTCGGATAATGGATCTCTCTTTCCTTTCCGGAATACAGTCCAAACAGTCTGAGATCACAAACCTCTATCCCGACCTCTTCAAAGACTTCTCTCTTGGCCGCTTCCTCATAAGTCTCTATCGGTTCAAGCGCTCCTCCCGGAATGCACCATTCTCCTGTATCGCTTCGTTTTTGAAGAAGCAGACGTCCTTTATCATCCTCAATGAGCACTCCGCATCCGACACCCATTATAAGATCATGACCTATCACTTTTCTTAATTCATTGATATAATTCATTTCTATCCATCCAGACTTTTATATAGTCATTTTTCCGTCCGTTACTTTAACAGCCACCTGCCATTCATCCTCATATACGATCTCTCCAACAAAATTGGTATATACAACATCATACGGCCTGTTATGCTTGTCCAGAAGCTCTATGGCAGGTTTTATTTTTTCAAGCATGTATTCTGTAGTGTCACATTTAAAAAATGTGATGACCGTCTCGTGATTCTTACATTGCTCAGGCTCAGGAAGATTTTCTTTGAACCAGTCATTGATAGAGATGAAGAGTTTTTCTTCCTCTTCCGTTAAAATCTTGTCTCTTATCATGTTCCAGCACATGCCGAAAATACCCTTTGGATACTTTGTGATATAGGAATCCTCTCTTCCCTGTATACGCATATATTTATACATTTATTCTTCCCCCCTCATCTTTATACCAGTATGAATGAAATCCGTTTAAGTAGGTCTTGGAGCCTTTGGGCATCTGTGTTGCCGCGTTGAACACGTTGATAAAATCACCGAATCCCATTCCAAGATTTAAAGCTCCAAAAATCCCCATAAAGCACATATCTTTGTTTATCAAAAATATAATGAAAGGTATAAGTCCGAAAACAATATTCGGAAGCAGGCTCATAAATATGAACCTTTTCTTACTCATGCTCTCTGTACCATGAACAAAGATAAGAAATTTAGCCGGATTAAGGTACAGATACACATCCTCCTTAAAACATGTTGCATGCAAAAACTCATGAGGTAACAGAACGAACATGGAAAGTAGCGCTGCCTTTCCTATGTTCCTGAAGAATAACATCCTGTCAGAATCCACGCCTATATATACGATCGCCAAAAGACCGGCAGCAAGTATGAAACAACCGATATTGGCCACAAGCGCAAACACATTCTGAGCAGGTTCTTTAAAAGGAACTGCCCCTTTTGGATTCTCTCTTTCAGACTTTAAGTCCTCTTCGTTCTTATAATATCCGCCGTAATGAAATTTCATTGTTATCTCTCCCCTTAATATTTTGATCATCCCTTATATTCTTCTCTTAAGATGGAATACCAGCTTGCATCGCATATCCCTGTATTATTCCTATCAGCAGCCCTTCTGGTGCCTTCGTATGTCATGTTGCAATGCTGCATCACCTTACCCGAATTGGGATTGTTCGGATCATGATAGGAACATATGCAGTTTGCATTGACCTCTTCAAAGAAAAACCTGATCACCGCCTGAGCGGCTTCTGTCATTATCCCTTTATTCCACCATGCTCTCCCGAGACAATATCCGATCTGTATTAGATCAAGGTCATCGTTCACCTGGCCGTGGATCGTTCCAACCGGTTCGTTATCTCTCTCTTTTAAAGTTATCACCCAGTGATAATAGTCTTTATTCTCATACAGTGGAAGCCATGACTGCAAAACATGTTTGGTAACTTCAATGCTCGTATGTGTGGGCCATGTCAGAAACCTTGTCACCTCGGAATCGCAAGCCCAGTTATCATAAAAAGCTTTGGCATCCGATTCCTCAAATCTTCTTAATATCAGTCTTTTAGTCTCAAGTTTTATTGTTCCGCAATGATCCATAAATCACCTGTTTATCATAGAGATTTACAATAGAAGTATTTACTCAGTTGAGGATCTTTATCCTCTCTGACAAACTCCAGTGTATATCCCAGTTTTTTATAAAACTCCGGTGCCTGGAATCCAAATGTCGTCAGAGTGATCTTTTCATACCCCTTACCCTTATAAGCATCTTCTACAGTCTTTACAAGTTTTGAACCAAGATTTATTCTGCGGTGGTTTTTATCAATGATAAGATCCCCGATATGCACCTCATTATAGTAAGCTCTTCCTGTGATGCTTCCTATAACGTTACCCTCATCATCTTCCGCTATGAAACAGTATTCCTCAAAGTTTAAAGCAACCTTATTCTCTATTGCATAGTCGGTAAATGCCTCATTTATAAAATCATCAATTCTTTCAGTATCCTCTTCCAGATTTATCCTTATTATCTTCAATGTCTTTATCCTCCGTCATATGCTTTACAGATCACTCAGCCAGTGCTTTTTCCATATATCCGCAAGTGAAAGGGAAAAAGTCAAACTTCTGTGTTCCTGTATGGTTGAATCCATTATTCTCATACCACTTCCTGAGTACCTGGTTTTCTTCAACTATACTCAGTTTCATCACATCACATCCAAGTGATCTTGCTCTGTCACATGCATCCTGCAAAAGTGTCTGTCCTATTTTCTTATGCCTGTATTCAGGGATAACACTCAAGCTTCCAAGCTCACATTCTTTTCCGTTAACGCACAGGTTATAGTATCCAACCATCCTGTCATCATCAAAGAATCCGTACATCGGTCTGTGCTGCTCATATTTCATAAATAAAAGTCTTCCTTCATCTGTTGCAAATGCAACAAATCGCGGTGCATTTTCTCTTGTAAAGCCAAACTCATCCGCTACTGTCATAAAACTTTTCGTTATGACATCCACCGCTTCTTTAAATTCACTTTCGTTGATCTCCCGTATCATTTTTTCTCCCCTTTCTTTCAGATTCCCATTCATCATGTTCAATCGAGTAACAGACCTCATTCTCAGGCGTAACACCTTCACGTTTAAACCGTTCAACCGTATCTGTCTGATGCATTGCCGATCTTATAAGCACTCTGCCGGAAGCTGTGTTTTCACGCCTGTGGTAGGCTTCAAGGCGTACAAAGTCTGTATTTATAAATGTGTAGTCTATTATGCCGGATAGCACTTCACCTGCATATCCATGTCCCTGAAAACCCCTTCCTATACAGTATTCTATCTCAGCGGTATGTACATCTTCCCACACTTTACAGAATGCTATCTGTCCGATACACTCATCGCTTTCCTTTTCATAGACAGCCCATCTGTACGGTTCATTTTTATATCTGTCCATAAGAGAGGCAACTTCAGCTTCATCAGTGTATACCGGTTCACCGTATTCATTCTGGATAAAAGGATCAGCTATCCAGTTTTTGATCATACTCTTTATCTGTTCATCACTTCCGGAAAAGTTTTCAAGATATAATCGTTTTGTTTCTATCATTTCTCCTCCAGCCACTGATGCATCCCGGGACCGAATGTCTCATTTGGTCTGTCTATAAAGCCAAACTTCTTATAAAATCCTTCCTTGTCATGCGCTGAAAGCAGACTGACCATTATCCTGTATCCCGGCTTTAAAAGACTCTTTATATGATCCATGATATTTTCCATCAGCTCTCTGCCAAGACCTCTGCCCTGATAGAGCGGATCTACTATGATATCAGCTATAAGTACCGAATATCCGTGATCCCATATGATCCTTCCCACGGCTACTGCACGTTCATCATCCCTTATACACACAACATGTGAATTGTCCAAACCTGCTTTTGCCTCTTCAATGGGAAACACACTCCATCCTACAGCTTTTCTTAATCCAAGATATTCTTCCGGTGATATCTCATTTGTTATATTCATCAGCATTCCCCCTCATACTTATTATCTAATCCTTTTACAGATCCAGACCGCATGCATAAAGATTCCGGCATATCAGCATATGCCCCGTAATTTGGTATCTTAACAAAACCCAGTTTTTTATACACATGGCATGATTCTGCGAGCAATTCTCCTGTTTCCAGGATCATCTTTTCATATCCCAGTTCTCTTGCCCATTCTATCAGTTTGCCAACCAGTAATGTTCCTACTCCGTTTCCCTGTTCATCTGGAACGACAAATACCCTTTTAAGTTCTGCTGTCTTATCGTCATAGTAGCGTATCGCTCCTGCTCCGATCAGTTTGTCATCTCTATAGACAACAATTGCCTCGTTTATCTTATCGAGCATGTTAAACTGTGCATACTTGTCACGTTTTATAACACGTCCGACTCTTTTATCCAGATCCATATCAAGCAGTCTGCAGTTTTTCTATGAATCCTTATTGTTCCCGTCACACCTTACACAAACCAGATCACTCATATAAGTTTCTTACTCCTTTAACATTTTTTCTTTAAGAGTCTCAAATATCGTTTCAGCCGCAAGTTTGGAGCCTTCTGATGATGCATGTCTCCTGTCTTTGCCATACAGATTGACTGAAGGATCGTTATGGATCACTTCCCACCATCTTTCTCCGACAGGTGCAACAAGGCAGTCATGCTTTTTTGCCAGTGTTTGGTATCTTTCAGACATTACAGACTGATAACTCTCATTGTCCTCTTCTGCCCATGTCATGAAATAGCATGGAACAGCTTTTGTCTGTTTTATCCATTCCATTATCCTGTCAGCAGCTTTTTCCATAACATCAAAGTCCCCCATTGGATGAGCTGTATGCTGAAGGATCACAAAATCATAATCGCCAAAAAGGATATTGAACCTTGTCTGCTCATTATCAGCATGATAATCAAATCCCATGCCTCCCTTTGTTAACATGGTAACCTGCATATCGATCCCGTTCTTATTGCATATATCCTTAAATATCTTTGGCATGTCATTGAAATATGTATGACTGTTCCCGATAAAAAGTGTTCTCATCATGATCTTCCTTAAAAATTTAAAGTCCCATTATCTCTCCATAGATAAGTACAGCGTTTCTGACACATTCCTCACACGGACAAAGCGGCTTACCATCGGTCATGGTCTTAAGATCCTTACACTTTATCGCACCGCATCTGTCCTTAAAAGTCTCCTGTATCTTTCTTGCCACAGGCAATGTTCCCTTACCTTCTGTCTTAAGTCCTGCTATCATTCCTGCTCCGATTATGGCACCGCATGTAGCCTCCAGATTGCCCATTCCGGCACAGAAACCGGCAGACACCTGTTTTAACTGTTCTTCTGTAAGGCTTGTCTGATCAGCAAGTACTGCTGTTACGGCCTGTGAACAGTTATATCCTCCCATAGTCTTTAATTCCACGGCTTTTTGTGCTCTTTCATTTATATCCATTTTTTATCTCCGTATCTTCTGTTTTTTCACATTATATATGATTGTATCAGTTTGGCAACTCTCTTTCAAATAAACAAAGAAAAAGAGCATAGATCACTATACTCTTTGATTCCTTAATATCAGTTTTCTTTTATTTATCAGCCGGTCTTTTTATGCCATATATGCTCAGGATGTCTTCTGTAATATGCTTCCTTTCTCTCATACATTCTGGCATCTGCTTTCTGCATGGCCTTAAGTATGTCCTCAACTTCATCTATATGACAGCAGCCGATAGCAAAATGTGCTCTTTCCGGACGTTCTGACTTATCATTAAGTTCTTTTTTGATCTTTTCAAATTCGTCACGGTCTTTATCCACAGCGATGATCATAAACTCATCTCCGCCCACACGATATACTTCTAAATCGTCATATTTAAGGTCCTGAAGCGTTGAAGCAACATCTTTTAAGAGCTCATCACCTGCCAGATGTCCTTTCGTATCATTAACAGCCTTTAAACCGTTAACATCTATAAATAACACACCATAGGGTTTATCGATCTTCTTGCTGCCGTTAAGTTCATCGCTTATCCTGTTGTTCATCGCATTACGGTTATAAACGCCTGTGAGCAAATCAGTTGAACTCATAAGCTTCATCTTGCGGATGTTCTGTTCATTTGCTATCTCAGTCGATAAGATGAATGCCGTTAATCCCAAAGTCTCTTTGATCATAAGAGTATTGTTCGGATCAAAATTTCCTGCCCATATGTAACCGATAGTCTTATTGTCTGAACGCAGAGGATATATTACTATGCTCTTTACATGATCACCCCTTAATGAGTCGATCCATTCCGGAGCTATCTTATGAGCTTCCTCCATATCCCTCTCATTTGCAATGACGAAACAATTGCTCTTATTCATCAGTCTTGGCCATGTCTCGATAACCGCATAAAAATCTTCATTAAGGAAAGCAGCCATAGGCAACTGTTCCGGATCTCCGCCATAATCTTCACATAACAGCTTATATTCTCTTTTCTCAAAATCAGTTAAAAGTATGCTGCATCTTTTAGCCCCGCACTGCTGACGGATATCTGCGATCACCGAATTCATTGTTTCCTGGAAATCATCGGTTTCACGAAGCTTAAGACATGTCTTAACAACATTGAATGCCGTCTTTGAAGATATATCACTCAGCTTTTCTATCTCTGCTTTGGGATTCATCTCATATGAAAAAAGCAAAAGCTTTATGTCGGGATCATCAGATTTAAGAGGTGTCAAAAAAACCTCCATCCATGCATCATATAACTCGATATCAAAATATGTATGTATCGGTCTGTCAGAAAAGGCGCAGTTATCACACAAAGTCTCAAAGTTCGCAGCCTTTGGAATATATCTTGTATAAGGGACATTACAGACAAAATCTTCAATCTTTTCAACAACTGTATGCTTGTAGGCATCATTTGCATCCAGTATCCGATACCTGTTATCCCCTTCTTCTTTTGGATTGACTGACATTATGCATGCCAGCCTGTTAAAAGTCTCTAAAAACGCTTTATAATCCATGACTAAACACCCTGTATAACTAAGATATAAAACATCTTTATCATCTTACTCTCTTAAGTGTAATAGATTATGAGTAGTCAAAAACCGCAAATGGCTCATAAGACGCAAATCGAGTAGGAGGAATTTCTCTTAAATGAGAAATTCCGACCTCTCACACCACCGTGCGTACCGTTCGGTACACGGCGGTTCAATCAACTTAACAAGTAACACACCTTTTGGTGTAGTAGTCTAACATTGAGATTAGTC
>JAFZRZ010000045.1 GCA_017619635.1 Lachnospiraceae bacterium | reverse complement strand
TCATCCTGAGCCAGGATCAAACTCTCATGTTTAATCTTGTTTCAGAAAACGTTAGCTTTCCAAAAATTTACTTTGGTTTTGTTCTGAATATCTAACTCATGGTCAAACCAGACCATTTTTTATTAGAATTTTCAGGGTTGCATTGCTGTTTATTTGTCAAAGTTCATCGACCTTTTTGAGGGCCGTTTTTTGCCCGCCATGTTTGGCGTGCTTGATTATAGTATCACTTGATTTTATATTCGTCAAGAACATTTTTTGTTATTTTTTAAAAATTTTTAAAAAGTGTCAAATTAGCCAAAAACAGGCTGTCAAACGACAGCCCGAATGGTCATTTTATGCATTTTTCACTTTATCACTCTACTGTGATAACACCCTGCTTGTCTGAAGTCATTATCCCGACGCCAGCACCCGATAAAGATGTCCCTTCGTTTACTTCAAACAACAAAATCGTATTGACCGTTGCACCTGCCTCTATCTTATCCTTATATATAGAAAAATCATCCAACAAAAGTGTGGAACTGCTTGATACTGTTGTACCGTCCGCCAACATAAGAACAAACTTTGTTCCGCTGCTGAACATATCAACATCAACAGCCTGGTCGGAAGGATTTGTCACCTTAACATTTGTGACAACCAGTTCTTTACCGTTGGCTGCATCAACCGAGAATACATTATTACCTGTCTCGGGATATGATTTTAATGTCCTGTATCCGTCATAGCTTACCGTAAGTCCGTCAAGTCCAAGGAAGCTTCCTATGGAATCCGCACTTATGCTCTCGGGCCCTGAACTCTTATTCTCTTTCGTAGTGTCTTTTGACTTATCCTTCTTTGAACTCTTCTCCTGACTAGCTTTGGTCTTTTCAAGATATTGCTCAGCAAGCTGTCTGGTACGTTCTTCTCTCTCTTTCTGGATACGTTCCTTCTCACTTGCCTTAGCCAGCTGATCATCAGTCATAAGAGTATTGTCAAACAACGGATCGTATTTCATCAAAAGACCTGCTGCATATTCTGCAACCAGAGTCTCCTGCTGCTGTGTCATATCCGGTATGGTCATTCCATCACACGCGCTTAAGGATACCATTGCCATTGTCATGATTATACAGATTGCTGCCTTTTTCTTCATATAGTAGAAATCCTCTTTAGTCTTTAATAAGAATGTCTAGTCATTCTTGATCTTGGCTGCTTCCATTTCAAACCAGAATAAAACTCCGCCTTTTTGATTGATAACACCATATCCCTGGCCTATCATCTCCTGTATGGCTTTGACTATCGAAAGTCCTATACCGCTTCCGCCGTATTCTCTGGTCCTGGCTTTGTCGACTTTGAAAAACTTTTCAAAAATGTGACCGATACTGTCTTCGGGTATATTCTCTCCTGTGTTAAACACTGAGATCCTTGCCTTGTCTTTATCAGAGTCTATCTTTATCTCAATGCGTTTCTCACCACTGCAGTGATTGATCGCATTTGATAGGTAATTGGTGAACACTTCCTCTGCTTTGAATTCGTCACCCCATACATATATCGGCATTTTTGATTCAAAGATTACATTGATATCATTTTGTTTGATCATGATATCAGCAGCCTGAAGTCTGTTATTTATAAGTGTGACAATGTCAAATCTTTCCATATTGACATTGTCCTGACCAAATTCAAGTTCATTTAATGTAAGAAGGCGCTTGACCATTGTGTTCATCTTGCCCGCTTCATCAAGGATGACGCTGCAGTAATAATCCCTTGATTCCTTGTCTTCACTGATGCCCTCACTTAAACCTTCCGCATATCCCTGTATAATGGAAATGGGAGTCTTAAGCTCATGGCTGACATTGGAAAGGAATTCAGACCTCATCTCCTCAAGCTTTTCCTTCTTTTCAATATCCTGTTTGAGTTTTACATTGGCAACTTTAAGTTCAGAGATAGTCTGTTTGAGTTCCTCACTCATCTTGTTTATGTTGTGACCAAGAAGTCCTATCTCATTTTTCTGATGTCCCTCATACCTGGCCTCAAAGTCAAGGTTTCTTACCCTGTCGGAAATATCGGCCAGTTCAAGTATGGGTTTTGCTATCCTTCTTGAAAGCAACAGGATTATGATCGTTCCTATCACGATCGCGAGCAGACCCACATTCTCCATAAACTTGTTGGTTATCCTTGCAGATTCCTCTATGGACTGCAATGCACTTCTCATAAGGAAGATATTTTCATTGCTAAGATAACCCCACATCTCTATGTATTCTATTCCTGTTCGCCTGTCGGTTGTGATGGAAAGCTTATAGTTTTCCGTCTGTTCAACAACCTGTTCAGGTATATTCTCCTCCATAAACACTTTATCCCACAGGGCAAGTTTCATGGACTCAAGATCTTTACACTTGAAAGCTACCATCTCAGAATCAACATCGACCACTATAACGTCTATGTTGTATCTTAAAACGGTGGATGTGAGTTTCTGATCAAACTCTTCGGAATCGAGTGATGAGTTGACAGCCGCAGCTTCCACACTCGCATAGGCATCTCTGAGAGCTTTTTCCTTATTATATATGTAGAATCTCTTAAGAAATATGGTATTCACCACAAGAAAGAAAAAGATAGTACCGATAGTAAGTAGAGCGAAGATCAAGGCAAATTGCCAGCTTATGCTGATTTTGGTTCTTTTCTTACATATTTTTCTGCTCATATGATTCCTCTAAGCAAACCGACCCCTCAGCTTTATGCTTCAAATTTGTAACCCATTCCCCAGATAGTTTTAATAAGGTCTCCCTTTTCTCCCATCTTGTTCCTTAACTTCTTAACATGGGTATCTATGGTCCTCGCATCCCCGAAATAATCATAATTCCATACATGATTAAGGATCATCTCTCTGGATAATGCTATACCCTTGTTCTCAAGAAAATATGAGAGCAGTTCAAACTCTTTGAAACTAAGATCTATTACTTCACCGTCGATCTTGACGGTATGTGCTATCTTATCTATGCTTATTCCGCCTGCTTCGAGTGTCTCATCCCCGGTATTGCCGAGTCTTCTTAATATCGCTTCAACTCTTGCAACAAGGATCTTTGGACTGAAAGGCTTTGTTATATACTCATCAACGCCAAGCTCAAAGCCTTTAAGCTCGTCTTTTTCCTCACTCTTTGCAGTAAGCATGATGATCGGTACCTTTGAGTACTCTCTTATCGTCCTGCAGGCTTCCCATCCATCCATGACGGGCATCATTACATCCAAAAGGATCAGATCGATATCCTTATGCTGAAGAAAGATATCAACAGCCTCCTCTCCGTTTGAAGCCTCCAAAACCCTGTATCCTTTATTGGAAAGGAAGTCTCTTACGAGCTTTCTCATTCTCTCTTCATCATCAACAACCAATATCTTATTCGTTTCCATAGACTATATCCAGTTCTCTTTCCTTCTCCCTGATAGCCTTTTCTCTTTCATCGAGCTGCTGTTTCCAGGATGAATATTCGTTTTCTATCGTCCTTCTGTAATTCAGTACAGTAGGTCTGTCACCCGATACGCTTATCGCAAACATCGCAATGACAAGTAACACCAATATGATATTGATGATCGTAAGCAGCGTATTACGTCTCTTTAAGGGATCTTTTTTCTTCTTGACCTTTATGACACGGGGTGCCTTTTCATCCTCATGATGATTATTGAATATCTGATAAAGAGGGATCCCTCCGATTTCGGCTCCGGATATCCCGTTTAAAGCCATCCTCTTTTGAAGGTCATGCAGATAGGCATAGCCCACAGGTGTGCGGAACATCTTCTTGTCGATAGATGCCTTATAAATAGCCAGCATAGTCGCAGGAGATTTATTATCTATCTTTTTTTCAATATATTTGGCGGTATTCAGTTCCTGTTTTGCCAGTTCAGCATCCTGTTCCGATCCAAATATGAAACCGTTGACCGTAAATAACAATTCCTGTTCTTTATCCATGTTTAAAGTTATTCCTTACCTTGTCGCATAACCTCTGCGTTTCGGATCTATCGTTCTTGTTGCTTTAAGATTCTGTCTCTGTTTTTCATTGACATACTGGGATATGATATTCGACTCTTCCTTAAACTTGCATCCGTATATCATTCTCTTGTATCCGGAATTGTCGCTTCTTACAACGGTAGCCATAAGTCTGAAACTCTTGTGATTTTCCTCATCGGTAAAACTTAATGTGATGGGCATACCCATGGTCACATCTGTCATATCATCGCAAGTGAATGCGATACCTGTTGCACTTATATCCTTTATAGTCACCGGTCTTTCATGCCTGTTGTCGCCTACCATGAGTGAACCGGTGACACCTATCCATACACGATGCGCTCCTCTTCTGTTCGTGATCCTGCCTTCTGCGTTTCGACATTCCACAGTCTGATATACAGTGCCGTCAGATACCTTGTAACTTCTTATCTTGACACCCGTATACACATATACTCTGTTGTCCTCATCACTGACCACATACATGGACAGAATGATACTCTCATTATCAAAACCTACAAGTTTGTTATCCAAATAAATAGGTTCGATCTTCAAAACAAGTCCATCTGCTTCTATGGCATTGGTAGAAAACTCCATAGTTCTCACGCCCCTTGCCGCAACAATCTGGACAGCCTTCCCCTGCGTAATGTCCGAAACCAGCATATATACTCCTCAATTCCAAAAACTTAAAACAAAATATTACTCAAATATACTCAAACTATCGTTGAGTTCGACAGACAGACTGTTCAGGTTCTGTGAACATGCCGTGAGATTCTTTATCATCTCATTGATCTCAATGGTCGTAGCCGATGTCTCCTGTGAAGAAGCGGCATTCTCTTCGGATATGGCTGACAGTGAATCCATCGTATCGACAATAACTGCCTTTGATGTTACACACTGCTTGGCATCCTCTTCTATCACACGGATGTTACCTATGGTCTTATCTATCTGAGCAAGAAGTGAATGTATCTTCTTCTTGGTCTCATCGAGTTCCTTCTGCTGAGATAATGTAAGATCATGAACTCTGTCTGATTCTCTTACAGTATCCTGAGAAGACTTTAACAGTTCATCCATCTCCTGCTTGATATCCTGTGCGGCCTGAGATGAATTAACAGCCAGCTTTCCTATCTCTTCAGCAACTACAGCGAAACCTCTTCCCATCTCTCCAGCACGTGCAGCCTCGATTGAAGCATTTAAAGAAAGGAGGTTTGTCTGATTTGCTATATCTCCTATAGCTGATACCTTATCGCTTATCCTGTCAACCGCCTGTCCGGTGAGCTTGATATGCTCAGTGATCTTCTCGATTCCCTCACCCATGGAAGTGGTCGAATCCTGCAGTGTCTCAACCTGCTTTTCGGTCTCCATTGATGAAGACTGCATCTCTTTTGCAATATCATTGAGCTGATCGGCTCTTTCTGCAACGTTGTCTATAGCATGACCTATCTGTTCAACATTCTCTGTTGCAGACTGTACATCCATCGCCTGGCTGGTCGCTCCGTTTGCTATATCTTCAACCGCATTTGAGA
Organism: Lachnospiraceae bacterium; assembly: GCA_017619635.1. Classification (GTDB taxonomy): domain Bacteria; phylum Bacillota; class Clostridia; order Lachnospirales; family Lachnospiraceae; genus Colinaster. The sequence continues at coordinate 35,595 of JAFZRZ010000045.1, read as the reverse complement.
TTCCCTCTATCGCTGTTGTAAGCTGTTCCGTTATATCAACTAACTCATATGAATTTGCAAATGTCTTATTTGCCGCCTCTTTTGACTTGGGAATGATCTTTTCAAGTTCTTCCATAAGTCTGTTGATACCGGTCGATATCTTTCCAAGCTCATCCTCGGATGAATAATTCACTCGGGCGGTAAGATCACCCCTGCCGTTCTGGATGTCATTTACTATACCGTTAACCTTGTTTGACATGAATAAAAGCGGCCTTGTTATGCTCACACTGATAAAGATAACAACTATCATCGCTATTATCACAAAGATGACAGCAAGTATAACCAAAAGGTTCATCATCTTATTGACAGGAGCATCATAAACACTCTTTGGTGTGACAACAGCCACAGTCCATCCGTTTATTTCAACTGTTTCCGCTGTGATGTAACTGTCTACCCCGTTATAGTCTGTGAACAGTTCATCTGTCTCCATCGAAGAAAGATATGCTCCTCCGAGAACATCGTTCAGATTTGATATCCTTTCTGCACTCATTGCAAAATCCGCATTGGGATGAACAATGATGTTATTATCCTCGGTAGCTATAAGAATATATTCCTTTTCAAGCTCGGGGAGCTGTTCGATAAGTGTATCTATATCCAAATCCATTCCGACAACGCCGTCTGCCACAGCCATGGAGATCGTTATACAATATTTGCCCGTGATATTATCAACATAGGGTTCAGAATAATAGATGCCGGATGTATTCTTTGCTCCGGTGTACCATACCCTGTCGGTTCCGACAAAGCCCTCCGGTGCAACATAATATGCGAATATCATATAGTTATCTTCGCCGCAGTAATAAATTTCGTCTATGGCATCATAGCAGTCCGCAATATTAACAAAGCTCCTCTTTAATGCGACAATATTCTCTCTTTTGTCATCAGCCAGTTCTGCCACAGTCTTTAGGATCATCACATTTCCGTTAAACCAGTTATCTACTGCTTCTGCATAGTATTTAGCTGACTCACAGTATTTTTCATCAGCCAGACTCTCAAAATTCTTCTTAGCCTGTGATGTGTTGATCTTTGCATTTACAACAAAGATGATAAGAACCATGGCTGTGATGATAAATGTCAATCTGCGTCTTAAACTGTTCTTCAAAAATCCCATATCCATTACCCTCTCAAATAACAATCACTAAATCACCCTCAATCTCGCTACATGCAGTCTTAGCAACTGTACTAATATTCTACTCCTTCAGGCGGTATTTGTCACTTTTTTTAACGCGAAAAAATGCAACCCCTTGCCGTTATGGCTTGGGGTTGCACCGTTACTTTATTGGGGATTATGTTGATGCTCTGAGCAACATGCTTAAGCGATCGCTATGGTATGTGGCTCAGGCAGTTTTTCGGGTTCCTTCTTCGGTACCTCGAGTTTTAATACTCCGTCCTCGAATTTGGCTTTGACATCCTCTTCCTTGAGGTTCTCTCCTACATAAAAGCTTCTCTGCATTGCGCCTGAATAACGCTCCTGCCTTATGAGTCTGCCCTTTCTGTCCTTTTTCTCCTTGTCAAGTCCTTTGGCTGCACTCACTGACAGATATCCGTCCTCCAGAGTAAGCTTTATCTCGTCTTTCTTAAATCCCGGAAGATCGATATCGACCTCATATCCGTTCTCATCCTCGTGCACATCGGTCTTCATGACCTGGGCTGCACGTTTTCCGTAAAGTTTTCTGTCGAGTTTGTCCCATTCTTTTGCTGACGGGAACTCCCAGATATCATCTAATAAGTTTTCTCCAAAAATGCTTGGTAACATAGGTCATTCCTCCTTTGCTCTTTTCTAACCTTTTGTTATATGAGCAAGGGAAGGAGGGTTTGGATCCGGATCTTCTCTTTTCCTTTGTTCTGACTTCGTTATAGTCCCAAAACATATGAGTGTCAATAGGATGAAACCTTATTTTATATAATGTTTATGGTTATAATTTTTAGTTAATAAATGCCCCTTTATACGCGCTGTTTCTGTATGTTAAAATACCTCTGCAGGACTAATGATCATGAGGTTGTTTTTATGGCTGTTATGCTAAATGATTATCTAAAAAACAAATATGGTTCAAAGATATACAAGGTATCGATCAATGCCGGCTTCACATGTCCAAACAGAGACGGTACTCTTGATGACAGGGGCTGTATCTTCTGTTCTGGTCTGGGAAGCGGTGACTTTGCGGAAAGCTCATCAATGTCTGTCACCGATCAGATAGAGGCTGGTAAAAAAAGAGTTGCGTCAAAGATCGGTGAAGGTAACAGATACATTGCCTACTTCCAGGCCTTCACCAACACTTACGCTCCTGTCGAACATTTAAGATCACTATACATGGAAGCCATAAATCATCCAGACATTGAGATACTATCGATAGCTACAAGGCCTGACTGTCTTAGCAGCGATGTATTGTCACTTTTAAGTGAGATCAATAAGATAAAGCCTGTCTGGGTGGAGCTTGGCTTACAAACAATACATGAAACGAGTGCAAAATACATCCGCAGGGGTTATCCTCTTAACGTATATGACAAAGCGGTAAAAGATCTAAGAGCCATTGATATCGAAACAATAGTCCATGTCATACTCGGACTTCCGGATGAAACCAAAGAAGACATGCTCAAAACTGTAGAGTATGTGGCAAACAGCGGTGTTCAGGGAATAAAGCTTCAGCTCTTACATGTTTTAAAAGGCACTGATCTCGCCAAAGACTTTGCTGCCGGTAAGTTTGATTGCCTTACTCTTGATGAGTATGTAGATATAGTGAAAGATGCTGTCAGTCTGCTTCCCAAAGATATGGTGATACACCGTATGACAGGTGACGGAGATAAAAAGCTCCTCATCGCACCCCTTTGGAGTGGCAACAAGAAGCTGGTTTTAAACACGCTTAATAAAACTCTGTCTCTTAACGGATCTGTGTGATCATCTGCCCGTAAGCTTAAGAAATCTCTTATCATTCATCTGTTCATTGGTGACATACTCCCCATCACAAAACAGCGCATAGGTTGTTATCGGTGTCGGTGCATTCTGAGCATCTTCCCTGTTTTCAATCTTCACAGCCTTAAATGATATACCGTTGTTCTTTGCGGTCTCCTCCAAAACAGGAACATACTTTGCATTGAACGGACACTGATTCGTATAGTAGAGAACATATCCTTTCTCATCAATGCGCGGATGCTTTGCGCATTCCTTAAATGAAGGCAGCTTTGCATTATCTTCAAACGCAAGATACCATAACTGGATCCCGTTGTCCGCCTCATCACAGACCTTAAATCCTTTATAACCTAAAAACTTAGGATCCGCCAGAAACGGTTTCTTTTTTGCCGCAGAAAGGATGCAGAGTCCTTTCTTTTCCTTCTCTTTACTGTCTTTTATACACTCATTTAAAAGATCACTTGAATATCCGTGTCCCTTAAAGGAACCTGATACCCACAGACAGTCAATATACATATATCCGTCTGCCTCTATTGGGTTCCATGCATTTTCTGCGGGGATGTATTCGATAAAACACTTTCCTCTCTCCGCACTCTTTAGAAAGACAAGTCCCTCGTCAAATCGTTCTGCAAGCCATGCCTTCTTTGATGCCACCTGAACATCTTTGTTATTGGATATGGCACAGCAGATATGCTCACTTTCCAGGTTTTCTTTTGTAACTCTGATATATTCCATCTTAAAAGCCTATGCCTTTCTCACCGGATGACGTATCACTGTCTTTAATCTCTCCGGTGCAACTTTTCTAACATCGCTCAGATATATCTCATGGTGCAAACGTTTTTTGGTGATATCCAAAACATATCCCTCATCTTCCATGAACCCATGCATCATATCGACTGTTTTTGGCTCATCATCATATGGTCCGACATGCATGCACTGCACACATAAGCCCTCATCATAAGTGAAGAATTCAACATTCGAAAAGTCCTGTTTCTTCTTTGTAGTTGCTTCCTTTACAGCCCAGTCAAAATCTTCTTTTGTGACAAAATCAGGTAATCTTATTACGGATATCCAGTTGAAGTTCTCCTTATGAGCATAATCTATACCGTTGACACCATCCTGCCACCAGAAACCTTCTAGCGGCGGAACAACATAATCAAAATAACCATCGATCTGATGATCTGTCTTTTTACTCATCTTGATCGTAAAAGCTATTCCATAGAGTGATCCTATGGCCTGCTTATACTGACCATCCTCTCTATTTGGATTACCGCTTCCTCTTACTGCGATAAAACTCATCTTTGGGACTGTTACTATCGAGGGTTTGTCTTTTGGCATATAAAACTCTTTATATTCCTTCTTATAATCGAAAGCCATATCTATTCTCCCTTAAGCCTTTTCACACGCTCGTCCACACTTCTCATGAACTCCTCTTTGGACATGTTTGGATCTCTTGTTCCAAATATAAGATCACACGGAAGCTTATCACACTCACCGCACGAATCATAACCGTTTTGAATCTTGCAGCAGTGATATATCACACACTCTTTTCCATCAGGAACATGAAACACCTTTCCGCATAAGGCATTACAGCCTTTGCATAAATCCCCAAAGCAGTAACATGTACTGCAATCTGCGCCGCAGCAGCTTATCATATCATTCATCTTTATCTTCCTCTGTCAATTCTTTCTGCTTCTTTTTACTGAAGCTTTTTAAAACAATACTGTATGATCTGTCCAACAGATCCTTAAGCAGATCATCAGGTACATCTCCGCCCACCTTCACTGAATTCCAGTGCGTTTTGTTCATGTAATAACCGGGGATGATATCTTCATACAGTTCTCTTAAGTAAAAGCCCTCCACAGGTTCCAGCTTAAGCGTGATATAGTAAGGCTTATCATTATCATCCCTGCAGATTGCCGCAAACATCTTTCCGCCTATCTGATAACGTATCCAGTTCCACTCCTTCTGGAGATCTCTTGTAACGCCCTTCTTTTCCATCAGATATTCATCCATCCATTCGTATCTCATCTATCATTTCCTTCCGTATACTCTGCCAATTGCTTCGGCCGTTTTTAATATCCTCTCTCTGACTTCTTTGGGTTCTATCACTTCCACTTTCTCGCCAAAGGTTAAAAGCCACGTGATAAGGTTATCAGGATCAGTATAATCAGCTGTAAAAAAAAGCCTGCCTTCTTTTGTCTCACTGAAACAGTCTGGACCGAATTCCTCCACCAGCCTCCATTTCATATCAGGTGTGAACAATGCCTTAACCTTTATATTCCCCGGAAATATCTTTTCTGTAGACAGATCAGGCATTGGTACATTTCTGCATTCATACGGCTTATCTGTTTCTATAACTTTATCCATACGGTTTAGCTTAAACATCCTGAAATCATTTCTATCAGTACACCATCCGTACACATACCAGCTGGTCCACTTGAAGACAATGTAATAAGGTTCGATCATTCGGTCAGACTCACCTGACGGAGCATAGTAGTGAAACGACAGCATATGCCTGTTTTCAACAGAATCCTGTATTGTGGCTATCTTTGGAGCAAGTGAGGTCTTATACCATGAAGACAGGTCTATCAACATCGATTCCTTTCCGTTTACAAACTCGGATGATCCTGCCTGGATCTTCTCCATAAGCTGACTGTAATATCGACTACCGCCTATACTGTCTAAACTCCTTAAACCTGCGAGTATCATCTGCATATCTCTGGATGTCAAAAGAGTCCTGTCCATACGGTATCCGTCAGTTATACAGATACCTCCACCGGCTCCCTGCATCGTTTCTATCGGTATCCCGGCTTTGCAAAGTGCTTCTATGTCTCTGTTTATAGTCCTTCTTGATACCTCAAAATGCCCTGCCAGTTCAGGCGCCGTTATCATCTCTTTTTGCAAGAGTATTGACAGTATTCCGATAAGCCTGTCTATCTTCATATTCCCACGCTCCAAATGAATCTTATCACACTAAACATGACAGCATTATGTCATGTTTAAAATACAGATTTATATAATTTCACAGTCAAGTTCCCCTTAAGTGAATTTACAGATACTGATCAGCCCAGGCTTTGAGTTCCTCAACTGATGCTTTCGCCTTAAGTCTTGCTCCTTCTTTGGTATCCGATCCCTTTGCGAGTTTTGCTATATTAGCACCCGAATCTCCTATCCCGCTCGAACCTGAAGTTGCAAAAGGAACTATAGTCTTTCCCGAGAAATCATAAGCCTCTGCAAATGTATCGATTATTGAAGGCTCACGATACCACCAGATCGGAAAACCCACAAATATGACATCATATTGCGACATATCTTCCACTTTAGATGCTATTTGAGGCCGGCAATTCCTGTCTTTCATCTCAACAGAACTCCTGCTCTTTGGATTTAACCAGAGCAGGTCTGCTCTTGTGTATGGCTTTTCGGGCACAATCTCAAAAAGATCAGCACCGACAGCCTCTGACAGATTTGTTGCAAGTTTTCTTGTTACACCGCTTGCTGAAAAATATGCTACCAATGCTTTTGACATACAATTCCTCACCTTTTATCATTTGTGATCTTATTTACAAGTAACATGATACATTTCTTTTTATCATTATCATCCATCTTTTCAAACTCCTTGGAATGGATAGTGGCTGACAGTGCATAGAGCAGCTGTCCCGCCAGTATATCCGAAGGCATTAAACTGTTTATATCCCAGTTGGAAAGAGCATCAGAAACGATCGGTCTTAATGACATGATCGTTCTTGATGCCATGGCATACTGGATCGTCCAGTGCATGTTGCCTTTAAGTTTATCAAACTCAGACATGGAGTTAAAATACATAGGAAGAAACGAATCTATAAATTCTTCCGGTGAACCGCACTTTGTGATAAGAGTGCCAAATCTTTCCTCGTATCCTTTAAAGAAACTGTCAACGACCTTGTCAAAGAGTTCTTCCTTTGACTTAAAATAGTGATAAAACATTCCTATTTCACCGCCGACCGTATTCATGATCATCCTCACGGATGTAGCTTCATAGCCATTTTCAAAAAACAGCTTCATAGATATATTTATTATCTCGTCACGTTTACCGCCTGTCAGTACAGGTTTTCTAGCCATTGGTCTTCTCCTCGATCCATTGCAATACCGTCTTCAACAATAGTCCCATATTTCCGATCTGACAGTGATGATCTGCACTTTCCTCTTTTGTAAAGAGTCTTCCTGTCACGCTCTTTGCATTTACAAGTGTCTTTATCTGATCATCATAATATACAGTATAAAGATCAGACTCACCTGCAAGCACCAAAACATCCTGTGTGATCATTTCTGATATCTGTCTGGTATTAAATATGCGGATATGATTAAAGTATTCACATGGTGTGCTTACATTCTCATATATAGCATATCCCTGCTTAAGAAGCCAGTTTGTAAAGTAATTTTGCTCAAGTTTTTTATTCATTGACTTCCAGAGGATATTCTTAGGATGACGGGTAAGATAATCAAAAAACTTTGCCTTGTTTCCCATCTTTGCAAGTACAGCGCCGTAAAAATCATATATCAGATCATACATGACAAGGCGCTTTATCCTCTTATCATAAGCTGCCGCACGCGTTGCCAGATATCCTCCAAGAGATATTCCTATAAGAGTCACGTCATCAAGTTTGAAGTGATCAAGGACCGCTTTTGTGCAGTGCTCCCATTTCTCAGTCATCCTGATGCCATAATGCATCAAAACTTCCCCCTGACCCGGACCTTCAAAGAAATATATGTTGTATCCAAGCTCATGAAAAAATGTGATAAGGAGCATAAACTCCTGTACGAGACTGTCATATCCGCCATGGACCACTATCTTACCTTTTGGATCTTCAACAGTAGAATAATAGACCGGCAATTCATATTCTTCAAAAGGTATCCTTGCATATTTTATCTCATCAAACCTGCTGTAGTATTCATTATACATTTTTACGCACTTATCATACAAAGACAGTTTAAGATCATTCCCGTCCTTATCTTTCTCACCGCTTAATGTATAAAACTGAGCTGCCCTGTAACATGTGGCAGCCTTAAGAAGATCATTATTCTTCTCGTTAACTTCTCCCAGCTGTTTAAAAAGGCTTATCCATGTTTCAAATCCATCTATCTTTTTTCCTATCTCTTCCAGCTCTTCTTTGGAAAACCCGCCTGTGGCATAAAAACGGTTCATCTGATAGTTAAATGCCTCGTTTTCATGAAAATCAAAATATCCTACCGGAAACTTTTCAAATAATCCTTTAACCATAGCATTTCCTCCTTTGCAATTAACAGAATATCGTTCTGTTAATTTGTATATCATATGTCGAAAGGCATGTCAAGAATAAAAAGAATATCGTTCTTTTAATTCTTGTCGATCACGATACAAGCCGTGGTTTTACGCACAAAAAACAGGTGGCACGCTGATATCCCAAAAGATATAACATGTCACCTGTATGATCCATTTTATAAGTATTTTTCCACCACACTCTGATCAACAACCGTTTTACCCAGAAGTGTCATCGCCTGTTTGGGGCAGTTGTTTATACATCTGTAACACATGGTGCAACGATTATTAGCAACAGCCTTGCCTTCCTCTATTGATATGTTCTTCATAGGACATATCTTCTCACATTTACCGCATCCGATACACTTATCATTATCGATCTTAAGCTTACCGGAATACTGCCTTGTCATATGTCCAAAGTAAAGACGCTGTCCGAAGAAGCCCGCCAAAAAAGCAAGAGTACCTATACCTTCCTTTGTGGGTCTGCCCTCCTTTAAGAGCAATGCTGCTTTATCAGTCTTTTCTACCGCTTTTCTCACAGTCTCTTTATTCTTTTCAAGCGGATACTTTAAGAGTTTAACGTCACCTATGCTATCAGGCATCTTTACATGCAGTCCGCCGATGATCTCTGCTCCATACTTTTTAAGCTCTCGTCCAAGCATTCCTGCACCGTCTCCGCAAAACAGCCCCATGGTCGCTATTACAAATACCTTCTTATCCTTCCATAAATCCTTATTCTCAGATATGTATTCTCTTACGATCTTGGGTACCGTACTGTATTGCACCGGATAGGAAAATGCTATCAGCTCCTCATTTCTTACTGCCTCTTTTGCATTATCATCCTCTATTGAGAACACCTTCGAATCACTGTCATATTTATGACAGAAACGTTCAAGAACATATCTAGAATTTCCGGTCCCGCTAAAATATACTCCAACCATTTCCTACTCCATATAAAAACCACATGATTCTGTGGTATAGGATTTAACACTGCTGCCGAACAGATCGATCATCTCAAATGAGACCTCGCCGTTTCTGACTCTCTTCCACGCATCCTTTACTTTTCTGACATAGTCTTTCGGTATCTGATGATCACCATGTGACGGATAAATGTTATCATACTCATCCTCCATATCGATCAGCTTATCAAGGGATGCCTCAAACCTATCCGGTTCTCTTTTTGCTCCAAACATATAGATATGTCCGGTCTGTACGGAATCTCCGGAATAAAGAACACGCCTGTTCACATCAAGGATCGCCACGCTTCCTGCGGTATGTCCCGGGATATGTATCAGCTTAAGGGGTCTGTCCCCCAGTTCTATGATCTCTCCATCAGTTATGTCAACCTTCTTTACGTCAGGGAATCTCACATTGACCTCACATCCGGTATGATCAGCCGGATGGATATGTATCTCATCAAACCCTGCCGTTCCCGATGTATGATCTCCATCCCCATGAGTATTGATGAGCATAACGGGTTTATCGGTAAGCTTATTTGCAAGATCTGCGGCATTTGGACAGTTTATACCGCTGTCTATCATCACTGCTTTTTCCTTACCGACAAGAAGAAAGAATCTTACAAAACCGTCCTCAAATCTCCATGTATCAGCATCAATCTGGATTATATCTGCCATCTTTACTCCTCAAATCAAACCTAGATCAGTATCGTCAAACCTAAAAACATGATCGCTCCGGCTATATTGCCCTTAGCCGCAAACTTCGTCGGAGTTAAAAGCAACATGAGCGGTAATGTATTGAGCACGCATGCCCACACAGGAAGTTCAGTCTGTCCTGTGACAACAGCAATGAACAGACAGACCACAAACACCAGTAATCCGGCATAACCTACAACCATTGTTATTATGGTCTTTTTCTGAAAATCAAAGACTATCTCACGCGCCTCATCTGTCATGTTAAATCTGATATAGAACCACTCCACCATTCCGCATATCACGTGATGTACCACTATAGGAACGGCAAAGAAAATCGATGCGGTTAACATAATATAAGCAAGCGTGGGATTATACTTATACATCCAGCTGCTGAGTGCCATGTATCCGAAGGTAAAAGCCGTTATGGAAAGAGTTCCCAAAAGGATGGATGCCATGGGCTGCCACAAGGGGACATCTTCAAACATCTCTCTCATCTTTTGAGGATCCTTTATCTGTTTAAGATCAAGTCTCCCTTTCTTTCCGTAGCTTAACAGACAGTCACTGTAACCGCATATCACATGTCCTATAAAAGCAACAATAAGTAATGCCTTTATCATCTTATTAGTTCTCTCCCTTTATATATTTTAAACAGATCAAAGCAGTTTTGAATAATAGACAAATTCATCATTCTGCTTTGTCTTTATATAACCGAGTTTTGTGTAGAAGTCATTCGTTCTTTTGTTCCAGACAGGTGTATCCAGAGTGATCTCCTTAACATCAGGAAACATCTCCTCTATCTTTTCCATCATAAAGATTCCGTATCCTTTACGATGGTTCTCCGGACTTACGAATATCCTTCCAACATTTAACTTGTCCTTATCTAAAAAGAGTATCGCTCCTCCAACGATCAGTCCGTTATCAGTGAGTTTATACAAACAGTTATTCCTAGCCATTTTTGTATGATAAGGAACAGACATATATCCCGGAGGTCCGCAGGGTGCAGATGCTCCAACTTCAACATCACTGTCAAAAGCTCGTTTCGATATACCGTTTAGTGTAAGCGCATCAGCAGTACCTGCTTTAACAAACTGTAAACCCATAATCTTTGCTCCGTTTAAATCCACTGTATAAATGCGGTCTTGTCGCTGCTGTTGTATCCGGCATTCTCATAGAAATGAAGCGTCTCCGGCTTCTTGGATCCCGTGAGCAGCATCATCTTATAGCAATTTTCTTTTTGAGCTATGCTTTTGGCATAATCAAGACACTCTCTGGCATATCCTTTTTTTCTGTGATCGGCATGTGTTACAACATTTTCGACAAATGCATAAGGTCTGACATTACGTGTCAGGTTCGGGATGATAACACATACACATGAGGAAACTATCTTTCCATCGACCTCATTGACTATAAGGTGATGGTTATTATCATTCATTATCTGATCCCATGTATCTTTTAGATGCTCATCATGAGCAGGTATGCTGTCCTCATGCAGATACAGATATAACTCCAAAAGATCATTAAGTTCTTCTTTCCTTGCTTCTCTTACCATACAAACCTCACTTAGTGCAGCTCTTTGATATACTTTATACTATCAAACGATTCACTGCCGTCAAGCTTGGAATACTGAGAATCCTTCCAGTAAGTCATCCCGAGTTTTTCCATCACTCTCTTACTCTTTTCATTATCCTTTGCAAACTCACCATAGACCGCACGTATGCCTTTTTCCCTGTCAACATATTCGATTATGGCTTTCATAGCTTCCGGAACAAGTCCCTGTCCCCAGTAATCTTTTCTTAAGTTATAACCAAGATTCCAGGCATCGATATCCTTATGGTAGTATAATCCTCCCATGCCGATGAGTTCTCCTGTCTGTTTTAACTCAAAGCCAAGATCAAACTCATCATCACAATCAATATCTCTTGATTCAAGCCACTGTCTTGTGACATCTATGTTTTTGTGAAGAGGATATATCATATATTTATTCACATCAGGATCAGATGCCCATACATATATTTCATCGGCATCATCCACTGTAACAGTTCTTAGGATAAGTCTTTCAGTCTCTATTCTTCGCTCCATTATGATCCCCCTCAGTTCTCTTTTCTTAAAACCATATTGCATCTTCCCCAGCATTCATCTTTATACGTAAATGCATTTTCCGTTGTATTTCTTTCTATGAATCCGGCTTTCAGATAACACTTCTTTGCTCTTTCATTTTCAGGAAAGACATTTAACTGTAGTGCATCTGCTTTAGTATCTTTAAAAGCATGATCAGCAGCAAGTTTTAGCATCTCCTGTGCAATGCCCTTTCCCCTGCATACAGGATTAACCACAACAAACTTAAGCATGCCCTCGTTTGTTTCACTGTTTTTTGAATAGCAAAAGAAACCTGCCGCCTCTCCGTCATCTGTCAAAGCGATATACGGCACATCTCCAAACCTGGATGAGGCGACTTTTAAAGTCTCTTCAAATCCTTCTTTGCATAGTGGATATGGAGTAAGATTTGCACACCACATCGCATGCAGTCTCTCATCCGTTATCCAGTCTTTTATTGACTCAAAGTCTTTCTCGTTTGAGTATTCCCTCAGTTTCATAATCTCCCCTTTTTCACGTTTAAGATCTGTTTAATAGCCATGAGAATGCTTTGGCAGTCCTTATATCTGCATCTTTAAAATGTCCTCCGCTGTTCCATTCCAAAACAGTGTCTATACCTTTTATTTTTAACATCTCATATGCTTCTTCTATACATTTATTTACAGTTGACATAACTTTGTTTCTGGTATTACCTTCTTTGTCTCCGAGACTGAGATATACAGCTTCGCATTCAATATTATGTAAACTCATATACTGGATAAAATCAGGAAACCAGACCGAAGGTGATGCTGCAGCAACACCCTTAAATACATCAGTATTATATGCTGCCCATATAGAAAACAGGCCTGCAAGAGAATATCCGCCTATGTAGTAGGTCTTGGTTTTGTCGTCACATATCTGTAAGATCTTTTCAAGTGTTAAGAGCGCACCCTCACCGAAACTCTCATTTCTAAACACTGCCGGTGCCTTCCATGGCGAAAGATCATTGTTCCAGGAGTCGACCTTTATACAGATGATCCCAAAATCTCTGTCTGTATCCTCTTCAATCAGCCTTATCTCATTTTCAATTGCAGAAAGGTCATGACCATCCACCGGCTGAATAAGTATAACCGGTGCAGACATGTTTCCAAACCTGTAGATCTCCATAAAATTTTTTCCTTAAAGCTTTTAAAACCCTTTTAACATTTTATCATCTACCCTTATCCTTTGTCACTGTCACGTTCCATCTTGGGAAAAATCCCATAGTTATTGACAATCCGATCAAAAATGACGATATTAATATAGTGAAAAGGAGGCAAAGATATGGTAGAAAAGAATCTTAAAAAACAAAAAGCCAAGAAATACCGTGTCATGAACGGTTTCAATACCGGAACACGTGACATGAAATTAAAAACTGCATACCAGAGGAAAAAAAGATGGTCGGCAGATGATGCCGGCCATTATTCTTTCACATCTTCGGTTTTCTTTTTCCTGTAAAGTTGGTTGAAACGATCTTAAACACACATACCGTATCCGCCTGTTCATCTGTAAACTCATAATCTCTTTTCATCTGATGAGCGGTAAGGATCTTAAGCGCATGTTTCTTTTCATTCATATCCTCTAAAAAGTAAGCTTCTCCCTCTCCAAAAACACTGGAATAAAAGAATCCTGAGCTGCAGGGAGTCTCAGCATGTATCGGTTCACCCTCACTGAATATCGTAAAACAAGCTTTGTTATTGCTCTTTAATATATCTATCTTTCTTCCTTCTTTCGCACAGTGCAGATACAGTGTAAGAGCTCCATCTTCAATCTCATATCCATAGTTTAAAGGAACCGAATAAGGTCTGTCCCCGTCGATCATAGAGACGCAGACTGTCATGCATGAATCCAGTATCTGTCTTATTTCTCCGATATCTGTTACTTCTCTGTCTTTTCTCCTCATTTCAGACTCCTTTAATGTATTTAAACCTAGTTTGCCACAAAAACAAACGTGACCGTATTCTTTGTGTTAACAAGAGTAAGAGTATCTCCCGATATCTGTCCGCTTAGTGCCTGGTCAGTATCATCGAAACTTATGATATACTGTCCGTCCGACTGAGTGATCTTTCCCGGATGATCCTTTCCGTTATTGGAAACAACACAGTTCTCACCATCCGTACAGCTAAATGCAGGTGCGATCTTTTTAGTCTCCTCATCCATATCTTTGTATTCTACCGTTTTACCGTTAACAGTAAACTCCTTAAGCGTCCAGTTTGATGTGATAGATGCATTCTTACCTTCCGACTTTGAACAGCCTCCCAGGATAAATGCCAGTGCCAGGATACAAACAATTAATACTGATAAACCCTTTTTCATACCGATCTCCTTTGTTTTGTGATTTGATTACAGTATCATACTAATCCAAAACCTTTTTATAATACATAGATAAAAAATGAAAATAGGTATGTAATTTTTATCTTTTTTAACAAAATACTTTTAGAACAGGCCGTTGTCTGTTGGCTTTCCATGCCCGTAGTAAATGGTTCTTTCTCCAAGAGCTCTTATCTTTTCAGCGCTTTTTTTGATCGCACCGATATCATGATAAAGATGTCCGACACCGGGTCTTATCCAGTTATCAAGTTCATCTCCGACAAGAAGATGCTTACTCTCAACATCCACCCCGATCGAGCCCAGAGTATGCCCCGGTAATCCGATCACCTTCGCATCTATACCATATGAGGAAAGATCATCACCATCTTCCACATATATAAGATTTTGCGGACGCTCAACCTTTGTGTTTCTTAAAACCTTGAGTGACAATCCAAGAACTACACGTCCAACCAGTCCGATGGGCTTTAAAGGCTGCTTGTCAAAACTCTCAAACAGCTCCTCATCAAGTTTATTTATCGCCACTGGGATATCATATCTTTTTGAAAGCTCGGCTGCATTCTCGGCGTGATCAAAATGAACATGTGTGAGAACAATGAGCTTCATCTCATACTTGTCGCATTCGTTTATCACCATATCCAGACTTGCCTTACTTGCAGTATCCACCAGTATTGCTTTGTTATCATTAATCACCAGATAACAGTTATCCGTGCCGCCTTTTATCCTGACGATCTTTATCATTATTTTTACCTCATAAATCAATTATCAATTTTTCTTAAAACAGCCAGTGCCGCATAATGCTTCACATTAAAACTTTCAGGTGCGATCTCATCAAGGAGTTTTCTGTGTTCTATGTCCCAGTTTAAAAGCTCAACCTCAGACAAGGATGCTCCTATCCCTCTGCATGCTCTCATACGTCCATGCCACGATTCTCTTGTAAAGAAAACCTCAAGATCATATTCCTCATGATCCTCAAGTTCAAAATACTCATATGCTGCATCGGGTATCTGTATGGGACGCTTTGTCTCCCCGCCGCCTGACCACTGCGGGTTGTATTTTAAGACTAACTCCTCGCTCTTTCCGGCCACCTTATCCTCAAACGGAAGCCAGGCCATATAGAGTATCAAAAGTCTTCCGTCTTTCTTTAACACATCATGAAGCTTTGGCATTATCTTTTTATGATCAAAATAAAAGAAGCACTGGCATGCCGTGATAACATCAAAACTCTCATTATCAAAATAAATATCTTCTGTTGCGACAGCTCTGAAATCTATATTCATGTTTTCAGCCTGTGCAAGCATCTTTGCCTGTTCTATCTGTTCCAAAGATATATCGGTTCCTGTCCAGTTTGCACCGTAGTGATACATGTTTCTGGGTAACACTCCTGTACCTGTTCCCAGATCAAGAACACTCTGTCCCTTAACACACAATCCCTTTTTGACTATCCTGTCATAAAACTCTTTGGGATAGATATCTCTGTACTTTGCATATTCTTTTGAGGCCCTGCCCCAGTCAAATGCCTTTCCGGCATCTATTCTCTTATCTGATACCAACATCTTTTCTCCGGTTACATTTAGGTCACTTCATTGCTACAAGTACAGCATCCTTTGGGTCAAAGTAATCATCCATGTTGCTGCTTAATCCTGCTGCCTTCCATGCCTGATCAAAAGAAATTTCCTCTATATTACTTAGATACACAAAAGTACTGTCTTTGGCAGCGGCATTCATCCTGCCTGTGATCTCAAGCCTGTATTTATAAGAATTCGAATCGGTCTTAAAGGTCCCGTCTCCAATCTCATAGTACTTTACCAAGGTAACAAGTTTACCCTGTTCAAAATACTCTTTAACGTCAGCCTCATCCGTCACCTCATAAGTGTTAACGATCTGATCAGACCTGTTAACTGTATTTATCGAACTGAACACACACCCTGTAAATGAAAGAATGACTAAGAGCATTAACAGCAGTACAACGATCTTTTTACTCATAAACCCTACCCCTTTTATCTCATCAAAACTTTACATCATTTCAAAAAGTATATTGTTAACCTGTTCCGTAAGATACAATTCCGTATCCGTTTCTGCAAGGTCATAACTTTCTATAACTTTCCTGTCATGTTTTTTGAGCACCTCTTCATAACCCAAAGCTGTATCTTTTTTCTTCGGGAAACGGATCGAACTGTCAAAACTGTCGGTCATCACAAGAAAGCATTTCTCACATATATCGATCCACTCCGTCTTTGTATAGAACTTGATATGTCCGTCTTTTTTAAGTCGCATGTAGTCATCGACAAATCTTTCACTGTCACATTCATTAGGACACGGATCCGATATAAAAAGCCTTCCTCCTGACTTTAACACTCGACTAACCTCTCCAATGCTGTGATCAATATCAGGAAAATGATGAAGGGAATATCTTGTAACAACAAGATCAAAAGAATCATCTTCAAGCGGAAAATCGATACCGTCATAACTCACGAACGTAAGATTCTTAATCCCTTCTTTATCAGCCCTTGTCTGATTTGCCTTTAGAGCATCACTCACTATATCAAGGCCTGTCACTTCACATCCGGGGTGTTCCTTTGCTATGGGAAAAGAAAGATATCCGCTGCCTGTTCCAAGATCTAAGATCTTCATACCTTCCTTCACATCAATAAACTTTAATATCTTTTCAAGATGATTTGCATCCTGAGTCTGCTTATTATAAAACTCCCCTGCTGCAAAGCTCTCCTCAAAGCCCTTTTTTGTATCCGATATACTTGCCTTTATGTCCATGTTTTTTCCTAAATCTCTTCTATGACAGATGTACCTTCCTGTCCCGTTGACCATTTCCAATTCTCGATAAATCTTAGCTTTCCATTTTCAACACATGGTCTTGAATCACATTTGCCTGCCTTTGATTCCCCATCTGTATTTATATGTCTGTAATCAAAATGAAGCTCATGTTTCTCATCCATAGTCCCGATCAGGAAACCTTTGACTATGCTTCCACCCGAATACTCCGCCCATATGACATTTCCTTTTTGATGATAACAAAATACCGTATCCGAGGAAACTTCTCCTGATTCAGAGTTTTGGAGTGCGGTAAAGAATCTGTCTTCCAGAGTGAATTCATCTTCTTTTTTATCAAACAGAGTCTTACCTTTCTCATAGGCCTTCTTAAGATTAAGATCCCAGTTCTTCTCTCTCAGTTCATTTTCTCTTGATGTACTGTCAAAAACAATAAACTCGGTCTGTTTAACACGACTGTAGAGTCTGTCTCCGAACATGACCTTCTTCATGCTGTTAAGAAGCCCGAACTGTTCAAGTCTCTCAACAGGGTTTCCCGCTGAGCACATGATCAGTCCCTTATTAAGCATCTTCATCTTCCTGTCACCATATGCAAAACCATAAGACCAGACTCTGTCAAACCAGCCGACCAGCTTTGCAGGCGCTTCTGTCCAGAATACCGGATATATGAACACTATCACATCCGATGCATTGATCTTCTCATGTTCCAAGCGAACATCATCCGCAATATCGTCTGTATCCAGATAATTGGCATCCCTTAGATATTCTTTCTCTGTCATATCCGCTTTAAAATCCATCTTATAAAGATCAGACAGTATATATTCATTTCCCGAGTCGGTTATTCCCTTAATAAATGCATCACGTATATTTCTTGTAAATGAATCCTCTGACGGATGGCAGTAAACAATAAATGCTTTCATCTTCTCTTCCTTTAAACCTAAAATCCCATCGCTGTTTTAACTTCATTCATCTTTGTCTCATCCGTAAGCATCTCAAGCAGTTTAAAAGCAACACCGGGTGCAGTCTGCGGACAGTAAGATGTTATGATGTTTTCTGTATTTACTATAGGCTCGTTAATCACTTCCACTCCATACTCTGCAAGCTGTTTTTGTCTGTGTCCGTTATTCAGATGATATGTGGTAGCTTTCTTTCCGGTCAGTATTTTGCTGTGAGCAAGTGCAAGTGCTGCTACGCATACAGATGCTATAGGTTTTTTAAGCCTGTTAAACTCTCTTATCATATTTGATACTTTATCACTGTAGGCTTCTTCATAAAAACCGTATTCTTCAAATCCGCCTGGTATCGCGAGCGCATCGTAGTCATGGATATCAACCTCATCAAGCAAAACGTCAACCGTAACAGGTACATTAAAAGTGCTTATGACTGTCTTATTCAAGCCGCATGTGACAACATCCACATCGCATCCGTGATCTGTTCTTGCCCATCCGAAAACATCTATAAAGACGCTGGCCTCCATTGTCTCAAATCCTTTAGCAAGGAATAAAAGTATCTTCATATGTTCCCCTTTTTCATCCTAGAATAAATACTCCATAAACACATCTGCATGGATGTTATCATTGTACCTGTCTGTATATTTAAAGCCGTATCTTTCATAAAGCCTTAATGCATCGTCATATTCTGACATTGAATCCAGAACGACACGTTTATAGCCTCTATCTTTTGAAAAGTTCACTGCAGTATCCAGTAACCGGAATCCATATCCTTTTCCTCTCAATTCATCTGACAGATAAAGCGCCTTAAGTTCAGCCGTTTCATCATCTATGTGCTTTATTGCAACTGTACCTGAAACTTCTTTATACGATGTTAGACACCAGAACATATCAAACCCGCCTTTAATGTTCTCATAAAATGAATGTCTGCCTTCAGTCTCAAATGCTTTTCCGATCTTCTTAAAACAGCTGTCAGTGAATGCAAAGACATCTTCTTTCATCTTATCATCATATTCGACCACTTTGGGAAGTCTGTCATTCAGCGCACTCAAAACCTTTTTGATATTCTTCTCATTCGGGATGATGATATTTATATCCACCTCGGGATGATCTTTGACATATGCTGTCAAAAATCCCATAAGATTGTCCTTGGTCTCCATGTAATCATCAATTATATCCTGATCACTGAAACCCAGTTTCTTAAGGATAATGGCAGAAACCACACCTGTACGGTCCTTTCCGGCACCGCAAAAGTACATTACATTGCTCTTCGCATTCATGATGGTGCTTATTATCTCATCCATCTTATCATCCAGCATGCCAAGATAAGTGACACCGACTGCTTCCGTTGACTTTGGTGTATCTCCTCCTCCAGTCACAGGCATGTGAAAATATGAAAATCCTTCTTCATTTTCCAGTCTGCAGATCCTGACTGCATATTCTTTTTCTTCACGAAGATCAACCACAGTCGTGATATTGTTATCTTTAAGCCACTTAACTTCCTCATCGGAAAGCTCTCCCGGATAATCACTTCGTATATAGCGAAGGTCTCCGGTCGGCAGTGCTCTTGTATTAAGAGTCGATCTTAAGAGTGAACTCATCATAAATCCTTTCGCTTATTCACCATACAACAGATCATTTACTATGTATTCCTTTGAAAGTGGTGTCCAGTGACCCGGCAGACATATATCTGCATCGATCTTTTGTATGGTATCGGCAAGTTTGTCTGCGAGTGTCTGGTCAACTTCCCAGCCGGGGAACTGCCCACCGGTGCAGTCTCCCATTATCAGTACCTTATCATCCGGTACATATATAAGTGTTGAATCATCCGTATGTGGAGATTCAGCCTGGAAGATCCTTATCGGACAGTTACCGGCATCAAGCATCATCTCACCGCTGAATGTCATATCAGGCAGGGTTACGATGACAGGCTTACCGTCAGCATACTCACGTCGTATCGTCTCATCCAGTGAAAGGAATGACTCCTCTCCCTCATCTTTTATCTTTTTTTGAGCCTCAATAAGATGCCCCTTTGTAAGCTCATTTGCAATGCTTAAACCTTTTATCGCATGCATTCCGAATGTATGATCCCAGTGCCAGTGCGTGATAACAGTGAGTTTGGGTAACTCAAGACCTGCTTCTTCCAGCTCTTTATAAAATTCACAGGTATGGTCTTTGGAATGACCTGCATCCACGACAAGGCTCCATCTGTCGCCGTGTATATAACTTAAATTTGGGCGGTCTCTCTCCTCTTCAAACGGATACACCCATATTCTTTCAGAAATCCTGTTTAATCTCATTTTTACTCTCCTTTTCCCTATTAAAACTCTCTACTTATCTTCTGATGCCCAGTTTTTAAGAATGTCATAAAGCTCATCATATGAGGATGCTTTATGATCGATATCATATTCTGTCATGGCCTTGTCAATGTCACCTTCAGGCATGAACCAGCAGGATTTAAGTCCCGCATTCTTTGCCCCCAGCATATCCGAAGTCAGTGAATCACCTATAACCATGTATCTGGCATCAGGTTCGCCTATCTTATCAAAAACGATATCGAAATACTCTTTTGCAGGTTTGTTTACACCCATCGTCTCACTCACAAACAGACCATCGATCAGTTTATCGAGTCCTGTGGATCTTATCCTGCCTTCTGCATTTATCTGCGCACCGTTAGTGATGATATATACCTTTGCATCCTTTATGTTATCTCTTATCTTTTTAAGGAGTCCCTCTGCTCCGTCCATTGCAACTCCGTTTCTGGACATGGTACTTATAAACTCTGCATTTCTCTTTAACAGATCTATCTTCGATGTATCAGCACCGCATCTCTCATACAGAAGTCTGAACCTTGTTTCAAAGAGTTCCGTTCTGGATACGGTTCCCTTTTCAAGCTCTAGCCAGAGTTCCTTGTTTCTTGCCTTGAAGTATCCATACAGTTCATCATCAAATTCAAAACCTTCAGCTTCAACAACTGTCTTTAAACCGATATATTCGGAAGCATGAAAATCAAGAAGTGTCATATCAAGATCAAAAAGAAAAATATGATGCATAAAGCATCTCCTTTCTCACCCCTTTGTCTATGATCAGAGGGCATTCCAGATAAAGATGAAAGCAAACACACATCCCCATGAATTGTCAGTATGTTTTCTTATGATCAGCATTCCGTATAATGCAATGAATGTCGCTATCAGTTCTATTATTCCCAAAAGGTCAAAACTCATCGGATGAAAGAGTATTCCCATGATGGCACAGACAAGTGCTCCCCAGTCAAATATCTTGCTCTTTACAGGATACCTTTTATCGATTATCCCGCTTATGACCGCATAATTGAATCCCTCAAAAAAGCCCCATACTATCGCGATCACAAGTGTTCCTAAGATTGCGGTAAGTATACCTGCTTTATGAAGATCTTCTGTTACCATTATGCTTAAGGGTTCATATCCTCTAAACTGTCCTGACAAAAAGATGTACAGAATATACGGTATAAAGCATATGAGAGCACCAATGATGGCCTTTATAGCATTCTCACGTCTTAAGCCGTGGCTTATAAACGACTCTTTTCTTATGATACATACGATCGTTATACCCAGCCCTGCCAAGGCAAATTCCATAAAAGCCGCTGCAAGGAGTCTGCTCCATACATTTACGTCACTGTTATTGCAAAAATTTATAAGAGTTTTTCCCGTGAACCCGTATGCAACATATGCAAGCATGGTCGTTATCGCTATGATCCACAGGTCTGTATCTGATTTCTTTTGTTCTGTTGATAATTCCTTTTTCATTTCAGTTTATCCCTTCTGTTCTATTTCATGGTTATGAGCTCATATTCTCTGCTTCCGATGCCTATTTTCTGGGCGTGTTCAAGAGTCTCTGCCCATGAGACATTCGGATTACTGTTGTGCCATACATCTCCGTGATCATGGAAATGCTCACTTGCCATGTTGTCTCCAAGCTGGCTGTTACGTATCGGCTCGGCTTTTTGACACAGATCCACACAGGCCTGATCAAGTGCTACCAGATCAAAAGATGCCAGCATTCCTATATCCGGAAGTATAGGTGCATCATTCTCTCCATGGCAATCGCAGTTGGGTGAGACATCGGTTATCAGACTTATGTGGAAGCATGGTCTTCCACTGACAACAGCTGCCGTGTATTCAGCCATCCTCCTGCCGAGCATCTGCGGTGCATCCCAGTTATCATTCTCTATAGCATCAAATGCACATGCACCTATACATCTGCCGCAGCCTTTGCACTTTTCGGGATCTATCCATGCCTTATTTCCGTTATAGACTATGGCATCTGATCCACACTCTTTTGCACATCTACGGCATCCCTTACACCTTTGTTCTATCACATGAGGATGTCCGCTGTTATGCTGCTGCATCTTACCTGCTCTGCTTCCGCATCCCATACCGATATTCTTAATCGCTCCACCAAATCCTGCCTGCTCGTGACCCTTGAAATGGTTTAGAGAGATAACTATATCCGCATCCATTACGGCTCTTCCTATATACGCCTCTTTGCAGTATTCACCATTTGGAACAGGAACAACCACATCATCTGTTCCTCTTAATCCGTCAGCTATGATGATCTGGCATCCTGTTGTCACGGTATTGAATCCGTTGATATTTGCACAGTCCATATGCTCAAGCGCATGTTTACGGCTTCCGGGATACAGAGTGTTACAGTCTGTCAAAAAAGGAAGTCCTCCCTGTTCCTTAACAATATCAGCTACAGCCTTGGCATAATTGGGCCTTAAGTAAGCAAGATTCCCTAGTTCTCCGAAATGCATCTTGATCGCCACGAATTTTCCTTCCATGTCGATAGATCCGATACCTGCCATTTTCATGAGCCTTTGAAGTTTTGCAGGAAGACTCACACCCAATACTGTTCTAAAATCCGTAAAGTATACTTTTGACTTTTCCATATGTCAGACTCCTTTCCCAGTTAATGCCTGGCCTGTTTTGTCTCAATGTCTAATTGTACCATGGCATAAACACTGTTGTATATAATCCGGACATAAACAAAAAAACAGCAGATCATTAAAACCTGCTGTTTTGCTCCATCTTAAGTTTAACCTTTTAATCCGTTTGACTGACGGATCATATCCTCAACGACCACATCGTATATCTCACCGACTGTGTTACAGTACTCCAGTATCTTCCAGGGTTCGTTGGTGTGGAAATGTATCTTTATCAGATCCTCATCTCCCGCTGCTATAAGACTGTTGCCCTCAAAGTTCTCCGTGATATAATCTGCGATCTCATCCTCATTAAGGTCCTTATCCCTGCGGTCGATCAAAAGCTGTGTGTCATAACGGTATGCGAACTGATCGTCTTCCGCATCGATTGAATTGATAGCCATAATATTTCTCCTCTCTGTCTCTGTGTTTAAATATAGTATAAGAATAAAAACTATTCAATATCTACTCTCTGTTCTTCAAAACCTCTGCAGGAGTGACTCTGTTAAGTTTTCCTGTGAGTATCAGGCTTATTATGCTGTAGAAGATAACGATAGCCAGATAAAGCATAACGTAATAATACCACTTATACTCCAGATGCATGCAGCAGGCAACATTTGCGATGAATGTCGGAAACAGCTTATCTATTATCATCTTTGATACTGGTATGCTTATAAGAGCACCTATCATGATCACTATCCTGTTACCGTCAAGATAGAGTTTTTTAACTTCTCTTGCGTTAAATCCAAATATCTTTAAGAGTGAGATACCAAAGCCTGCTCTTTCTATCATCACAGATGTCATGAGATACATTACGATGCAAAAGATTATCGCGCTCATGACTATGAGCATCGTTACCATTGGTGCCATGAGATCTGTGAAGCTACCTGATGCCCTGTCTATATCCTCCTTTGTGGTGACTGAATAAAGCCTTCCCTCATCTATATAAAGCTCTATATTTGAAAGGACAACGTTGTAATAGTCATCATCCTCACCAAACAGCTCCCTCATACTGTCTATATCCATGAAAACGGTAAGTCCCACAGAATAAGGCACAACTTCAGCTATGGTGAATGCATAATCTATATCCTGCGCATTGTCAGTAAGTATTATCTTATCTCCGATACCCACATCATACCTTGCACAGACCGCATCAGATGCAACGATCTTGTTCTTCCCCTTTACAGGCTTAACATCAACAAAAGGATTGTCATCATCTATTCCCATTACCGTGATATCAAGTGTGTATCCGAATCTTTCTTTTTTTAGAGATGTCACAAAGCATGCCTCTCCTCCTTCGGGTGCCTCATCAGTCGGATACTTATAGGTGTACATGTATTCATACCGGGTATCCTTGCTTGAGAGTTCACCAACACTCTTACAAAGAACAAAGCAGTCCATACCGAGCATGAAGATAAGAAGCGATATAATCATGCCTGCAACAACCGTAAGAGCCGTTCTTCTTTCTCTTAACATCTGACGGAGTTTGAACTTTCTCATAAAAGGCATGTCAGGAAGTTTTATATCCTTGCTCTTAACTACCTTCTGCTCATTTTTAATGAGGGAAAGAGCTGTCCTTGAAAGACTCTTGTTTATAACCAGGTAATTAACGATAACCGATACCACAGGCGGCATAACAACAGCATATACGATCAGATACATGGGAACGACTCTGTCAAACCACGGTATCGAATAATATGCATATGAATCAGACATCTGCCAGCTGCTTCCAAGACCGCTAAGTCCAAATACCTCTCCGGTTAATCCTCCGAGTAATGATATGAGAGTCGGTAAAAAGATATAGTGTTTCATAAGATCTCTCTTTGTAACACCCAGTGCATAGAACGCACCTATGACAGAGCTCTCCTCCTGTATCTGATGTATAACAAATACCGAAAGAACATAGGTGAACAGTATTATGACTATGATACCTGCGACCACACCGATCGTCTTGTTTATCTCTATATCACCCGATGCTCCGCCTATCCTTAGGTTATCCTCTTTTAACATAAAGGCGGTTATGTTGTCAGGTGACTTTGAAAACAGTTCATTAAGCATATCATCCGACTGTTCTTTAAGATCCGTCACTCCGTCTCTTAATTCCTCTATACCATCCAGAAATTCATCCGCCCCGTCATCAAGCTCGGCTGAACCGTCGTAAGCTTCCTTTACACCATCCTTTAGCTCTCCTGCACCGTCGTTTAGCTCCTTTACACCGTCTGTTAGCTCGGTTGTCGCATCTCTCAGTTCTTCTGTACCGTTTCTTAACTCAGTGGTACCGTCGTCATGCAGCTTTCTGGCTCCTTCACTTAACGCATATGCTCCGTCAACGGCACTCATCGCACCTTTACTAAGTGCAGAAGCTCCGCTTGATATCTGTCCCACTGCATCAGTGTATGCCTTTGTACCCTCGACATATCTCGCTATCCCGTCAAGGCTGTCCTTTAGCTGTCTTACCGATGAAGCATCCATTCCGTATCCTTCCATCATGGAAGCTATCTGTGATAAGACTTCTTCGTAATTATCCCTGTTTAAACTGACTGGAGGAAGACCAAGAGGTGTTAACTTACCGTTTATACTCTCCTGTGCCATTGAAATAACACCGTCAAATATCTGCTCTGCTCCATTTGTAAGAGAACTGTTGTTACTCTCCAGTTCATGAAGAGCATCATCAAGCTCATTTGCCCCTGCTTTAAGCTCTGCAAGCCCGTCCCATAAGGCATAAGAACCGTCATGTAAATCATTACTCGCATCATCAAGCTTAACGGCTCCGTCAGCAAGTTCATTAACACCGTCTCTATATTCACTAACTCCCTCTTTAAGCTCACCTGTTCCGTCATACAGCTCTACAGAACCGTCCAGGAGTTCTTTCATTCCGTCTTTAAGCTCAGCTGTACCGTCTTTTAATTCATTTGCTCCGTCATAGAGCTCATCAACACCCTCAACCAGATCATCTATACCCTCAGTGATCTCATCTTTCTTTCCATAGGTATCATCCAGCATTTCCCTGTAATAAGGATCATCCACCGACTTGTAATCAAATTCAAAATCTCTGATCATCTGTTTAAGATCATCGCTGCTTATCGCATCATTCAATACAAATGCATATGTGAGATCCTCACTGCCACTCTCGCATATCTCTTTAAAGTGGTCATATCCTGAAGCTGTAACAAATCCCACACCGAAAGTCCTGCTGTCAACTGCTGAATCCGAAAGTTTTCTGTATGGCGAATCATAATCGACAGCACTGCCGATACCTGTGACACAGACTTTTTCACCACCGATATCTATCACGTCCCCTGTATGGATATCATTTTCTTCACAGTATCTTTTTTCGAGAACTATCTCATTTTTATCTTTAGCAAAACTTCCTTCATCAAGCACAACTTTATCTATAAGTTCCCTGTTTTTAAATATCCTTAAAACATCCCCGTCTTTAAGAGTAACATCATAACTGATATGAGGCTCTATCATGACTCCCGTATCACTTATCTGTCTTAACTGCTCATCAGTAAGTGCTGTGGAAACCGTCACCTGTCCGTCTTCCAGGTTACTCTCTCTCTGATTATTGGCAGTTCCCTGTATGACTATCTCTGCAGCATCCACAAGCGCTATGACTATATACATGCACAGGGCGATCATAAGAAAAAGTGAGGAATATCTGAAAAGATCAGCTTTTATCTGTCTTGGAAATCTCTTACTCAACACTCTGTTCATCACAGATCCTCCAACTCACTTGCCGGTGTTCTGGTCTCATTTATGTATTCCTTTTTCACCAGCCCGTCTTTTAAAAAGATGACCTTGTGTACCATGTTTTTAATGGAGTTGTTATGAGTGACAATAAGCATCGTCGTTCCGTATTTTTCATTTATCTTCTCAAGAAGAACCAGAATATCTCTTGATGTATTTGAATCAAGCGCTCCTGTGGGTTCGTCACACAGTAAAAGCTTTGGATTCTTAATAAGTGCTCTTGCTATCGCACATCTTTGCTGCTGACCTCCAGAAAGCTGTGAAGGAAACTTGTTCTGATGTTCAGTCAGTCCAAGAACACTTAAGAGTTCATCCATATCAAGCGGATCATCTGTCAGATACTCGCATACTTGTATATTCTCTTTTACCGTAAGATTAGGTACGAGATTGTAAAACTGAAATATAAAACCAAGATTGTCCCTTCTGTAATCAGAAAGTGTCTTATTCTTCATCCCGAATATCTCGGTTCCATCCACCTGTATCGAACCGCTGTCCATAGTATCAAGCCCGCCTATACAGTTTAGAAGGGTTGATTTTCCCGAGCCGGATGTGCCCTGTATAACACACATCTGACCTTTTTCAACACCTGTGTTCACTCCTTTTAAAACCTGGACATAACTCCCGTCCTGTCCGTAACTTTTCTTTACATCCCTGATCTCCAGATACATGCTCATATCTCCTTTTTAATTACATAACAATGTTATGTAATTGTTATTTTTTTCCGCTTATCACAACCGGGTACACCCCCGGTCGATCAAAGCGGTCATAATCATATTTATTAAGTTATAAATCATTCCCCTTCTTTTACCAGTACCAGCTCGATCCATCCTTTTACCAAATAGTTCATTATGCTTCTTAATCTTATCTTTGCTTTTTCCTTGTCTGTCTCATGTTTTATAACCTGTATGAATGCATCGATCGTGATATGTGCCATCCAGTGTGACATATACTCGTCATATGTATATCCCGGTAAAGAAGTTATCATTGCAGGAACAGATACCTCTGTAAGTTTAACAAATTCATCAACTACGTTCTCATAGACAGTATTCTCAGATGAATTCAGTACAAGAAGAAAGCTCTCATAATTGTCATATATATGCTCTGTGAGCACATCGCTTATGTCTGCATGATCCATCTCGATTTTTCCAATGGACTCCAGCTTTGAAATATACTCCGAATCCTCTTTGATATGATCAAACAGTATCTTCTTAAGTCCTGCTATAGGTGGATCCACTATAGCAGCAAAAAGATCCGCTTTATTCTCAAAGAAGAAATACAGTGCTCCGGTTGTAACTCCGGCGTTTGAACATATCGTTCTTAAAGAAGCCTTATTATAACCTCTCTCCATAAACTCCTTCTTTGCTGCTTCTAATAGCAGGTCTCTTTTTTTGTAATCTGTATCCTGTTTCATATAAACCCCTTTTAATAACAGTGTTACGTAACATCGTTATTTAACCATAATCGAACAGCAATGTCAATATATAATTATAAAGCTGATCATATATCAGACTATCTTCGTGCTGACAGCCTGTTCCCTTCCTGTAATGAAGTTCTTATATATTCTCTACCGCTTTTTGCGCTCGTTTTGTGTAAGGCATATCGCACAGACCAGATACATGACAAGCCATCCAAACGATTCAGTGCCGGAATCCAGTCCCTCTGCTATGAAATTGAGAAGCTGTCCAAACAGAATACCAAACAAAGGACAACATATCAGGAACACCTTTTTAACAGGTATAAGACCTTTTAAAACCATTCCTACCCAGCCTATAGTCACCAAAAGATCACATAAGATCAGGCCTACGCCTAAAGGAACGGCTATACTCTTTAATACCCTGATAGTCATCATGGCAGCTGTCGGAATATCTCCGGTCGCTTCCATACCCGCATTAAAGACTACAGGGAGCATGCATATCCCTATATGAATAAAAGCAAAATATAAGATCCCGCTCCAGTTTGCTATCTTAAACAGCTTATACAATTTAAAATGTGTAAGATCATACTCTTTTTCCATCAGCTTCAAAAGTCCTGTAGCAGCATAGGCAAACATCGCGGCGCATATAAATCCAAGTATCGATGATGTGGCATATCTCCAGTCCGGTACCACATTCCATGTCATACCCATATATGCATCAGGATCCGAACTTGCACCAAGTGTCCCGAATCCAAGCAGATAATCACCGATTATGGCCAATACCATCGCATAGCATCCAAATAATATCCTGTTTTTTGATCCCATAGTTAACTTTACCTTTCTTATTCCACTTTATTTATTAGTTTTCCTATTCCCTTAATGGAACAAATAACTTCATCCCCCTTCTGTAAATAAACAGGAGGTTTCATTCCCATGGCAACACCGCCGGGAGTGCCGGTAGCTATTATCGATGTTGCTTTCAGAGTCATTCCCTGTGAGAGTTCTGCTATTGCCTCTTCGACAGTTGTGATCATATGTGATGTATTGCTGTGCTGTCGTTCTTTACCGTTGATACTGCATGAGATATCAAGATCATGCACATCGTCTATCTCATCTGTAGTGACTATACACGGGCCCATCGGCATATATCCGTCAAGGCTTTTTCCCCTGAACCACTGCTGATGCTTTAACTGCAGATTTCTTGCACTCACATCATTAATGATCGTGTATCCGAATATATAATCTGATGCCTCTTTGGCACTGATACCCAAAGCATCCTTCTTTAAGATCACACCCAGCTCAACCTCATAGTCGAGACTGTCAACAAAATCATAATCAGGTATCACTCCGCCCGGATCATTACATCTGTTCACACGTTTAGAAAAGTAAACAGTATCCGCTTTCTTTGTAAAATCAATGACATCTACAGTTTCTTCAATATGTTCCCTATAGTTGACGCCAAGACAGATCACATCCTGTTTTGGTACAGTGATCGGTGCTAATACATCCACACTGTCAATTGTGATATCTTCTGTCAGATGGTTTGATCTCTCTTTTTGTATAAAATCCTTAAGTTCATCATATCTGCAGATCAGTTCATTCATGTCAGCAACATTTATTCCAAGTTTTTCAAGCGGTATGATCCTGCCCTGCATGGTTTCAACCGCAACAAGTTCTTTGTCATCTTTTTTGATCGTATAGAATCTCATATTCTCCTCCTACACCGGCATTTCCATAAACTCATCTATCGCTTTAAGAACCGGCAATGCGTACTTTTCTTCTCCCAAAAGCCACTGTTCATGCTGCATATCAAATTCCCTGATATCGGGATCATGGAAGTATTTCTTATAACGGTTCAGATATTTCTCACCCATCCTGTTGGCATATATAAAATGCGCCTTTGCGTGTTCAACATTTATATCTTCATTAAGATAAGTAAGAAGGTCCGTATAATACTCATTTTTGATAGATTCAGGATCAAACTTTGCAAAACAATCCATGAATCTGTCTGCAACCTCATCACTCATGAGAAAAATACTCTTTAATTTCTCCTTGGTCTTTCTTTGTTTCTTTTCACTTTTTGTAAAACTGGTAAGCAGAGGCACTACCAGCTTTGACTGGAGCCATGCAGCAAAAGGTTTGCTTTGATCAAGATCAGGGCTCCCGAAAATCCCATGATCTATATGAACATTTTCTCTCTGGATAAGCTGTCCAACAAAGGTTGAACCTAGTGAGGATCCGATCGCACCATCCAGCCTTCCATCGTGCTTTTCCTGTATGTATTTTTCGATCTTTTCAGTAACCGTAATGATATCAGGAAAAATCTCACCACTGCCGTCAAATCCGTCATAGTTGACGCATATAAGATGATACTTCTCAGAAAGTTTATCCAACACATTATAGAAATTTGTCTGGTAATCACAACATGTACCGGGTAACAGCATTAACGTCTTACCGTCCGGTCTGCCCATTTCTTCAAAAGTCATCCTTTTCTCCTCCGATCACTCTTATATTCACATCTTACATTAATCAGCTTCTTTTAAATGGAATGCATCTGTTAACATGTTTCTTATACTCTTCATATTCGGCTCCGTAGAGATCTGAAAGCCACTTTTCCTCAGTATTGACAAGCACTATAGTCATCATCCCCCAGTTAACAAAAAAAGCAGGGATCAGAAAGATGTTATGCCACATAAAACTTATTCCTGTGAGTGCCAGCCACCATCCGCTGTACATGGGATTTCTAACCCATGAATATATGCCGTCAGTTTTTAACCTGTTCTCGGTTATACTAGCATCCATATCAGATCTAAGTGCTCCGATAAACCAGACTACTAAGCCAAGGATTATGAGGATCACTCCAACAATTTTAAACATCAGGACAAATATTCCGTTTAATTCACCAATTTTAAAAACATACACAAATAACACAATGCAAAGAGCATTTACCAATCCTACACCAAATATAAGCGCAGGTCCTATTCCAAACATAGGAAGCTTCTGTCCTTCTTTCACATAGTTTTTCATTTTCCTATCGCCTCTTTTTGTTTTATGTAAACTATTATGGTTTACATAAGTATATAAATATAGTATTCCGATCAGTTATAGATCATATCTGCAGATTCACCTTTCCCGTTAATACTCTCATCCCAGCGCCACATCAAGTGCCATCATTAGCGTAAATCCCATTGTAAACATTATGACTCCTGTATTGGAATGCTCACCCTGAGACATTTCCGGTATCAGTTCTTCAACAACCACATACATCATGGCTCCCGCAGCGAAGCTTAACAGATACGGCATCGCTGGGATCACCAAACCCGCAGCGAGTATTGTCAGTAATGCTCCTATCGGTTCAACGGCTCCTGAGAGCAATCCGCTTAAAAAAGCTTTTGATCTGCTTTTTCCCTGAGCACAAAGAGGCATGGAGATGATCGCACCCTCAGGGAAATTCTGGATCGCTATTCCCAAAGCAAGCGCAAAAGCTCCGCCTGCAGTTATCGTAGTATTTCCTGATATGAAGCCTGCGAACACAACTCCTACTGCCATACCTTCGGGTATGTTGTGAAGGGTTACTGCCAAAACCATCATTGTGGTTTTTTTGAGTTTTGATTTGGGGCCTTCCGCTTCATCTGTATTAAGATGAAGATGAGGAATTACCGTATCTAACAGCAACAGAAACAGGATCCCAAGCCAGAATCCGATAAAAGATGGAACAAATGCAAATTTTCCCATCCCTTCAGACTGTTCCATCGCGGGTATTATAAGACTCCATATGGAGGCAGCAACCATAACACCGCTTGCGAATCCTGTCAGAGCTCTTTGAATCTCTGTGCTAAGCTCTTTTTTCATTCCAAAGACGCATGCAGCACCTGCTGTTGTTCCTATAAAAGGTATCAATAATCCACTTATAACTTGTTCATACATAACAGCGCTCTCCTTGTTAGTCTTGGCTAACTGAATGATAACACTGTTATCTAATATTGTCAATAATAGGAAAGAGCCCCCGTACATACAGTTCGAAAGCTCTCCCTTTTTTGGTGTGTGTATATATTGTATTGGTATTATTGTATTGGCATATTATATTGAAAACCTTTGATCATAATAAGATCATAAGGATTGTCTGACTTTCATATCCCTCTAAAGACTCTCCCGAAAACCACTCTGTTTCCGGGAGTTCACACATGGTTATGGTTAGTCTCCGCTAACTGTATGTCAGTATACACTATCAAAAATCATAATGCAAGTCTTTTTATCATATTTTTTTACGATAACATGCTAGTTATGTATGTTATAGAAAAAATATCTCTTAAGGTGTAAAATATATACATCGGAGGAGCAGATGACTCAGAAAAAACACTCACTAAACATAAGCATAATCAAGGTTTGTACCATCTTTATCACCTTACTGACCATCACTCTTTCCATCGCCACTTATAAGATATACTCTGATACGATAATTAAAAAATATCAGAGCCAGATGGAAAGCATTGTTTCGTATATTGAGAGCAGTATCGATACTGATGATATGTCAAGATGTGCAGAAACATATACAGAAAGCAAGAAATATAAAGAGGCTCGGATTCTCTTTGACCGTTTCGTGGACAATTATTCGGATATACATTACCTTTACATACTAAAACCTGTATTTCCTGAGGATCCTGTAAAGGTAAGAAGCATCCTGTCAGCAAATTCCACATATGAGAAGGAAAATGAACCTGAAAATGTGTTATATCTAGGCGACGGTGATGCCGACTGGTTTACCGATGATATCGCACAGCAGTATAAAGAGATAATGCAGGGTGATGAGGATGTCTACTTTATTCAAAAGACCGAGTGGGGTACAGATTATACTCTGGCCAGACCTCTTATCAACTCCAAAGGCGAGCATTTCGCGCTGCTTTGTGTTGATATTGCTATCGATGATATAAAAAGCACTATTGCAGTAAATGTATTTTCCACGATAGTGCTTATCATAGCAATGGGATTCATTCTGGTTCTACTGCTTATCCTGTGGCTGCGTTACACCATAACTCTTCCCATCAGTCATCTGGAAGCAAGTGTACTGAGACTTGCCAACTCATCAAGCGGCAAACGTAATCCTGAGGATCTGTTATTCGTTGCTCCAAAGATCAGAGCAAACAATGAGATAAAATCACTCAGCAATTCCATAGAAAAACTCTATTCCGATATGAAAGACTATGTAAAAGCAGTCG
Source organism: Lachnospiraceae bacterium (assembly GCA_017619635.1). Lineage (GTDB taxonomy): Bacteria > Bacillota > Clostridia > Lachnospirales > Lachnospiraceae > Colinaster. The sequence goes on along the minus strand of JAFZRZ010000045.1, from coordinate 2,201 downwards.
CTACTGTTGAAAACGAGGCAAAGGGACTGCAGGCGCATATGTCGGAGATAAACACCATCGCTTATCAGGATCCGCTTACAAAGCTCAAAAACAAGGCGGCATATGCAAAGAAATCCGATGAGCTCATGTGGGGCATGATAGATAAACAGGTGTCGTTTGGCATCGTAATGATAGATGTTAATTTCTTAAAGAAAGTCAATGATACATACGGCCATGACAAGGGAGATATGTACATAAAGGGTGCATGTGAGATCATGAGTGATGTATATGCCCACTCTCCCATCTTCAGGATCGGCGGTGATGAGTTTGTTGTCATTCTTGAGGGTAGGGATTATGAGAACAGAGATGAACTGTTAAAACTCATAAGACAAAGATACAAGGAATCAGCCTCAAGCGATCGTGATCCATGGTTAAAGTATTCAGCAGCTGTTGGAATGGCACTCTACCATCCCGGAAGCGATCTGGATGTGGATACAGTATTCAAACGTGCAGATAATGACATGTATCATGAAAAAATCAAGATGAAGGGTTTAAGAACGCAGTAAAATATACCTGTGGACAAACCGATACTATTAGAGTAGTATATACATCTAGGGGCCAGTCAAGGTCTCGACGGGGTTTTTGAAGCCGGAGAAGCAAGCCGTTGCAACACGTTAATTGCAAACCTAAAATTAAACGCTAACGAAAATTTAGCTTACGCTGCCTAGTTTGCAGCTGTCCTTACCGGTGCACTCACACATCGGATAAGGGCATCGACTATGTGAGAAACGACATGTACAAAGCTTTGAGTATGTGGGCGTATCATGAAGCTACCAAAGTGCAGAGGCTGTTAGTCGCCGCCGCATAGAGGGAATGAAAAATGACTGACTAAGCTTGTAGAAGTACGGGGGATGGGGCTTCGGACACGGGTTCGACTCCCGTCTGGTCCATAAACAAAAGAAGGATCATACTCAGTATGGTCCTTCTTTGAATTTAGATCCAAAAAAAGCTTTCATATGAAAGACAAGGAGTAAATATGCCACCAAGCAGACACAGCAGTTCACATCACAGCAGCAGTCATCACAGTTCACACAGTTCATCACACCATTCCAGCAGCAGGAGTCACTCGAGCCATTCGTCGAGCAGTCACAGCTCATCCTACAGGTCATCATCCGGCAGTTACGGCTCATTATTCAGGTCATCATCCGGCAGTTCCCGAAGCACAGCACCTGTAAGACGTACGCGTTCTTCTCAACCTTATGGATGGAATAATAAGGTACATGGATCTGTCGGACATTATTATTGTTCTACTCATGACTATGATTATTACCCGCAGGACTGGACAGCTCAGGACGGCCGACAATTTAAAGAAGGTTACTACGATGAGAACGGCCAGCATTATGAAAACATGGCAATGATCGGTGGTACAACAATGCTTAAGTGTTCGTACTGCGGAAACCGTATGCTTCATAAGTGGGTGGAAGGCGATCTTCCGGTATGTGATAAATGTGGTGCACAGTTGAAGATCGATATCACTGATAAAGAGGAAAAGTCATACAGTGGTCACTCAGGAAATACTACTACTCTTAAAGATGAACTTAAAAAAGTACCTTTGATAGGAAAGATCGCAATAGGCGTATTTCTGTGCTGCATGATACTGCCGATCTTCATTATTTTCGCGGCCTTGTTCCTCATAGTACCAAATAAAGACAGTTATGACACCACAAGGTATGAAACATCATCAGTAAAGAATTCGATCCATGTTGATGAGATTAACAGAACCTGCTATCTGGATGGTGAGGACTGGTATGACAGTCAGACCGAATGCTGGTTTTATTATAACGATACTGCTTCTCCCGCCCAGTGGCAGTACTGGTACGAAGGGATCTCTTCTGATTACGGTGATTACGGCTGGATGGAATATGATTCCAATGAAAATGCCTGGTATATAGAAACCAACGATGGTAACTGGGTTCATCTTCCATCCGCTTACGATACAACAAAGCTATGGCATATGACAGACGAATATACCAACACATATGATTGATATGACTTCATAAGAAAAAGACAGCCTGAGCTGTCTTCAGAGTGTAGACAAAGTCCACGGCGAAAGTCGTGGATTTTTCCATGTAAAAGTGCCGTAAAGCCTTTATTTACCTGGGGTTGAGGCACTTTTTCTGGTATAATAGAAGTATCAAAATCGAGGAGCGATGAACGCCTTA
>JAFZRZ010000044.1 GCA_017619635.1 Lachnospiraceae bacterium | reverse complement strand
TTTTATTGGAGCAATCCGCATCAACGAACTAACTGAGAGGATCGATATCGTCAGAGATCTTGGTTGGAAGAGAGAAGGTGACATTCTGAATGACACCGACATGGCATATATCACACTTTATATAGAAGAAAACTATGGTATCAGTAATTCAAATGTGATTGAAAAAGCCATACAGATCATCGCTAATGAGAACCGCTACCATCCGATCAGGGATCTACTGAACGATCTGGTGTGGGACGGTACTAACCGTCTTGAGGACATGCTCTCGCATTTCTTTGGGGTTGAAAAGACAGAACTCACAACAGAATCCATAAAGCTGTTCATGCTGGGAGCAGTCTGCAGGATATTCGACCCCGGATGCAAGTTTGAAACATCCATATGTCTTGTGGGAGACCAGGGAGCCGGAAAATCCACTCTTTTCAGGTTCCTTGCCATAAAGGATGAATACTTTTCGGATGACCTTAAGAGACTCGATGATGAGAAGATCGTGGTCAAACTGCAGGGACACTGGATCGTAGAAATGCCGGAAATGCTGGCAACACTTAATTCCAGAAGAGTTGAAGAGATAAAGAGCTTCTTAAGCCGCCAAAAGGATACCTACCGAACACCCTATGAGAAGCATCCCAAAGACAGGAGACGACAGTGTGTCTTCGGCGGTACATCCAATAAAATGGAAGTTCTCCCGATGGATAAGAGCGGCAACAGACGCATCATTCCGATTGAAACCCATATGGATAAGGCTAAGGTTCATATTTTGGATAATGAAGACGAGTCCCGTGAATACATTCTTCAAGTATGGGCTGAAATTATGGAAATATACAGAAGCGGCAGGTTCTCTCTTACACTTCCAAGACACCTGCAGGCTGAACTGGCAAAGTACCAGGAACGTTTCACTCCGGAAGATAACGATCAGGAGTCGATAGAGTATTTCCTTACAAATACTCAGGAAAAATACGTGTGCGTCAAAATGCTTGCATATGAAGCCCTGGGTTATTCGCAGTATGACCAGCTTAAGAAGAGCGACTGCAACAGGATCTCAGAAATGATGCATCATTTCCCGGAATGGGAGGCTGTTGGAACACGAACTGTTTCAAAATACGGAAGAGTACGCGCTTGGAGACGAAAAGCTGATACATCATCGGATGATGGCTTTATAAAGGTCTCCGAACAAATGGAAATACCGTTCAAATAACAAACCAGTAACTATAAACACAGCAACCAAATGCGGCAACTAACCAAAAGACTCTTTTGGAAGGTTGCCGTTGCTGGTTGCTTTTTTTGTATACAAGGAGAAATACATTGACAAAAGTAAACAATGATGAGGAGGCTGTTATCGTCCTTGATAACAATACCTCTTTACGCATGAGAGATATACAGTTATTATTGAACTGTGGTATGGGACCCGCCAAGGTAGATGAAATGATTACAATGGCAAAACGAGAATTCGTTATGTCCCATCATCCCAGAGATATCTTCCGATTGCCGCCTAGCAGCAGTTGGAAAAACGGATGTTACAAGACTTACGTCTATGCCGATTCAAAAAGAAAGGAGCTTACTGCCAACACAAAAGACAAACTGCTGGAAAAACTCTATGATTTCTATTATGAAGCAGAAAACAAAGCAAAAACTTTGGAACAGGTCTTCGAAATGTTCATGGATTATAAGCAAAACTGCCTGAACAGACGGGATAAGACGATAACTACCGATCGTAACCGCTTTAAGCACATTCCCAAAGAGCTGCTCGAAAAGAATATCAATGATATTACGGATGAAGATATCCGAAGATTCATTGTATCCAAGCTGCTTCCTGAGAATCCAAAACCTGAGTTTATTAAGAGGATGATTCAGTCACTCGGAGCCGTTTTTGATTACGGTATCAAGAAGAAAATCTGTTTTGACAACCCTACCCGTTATATAGAAGCGCAGGATTACTATAAACAATGTGACCAGGAGGTCAAAACGGATGAAGAAAAGGCTTTTTCAGCGGAGGAACTTGCCAGGATAACGGAGGATGCACAAAAGCATCTGGACAATCCCCGTGTGTTAATGTCCCTTCTTGCTAAAGAAACCGGCATGAGAGCCGGCGAACTGACAGCACTGCATGTCGAAGATATACAGGATGACTTCATCCATGTACACAGACAGCAGATTAAGGTATCTGAAGGAAAACACAACAATCTGGTAGAGGTTGGTTATACAAAAGACGAGCGTATGCATCCGCACAACGGAAGGTTTATACCGATAACGGAAGAGGCAAGACGTGTTATCGATATAGCTAAGGCTATTCCGGGAGATTCTCCGTATCTGTTTCATGAAAAAAACTGTTCGAAAATGATACCAACGGACGGTTATATACAGAATCTGCGTAAGCGTTGTAGGCGGCTTGGATGTGTACCAACCAATAATCATGCCTTCAGAATGGCATTCAATTCAAGGCTTATCGAATTGGGGTTTTCTGCTTCAGACAGGGCATTGATCCTGGGACATGAGGTACAGACTAACGAGACGCACTATTCTTTGACGGACAAGAGGCGACTAAATAATATAAAAGATCGCTTAAACAAAGAGGAGCCCTGACCGGCTCCTCAAAGCGTCCACGAGAGGATTCGAACCTCCGACCCCACGCTTAGGAGGCGTGTGCTCTATCCTGCTGAGCTACGTAGACATGATTTATAACATAGAATATCATACATTCTTTGTTAACGGTATTAAGTTTTACTCACTCACACTCACTCAATCGAGCTTCTAAAATTTCCCCTATTTATGCGGCTTTCAAGCCATTAGCTTCCGCTTAGGAGGCGCTTGTTTTATCCGTTAAACTACGAGAACTGATTTATTACAAAGGATAATTGATATATCCCTGCAACCATATGATACCTTTGAATCGTCTGCCTACAGCAGGCTCTCCGTAAAGGTCTTTTTCATTGATACAAAGATCAAATGTGAGCTCATTGCAAAGCAATTTCATTCTATAAAGCTCTTCATTTGTGATAGTATTGCTTATTTTCTCACATTCAAGGATCTCTGCAAGTATGGAATACTGATCACATTCAACACCATAGGGCATAAAATATGTATCCACTATGGTATATACATCCTCTTTCTGAATCCTTTTGGTCAGAGTAGAATACATGTCCATATCATCAAGCGTTAAGCTTTCTATGGCATCCTCATCACCGTTTCTTGCAGCCTGCATTAACTGGTAGCGACTGTTTTTCTTACGGTCCGCTCTTTCCATAACACGCTTGTCTTTTTTAATGGGCATCATTATATTACCACAAATCGACAGCGCTGACAAAGTCAAAGTTGTTCCTTTTACTGGTAGACTGTCAGTATTTTTTGCACGGATGTAAGGAATGATGTTCTGCAGGTAAAATATCAGTGTGATACCCATATTGATATCATCACAGACTCCCGCATAACTTTCCTTATCCGCATGCCGCTCGATTGTGATATCTTCAGATGTTGTTATGCCTGTACCTTTAAGATAGGGATAAGAATACTCGTAAGTAAATGTATTACTGTCATCGTATTCTCCACATACAGTGAGTCCCACACCGGGAGCAAACTCCTTGCTTAAGATAGCAAGCATAGTATCATCTGTATTTGATGTGTATGATCTCTCGGTTGAGTCATTTATACACATCATGACCAGTTTGTTAAAATCTTTTCTGTTTTTTATCTGTGAGAATCCAATTGCCGCCAAATATTTATGCAAAAGGTTCACCTCTTCTCATATTACTGTTTTTTTGTTATGGATGTCTGTCCACCCATATACGGCTGCAATACCTCGGGAATCTTAACAGATCCGTCAGCCTGCAGATTGTTTTCCAAGAATGCGATAAGCATACGAGGCGGAGCTACAACTGTATTGTTGAGTGTATGTGCCAGATACTTGTTACCGTCATCACCGTTTATTCTTATCTTTAATCTTCTTGCCTGTGCGTCACCAAGATTTGAACAGCTACCTACTTCAAAGTACTTTTTCTGTCTCGGACTCCATGCTTCCACATCACATGATTTAACCTTAAGATCAGCAAGATCTCCTGAACAACATTCAAGCGTTCTTACGGGAATATCAAGTGAACGGAACAAATCTACAGTGTTCTGCCATAATTTGTCATACCAGATCTTAGATTCTTCAGGCTTACAGATTACAACCATTTCCTGTTTCTCAAACTGATGTATTCTGTATACACCACGCTCCTCAAGGCCGTGAGCACCCTTTTCTTTTCTAAAACAGGGTGAATAACTCGTAAGTGTGAGAGGGAGCTGCTCTTCGGGTATGATCTGATCGATGAATTTACCGATCATGCTGTGCTCACTTGTACCGATAAGATAGAGATCCTCGCCTTCGATCTTATACATCATGGCTTCCATCTCAGCAAAGCTCATTACACCTGTAACAACGTTACTTCTTATCATGAAAGGAGGAACACAGTATGTGAATCCTCTGTTTATCATAAAATCTCTTGCATAAGCGATAACAGCGGAATGAAGTCTTGCTATATCACCCATGAGATAATAGAATCCGTTTCCTGCAACTCTTCTGGCTGCATCAAGGTCTATTCCATTAAAGCTTTCCATTATATCTGTATGATAAGGAATCTCAAAATCGGGAACGACAGGCTCACCGAATTTCTCGATCTCAACATTGAATGTATCATCCTTACCTATCGGTACAGAAGGATCTATGATATTGGGTATCACCATCATGATCTTAGTGATCTTTTCCTGCAATTCCTCTTCCATAGGCTCAAGCTCAGCCAGTCTTGCAGCAAGTTCTGCCACTTTCTTCTTTACTGCCTCAGCTTCTTCCTTTTTACCCTGGGCCATAAGAGCTCCGATCTCTTTAGAGATCTTATTTCTTGAACTTCTAAGCTCATCTGCCTCGGCTTTTGCTGCTCTTGACTGCTTATCAAGCTCAATAACTTCATCAACAAGCTCCAATTTGCTGTCCTGGAACTTCTTTTTGATATTCTCCTTTACCGCCTCAGGATTTTCTCTTAAAAATTTGATGTCAATCATGTCTGCACCTCTTTAATCTATAACTTTATCTATAAATATATTCGTATATTCAAGAAGATCCCTTACCAGGATACCTTCCACTATCCTTCCCTGTCTGTCTGCGATAAGCTGCAAAACCGGTCTTTCCGGGAATCCTTTGTTCTGTCTGATTACAACTGCCATTTCACCGGTATTGATGATAACTTTTACCCCCGAAGGATATACTGCAATAAAATCAAGCAGTGTGTCAACCACTTCTGCATCATATTTTATTCCTTTATAAGCTTTCAGGTACTCAACCGCCTCATGAACCCTTTTTCTCTCATGTCCGATACCGCAGATCGATTCATCAAAGAAATCACATGCGGATACGATCCTCGTGGTCTTCATGATATCCGGATTGTGAAGAGGATAACCTTCACCGTCGATAGTCTCATGATGCATAAGGATTATCTCTTTACTTGTCTTTGACAGCCATTCCTCATGCTGGATCGCACTGTAACCGTAGATGGGATGCTTTAAATACTCTTCTTTTTCACGTATACCTGCTTCCATCATGTCGGTATCGATATAATCAACCGTCACATATCTTAATCCAAGATCATGTAAAAGACATCCGATGCCCATATCATGGATAAGATCATCTGTGATCTTCATCTTAATGGCAACCAAAGTGGAAATAGTACAGGTACTTATGCAATGTTCGTAAAGGTCCGCACTTCTTTCCCTGATATCATATATCTGCTGGGTCACATTGTCATCATTTATAACATTAGTGATTATCTTATCAGCAGCTTCTGCGATCTCTGTCATATCCTGGCTTTTGTTATACATATGCTTGGATATGATATCTTTTACTTTTTCTTTACATCTCTTTCCGACTTCTTCCCGGATTATCAGTTTTGTCTGGGCATCTAACTCATTATCCCTGACAAAAACCTCTTTGATCCCAAGTTCTTCAAGTCTTGGGATATAAGCGACTTTAAGTAAGGTACCCTCTGCTAGTATCTCCTTATAATCAGGGGTAACTATAGATCTTGCCAGTATCTCACTTCCTGTTAATTGATCAATCTTTACTAATCTCACTCTTGTGTACCAATAGCTTTTTCAAGGGCAATTCTTTCTTCACTGCCCAGTTCCAGTTCACATCTGCCTTCATATATCTCTTTTGTATATGTATAGCATCCGTCAGAAGTATGTACCGAATTCAGGATGAATCCGTTGTTTTCCTCATCAAGAAGAGCAAGAGAGAAGCTTAACATTCCGCCCATCTGCTGATATGCATCATATTTAACGATACCTATCTTTTGGAAGGTTCTTGTAAGCACTCTGAATATCTGTCTTATATCGGAACGGTTTGCATTTACCACCTTTTTGATCTTATTGTTATCCTCAAAAAGCTTGGCTATGGCATCTTCAAGACTTTCCGCACTGCTTCCCTTCATGAATTTGGCATATTTCTTCTGAAGTCGTATTTCCCTGTATATGAATATGCCCAACAATATTATCAAAACTATTACAATAACGAACAGGGTTATTATCAGGTAGCCTATATCTACACCCAACCCCATTCTCGTCAATACATCACTGGTCATTATAATTTACCTGCTATCTCTTTATTAACTCCACGATCCTGTCTAGGTCATCATGACTGTAGAACTCGATCTCAACCTTACCGGAACCTTCGCCGCCTTTTGACAGTATCGATACTTTTGTTCCAAGTATGAGTTTTAACTGTTCTTCAAGGTTTGAATATACCACCTGAAGTGAGTCGTTGATCTTCCTTTTCTGTTTCGGAGGCTTACCAAGACTCTTGATGTATTTCTCAACATCTCTTACACTCATCTTATTGTCAAAGATCTTTTCAGCGATCTCAACCTGTTCAGCAGGGTTTTCTATAGAGATTATGGCTCTTGCATGTCCTGTTGAAAGCTTTCCGTCCACGATCATCTGCTGAACTTCTTCAGTAAGCTTGAGCAGTCTGAGTGAATTTGTAATGGTTGTTCTGTTCTTTGAAACCTTCTCGGCAACCTCATCCTGCTTTAAATTGAATTCATCAAGAAGTCTCTTATATGCCATGGCTTCTTCTATGGGATTAAGATCTTCACGCTGAATATTCTCTATTATTGAGATCTCGACGATTTCCTGTTCAGTGAATTTTCTTATTATAACAGGAATCTCTTTAAGACCGGCAAGTTTGCAGGCTCTCCATCTTCTCTCACCTGCTATTATCTCATAGTATCCGTCTCTGTCCTGAACAAGGATAGGCTGTAAAAGTCCAACCTGTTTGATAGAATCAGCAAGTTCTATCAAAGCATCTTCATCAAATACCTTTCTAGGCTGATCCCTGTTTGGCTCAACAAGATTGATATCAACTACTGAATCAGGTGTCTGAGCCTTATCTTTTTTCTGTTTATTGTCAGGAGTGTCGAGTACATTACTCGGTATTAAACTATCAAGTCCTTTTCCTAATCCCTTCTTAGCTGCCATTTTTAAAGTCCCTTTCTTGAACTATTGATTGTTGATGATCTCTTTTGCCAAGCTTCTGTAGCTTTCTGCTCCGGAAGATTTTGGATCGTACATGCATATAGGCATCCCGTAACTGGGTGCTTCGGCAAGTCTTATATTTCTCGGAATAAGTGTATCAAACACTTTCTGATGGAAATTCTGTTTTACATTATCAACGACCTGTGCCGAAAGGTTTGTTCTTGAATCATACATTGTGAACACAACACCTTCCATGGCAAGTCTGGGATTAAGTCTTTCTTTTACAAGATTAACTGTATGTATCAACTGACTGAGACCCTCAAGTGCGTAATATTCACACTGGATCGGTACAAGTACAGTATTTGCTGTAGTCATGGCATTGACTGTGAGCATGCTGAGTGACGGAGGACAGTCAATAAATATGTAATCATATTTGTCGATGACCCAGTCTATCTCATTCTTAAGTATGTATTCTTTCTTATCTACACCGATAAGTTCTATCTCGGCTGCAGCCAGATTTACATTTGACGGTATGACAGATACATTCTCGATCACATCTTTTATAATGCATTCACCAACTGAGCATTCACCGAGGATCAGTTCATATACCGTATTTTCTATATTATTCTTGTCAACACCGAGTCCACTGGTAGTATTTCCCTGAGGATCCATGTCGATCACAAGAACCTTTTTGCCAAGTTCAGCAAGGGAAGCGGACAGATTTATTGAAGTTGTGGTCTTTCCGACTCCGCCTTTTTGATTGGCGATCGCTATAACTCTACCCATTTATTTATGATCTCCATTCTATTATGCTATGTCACTGATTATAACATTATATTTTTTTATAATCTATAAAGTAGAGTGTGAAATAATAACCAAAAAATGTTTCACAATTTCTCTATTTTTCTATATAAAAATGTTTCACAGACTATTGACCAAAATATTGTGGTCCAATGTTTCATGTGAAACATTATATTGTGTAACTACAACGGGTTTCAGATCATGTTTCACGTGAAACATACGTCTAGATCCTGGTTATATTATTCTTGATCGCAAAGACCGCAGCCTGTGTTCGGTCATTTACTTCCAGCTTTTCAAATATATGGGAGAGATGATTTTTAACTGTTCTCTCACTGATATTGATCGCTCTTGCTATATCCATATTCTTCATTCCTGAAGAAACCATACCAAGCAGTTCCAATTCTCTGCTTGTCAGTAACTTTATTTTATCTTTATCATTATCTCTGTTTATAAGATAGTTATTAAGATATGGCAAAAGTTCTGGCTGGATATAATCTTTACCTGCGTTAACTTCATAGATTGCTCTATAAAGTTCTTCATAATGAACAGATTTTAAAAGATAACCGTTAGTTCTAAGATCAACTGCCTTTACGAGAAATTCTATCTCATTATGTGTTGTCACAATAATGACTTTAGATTTGATCTTTTTCTTTCTGATAAATTCTAGTATCTGTATGCCATCTTTGTCAGGCATATTTATATCAAGTAAGATAATATCGATATCATGATTACGGACACCATAAATAAACTCCGTTTCCGAAGCCGCTTCACAAACAACCTTAAGGTTTTTGTCTTTTTCAATAAGTGCTTTCAGACCTTCACGGAATAACACGTGATCGTCCATAATCATAATATTGATCATTGTAAAGGTTCCTTTGCTGGAGTACCTGCTTTACGGGGATACTTTTTCGTTGTGGAACTTATCTTATCTATGATTATAAATGTTCTGTTGTTTCCATCCAAGTCAAAATCTATTCTTTTTTTGAATGAACCGCCCAATATTTTAATTGCTTTGTCAGCTTTAGTTATTTCTTCAGTTGCTTTATCGGATTTATAAGAAACAAAAGATCCTCCTAATTTTACGAAAGGAATACAAAGTTCTGATAAAGTACTTAAGTTTGCAACTGCACGGGAAACGCAAAGATCATACTTTTCTCTGTGATCTTTTTCTTTTGCAACATCCTCAGCTCTGCCGTGAACAGTATAAACATTCTCAAGTGATAATTCACTTATCACTTCATTAAGAAAATTTAGTCTTTTATTTAAAGAATCAAGTAATGTAACATTGATATCAGGAAACATAATCTTTATCGGTATACCCGGAAAACCTGCTCCGGTTCCCACATCTATAACAGAAGTTACGCCTGACATATCATATGCTTTGATTATCGAAACTGAATCGAGAAAATGTTTTACAAATACTTCATTATAGTCTGTGATAGCAGTAAGGTTGATCTTCTCGTTCCATTCGATCAGCATCTCATAATATCTTTCAAATGAGGATAGCTGGTCATCTGTCGGATCAAACCCATATGAAATTAACTGTTCTTTAAAAAAACTATTTTCTTTCATATTATGTATTAATGTTTAAAACCTTTTCTGTCCTGGGCTTTGCCTATAAGTTCTTTGGATTCTTTCATCGCATCTTCAAGATATGATACCTGCCATTCCTTACCGTCTTTTTCCTGTTTCTTTATATCTTCCCAGGCTTTATGTCTTTCCTCGTCTGATGCATACTCAACACCGTTAAAGACATGAGGATGTCTTCTTATCATCTTTTCATTTATTGTTTTTGCAACATCATCAAATGTAAAGAGTCCTTCTTCTTCGGCAATGACTGAATGAAACATCACCTGAAGTAAGAGATCACCGAGTTCTTCTTTCAGATTGTCAGGATCTTTAGTCTTTTCAAGTATGTTTATCCCACAGATTACTTCTGATGCTTCTTCTATACATGCAGCTTTCAGGCTTTCATGGGTCTGGATCTTATCCCATGGACATCCGTTTTCAGATCTTAATTTTTCTACTATTTCTTTTAATCTTTCTGTTTCTGACATATTATCACCTTTGTTTATCAGGATACTTAGAACTTAAATAAACCAATAAAACTGATATATCAGCCGGTGAGACTCCGGATATCCTTGATGCCTGTCCAACATTCACCGGAGCAAACATCTTTAATTTCTGTCGTGCTTCCTTACGAAGACTGTTTACATCATCATAATCAATATCCACAGGTATTTTTTTGCTTTCCATCTTCTTAAAGCTGTTTACCTGTGAGATCTGTCGTTTTATATATCCTTCATATTTGATCTCTATCTCAACCTGCTCTATCACTTCCTTTGGAAGTTCTTTTCTGTTTTCATCGATCTCAGCAAGAGATGAATAATCAAATTCTGGTCTGCACATCAGCTCCGCAAGTGAGCATCCTGTTCTTAATGCAGGAGAACCGTGTTTTTCCATAAACTCACCGATACGGGAATTCGCACCGACTATCGTGGTTTTTAATCTTTCTATCTCGGATGATATCATTTCTTCCTTTTTAAGAAGATGCTGATACTGTTCCTCACTGATCAGTCCTATCTCATAGCCTTTTTTTCTCAAACGAAGATCAGCATTGTCCTGTCGTAAAAGCAGTCTGTATTCAGCTCTTGATGTCATCATCCTGTAAGGCTCAAAGCTTTCTTTCGTTACAAGATCATCTATGAGCACACCGATATAACCCTCAGATCTATCTATGACAAGAGGTTCTTTTCCTTCTATCTGCATAGCCGCATTGATTCCCGCGATAAGACCCTGTGCCGCAGCTTCCTCATAACCGCTGCTTCCGTTAAACTGTCCGCCCGCAAAGAGACCCTTAACTTTTTTGAATTCCAAAGTAGGGTATAACTGCATCGCATCTATACAGTCATATTCGATCGCATATGCATTTCTTACGATCTTACAATTCTCAAGACCGGGAACCGTCCTGTACATGGCAAGCTGAACATCTTCCGGAAGAGAAGAGCTCATTCCACCGACATACATCTCATTTGTATGTAATCCTTCAGGCTCAATAAATACCTGATGTTTATCTTTTTCTGGAAATTTAACTACTTTATCCTCTATCGAAGGACAATATCTTGGTCCTGTTCCTTCTATCACACCCGCATATATCGGCGATCTGTCAAGATTAGCTCTTATGATCTTATGTGTTTCTTCATTAGTATATGTAAGAAAACAGGGAACCTGATCTATCTGAACACTCTCGGGATCTGTTGAAAATGAAAAAGGGATAACTCTTTCATCACCATATTGAGGGACCATCTTTGAAAAATCTATAGTCCTCTTATCCATTCTCGCAGGTGTTCCTGTCTTAAATCTTCTGAGTTCTATTCCAAGTTTTTTTATTGAATCCGGAAGAGAATTTGCCGGTTGAAGACCGTTTGGTCCTGTATAAGTTATAGCTTCACCGCAAAGGCATCTTGCTCTTAAATATGTTCCCGTACAAAGCACTACAGCTTTGCATTCATAAACCGCACCTGTATATATCTTTACTCCGCCGATAATGGGATCAGATGTTTTTTCATATTCAGTTACATTATTCTGATCATCAAGATGTGCTATATCTTCAACAGTCAAAAGGTCTGTTACTTCACCCTGCTTTATTGTCAGATGCTCCTGATTCTCCAAAACCTTTCTCATAGCTCTAGTATATTCAGCTTTATCAGCCTGTGCTCTGAGTGAATGAACGGCAGGTCCCTTTGAAACGTTTAACATCTTTGACTGGATAAATGTCTTATCTATGTTTTTTCCCATTTCTCCGCCAAGAGCATCTATTTCTCTTACAAGATGTCCCTTGGAACTTCCACCGACATTCGGATTACAGGGCATGAGAGCAATACTGTCAACACTGACAGTGAATATAACTGTTTCTAGACCGAGACGTGCACATGCAAGGGCTGCTTCACAACCCGCATGACCTGCTCCGACTACACATACATCAACTTTTTCTCTTATCCTGCTCATTTACTTACCCATACAAAACTTGGCAAATATCTCATTTACCAAATCTTCACTTATTTCTTCTCCTATAATGTTTCCAAGTGAAGAATAAGCACTCATCATATCAATTGTCAGAAAATCCTCAGGCATGCCGTCATCAAGACTTCTCTTTACAAGTTTTAGACTTTCGAGTGCCTCATGGATCTTCTCTTTATGTCTTAGATTTGTTATAAGGATCTCGTTATTTGAAAATACATTATTCTTAAAGACGAATCTCTTCACCATATCTTCAAATCCATCGAGACCTATATGTTCTTTAGCCGATATCTTTATGATATCAATGTTTTCCTCATCAGAAAACTCAGATAATACCTCATTTTCAGAAATAAGAGGTTCAAGATCACTCTTATTATATAGAATGATAACATTTTTATTTCTTATAAGATTTATTATATGTTGATCATTTTCATCAAGTTTAGATGATGAATCCACAACATATAGTATAAGGTCGGCATCATCGATATAATTCTTTGATATCTCTACACCAATCTTTTCAACTTCATCTTTTGCTGTTCTTATACCGGCAGTATCAACAAGATTCAAACTGATATCACCGATTCTGACATGCTGTTCAAGTGCATCTCTCGTGGTTCCTGCTATATCCGTAACTATAGCTTTTTCCTTACCAAGCAGCATATTTAAAAAAGAAGATTTACCGGCATTTGGTTTTCCCGTTATAACAGTAAGGATACCTTCTTTTATGATCTGGCCGTCAGTTGCAGACTCTTCCATTTTTCCAAGTTCCTCAATTATAGGATCTATCTTTTCTGAAAGCTTTTCACTGTAACCGTCAAGACTTATATGTTCAGGATCATCCAGTGCAGATTCAATAAAAGCTGTCTCATTTAATAAGATATCTCTGAACAGACTTATTTTCTTATATATATCACCTTTTAGCTGTTTAACTGATGCTTTTAGAGAAAGATCATTATCAGCACTGATAACATCCATGATGGCTTCTGCTCTTGTAAGATCTATCCTTCCGTTTAAAAACGCTCTTTTTGTGAATTCTCCAGGAAGAGCAAGTCTTGCACCGTTTTGTATAACTATATCAAGTATCTTTTTTGTGATAAGCATTCCACCGTGACAGTTTATCTCGACTGTATCTTCAGTGGTATAGCTTCTTGGAGACTTCATAATACTCAGTATGACTTCATCTATTATATCTACGTTTGAAACGATAAAACCATAATGAATAGTATGACTCTCAAAATCAAAAAGGCTCTTTTTATCAGCACTTTTAAATATTCTGTCAGCAATAGAAAAAGCGTCAGGACCACTGACGCGGATTATAGATATACCAGATTCACTTAATCCTGTTGCAATAGCTGCAATGGTTTCAACATTGTTCATCTGAAAGATCCTTCTTATAAGTAAGAGGAGGATTTTCATCCTCCTCTTAAATAACTTATTTCTTCATTGTAACAACTACATGCCTGAAAGGCTCATCACCTTCGCTGTGTGTTGTAACAAATTTGTCATTCTGAAGAGCTGAATGGATTATCCTTCTTTCATAAGGATTCATGGGTTCAAGAGAAACGCTTCTCTTTGTTCTTTTAACCTTGAATGCAATGTTCTTTGCAAGGTTTTCAAGTGTATCCTGTCTTCTCTTCCTGTAGTTTTCTGTATCAACCTTTACTCTGATGTAATCTTCTTCACCTTTGTTTACAACTAAAGATGTAAGATACTGGAGCGAATCAAGAGTCTGTCCTCTCTTACCGATAAGAACTCCCATATCGTCTCCTGAAAGATCGATGACCATTTCTTTGTTCTCTGAATCATATTCAACATTGATAACAACGACCATATTCATAGCTGCAAATACTTCATTCAAAAATGCTTTTGCATTATCTATGATCGAAGACTTGATCCTTGCCTTGATGATGGCATCTTTGGATCCTATACCAAGAAATCCTGTAGATCCCTCATTTACAACTTCGTACTCAAGTTTATCACTTGTAACGCCAAGTTCTTTGCAAGCCTCAGTGATCGCATCATCCAATGTTTTTGCACTAAATTCTTTATAGTCCATATTTTTCCCCTACTTTAACGTTTATCACTTATTATTTCGTTCGTTATATTGCTTTACCAGATTAGCTTTTTCTGCAAGACTTCCGGGTTTAGCGTTATTTCTGCTGTTTTCCGTTCTTGACAGTGCCTCTTCCTTCTGCTTCTGAGACATATTTGTATTAACGCCGATATTTTTGGTATTAATCGTTGCCTTACTATTAAGCTGACTTACATATTCTTTCTTCTTAGCCATTTTTGCTTTGGCTTTTTCTTTATTCTTTTCAACTATCTCATCAATATCTATCTTATCAAGATGTTTATTGATAATAACCTGCTGAACGCATCTGATCACCGCACCAGCTATCCAGTAGATACCCATACCTACGGGAAGAGTGAGACAAAATACTGCTGACATGATAGGCATTGTTGTATTCATTGCCTTCATTGACTGGGCCATAGTATCATTTTCACTTGCTGAATCATTAGATGCTGCCTGAGGCATTAGTTTTGTATTAAGCCACTGAGTACCACCTGCAAGAAGAGGTACAAGTAAGGCACCTATTATCAACAGCCAGTTTCTTTCAGCAAATGCTGTCTTTATTGTAAATGACGGTGAATTACTTACATTCAGACCAAGAAAATTGTTATAAACTTCAAGCTGACCATATGCTTTATCTATAACAGATGATAAAGCTGAAAACTTTTCTTTAAGACTTACCCAGTCAGCTGATGAAGCTCTGTTCAAACAATCGATGTAAGTATTTGTTATATACTCCTTATTGCCACCTAAAAACAGTTCATTTGTAAACTGCTTTGAATACATTGAAGAATTTGTAAGATTTTTTAAAAATTCTGTAGCCTGAGCTTCCTGTTTATAAAGCTCACCAACTAATTCACTAAATACATTCTTTACCATGGGAACATATGCGGGAATAGCATATATAACACGATAAAGAGCAAAAAGTATAGGCATCTGAATAAGTAACTGAACACAGCTTCCCGAAGGAGATACACCGTATTTGGCATATATTTCCTGTGTTTCAAGATTCATTGCCTGCATTGATTCATTATCTTTTTTACCTTCGTATTTTTTCTGGATTGCTTTGAGTTCAGGACTCATCTTTGCAGAAAGTTTTGAAAACTTCTGCTGCTTAATAGTCAAAGGAAGAAGTAACATGTAAATGACTATGGTAAACAATATAATAGCAAGACCTATATTCGGTATACCTATCTTATCAAGAAAGATGAATATCCAATTCATAAGATATCCAAGGATCTTAGCGATGGGTCCAAGTATAGATCCGTTATATTTTGTTAACAGCATCACTGTCATACATTACTCCTCTTTAAAATCTTCTTATTTTTATTATCATCGGGAACCGGATCATATCCTCCCTTTGATAAAGGATTACATCTGCATATCCTCCATGCAGCCATCATACCTCCCTTAAATGCACCATATCTTTCAACCGCTTCAAGTCCGTATGCCGAACAGGAAGGATAATAAGGACATTTGGTACTCTTCATTGGAGATATATATCTCTGATAGAGTTTTATCATATGAATAAACAGTTTCTTCATATTAATATATTATTCTTCGATCAAAATATCCTGAAGTTTTGCAAGATGTAAAAGCGCGCTTTCAATTTCCCAATATGTACACTTGGAAGCGCAGGGTTTAACTACGACTACAATATCCAAACCACTATTGAATACCTTTTCGTGTAGTCTGTAACTTTCTCGGACTAGTCTGGTCATATGATGTCTGACCACACTGTTTCCTACTTTTTTACTTACCGATATTCCAAGACGGTTAATAGTGAGATCATTTCCTATCTTATACATAACAAGATACTTGTTTGCTTTTATACTGCCTTCACCGTAAACATGTCTGAAATCGATATTCTTTTTTAAACTCTGTGTTTTTTCCATATTTCTTCTTTTATATCAAAATAAGAAATAAAGGCCACATAATTGCGGCCTAAGCTGATAATTTCTTTCTTCCTTTTGCTCTTCTGGAAGCTAAAACTTTTCTTCCACCGGGAGTACTCATTCTGGAACGGAAACCATGAACCTTAGAACGCTGTCTCTTCTTAGGCTGGAATGTCATCTTCATATATCAACACCTCCTTTTCTTAATAGGAAACAATCGTAACAATTATATTAGAAGATAACCCTATCGTCAAGTAAAGAAAATGCTTTATTTTCGGGAAGAATTACATAATTTATTTTTACCCATATAATGAAAACTATATATAGTTAATAAAAATAATTTTCCACCACAATATCTAGATATCCACAAAAAAAAGTGAATAACCACTTATTAACATAATATTATCCACATTTTGCGAATAACTTGTGGAAAAGTATGTTTATAAATTTTATATAAATTCAAAAAAACCCTTATTTTATGCGGATTTTCTTATCCACAAAAATTATCCACATATTCACAATAATGATTATTTGCTTTTAGAGTTAAATAAATATTTACTCACTTTACATAATATTTATGTGGATTAATAATAAATTTGAAATTTTATATATTTTAGAGTAATATATAATAGATTGTTTTTATATTTTTATCATGGGGTAAAAGATGCATCAGATTGAAGAAAAATGGGAAGAAATTAAAGAATATATCATGACGGAATATTCTCTTAATCCTGTTTCATACAAAACATGGATACTTCCTTTGAAATTCCAGGAAATAAAGGATAATACCGTATATATTCTTATTCCTACAGAGAATTCACAAACATTAAAATACCTTGATACCAAGTATAAAAAAGTATTTCAGGTAGCAATAGCTGAAATGTTTAATGAATCCTTCGATGTTCAGTTCGTTTTAGACAATAACAGAGAAGAAAATGATGAATTTACAGATTTAACTGAAAATATAAACTATAAAAATGCAAATCTTAATCCAAAATACAAATTTGAGACATTTGTAATAGGAAGTAACAATAAGATCGCACACTCTGCCGCTCTTGCAGTTGCCGAATCACCCGGAGAGATTTATAACCCTCTTTATATATATGGCGGTGCAGGACTGGGAAAGACACATCTTATGCATTCCATCGGACATTTTACTCTTGAAAGTAAACCCGATACAAAAGTTATATATGTAACAAGTGAAGATTTCACAAACGATGTTATTGAATCTATAAGAAGCGGTAATCAGTCTACTATATCAAAAATGAGAGACAAATACAGGACCGCTGATGTTCTTATGGTCGATGATATTCAGTTTATTATAGGTAAAGATGCAACTCAGGAAGAATTCTTCAATACTTTCAATACATTACATCTTGCCGGAAAACAGATAATACTCTCTTCTGATAAACCACCAAAAGAACTTGAAACTCTTGATGAAAGATTCAAATCAAGATTCGGTATGGGTCTTATTGTAGATATCCAGGCTCCTGATTATGAAACAAGAATGGCTATCTTAAGACAATTAGCTGAAAACAATTCTAAAAAAATAGATGATGAGATAATAAAATACATAGCTGAGAATGTTAAATCTAACATCAGAGAGCTGGAAGGTGCATTTAATCAGATAATAAATATTTCAAGAATAGTAAATACTGATCATATTACTCTTGAAACAGCTGAAAATGCTCTTAAAAATATTGTAAATCATAATCAGAATGAGCTTATAACACCTGATGTTATATTAAATGCAGTCTGTGAAGAATATGGTGTAAGCACTGAAGATATTAGATCTACAAGAAGAAACCAGGAAATAGTAACACCAAGACATGTATTTATGTATCTTTGCAGACAGATCATTGATATGACTTATGAAGATATAGCAAAGTTTCTTATGAAAAAGGATCATACAACTGTAATCCACGGATACAGAAAAGTTAAAGAAGACATCATGAAAGATCCTGAATATGCAGCAAGGATAAACCTTATTAAAAATAAGATAAATCCACAAAACTGATGTGAAATATATGTAAATAATTTGTGGATAATATTTTATTTAAATTATACTAATATTTTTAATGTTGATAAATTAAACATTATCAACATACTAATATCCTTAAATCCACATACAAAATTTTTTAAGAAACATCGTAAAATAAACAATTATAAGGGTTTTCCACTTATTTACATCCCTTAATAATAATACTTTTAAAATATTCAATAATATATATAATCAGCCCTTACGGCCAGAAAGGATCACAAAATGAAAATATTATGTCAAAAATCTGATTTATTAAATGGTCTTTCAATAGTATCAAAAGCAGTACCTAACAAAACTACAATGTCTATACTTGAATGTATCCTTGTTGATTCTACTAACGGAAACATTAAACTTACAGCTAATGACATGGAGCTTGGTATAGAAACTGTCATTGAAGGACAGATAATAGAAAAAGGAATAATTGCTATTGATGCAAAAATACTTCTTGATATAGTAAGAAAACTTCCTGACAGTGTTGTTAAACTTGAAACAGATGATGATAACAAGGCTTATATAACATGTGAAAAAGCAAAATTCACTATCATGGGCAAATCTGGAGAAGATTTTTCTTATCTTCCTCAGGTTAAGAAACAGAATCCACTTATCATCTCACAGTTTTCTCTTAAAGAGATAATAAGACAGACTATCTTTTCTATTGATGAAAATGACAGCAATAAGATAATGGGTGGCGAGCTTTTTGAGATAAAAGACAATAAGCTTCGTGTAATATCACTTGATGGTCACAGAATTTCTATAAGAAATATTGAATTAAAGAATGAATACAATGATCAGAAGGTAATAATCCCCGGCAAAACTCTTAATGAGATAAGCAAAATACTTAGCGGAAGCAGTGAAGATGATGTAAATATATTCTTTACTGATAAGCATGTAATATTTGAGTTTGATGAGACTACTGTTATATCACGTCTTATAGAAGGTGAATATTTCAAAGTTGACCAGATGCTTAATAATAATTACGAGACAAAAGTATCTATCAATAAAAAAGAATTTTACAATTGTATAGACAGAGCTACTCTTCTTGTTAAAGAAGGTGACAAGAAACCTATAATTGTAAGTATTGATGATGAAAAGCTGGAGCTTAAGATAAGTTCAACTTTAGGAAGCATGGATGAAGTGATTGATATAAAGAAAGAAGGAAAGAGCCTTATGATAGGCTTTAATCCAAAGTTTGTCATAGATGCTCTTAAAGTAATAGATGATGAATACATTGATATATATATGTTTAATTCAAAAGCGCCCTGCTTCATAAAAGATGAAAAAGAAAGTTATATATATCTTGTACTTCCGGTTAATTTCAATAGTGTAGGTTGATCATACATGGAATATTCAATAAAACTCAGAGAAGATTATATAAAACTAGGACAGGCTTTAAAAGCTGCCGGTCTTGTTGATTCCGGAGTTGATGCAAAATTCATAATAAATGACGGTTATGTTAAAGTTAACGGATCTGTTGAAACACAACGTGGAAAAAAGCTTTATTCCGGTGATGTTGTTGAATATAAAGATGATCTTATTAAAATAGAGCAATAAATAATGATTATTAAATCTCTTGAATTAAGTGATTATCGTAATTATGAATCTCTTCTGCTTAATCTGGATAAAGGAACAAATATCCTTTATGGAGATAATGCCCAGGGTAAGACAAATATACTTGAAGCAATATATATGTCTGCCACTACAAAATCTCATAAATTAAGTAAAGATAAAGAGATAATAAGATTCGGTAAACAGGAAGCTCATATAAGGACCATCATTGAAAAAGATGATATAGAGACCAGGATAGACATGCATCTTAGGAGCAGTAAATCCAAAGGTATAGCAATAGATGGTGTAAAAATAAAAAAAGCCGCCGAATTACTCGGTCTTACAAAAATAGTTTTCTTCTCTCCTGAAGATTTAAGCATTATAAAGAATGGTCCGGCAGAAAGAAGAAGATTCATAGATATTGAACTTTGTCAGTTAGACAGTTTCTATCTTTATAACCTGAATAATTACAATAAGATAGTAAATCAGAGAAATAATCTTTTAAAAAACCTGTTTGTTAATCCAGAACTTAAAGATACCTTGAGTATATGGGATAAACAGCTGATATCATATGGAAGTAAGATAATAGAGAGAAGAAAACAGTTTATTTATCAGTTAAATGAAATAATCTACTCTATTCATAAAAATCTTTCGGGTGATAAAGAAGAATTAAGACTTATATATGAGCCAAATTCTGATATAGACAGATATGAAGAGGAACTAATGAACAGTCATGATAAGGATATAAGACTTAAGATGACTACTATAGGTCCTCATAGAGATGACATATCTTTCAATGTAAAAAGTGAGAGCACAAACGGCATTGAGATAGATATCAGAAAATACGGATCCCAGGGTCAACAACGTACTGCTGCTCTCTCACTCAAGCTTTCAGAGATAGAACTTGTAAAAAAGATAACAAAAGATACTCCTATCCTGCTGTTGGATGATGTTTTGTCGGAACTTGACAGTAACAGACAAAATTTCCTGTTAAACAGCATAGGAAATATACAGACTATAATAACCTGTACCGGATTGGATGAATTTGTGAACAACAGATTTGAGATAAACAAGACATTCAGGGTAACAAACGGAAGTATTTCAGAATAATTTGATAATAAATAAATGATATAAAGGAAGGCATATCATGGCAGAAAATATCAATGAACAATATGGTGCGGACCAAATACAGATATTGGAAGGTCTTGAAGCAGTAAGAAAAAGACCAGGTATGTATATAGGCAGCACGTCATCGAGAGGATTACATCATCTTGTATATGAGATAGTTGATAACTCGGTTGATGAAGCATTGGCAGGTTTTTGTACTGAAATAGAAGTAACTGTCAATGAAGACAATTCCATAACAGTAATTGATAACGGACGTGGTATCCCGATAGGTATAAATCACAAAGCAGGCATACCTGCTGTAGAAGTAGTATTTACTATCCTTCATGCCGGCGGAAAATTCGGCGGTGGCGGATATAAGGTATCCGGTGGTCTTCACGGTGTTGGTGCCAGTGTAGTAAATGCGCTTTCCGAGTGGTTAGAGGTACAGATCTATAACGAGGGAAAGATTTATAAACAGCGTTATGAACGCGGTAAGGTAATGTATCCACTTAAGGTCGAGGGAGAATGTGATCCTGAAAAGACCGGTACAAGGGTTGATTTCAAGCCTGACGGAACAGTATTTGAGACCATAGAATTTGAATTTGATGTTTTAAAGAACAGATTAAGAGAGACCGCATTCTTAACTAAGGGTCTTAAGATAGTTCTTATAGACAAGAGAGAGAAAGACGAAGAAGGAAACAGTATTGAAATATCAAAGACCTTCCATTATGAAGGCGGTATAAAGGAGTTTGTAACATATCTTAACAGAAGTAAGACTCCTCTTTACAATGATATTCTTTACTTTGAGGGAACAAAAAACAAAGTATATGTTGAAGTAGCCTTTCAGCATAACGACTCATATACTGAAAATGTTGCAAGTTTTGTAAATAACATAACGACCCCCGAAGGTGGTACTCATCTTGTTGGATTCAGAAATGCCCTTACAAAGACATTTAATGATTATGCAAGAACAAACAAGATATTAAAAGACAGTGACCAGAACCTTACAGGCGAAGATATAAGAGAAGGTCTTACCGCAATAATAAGCATTAAGGTTGAAGAACCCCAGTTTGAAGGTCAGACAAAACAAAAACTTGGAAACAGTGAGGCAAGAGGTGCTGTAGAAAGTCTTGTTACAGAGCAGCTTACATATTTCCTTGAGCAGAATCCCACTGTTGCAAGAACAATATGTGAAAAATCAATACTTGCTCAGCGTGCAAGGGATGCAGCCAGAAAAGCAAGAGATCTTACAAGAAGAAAATCAGCTCTTGAGACCATGGCACTTCCCGGTAAACTTGCAGACTGTTCAGATAAAAACCCTGAAAACTGTGAGATATTCATAGTCGAGGGAGATTCCGCTGGAGGATCTGCAAAGACTGCGAGAAGCCGTGCAACTCAGGCTATCCTTCCTTTAAGAGGTAAGATACTTAATGTAGAAAAGGCAAGACTTGATAAGATCCTTGGAAATGAAGAGATCAAATCAATGATCACTGCTTTCGGTACAGGTATATATGATGACTTTGATATATCAAAACTTAGATATCACAAGATCATAATCATGACCGATGCCGACGTAGACGGTGCTCATATCGCTACTCTCATGCTGACTTTCCTGTACAGGTTCATGCCTGAACTTATAAAACAGGGATATGTTTATCTGGCACAGCCTCCGCTTTACAAGCTGGAGAAAAACAAGAAAACCTGGTATGCATATTCTGATGATGAGCTTTCAGGAATAATCGAGGAAGTCGGAAGAGATCAGAATAATAAGATCCAGCGTTACAAAGGTCTTGGTGAGATGGATGCTGATCAGCTTTGGGACACCACAATGAATCCCGAATCACGTATTTTGTTGAGAGTAAATATGGATGAAGATTCAGAAAGTGAACTTGATCTTACATTTACGACACTTATGGGTGATAAGGTTGAGCCGAGAAGAGAATTCATCGAAGAAAATGCAAAATATGTAAAGAATCTTGATATATAAAGACCGAAAGGTATCATGATGGAAGATAGGATTTTTGACAAAATTAAACATGTAGACTTAAAAAAGACCATGGAGACGTCTTATATAGACTATGCCATGAGTGTTATCGCATCAAGAGCACTTCCTGATGTAAGAGATGGTCTGAAGCCGGTTCAAAGAAGAGTATTATACTCGATGATCGAACTGAATAACACCCCCGACAAGCCGCACAGAAAAAGTGCCCGTATAGTCGGTGATACGATGGGTAAATACCATCCGCACGGTGACAGCTCGATCTACGGAGCTTTGGTAAATATGGCTCAGGACTGGTCTTTCAGATATCCTCTGGTAGACGGACATGGTAACTTTGGTTCGGTTGACGGTGACGGAGCTGCGGCAATGCGTTATACCGAGGCAAGATTATCAAAGATATCAATGGAACTCATTTCGGATATAAACAAGGATACCGTTGATTTTGTTCCGAACTTTGATGAGACCGAAAAAGAACCTACCATACTTCCAAGCCGATATCCCAACCTTTTGGTAAACGGTACCACCGGTATAGCGGTAGGTATGGCAACAAATATACCTCCTCACAATCTCCGTGAGGTTATAAGTGCCGTTGTAAAGATCATTGATAACAAGGTAGAAGAAGACAGAGCTACTGAGATAGATGAGATCCTTCCGCTTGTAAAAGCACCTGATTTTCCTACAGGTGGTGTTATAATCGGAACCCGTGCTGTTGAAGAAGCATACAGAACAGGCCGTGGAAAGATAAGGGTAAGAGGTGTCACAAGTATCGAGACTCTTCCGAACGGAAAGAATCAGATAATAATCACCGAGCTTCCCTACATGGTCAACAAAGCAAGACTGATAGAGAAGATCGCTGAACTCCACAAAGATAAAAAGATAGACGGGATCACAGATCTTCGTGATGAATCCGACAGAGACGGAATGCGTGTTGTTATCGAACTTCGTAAGGATGTAAATGCCAACATAGTTCTCAACACTCTTTATAAACATACACAGCTTCAGGATACATTTGGCGTTATAATGCTTGCTCTTGCAAATAATCAGCCAAAAGTAATGAATCTTCTTGATATGCTCGTTTATTATCTGAAGCATCAGGAGGATGTTGTTACAAGAAGAACTAAATTCGATCTTCAAAAAGCTGAGGAAAGAGATCATATCTTACAGGGTCTGCTCATTGCACTCGACAATATCGATGAAGTAATTCAGATAATGCGTTCTTCAAAGACAACTCAGGAAGCAAAAGACAGATTGATGGAGAGATTCGGTCTTACCGATATCCAGGCAGAAGCTATCGCAAACATGCGTTTAAGAGCATTGACAGGTCTCGAGAGAGAAAAGATCGAGAATGAACATGCCGAGCTTATAAAGAAGATAGCTGAATTAAAGGCTATCCTTGCAGATGAAAAGCTTCTTTTGGGTGTAATAAAGACTGAGATACAGGAGATCGCTGATAAATACGGTGATGACAGAAGGACACAGATCGGATTTGATGAATATGATATCACAATGGAAGATCTTATCCCCAACGAGAACGTTGTCATCACAATGTCAAATCTTGGATATATCAAGAGAATGACAGTTGATAATTTCCATGCACAGCACAGAGGCGGCAAGGGAATCAAGGGTATGACCACAATAGAGGATGATTATATCGAAGATCTTCTTATGACAAATACCCATAATCATGTGATGTTCTTTACAAATCACGGTCGTGTATACAGACTTAAGGTTTATGAGATACCGGAAGCAAGCCGTACCGCAAGAGGCACAGCGATAATAAATCTTTTACAGCTTAATCCCGGTGAAAAGATTTCCGCTGTTATACCTGTTACCACATACGATGAGGATCATAACCTCATGATGGTAACAAGAAACGGTACAGTTAAGAAGACACCGGTAACAGAATATGCAAATATAAGAAAGAACGGACTTATTGCGATAGGTTTGCGAGATGATGATGAGCTTATAGAAGTTAAGACTACTACAGCCGAATCTGAGATATTCCTTGTAACCAAGTACGGAATGTGTATAAGATTCAAGGAAACCGATGTAAGAAGAACCGGCAGAAGCGCTATGGGTGTTATCGGAATGAATCTTACAGACGGCGATGAGATAGTCGGAATGCAGCTCGATCATCAGGGTGATTCACTTCTTATCGTATCTGAAAAAGGAATGGGAAAGAGAACAGATCTCGATGAGTTCCATGTACAGAAACGTGGCGGTAAGGGTGTTAAGTGTTACAAGATAACCGAAAAGACAGGTTATGTTGTGGGTGTCAAAGCTGTGACTGATGAACATGAGATCATGATGATCACCACAGAAGGCATAATAATCCAGATACCCATGAAGGATGTCAATACTTACGGCAGGATAACCTCAGGTGTGAAACTGATAAATCTTGATAATGATGTAATCTTAGCAAAGATAGCCAAAGTCAGAGAAAAGATATCTGAAGACGGCGAGGTCGAAGCAATAGATTATGAGACAGCAGAAGAAGAAACTACCGAAGAACAATAACATGTCACAATAAAACGCAGATCAATGCAAGAGTTTTGATCTGCGTTTTTAAGGATAGAAATATGAATTGGGACCAATTACTGTGTAGTGACAGGATAAGAACTATAACAAAAAGCACGACCTCAAGGGATCTAAGGACCGAGTTTGAAAAAGATTATCACAGGATCATAGGAAGTGCCGCATTCAGAAGACTTCAGGATAAGACTCAGGTCTTTCCTCTTGATAAGAGTGATTTCATAAGGACCAGACTTACTCACTCTCTGGAAGTGAGCTCTTTTGCAAGATCACTTGGACAAAATGTAGGTGAGAAGATAATAGCAGGAAACATAGATCCTGAATTCGGAGTGCAGCAAAAAGAGGATATCTGCGCAATTTTGCAGTGTGCCGGTCTCATACACGATATCGGAAATCCTCCGTTTGGTCATTTTGGAGAGACTGCGATACAGGACTGGTTCAAAGAAAACTTAAGTAAGCTCACGTTTAAGGGAAAATCTGTAGATTCCTTGCTTTCAGAACAGATGAAGCAGGATTTCTACAATTTTGAAGGAAACACACAGGCTTTAAGAGTGGTCAGCAAGCTTCATTTTCTTGTGGATGAGCATGGAATGAACCTTACAAAGGCACTTTTGGCAACGATCATAAAATATCCTGTTTCTTCTCTTGATATTGATAAAAAAAGTGGTAACATTAAGACGAAAAAAATGGGTTATCTTTATGCTGAAAAAGATATTTTTGAAGATATCCAGAAAAGTGTTGGTACCAACGGGTCCAGACATCCGTTAACTTATCTTTTGGAAGCGGCAGATGATATTGCTTATAAGACCGCTGATATAGAGGATTCAATAAAAAAAGGATGTATCACCTATGCTCAGCTCGTGGATGAGCTTAAGTCTTTGGAAATATACAAGGATGAGAGCAGTGTTTATCATAAAGCAATAGACATGCTTGAGCATAAATATGAAAAGGCTGTAAAAAACAAAGTGGAAAAACCGGATGTATATGCAGTTCAGAACTGGGTGATAAGCATACAGGGACAGATGCTCTTTGCTGCATCAGACAGTTTTATAAACAATTATCGTGAGATAATGGACGGAACCTATCGTTTTGACCTTTTCTACGGCACAGAAGAAGAAGATATCATGGATATACTCGGGGATATCGCATACAGATACTCATTTACGTCAATGCCGATATACAAGCTGGAGATTGCGGCTGATACGATATTTAAGTTTTTGCTGGACAGATTTGTCGAAGCCGTGATAAATTACGACACCGAAGAGAAGATGAGTGTTGTCAGTACAAGGGTGGTTGCTCTTATATCCGATGATTACAGAAGGATATACAAGGTATTCTCTGAAGGAAAGAGTGAGGAAGAAAAGCTATATCTGAGACTCGTTCTCGCAACCGACTATATATGCGGTATGACGGACAGTTTCGCAAAAAACCTGTATCAGGAACTGAACGGGATAGTGTAGAAAAGAGGAGATATTATGGAATCGTATATGATCCTGAAGGATCTGGCTATCATAGTGATCGCAGCCAAATTCTTCGGTATTGTTGCACGTAAATGTAAGGCACCGCAGGTTGTGGGTGAGATAGTAGCCGGATTGCTCATAGGACCCTGCTTTTTGAATGTTGTTGTACAGTCAGATTTTTTGACAAAAATGGCTGAGATCGGTGTTATCCTTCTGATGTTTTCCGCTGGACTTGAGACAGACCTCAAGGAGATGAAAAAAACCGGACTTGCCGCATTTTTTGTAGCACTTGCGGGTGTTTTTGTGGCACTTGCAGGAGGAACGGTCTATTATATGTGCTACTACGGATGGTCAGCAGTAGGAACCGAGCAGTTTTACAGGGCTGTTTTTATCGGATGTATCATGACGGCAACAAGTGTAAGTATCACTGTTCAGGCATTAAAAGAGCTTGGAAAACTCAAAGGTAAAGTCGGGACCACGATAATAAGTGCTGCCATAATAGATGATGTTATAGGTATCATAGTACTCACATTCGTCATAGGATTCAAAAATCCCGAAGCAAAGCCTGTCAGTGTCGTGATCTCAACGATTCTGTTCTTTGTATTTGCGATAGTTGTCGGTTTCATCTCATATAAGGTATTCAAATGGTTCGACAACAGATATCCGCATACCAGAAGAATACCTATTGCTGGACTGGCTTATTGTTTTGCAATGGCATTTATCGCTGAATACTTCTTTGGAATAGCAGATATCACTGGAGCATATCTGGCAGGTATCATACTTTGTTCAATACAGGACTCAGAATACATAGCAGAGAAGATGGATATCAATTCATATATGCTTTTTGGACCCATATTCTTTGCCAGTATTGGATTAAAGACAAATATCGAGAATCTGAATATGGACATATTCCTGTTTTCGATCGGTTTTGTCATCGTAGCCCTGTTATGCAAGATTATAGGTTGTGGAGCAGTTGCCAAATGCTGCAAATTCAATCTGAATGATTCCGCAAAGATAGGTGTGGGAATGATGACCAGAGGAGAAGTGGCACTTATTGTTTCTCAGAAGGGACTTTCAGTGGGACTTATGGATCCTGTATATTTCACATCGGTGATCCTTTTGATCATAGTTTCCTCAATTTCAACTCCTATCGTTTTAAAACTGCTCTACAGCAAGGATGGCGAGAGCAACAGAGATCATGCCGCATTCCTGTACAAGAAAGAAAGAGAAGATGACTAGAGATACAGAATTTGACAACGACCTTATACATGAAAAAAGAAGGATTGCCAGAAAAAGACGCAGGAACAGACTTATTGCATTTTATCTTTTGGCACTTCTTTTGATCGTATCCATATCGTTCAATGCCATGCTTTATTATGAGAAGATAAGGCAGCAGGCGCAGATTGATGAGCTTACCGTGGAAAGAGATGAGCTTATCGCTGATATGAACAGTAATTATATAACAAATGAGGCCGCCAACCAGCTTGTAGTTGAAGCCATAAACAATGCAGAACAGGGAAAATCGGATGAAGGCCGTCAGAAATTAAAAGATGAAATCCTTGAAATGTTTGAACAGGGTGACGGAGTTCTTACCATACTCGAGAATGTTTATGCAGAAAAGATCGTTGTACCGGATTCATCAGGATATTATTTTTTTGATGTTGATGAGACTCTGGCAAAACATGATCTTGACCCTGAATGTTTTGAATACCCGGTAGTAAACGAAGAGACCGGTGAAGCAGAAGGCGATGTTGATTATGTAGGTGACGGAGTCACAGTAAAAAAAGGTATAGATGTTTCGAAATTCCAGGGAGATATAGACTGGGAAAAAGTAAAAAAAGACGGTATGGAATTTGCCTTTATCAGATGTGGTTACAGAGGATATGAAACCGGAAAGATCGTTGAAGACGAGAAATTTGAGGATAATATCAAGGCATGTAATGAGATCGGTATAGACGCCGGTGTATATTTCTTTACCGAAGCAAAATCAGTGGCTGAAGGAAAAGAAGAGGCTGATTTTGTTATAGATCTGCTTGAGGAGTATGAAGTTGATATACAGCTTCCGATAGTCATAGATGTTGAACAGTCATCCAATCCTTCAAAGAGCAGGACAAAAAATCTCACTCCGGAGGAGAGAACAGATATTGTGATCGCCTTTTGTGAAAGGGTAAAAGAGGCTGGATACGAGCCTATGATCTATGGCAATCTTAAGAGTCATATGCGAATGACCGATATATATAAATTGGAGGTTTATCGTAAATGGTTCGCTTATTACAGGACTCCGTTGCGTTATCCTTATAAATTTGACATCTGGCAGTATACTTCAGCCGGCAGTGTGAACGGTATAAAGGGAGAAGTTGATATCAATCTGATGTTTGAGCGTTAAATGGATTATAGTACTTTGTTTTCATTTGGAGCGAGACTTTCATGAAAATGACAGTTGAGTTATTTGACAATATCATCAACACATCTCAGGATTGTGTGTTCTGGAAGGATAAAGACAGACGGTTTTTAGGTGTTAATCAGGCATTTTTAGATTTTTACGGGTTTGAATCAGCAGATGTTCTCATCGGAAAAACTGATGAGGATATGGGATGGCATACCGATCCGGAACCGTATATGCAGGATGAACTGCGCGTTCTTGCAGGCAGAAGTACGTATAAAGTTCAGGGAAAATGCATTATAAAAGGTGAGGAAAGAGATATCATCGCTTCAAAGCGTCCTTTGTATGATGGTGAAAAGATAGTAGGTCTGGTCGGAAGTTTTGTGGACATTACAGAAGTGGTACGCCGCAAGAACTACCTGGATGGCTCACAGATCATATATGATATAAACAGTCTGAGGAAATTCGATTATTTTGATAAGATAATCGATGAGATAAGCCTGGATGAGATCCTTGATCCTTTGACAGGAATACTTTCACGGGCATATTCCATCAAATTCGTTACATCTTTGATAGCTAATGATATTCCGTTTACTTTTACGATAGTCGATCTGGATAACTTTAAGTTTATCAATGACAGTTTTGGTCACAGCGCTGGCGATAAGGTATTAAACGCTGTGTCAAAGGGACTTGCTGAATATATAGGCACAGCGGGTCTTGCCGGCAGATTCGGCGGAGATGAACTTTTACTTATAGATCTTCACAATATCAAACATAAAGATAAGGAGCTTTTCTTTAAGAATCTCTATGATGATTCTGATGCTATGCGAATAAATGTGGATTTTGAAAACGGATCCTCATTTGTTACAGGAACTGTGGGATGTGCCACATTTCCTTATGATGCGGACAATTTCACGGATCTTTTCGGTCTTATCGACAAGATGCTTTATCTGGGGAAGAACAGGGGAAGAAACTGTTATACGATATATGAAAAAGATAAGCATGATGATATAGAGATTCATAAGATAGCAAAAAACGGCATATTTACCGATATGCATAATCTTAAACTCTGCATAGAAAATGTGAACGGTTTTGGAAATAAGCTTAAAGAAGCTATGCCATTGCTGAAAAACATGCTTCAGATCGAAGATCTTTACTATGTTATGAAAGACAAAGATATGAAGGCTGTACTGGAAGAAGATTTTAATGGAAATGCCTGTGATATCTTTAAGATCATGACAGATGATATATTCTCAGAAAGCACACTGGAATCGGTTAAAAAGAGTTCGCCCGTATTTTATGACACACTGATGAAAAATGGTTTTGAATCAGTTATGATCGTGCGTATCAGGAAAGGATCTGATATTTACGGATATCTTATATGTGCTGTAAAGAGAAGTCTTCGTATATGGCAGGAATATGAATGTGCCATACTTTACTTCCTGTCAGAACTGCTGTCAGATGAGTTTGTTAAATAAATCATCTTTCTTTTATCACAACACCCGCATCAGTATCTACACAATATACGACTTCTGTCTGAAACTGCACGTTTTTATCCATCAAAGGTTCAAAGAGCTCTTTAGCTGTTTCTTCTGCCGCTTCATTTTCTGCGATATATACATACTGCGCATGACTTTCTCTTATCTTTTCGGCTAAGATCTCATATGTGTCCTTATCTGCATTGTATGTATCAAACACCAAAGATACGGGACTTACCTCTTTTTTAAGATATGAGTCATAATCCATTATCTCTCTGTTTTCATCACGAAAAACGATGATCCTCTTTCCGAAGTACTGTTCATTGGATAATCGGTAGATCAAAACCCTTCCTTCATCAGTCATCATATCTTCAAAAACACCGTTATAATAAGCGATATGCCCTTTATATTTATAAAGATATTCTTTTAGTCCCCCATAATCTGTTGTAAGCCATATTAGTAACATGAAAACTATGACCGTAATCCTTTGGAACAACAGGCTTTTTTGATCTTTGAGTCTGTCAAGCATTATACCGGCTAATAGTATTGCACCTCCAAAAGATATCGGACAGCCGTATCTTGATATCGAATGACACATGATATAAGTATTAAGATACTGATCTTCAGCCTGGAATATCGAGATATGTGCAAATAATATGATGCCGTAACCAATAAGAGCAGATACTGACATAAAAGAGAACAATTTTATTGTTTCTTTTTTATCCAAAAACTTTTTAAATCCCAAAAAGATAACAAAAATCAGTAAAAGAATGACAGTAAGACCTGTAGAAGGATCCAGTGCAACATTGTGGTTTGCATGCATTGGTCTTAGCCAGAAAGCCTGCGTAAAAGAATAAAACATATCTTTTGCTATGGCCGGTAACTGATATCCTTCAATTATGATGTTTTTGCTTGACTGTGTAAGATCAGCGGTTCTTTCATTTATCAGGCAAAATAACAGCCAACTGATAAAAAAGCAGCCACTGAAAGCCAGAGAGATGAGGAGCTTTTTTTGTTTCTTTGCAAATAAAAGATAGAAGATCAAAGCAAAGAGAACCCATTCTATGCCGACAGATTTGGTCAAAAGCAAAACAGAAGTATATAATGCTATCTTTGCATAATAGAAAAACTCACCAGTTTCGTTTTGCTCCCATATGGTAAGAAGGAGGATTCCGTAAAGGATACCCATGGGAATATCAGAAGCGGTAGCATAACAGACAAGACCGCTGAAAACGCCGGGCAGTAAGATTATCGTTATGGGAAAAAGTATGCCTATAAGAACAGACAGAAATCTGTTTGTGAAAAGATTTAACTTCTTTACCTTACCTGCAAGAGGCATCATCAGGATATAGATTAAAACAGAATATCCCGAAAACTGTAAGCCTTCAGAGTATCTGCGATAAGAAATCTGAAGAAAGAGCCATTTAAAAAGGCTTGTAACGGGGGGATAGTCTCCATATTCAGGACATACGTTACCATATTTTGGTGCGAAGCCGTTAAGAAAATATAACTGTTTGGCATCACCTGCCCAGAAGTTGATGTCATCGGACCACACCAGAACTGTTTTGGATATGATAACAGCTATTGCCATGACAACCGTAAAATAACTTAAAAAAACAGGATCAGCAAGTATGGCAGCAGTCTCTTTAAATTTCTTTTCCCTGATCAGCAAAGCTGTCTGGACAATGATATAAAAAGCAGCAAATACACCGATAAGCTTCATACCTCTGAAAAAAGCGAGTATATAAAGGATTAGGATCAAAACGCAGGTGGATACCGGAAATGTATCCATGATGTTTTCTTTGAATTTGTTTGCTGTCACTGCCGACATGAGGATCAGTGCAAGAAATATTGTTGATATAAAAACTAAACCCATGTTAGTATTTCCGTTTCATTGATGTTCTGATCAGTGTATTATGCTGTCTGTAAGCTCATCTTCCGATATGCATACGGGAATGACCGCTTTGTTGTCATCACAATATATTGAGAAGACATAATCACCCGATTTTAAACTATAGATCTTATCTGAATGTTCGGGTGAGAGCATATTTATGGCGGTTATATCGATAGTAAGCCCGGTACCCAGATATTTGGTATAGGCTTCTTTTTTTGTCCAGATCTCAAAGAACTTTTGATCGGATGACGGTATCTGCTCCACATAGGAT
Organism: Lachnospiraceae bacterium; assembly: GCA_017619635.1. GTDB lineage: Bacteria > Bacillota > Clostridia > Lachnospirales > Lachnospiraceae > Colinaster. The sequence goes on along the minus strand of JAFZRZ010000044.1, from coordinate 13,099 downwards.
ATCTCTTTGGGATTAAAGCAACGCTTCATGATGTTGTATTTTATCGGGCGGATCTTTTCCACATCAACACCGACTTTACCTGTGTCAGTCACACTGCACAGTATCATACCCTTTGTGTGGGATATATTGAAATCAATATCATCATGACCTGTCACATATGGCTTTCCCTTTTCGGTCCTGTCAAAGACAAAATCTGAAAAATTTACTTTGGTGAGTTTAGTCAGACAGTATCGAACCAAAAGTTCCGAATAAAGGGAAAGAAGCTTTGAATCGGAAAATTTTAATCGTTCTATCTCCAAACGTCTTTTATCAGAGACAAGTCCGAGTAATGATTCTTCCTTATTGGAAAAATGTGAAGTTGTTACCGGTAAATAATAAGTGATCATATTTATTTCTTATCTTTTGTAGCGGAGACAAAGAATTCACTGAAAGCCGGCATAAAGCCTGATCTTATAGCAATGGTCCTTGAAATGGCATGACTTTCGCTTGTTCCGTAAAAAGGAAGGGTATCCTGATCAATGAGTCTTTGTTTTAAAAGCTTTACCAGATGCACTCCAAGACCCTGACCTTCATAACCTTCTTTTACATCTATCCCGATCTGGCGTACATATTTTCCGTCAAGACTTGCACCTGCCATGCCTTTTATCTTATCGCCGTCTTTTAACATGACAGCGATAACATCGGGCTGAGTGGGAGAATAGCAAAGAGCCCTGTGACACACGTTGGTCTCTTTCATTGATTCTATCTGTTTCTCATCAAGCCAGATCTCGTCACCGTATTCTTTTTCAACAGCAGATCCTTTTGCAGGCAGATAATATATATGTGTATTGACTATCTCACGACCGTAATCATGCATTATATAGTCGATCCTTCTTAGATTGTCAAAGTTAAAGAACCATTCTGGTTTGCTGTCTTTGAATAATTCCTCACAGCCTCCCAGTATAGATTCATCGGCCATGATATATGCTTTCCCCATTATGACGATCACTCTGAAAAAAGGATCCATCTTATCTATGATGCGGGAACCCGGTAATATCTTTGAAGGGGCAAGGAACACACCGTCAGCTATCTCATAGGATTCCTTACCGTTACAATCCAGATATACCTGTTTCATCATCGTGTTGAGCGTATCTTTTGAAATGCGCATGTTTTCCATGTTCAAATATCTCCATAGATGTTATCTTAAATATTTTATATCCTTTTATAATCTACAACAAGTGATATGATATAAATATCATGTTTGAAGTAATGAGGGTTAGGAATGGAAAATAAGTATTTTCAGAAGGCTTTATCGAATTTCACAACAGACTTTGCAGTGGGAGGGACTATCCGGACTCTTGCCGACAAAGGCTTGAATGTGAATGAGATATATGAAAAACTTGATTATCCGGTTTCAAAAGAAACAGTGGCAAAACTCGTATGGGCACATTTTTTGGATAATGCGACTATCTGTCTTAGTGATCCGTCAGGGCAGGGATCAAAACAATCTGTGACTTATGAAAAGATACAGGATGAATATGGCCGTATCAGTTATAAACAGATCAAAAGACCGGTAGAACTCAAAGGTGAATATCTGCCCTGTGATTTTGGAAAACAGATATACAAAGATAAAGAAGCATTCATAAAAAAGCTGGAGATCTTTAATGATCATGACAGGGATTATATCTTGGGACTGCCCTGGCCCTTGGAAACTGTGTGGCATAAGGACGATGATCGTATCCGTCGTATACTGGAAACTTCGAAATGACAATACAAAATAGGCGTCACTTATGATAATATGAGTATGTTTGACTCTTAAAGATAGATTTTTGGGTGTGACATGATATTGATACTTGTTTTTATTGCGCTTTTGCTTTTATCGGCGCGTATGTCAAATAAATATAAAGAGAACATAGCCGATACGCTGGCTGTTTGCTCTGCAGGTCTCATACTGCTCTTATACTGTCTTGCTTTTTTCAGGGGATTAAAGCTAATAGGTATAATATCTCTGATATATATCCTTACAGAAGCGGTATGTGTGATCAGAAAAAAGAGCGGTAAAGAAGCATTTGCCGGTTTAAGATCCGTGATACTTATATGTTTTGTACTTACTGTTATATCAGTGACTGTGCTGACTTCAAAAGAGATCTTTACCTGGTGGGATGATATCAACTTCTGGTCATCGGATGCAAAACAGATCTTTTTTATGAACGGTTTTCCCGGAAAATACGGAAATGTCTCACCGGAGTTTGGTGATTATCCGCCGGTAACATCCCTGTTTAAGTGGCTGTTTTTACAGATAAGTCCAAATTCTTACAATGAAAGTTATCAGTTTGTAGGATATTTTACTTTGAATCTGATCTTTCTGATGCCGCTTGCCGGTCATATAGACAGGCTGGTTGATAAGTCTGAAACAAAATTCGCTGCATTAATAAAGTTCATGTTTTTTGTAACAGTGATCATGTTACCTGGAGTGTTCAACGGTATCATATTCTATGGAACTCCCGCAGATATAACAATGGCCATCATATATGGAGCACTGCTTTTGTCCATATGGGAACAGGAAGGTCACGAGAAGATATTTTATTACGGAAGGATAGCGGTTTATACCTCGGTGCTTTTTTTGACAAAGTCAGTAGGTTTTGAATGGGCGTTGTTTGCTCTGATATTCTATCTTGTTGTTGCAAAAAAACATAAGGCGATACTTATATCCATTGCTGTAAGTGCAACATTTTATGGCAGCTGGCTTATATTCTGTCTCATGAACAGAAGAGTTGCAAAACTTACGGGAGCAGGTATAAAGATGGCAAGCTCAGGATACAGTGTTCCTGACAATGCAGCGGATAAGATGCATTATTTCTTAAGCGGATTTCTTACGATGCCCATGCATGCAGACAGAAATATAACTCTTGATCTTTCTTCAGCAGCAGCGGTCTTTATCATATTTGCGGTTATAGGTATAATAGCTTATTTAAAACTGATCGATTCAAAGGAAACTGTAAAGCTCATCCTTTTCCTGGCGATCACCGGTTTGACTGCATATGGTATCATATTTTTGGCGCATATATCCATATTTCAGACAGAGGAACAGTATCTGGATGCCTATGCAATGGCGGTTTCGATAGCCAGATACTGCTGTCCGTTCACACTGGGAAGCACCATGCTTTTAACCGGTATTCTATTAGACAGGGTAAAAGCAAGTCAGAATGAAAAACTGATAAAAAGAGCAGTCCTTATCATAGTGGCATGTGTGCTCATGACGGCTGATTATTTAGGTATATACCGCCATTTGAACGGATACAGAAATACGTTATCCGATGATAGAGCCGTGATAGATGATATGGTCGGAGATGACGGCAGAGAACTTATTAATTCTGTTTCTGATGAAAGATATTGGGGAAAGAGGATACTTGTTATCAGAGACGGACATGAATATCACTGGGTCCATGATGCTTATATAAGCAGGGAAGCCAGTCCTGTTGCTATGGTCTATGACGGATATCTGACAGAATCCGATACGCCGGAGATGATAAGTGACAGGATCCGTTCAAGCCATGCTCATTATATTTATATCGAAGACAGTTCTTATCAGGCATCGTCACTGTTTGAACCGCTGATGGAATCGGGACAGGAATATATATCGGGAAATGTATACAGAGTGACTGACACTGATCAGGGCATACGTCTTGTGGCTGAACATTAAGGATTTATGAGGGAAGATATGGAAAGAACAGTCCCTATAGTCATTCCGGCTTACGAACCGGATGAAAAACTTATAGGTTTGATGGATAAACTGAATGAAGCCAGGCTGGGTCCGGTAATAGTCGTTGATGACGGATCGGATAAACAAAACCACGGAAATGTATTTGAAGAAGTAAGAAAACGTGGTGGAGTGGTACTTACGCACGCAGTGAACATGGGTAAGGGAAGAGGACTTAAGACCGCATTTAATCACTGTCTTAATGAATATCCAGATCTTTGCGGAGTGGTGACTGCCGATTCGGACGGACAGCACAGTGTCACCGATATCGCAAGATGCAAAGAAGCGCTTATAAATGACAATGATTCCCTGATCCTTGGAGTAAGGGATTTCAACAAGGACGGTATACCGGCCAGGTCTGTCTTTGGAAATAAGACAACAAGCAGGGTAATGAAGCTCCTTACCGGTATTTCGATCAGCGATACACAGACAGGCTTAAGAGGGATACCTAAAGAATACATGAAGATACTGCTCACCGAAAAGGGTGAAAGGTATGAATTTGAGACCAATATGCTTCTTTTGGCAAAGGAGCTGGAGATAAAGATAAAAGAGGTACCGATAGAGACCATATATCTTGAAGACAATAAGTCGAGTCATTTTAATCCTATAAAAGATTCCTTAAAGATATATGTGGTGTTTTTCAGATTTTTGATATCATCTTTGTCATCAAGCGTTGTGGATATGGTGTTGTTTAACATATTCTGCTCACTTACCAGAAGAATGCAGTTACCGTTTGGATATATCATGATATCAACGATATGTGCCAGGGTTTTGTCAGCGATTTACAACTTCTTTATAAATTATCAGGTTGTTTTTAAAGGAAAAGGCAGCAGGGCAAAAGCAGCGGTAAAGTATCTGATACTAGCCGTGGTGATAATGCTCTTAAGCGGTATGCTTGTAAGCGCAGGACATATGTTATTGCCGGGATTACCTGAGGTTGTGGTAAAGATACCTGTAGACTGCTTATTATTCTTATTAAGTTTTTATATACAGAGAGAAATAGTATACAAAAAGGATTGAACACATGATATGATTACTATGTGTGCGCATTTTTAACACATAGTCTGAAAGACCGGTGGATTTTGGAAAGAAATGAAGGGTAAAAAGGTACTAACAGGGATAGTTGTCTTACTGCTTGTCATAGCAGCCGTTTATGTTGGCGGGATGGCTTTTTTTGCGTCTCATTACACATACGGGACCACTATCGGCGGTAAGGATTTCAGTTTTAAGAGTAAGAATAAGGTATATTCGGAATATCCTTCTTATCCGGTCGATTATGTGCTCATACTTGCCGGACGCGATGATAAGACCCTCGATATAGACGGTAAGTCCATTGCATCAAGTGCTGAGTATGATCTGAGCAGACTTGACAGATATAGCGGAAACATATTTGATGGTTTCGGATGGATCGAAAGAAACTGCCACAGCAATGTCATAGATGTTATAGTTGATATCAGTTTTGATGAGGAAAAGCTAAGCGAGATAATAAGCGGCTCTGTTCTTTGTGACAAAACTACGAAGAAAGAACCGGCGAATGCATATATAGGAGAATATGATCCCAAAACCGGTAAGTTTGAGATCAAAGAGGGTGATCCCGGAAATGTGCTCATTGTGGATCAGACTGTAAAGGTGATCGGTGAAGCACTTAGAGGTGTGAATATCGGTTCAGGCAGTATAACGGTCGATCTTAATGAATATGACTGCTATAAGAAGTCGATCATGTCCGTTGAAAACATCAAACTCAACAAGGAATGTGAAAAGGCCAACAATATCGTGAATTCAAAGATCACATATGACTGGTACGGTAACTGGGATGTACTGGACGCTTCCGTGATCAAGGACTGGATAGTAATAGATGATAATACTGTAAGTATCGATGAGCAGAAAGTCAGAAGCTACGTGGAAAGAAGCGCCAGATATTATGATACTTACGAAAAAGAGCTAAGATTCAGGACCACTTCGGGAAATATAAAGAATATAAAACGGGGAAAATACGGTTGGGAAACCGATGTTGAGACCGAGATAAAAGAACTTATGGAGTGTCTTTACAAAGGCGGCGATCAGATAAAGGAACCCGTTCATCTTCATGAGGCATATGCAAAAGGCAGTGATGATATCGGTAATTCATATGTTGAGATAGATCTTTCCAATCAGCATATGTATCTTTATATAAATGGAAAGTGCGTGCTTGACAGTGACTTTGTATCCGGAAATGTTTCCGCAGGACACAATACTCCCGACGGAGTATACGGCGTTACCTATAAATCCAGGAATACTGTTTTAAGAGGTCCGGGTTACGAATCATTTGTTTATTACTGGATGCCTTATAACGGAGGAGTCGGCATGCACGATGCCACCTGGCGAAACAAGTTTGGCGGAGAAATATATAAGACATCCGGGTCTCATGGTTGTATCAATCTGCCACTGAGTGTTGCAAAAGACCTGTATGAGTATGTAGAGGCAGGTTTTCCGGTTGTCAGTTATTGGTAGGAAACATATATGTATGAACAGCTTACGGCATTGTATGGTTCTAACGAGTATCCCATGCATATGCCGGGACATAAGAGACAGATGGATTTCGGTCAGCTAAACGATGCGGTAAAGATCGATATAACGGAAATACCGGGGTATGACGACCTTTATTCTCCTGACGGGATCATAAAAGATGCACTGGACAGGGCATCTGCACTGTATGATACAAAGAATACTTTTTTTCTGGTAAACGGTAGTACAGTGGGTATACTGACTGCCATATATGCTGTAACAAAACAGCATGGCAGGATTCTTATGGCCAGAAACTGTCATAAATCTGTCTATCATGCAGCAGAGTTAAGGGAACTGAACGCAGACTATATCGTTCCTGAGTTAAACAACGGTATGTTTGATGCGATAGATCCCCAAACCGTTGAACAAAAGCTTTCAAAAGAAAGCTTTGATGCTGTTATAATAACTTCTCCGACATATGAAGGAGTTGTATCTGACATTGAGAAGATAGCTAAGATCTGTCACAGTTTTGATACGCCGCTTATTGTGGATGAGGCTCACGGAGCACATTTTGGATTTCATGAAAGATTTCCTCAAAGTGCCGTAAAATACGCAGATATCGCAATACAGAGTACGCATAAGACTCTGCCGACTCTTACACAGACCGGGCTTATGCATATAGGGAAAAATGCACTTGAGAGCATAAGATATGAAGAGGTGTCAAAGTATCTTCAGATGTTTCAGACAAGCTCTCCCTCATATGTTCTGATGTGCAGTATAGACAACTGTTTAAGACAGATAAACGATAAGAAATCAGTTCTCTGGAATGACTTTTTTGTTTACAGGGATGAGTTTGATAAGAAGCTTAAAGATCTGCGATATCTTAGGCTCATAAAAACAGATGATCCATGTAAGATAGTTATTTCAACGAAGGACAGAGATATATACGCAACAAAGCTGGCGGATATTCTTTTAAATGAATTTAAGATCCAGTTAGAGATGGCATCTGCCACTTATATCGTGGCGATCGTTACATGCTGTGACACAAAAGAGGGTTTTGAAAGATTTTCAAGAGCACTGCTTGAAATAGATAAAAGACTTACAGACAACACAAAACGTAATGGGGATACAGACAGATATAAGTATCTGTTACACACAAAAGCGCAGGATAATATATATATATATCCTCCCGGAATACCCATCGTCGCCAAAGGTGAGTCAATTGATGAAAAGGCGCTTGATACGATCGCATTGTATGAGGCAGCAGGACTTAAGATCAGAGGTTTATAGATTAACTTATGGGAAAGATATTTTATGTGATGGGGAAGAGTTCCTCGGGTAAGGATACTATATATAAGAGGGTTATGCGTGACAAGAGTCTTGGGCTTTGCAAGATAGTGCCCTATACGACAAGACCCATCCGTGAGGGAGAAAAAGAGGGTGTTCAGTATCATTTCACCGATATGTCGGGATTTGATGATCTGAATAAAGCCGGCAAAGTGATAGAGCACAGAACTTATGACACTTTCTACGGTGAATGGAAGTATTTCACGGTTGATGATGGCAATATAGATCTTAATGCAAATAATTATCTTATAATCGGAACACCCGAATCATATGTGGCAACGAAGAAATACTTCGGAGAGACCAAGGTTTTGCCGATATTAATAAATGTAGATGATGGTGTGAGATTACAGAGGGCTTTAAACAGGGAACGCAAGCAGGAAACTCCCAAATATGAGGAGATGTGCAGAAGGTTTCTGGCTGACGCAGAGGATTTCAGCGACGAAAAGCTAAAAGAGTGCAAAATAGACAAGAGATTTGAAAATGAAGACCTGGATAAGTGTTTGGAACAGGTCATAGGATATATAAAACGGAACATGACGGATCACTGACTTAAATAAAGGAGATCAGGGATGGATATCAAAGTCAATTCCATTATGCCCACCCAGCAGGTTGAGCAGACAAATACCCAGCAGCAGGTAAACGGTGATTTTAAGTTCACGCTTATGAGTCACATAGAAGAGGCCGGTCTTCAGGAGCGGCTTACTTCCATGATGGAAGAGATCACCATGCAGGGAGACAAGCTGTCCAAACACAGGGATATCAGGGATATGAAAAGATATCGCAGCCTTATCAAGGATTTCATGAATGAGATAGTCAGCAGATCCCATGAATTTTCACGAGAGAATTTTTTGGACCGGCGCGGAAGACACCGTGTATATGGTATAATAAGATTGGTTGATGAAAATCTCGATGAATTGGCAAAAGAGTTGATGAAGGATGAGCAGGACAATCTGGCGATCTTAGGAAAGATCGGAGAGATCAGAGGATTGCTTTTAGATATTTTAACGTAAGGAAGGTAGGTGGATGCATATGCCAAAGTTTTCGGATATCATAGGACAGGATATGATAAAGGAGCATCTTATAAATGCCATTAATACGGGCAATGTATCACATGCCTATATAATAAATGGCGAAAGATTCTCCGGAAAAGAATACATAGCCAAAGTCTTTGCAATGGCTCTTCAGTGTGAGAACAGAGACGGTGCCGATCCATGCGGCGAATGTCATGCATGCAAGCAGGCACTCAGTGCAAATCAGCCTGATATCATACATCTTACACACGAGAAGCCAAACGTGATCACGGTTGATGATATAAGAGAACAGATCAACGGTGATATTGTTATCAAACCGTATGCCTGTGACAGAAAGATATATATCATCAATGAAGCTGAAAAGATGAATGTGCAGGCACAGAATGCACTCCTTAAAACTCTCGAGGAGCCGCCGGAGTATGCAGTTATCATCATTCTTACGACAAATGTTGATGCTCTGCTTCCAACCATCTTAAGCAGATGTGTGGTTCTTAACATGAAGCCGGTTGAGGACAGTCTTGTAAAAGAATTTTTGATGAAGTATGTTCAGGTTCCGGATTATAAGGCAGAGGTTTGTGCGGCATTCGCAAGAGGAAATATCGGAAAAGCCAAGATACTTGCAAGCAGCGAGGAATTTGACAAGATAAAGACAGAAGCGATCGCTCTGCTAAAGCATATAGATGAGATGAATATCAATGATATATCAAAGACCATCAAGCAGATGAATGAATATAAGCTTGAGATCAACGATTTTCTTGATATCCTTGCCATATGGTACAGAGATGCGTTAATGTTTAAGGCGACTGCGGATGCAAACAATCTTATATTCAGGGATGAGATAAGATTTATAAAACAGACAGCGTCAAGAAGCACATATGAAGGGCTTGAGATAATATTGAAAGCTCTTGATAAGGCAAAATCAAGATTGTCGGCAAATGTTAGCTTTGATCTGACAATGGAGCTGCTTTTACTGACTATAAAAGAGAATTCAAATTTATAAATGTGAGGTTCATAGATGAAAAAAGTAATAGGTGTAAGATTCAGGACAGCAGGCAAGGTGTATTTTTTTGATCCGCTCGATCTGGATATCAAAAAAGGCAGTCACGTTATAGTAGAGACAGCCAGAGGTACCGAGTACGGAACTGTTGTCGGTGATATCAGGGAGGTAGAGGATGACAAGGTAGTCGCTCCTCTTAAACCGGTTCTTCGTGTAGCTACCGAAAAAGATGATGAGCAGGAGAAGAAGAACAAGGAAAAGGAGAAAGACGCATTTAAGATATGTCTTGAAAAGATAAAGAAACATGAGCTTGAGATGAAGCTCATAGATGCGGAATATACTTTTGACAACAATAAGGTGCTGTTTTATTTCACTGCAGACGGACGAGTAGACTTCAGAGAACTTGTAAAAGATCTTGCAAGTGTGTTTAAGACCCGTATCGAGTTAAGACAGATAGGTGTTAGGGACGAGACAAAGATAAGAGGCGGGATCGGTATATGCGGCAGACCGCTTTGCTGTCACACACACCAGTCGGATTTTATACCCGTATCGATCAAAATGGCAAAAGAGCAGAACTTAAGCCTTAATCCCACAAAAATCTCGGGAGTATGCGGAAGACTCATGTGCTGTTTAAAACATGAGGAAGATACTTATGAGGAGATCAATAAGAGACTTCCCAATCCGGGTGATTATGTTACAACTCCCGACGGATTGAAGGGTGAGGTCCACAGCGTAAATGTGTTAAGAGAACTTGTAAAAGTCATCGTTGAGATCAATGATGAGAAAGAGATCCAGGAATTCAAAGCCGGCGATCTTAAGTTCAAGAAGAGATTCAAGAAAGACAAAGAGAAGCTTCAGCTGTCCAAGGAAGAAATGAGAGAACTTGAAAAGCTGGAGAAACAGGATAAAACACAGGGTGTTGATGACTAACGGATTTATAAAAGAAAATGAGAGAATAGATGACCTGCAACGTAATGGATACAAGATAATCCAGGACCCTTGCAGGTTCTGTTTTGGTATGGATGCGGTCCTCTTATCCGGATTTGCAAGAGCCAAAGAAGGAGACAGGGTTTTAGATCTTGGTACCGGAACAGGTATCATACCGATCCTTATGGAAGCCAAAACAGATGCCGCACATCTTACGGGATTAGAGATCCAAGAGGAAAGTGCGGATATGGCCAGAAGGAGCGTTAAGCTTAACGGCCTTGAAGATAAGATAGATATTGTTACGGGAGATATAAAAGAAGCCGTCTTACTTTTTGGAAAAAGCAGCATGGATGTGGTCACGTCGAATCCTCCCTATATGATAGGTCAGCACGGACTGACAAATCCACACAGCGAAAAAGCTATCGCCAGACATGAGGTATGCTGTACACTTGAAGATGTTGTAAGTGCAGCAGCGGCTCTACTTAAACCGGGCGGCAATTTCTTTATGGTGCACAGACCGTTCAGGCTGGCTGAAATCATGACGGTTTTAAGTGCATATAAGCTGGAACCCAAGCGAATGAGACTGGTATATCCGTTTATTGACAAAGAACCCAACATGGTCCTTATCGAGGCAAACAGAGGCGGAAGATCAAGACTTACCGTGGAAAAACCGCTTATTGTATACAAAGAACAGGGTGTGTACACAGATGAGATATATGATGTTTATGGATACTGATGATATCCGTGATGTTTTCCATCGTATTGAGTCTGTCGGTATCGATGTAAATGGAATACTCAATAAGAAACGGTAAAAATCAATATAAGAGATCTATAATGCAAAAACGGTGATCAGCTGACCACCGTTTTAGTATTTACACCTGGTATTACTTTCTTAAAGTATCCTATAAAAGGGCGTTGTATATGTCTCTTTTTGATACACCGCGATCTTTTGCGACCAGTTTCATTGCCTCTTTTCTTTCTATACCCTTTTCTTCATACATCTTCATATGATCTTCTATGGATATTTCGGCAAAACCTGACTGTTTTTCCTCATCCTGCTCTTTAAAGGATTTGCCTTCTATTACAAGCACATATTCACCACGGGGATCATTTTCCTCATAGTATGACATAGCCCCGGATATAGTCGTGGGCATTATCGATTCAAATTTTTTTGTAAGCTCTCTGCAAAGAGTTATCTTACGGTCACTTAATGTATCAAACAGCTCCTTTAAAGTTCCTTTAAGATGATGGGGAGCTTCGTAAAGGATGATCGTGCGGCTCTCGTTTTTAAGCTCTTCCAAGATCCTTTTTCTTTCTTTTTTTTCAGAAGGCAAAAAAGCCTCAAAACAGAACCTCCTAGTAGGCAGTCCTGAAAGTGTAAGTGCAGTGATTAGTGCGCAGGGACCGGGAAGAGAAGTGACAGTGATGCCCTCATCCATACACATCCTGACCAAAACTTCGCCGGGATCTGATATCGCGGGTGTTCCTGCGTCTGTTATCAGAGCGATATTTATCCCTTCCTTCAGCTTTCCTATCAGTGTCTTTGCCTTGTCCACTTTGTTGTATTCATGATAGCTGGTCATGGGTGTATCGATATTAAAATGATTTAAGAGCTTTATGCTGTTTCTTGTGTCTTCAGCCGCAATGAGGTCAACATCTCTTAAAGTATCTATGATCCTTTGAGACATATCATTTAGATTTCCTATGGGGGTAGCACACAGATAGAGAATTCCTGCCATGATCTTTCCTTTAAAATTTGAAATATGTTTTCATAATTATACTCTCAAGAAAAAGCAAACTCAAGGCAGGTGTGCTCGAGCACACAAAAATTATATTGCATTTCGTGCACGAATTTCTGCATTTCGTGCACAAATCCACATTTTTTTTTAAACTTGATATATGATATACGATGAGAAGAGAGACGATGAAAACTATTGAAAACTAGGGTGAAGGTTATTGAAGGAATGAAGAGGAATGATTATTATGGAATTACAAAAGGGTTACACTAAGAACAATTGGGGGGAAAGATGAAACATATTGCAGTAGTAGATGACGATGAGATTTATGTAAAAGCGATCTGCAGGATGTTAGTCAATGAGCAAAGACATGTTACGGGCATAACATCGGGGAAGAAATTATTGGATTATGCCGGAGTGAATGATCTTGATCTTGTTTTACTGGACATCCGTATGACGGAAATGGACGGATTCGAAACACTGGAGCGGCTTCGCAAACAGGAGAAGGAATCCGGAAAGGATAACGGAGTTCCGGTCATCCTTATCACGGGTGAAGAGAACCGCGAATTGGAGCAGAAAGGTTATGACCTTGGGGCATCGGATTATATCCGTAAACCCGTTGAGCCATCCTTTTTAAAGGAAAGGATCAGCAATATCCTAAATGTGTAAGATCAAAAAACCGGCAGTTATCTGCCGGTTTCAGACTGTAGACAAAGTGGTTTTGAGATAACACAATTCTCAAGGCCATTTTTTCTATTTTGAACATGTTAATCCAACAATGGGTTGGAATGTACCTGTATCAGGCCATTCCCAAGCTCCATTCATGCTTGATCTTTGC
>JAFZRZ010000043.1 GCA_017619635.1 Lachnospiraceae bacterium | reverse complement strand
TAAGGCGTTCATCGCTCCTCGATTTTGATACTTCTATTATACCAGAAAAAGTGCCTCAACCCCAGGTAAATAAAGGCTTTACGGCACTTTTACATGGAAAAATCCACGACTTTCGCCGTGGACTTTGTCTACACTCTGAAGTGCTGTCATGTGACAGCACTTTTTGTTTATATGAGTTGTCTGAATTCCTCAGCTCTTGCGTGATCCCCTAACTTTTCATAACACTTTACGATCTCTGAAATGGGGATCTCTTTTTTACTTTTAATGCTCATCAAAGGCTCGGTCTCATATGCCGCGTTGTAATACCACATGGCAGCTTCCTCATAATCACCTATCTTATAGAAAAGACCGCCTATCTCGCAGCAAAGCTCGCTGCAGCCCTTGGTCGCAACTCCCCTCAGAGCATACTTAAACTGCTTCTTGTAATCACAGGTTATTATCGCTGCCCTCAAAGCTATAGTAAGGGCACATAAAAGCTCATCCTCGTTTAATGAGTCATCGTCACACAGTTTTTCAAAGAACTCATAAGCCTTCTTATAGTTTGCAGGTTCTCCGGCGATATAGAGCTCCTTTTCATATATGTTAAGAAGCCTTTTGGATATCTCCTCTGCGTTTTCTATCATCTTCTCGTATCTTGCCAGGTCTCTTCCGGCATGAACTGAACTTGGACGGTGTATGATCTCTATGTCACTGTCATAGATGACAGGACTGAGATTTACCTGCTCATGAATGGGCTCGTTCCATACAAACTTTCTAAGTCTCTTATAGAGTTTCGGACGAAGCTCCTTATCAAAGTTATAGATCGTATTATTCTCAAGCTGATTTGAGTAATACATCTGCACGAGTTCGATCTCATCCATGAGATGTTCCTTTAATGTGAGGAATTTCTTTATGTTCTCCTCATCGAGCTCCTCGTCCGCATCGGCGCAGTATATGTAATCCTTTGTAGCCAGCGAGAAGGAATAGTTCCTCGCATCGGAAAAACTTCCGGTCCACTTGAAATCATACACTTTGTCCGTGTATTTTTTTGCTATATCCTTTGTGTGATCAGATGAGCCCGTATCGACTATGATGAATTCATCCGCAATGCTTACAAGACTCTTTAAACATCTGTCAAGACAGTGCTCTTCATCCTTTACTATCATACATACGCTTATTGTGATCATACGCTTTACCCCAATACTTAAAATCACTTGTAGGCAGCGGATATACCGCTGCCTGCAACTTTACTTCTTTATTATACTATATTTATCTTATTCCGGCATTATTACAGCTGCGATAAGATATGCAAGTACTCCTGAACCACCCATCAGGCAGAACACGATCCAAAGCAGTCTTATAACTGTGGGATCAACCTGGAAGTACTCTCCAAGTCCGCCGCAAACTCCGCATATCAATCTGTTGGTTGCTGATTTTCTTAATTCTTTCATAGTATTATCCTACCTTTCTTTACAATCATTTTAGTCCTCTGTGAAGATTATATCAATATTTCCCATGCTGCATTCGATATTGTAATCCGAATAAGCATCATCACTCTCTTCTTCCGCATCCACTATGCCGGCATATTTCTTGCCGTTAAGATGCACATTTCCAAGTGCTGCTTCAAGATAAAGATTGTGGTTTGCTGATTTATCCTTAAGATTCATGGAAACATTTCCCATTCCGCATTCCACATTCAGTGTGCCGTTTATGATACCTGAAAGATCCACATTTCCGGCACCGCAGTTTATACCAACGTTATCCATCTTGCAGTTTCCTATCTCAAGGTTTCCCGCACCAAGATCAAGTTCACTGTTCTCATTGGCGATGAGTTCACCGATCTTAACGTCTCCTGCACCTACATTGATGTTTAAATATCCGACTATCATCGAGTCAACCTGCACATTTGAAGCTCCTGCATTAAGTGTTGCTGCAGCGAACTCATGTCCTTTGGGGATCTCTATCAAAACTTCACTCTGTTTACCCTCAAGGCCCACAAACTTAAGGCTTAAAGAGTTATTCTGTTCCTGAACACCGTATTTACAGTTCTTAATGGTAACCTTTATATCCTCATCAGTTGTGTTATCAATGATCTTCGCATTTACCGATCCGATGTCCAGGTATAATTTTGTGATCTTCTTACAGTCATATGTATAGGTATGACCACCTTCGATCTCTCTTGTTCCGAAATCATCATATTCGATTGAGATCGCTCCGTTTGCCAGATTTAAATACGGGCTTTTCTGTGCCAGCTCAAGAGCTGCTGCCCATCCTCCCATACCGTAACCGACAGCCGCCATGCATCCCCCGACTAACATCAGTACGATTGAGATCAGTAATGTTATTAATGTACCTTTCTTCATCCTTTTGCCCTCCACCCAAATCTAAAGCGTGAAAAAAGTGCGGATACCAGTCTGACAAAGAGTTTAAATACCTTGGGAATAAGTCTCGGTATAACCCATACGCCAAGCAGGGTGAGCAGTATTCCGGCTCCTATTATCATAAGTCCGAGTCCTGTTATTATCAGTCCGCCTGCAGGAACCGCAAATCCGGGCAATCCCACTACGAGACATACGATACCGCATACTATTGCTGCAAGACCTCCCGCTGCGATTCCGATGATCGCTGCTGCTATACCGGCTGCGATTCCGATCAGTCCTGCCAGTAATCCGAAGAATAACGGTATCAGTACCGGTGAAGCAAGTATCAACAATATGATGAGCCATGTTGACGGGCTCTTGGGCATCTGTGTTCTGCCAAAGCCTCTGTCATCACTGCTGGGTATCGTGTTTGCAAGTTCATCCTTATCATCGTAATAAGTTCTGAAACCTGTTTCTGTAAATTCTCCCACACTTTTATCTGAATCTCTGAGTCCTGCCTTGATCATAAATGCTATCTTCTCAGGACTTTCGAGTTCTGCCACTATGGACTCCTCGTTGTCCTCACCGGCATCCTCGAAATAATCATTGTAGTAGCTTAAGGCTTCATCCCTCTCATCTGCGGGTATGTCACCGAGAAGCTGCTTCAATTCGGCAAGGAATTGTTGTTTATTCATCCGTGCGCCCCTCCCTTAATAAATACGTAACTTTCATGGAATATGAATGCCATTCCGTGCAGTACATCTGCAACATCGCTCGCCCCTTTTCGGTAAGTTTGTAGTATCTTCTGTTTCTGCCTGCAAATTCTCTGTCGTATACTTCGAGACATTCGTCTTTCTGCAGTCTCCTCAGTACCGGATAGAGAGTTGATTCGGAAAGTTCGATGATCGTTCTGACCTCCTGGGTTATCTTGTAACCGTAGGTTCCTTCCGCATCTTTGCTGACGATTGCGAGAACAATGGCATCCAGAAGTGCCGAGCCTGTATTAAAGACCATATTTGCATCTCCCTTCATTGTTCTTGGTTATAATATTATATGATGTATAACATCTATCTTGAACCATACTATACACTATATAATATTGTCTGTCAACACCTATATTTTATTTTTTTTGACAAAATAAAAGCTCTTATTTTGTTAAACCCCCCAAAAGCAAATACGCCGTCGGAATTCATTGATCCCGTCGGCGCATAATGTATGTACAGCACAGAGAATATTCATTTATATATAGTAGATATACGTTTACTAAGGGTGTTTCTTCTTATATTCATCATACATGGAAGATATCTTTCCCTTATGGAGCATATTTACCTTTAATCTGGTACCGTCCGTCATCAGAACGGACATTCCTGACATTTCCTTTATATAAGCCGCATTTACTATCGTCTTATTATTTATAGGAAAGAAGCAGTCAAAGTTTCCTATGTTCTGCCATATGTTATCGATAAAACCGTTTGCAGTCCTTGTCTTTGAATCGGGCATTATTATCCTTATTGAATAATCCTCGCCCTGCATGTACATGATATCCTTCTCGGAAAGATAAAATGTCTCCTGATTGACCCTGAATTCTATCGTAGGGATACGGCTGTCTTTTTTCTGTTTTATTATCTGATCCAGTACAAGGGAGAGCTCAGCCACTTTTATGGGCTTGTTTATGAACACCGAGTTTTCCAGCATCTCACCGCAGTTATGATAATCGATGGTGGAGATACAAAAAACCACCGGTGATTTAATGCCCTTATCTCTTATAGCTTTTGCTATATCGTATGAATTGCTCTCTTTATCCGTTACATCAAGAAAATATGCGTCGTAAACAGTCGGGCTGCTAAGCAGAGCTTCCCTGCTCCCGTACGTTTCTATATAGAATACTCCCGTTGTATTAACCCTTTTGTCGGATTCTCTCTCGAGAAGCCTCTCCATTTGCTTTCTATCACCGACACTACTGTCAGCTAACGCAATATACATTTTCTCAAAACTCCCTGAGCATAAATAATAGGCTTTTTGTATACAATTTCGGTCCGATTTAATAAAAACACGTGTTTCAGACTCTCTTAAGGATCTGTACACTGTACGGAGGCATGGTCAAGCTACCCTCAGTTTTTACGGTATCACCCGTGATTAAATCCTTCATCTCATTACCTTCGGTATTGAAGAAAGCCGTGAATTCTGCGGCATCCGCGTTAATTGCCACCAAGATCTGGCCATCATCCAGGGTACGTCTCATAACACACTGCTTATTGGTCAGAAATGCACTTCTGAAACTGCCGTAACACAAAATCGGTTCGCTCTGTCTTATGCCGATAAGCGTCTTGACCCAATCAGTCAAGTTATTTCTGACAGGCGTGTCGTAGTTTGGACGCAGCGCGGGATCTCCCTGAGACTTTTCTCCCTTCGCGCCCCACTCACTACCGTAATAAATACACGGAATACCCGGCATTCCCATAAGAGCACCGTAGATAAGAGGCAGATGCTTCTCATTTGTGAGGATGCTGGCGATCCTCGTAACATCGTGGTTGTCAACAAAAGATAACAGATGTTTTCCCCTGTAGATTCCCTGTCCGTCCTCGCCAAACTGCCTCATCAGACTGTGCATCAGCTCAAACATGTTCATGCAGTTAAAGCTTGAATACAGGCCTTTGTAACACTCGTAATTTGTCGCGCTGTGAAGCATATCGTCCTTCACGAGGTCGTTATAATTGCCGTGGATCATCTCTCCGATAAGATAAAACTCGGGTTTTAGCTCCTCCGTGTATCTTCTTAAGCGGTTTATGAAGCCTCTGTCAAGGCAGTAGGCCACATCCAGCCTCAGTCCGTCTATTCCGAACTCGTCCACCCAGAACTTTATTGCATCAAACAGGTAATCTACGACCTCTCCGTTCCAGAGATTTAACTTTACGAGGTCATAATTGCCTTCCCATCCTTCATAGTACAATCCGTCGTTATAGCAGGAATTTCCGCCGAAATTGATGTGAAACCAGTCTCTGTATCTTGAGTTCTCTCTGTTCGCGAGAACGTCCTGAAAAGCGAAGAATCCTCTTCCTACGTGGTTGAAAACGCCGTCCAGCATGACTTTTATGCCGGCTTTGTGAAGCGCATCGCACACTTCCTTGAAATCCTCGTTGGTACCGAGTCTCACATCCACCTTTTTGAGGTCTCTTGCGTTGTATCCGTGTGTGTCAGACTCAAATAAAGGTGAGAAATATATGGCATTTATGCCAAGATATGAAAAATGATCTATCCAGTCCTTTACTTTCAATATCCTATGAGTGAGTATGCCGTCATTCTCATAAGGTGCTCCGCAAAAGCCCAAGGGATAGATCTGATAAAATACACTTTCTTCTGCCCACATAAATCCTAGCTCCAATCTATATATTGATATCATAGATATCATTCCATCTATATATTGTACCAAGATAGTGAGTTTTTAGCAAT
This sequence comes from Lachnospiraceae bacterium, assembly GCA_017619635.1. GTDB lineage: Bacteria > Bacillota > Clostridia > Lachnospirales > Lachnospiraceae > Colinaster. The sequence continues at coordinate 15,074 of JAFZRZ010000043.1, read as the reverse complement.
ACAAAAGAGACATACTTTCGTATGTCTCTTCACATGATCATTGTTTACCTTTTTTGTTTAGCAGGCAACGGCATAACGTCTTATGAACTGCTCAAATACGCTGTCATATCCGTGTACTGTTACCTTGATCGCTTTGTTAAGATCAAGACCGAGTACTCCGAGTATCGACTTTGCATCAACGATGAAATGATTGTTTGACGATGCATCGATATAGCAGTCACTCTTTGTTGCCGCATCAACGAATTCACGGACCTCGTAGGGCCTTAGCATTATATTATACTCCATTTCTTTGTCCTCCCTTTCGCGTCTTTCCCCTAAAGACAGTTACTACTCCGTCAAAAAGTCTCATGCGCATGATCGTTTTCAACTTTTCACGATTATACACATAATCGACGGATTAGTAATTATACAAAATGTAGATAATACAGTCCAAAATGACCCCAAACCTTGTAAATTTTATGGTAAAACGTTTTACAGTAATGAAATACCTGCTTCTTCAGCCTTCTTTGTAACATCTTCAGGCCACAGTGAGCTCTGTACCTCTCCGATATGAGCCTTGCGTAAGAAGAACATGCATATTCTGCTCTGTCCGATACCGCCGCCTATTGTGTAAGGAAGCTCTTTGTTTATGATGGCTTTCTGGAAAGGAAGCTCTGCTCTCTCTTCGCAGCCTGCCTTCTTTAACTGGCTGACCATTGAATCCTCGTCAACTCTGATACCCATACTTGAAAGCTCAAGTGCGATATCAAGGACAGGGTAGTAAACTATGATATCTGCATTAAGTTCCCAGTCATCATAGTCGGGTGCTCTTCCGTCATGCTTCTCGCCGTTTGTCAAAAGATCGCCGATCTTCATAAGACATACAGCGCCTTTTTCCTTTGTTATGAGATATTCACGCTCTTTAGCGCTCTTATCCGGATACATATCAAGAAGTTCCTGTGTTGTTATAAAGAAGATGTCCTTGGGAAGGATCTCCTGGATGTAGTCATAGCGGATAGCCATGTACTTCTCTGTCTTTCTAAGTACATCAAAAACTGTCCTTACAACACTCTTTAATGTTTCCTGTGTTCTTTCTTCCTTTAAGATTATCTTCTCCCAGTCCCACTGGTCCACATATATGGAATGGATGTTATCGGTATCTTCGTCTCTTCTGATAGCGGACATATCGGTATACAGGCCTTTACCGGGCATAAAGCCGTATTTCTTCAAGGCATATCTTTTCCACTTTGCAAGACTGTGAACTATCTCCGCCTCTTTCTCGTCCTGTTCCTTGATCCCGAACTTTACCGGTCTCTCAACGCCGTTAAGATTATCATTGAGTCCAGACTCCGGTGTTACGAACAAAGGTGCCGAAACACGCAGTAAATCCAATTTCTCTGCCAGCAGGTTCTGGAAAAAGTCCTTTACTGTCTTGATACCCACCTGAGTATCATACAGGTTCAACTGAGACTTATATCCTTCCGGAATTTTAATAGTTCCCATGATGTTTTCCCTTTCTTATTTTATGTGATATTTCCTCACAAAATTTATAAAATATGGTTCATCGTATCACTGACGTTTTGACGTGTCAATGATTTCAGCTGTAAATATCATATATACGCTCACTGCGATAAGCACGATCTCGACTGCCATCCCTGCTATCGAGAAAGCACATGAACGAAGTGCAGGTATGCTCATCGTTATATAAACGGCTGTATTGGCCATACAGTGGAAGATAAGAGGATATATGAACGAGCCGAATCTTTCATATATAAGTCCTATCACTATGCCCATCACAAAGGCATACACAAACTGTATGAGATTTCCGTGGCTTATGCCAAAGAGCAGGGCTCCGGCGATAAGAGCTATCGGAAGATCAAAGAACCTTCTCAACCTGTTATATATTATCCCTCTGTGCACAATCTCTTCAGTAACAGGTGTTATTATCCCGTAAATGGGTATTCCGAGCCATATGGGAAGCGAGAACTGGGCCGATGCCGTCTTTGAGAAACCGGATGATACCGATGTGAAACCGCTTTTTATCGCTATAACATTTAAAAGAAGCGACATGCCAAGTGCAAGGATCATAACAAAGCATATGTTCTTTGCAAGGCCTTCCTTTTTCGGACGGATCACGGGATATTCCTTTGCGAATGAATACAAAAGAGGCAGCACTGCCACGATCAGTGCCAGTACCCTTATAAAGGTGGCCCAGAACAGCGAATGCGAGCTGAAAGTCTTTGAAACGCTCGTGCCGTACTGTCCCGTGCCTATAAGATAGGCTGCTCCAAAAGTTACTATCTGGTTAAGATAATAGTAGACAAACTCCGGCGTCATGCACATGAGCGCCCTTATAAACGAGTTCTTGGGCATATATGCGGTTTTTTTCACTCTCTCAGACAAAGGAGAGATAGTCAGTTTCTTCATGGCTTTTCCAATACGTGTGAAAAATGTTATAATATACTCATCAAGGAGGAGTTTTTATGGGTACCTGTCTTATCATCTCCGGCGGTGATTTCTCACCCCTTCCGGACAACATTCAATACGATTACGTCATAGCCTGCGATCACGGCTACGATCACGCACGTTCGCTTAAGATAAAGCCCGATCTTGTTGTCGGTGACTTTGACAGCTGCGACACACAGGTAAGCGATATAGGCGATATCCCCGTAAAGGAGTTTCCCTCACACAAGGATGACAGCGATACGATGTTGGCCATAAGATACGCTCTGTCGGCAGGATATAAGCACGTTATCATATGCTGTGCTCTCGGCGGGCGTCTCGACCATACGCTTGCAAACATACAGAGCATGGCCTTTGTTGCAAGCCACGGCGGTGAATGCGAGCTTGTGAGCACCTCGGAATACCTGCGCACCTTTACAGGCGGCGTTCTCCGTCTTCCAAGAAAAGACGGATATTCCCTTTCAGTCTATTCTCTTTCCGACAAATGTACAAATGTGAGTATCTATGGTTCCGCTTATGATATAAGGGAAGCAACGATAACAAACACATTTCCTTTAGGACTCAGTAATTACTGGAAAAACGAGAGTGTCACCCTTACGATGTCGGATGGCATACTCCTTATAGTCGAATCACTATGCATCTAGCCGGATATCCTTCCGGCTTTTATATTTCTATGGTCTCCTGAAGGGCAAAAGAGTATATGAGCTTTTGTCTTACTTTCTTACCCAGTATCCTTTCAAGCGCTTCTTTATAAAAATCAAGCTGAAGGCTGTATCTGTCCGTAAGTGCTTTTGCACTGTTAACAGCATCAGTCTTGTAATCCATTAAGATAAGATCCCCATCCTCCTCAAAGAACACATCGATGATACCCTGGATGAGCACTGTCTCCTCTTTCGGGAAATCTTTGTTCAGTCTGTCGGCATCTATGCCAAGTACAAACGGCTGCTCTATATAGAGGTCACCCCTGGCCGCAGCCCTGCACATCCTTCTTCCCAGATCAGAAAAAACAAATGTTATCACCTTATCGACATCAACAAGATCGGCTTCCTCCCTGTTAAGCCTTCCGGAGGCCACCTCATTTTCAATGACAGAAATGACATGGGCTCGTTGACTGTTACAGTCATCATCTTCATGCCCGATACTTCCCGCAAAATCAAAGAGCTCCATAACTCTGTGGTAAGCACTTCCTCTTGCCGTTCCGCTCACCGTTTTTTCGCTTGACACGAATGACGGGAGGTATCTTTCGCTCTCATGCTCCGTGAAAAACCTGTCAGGAAGCTCTTCCATCTCACCGTTTATGAGCTTGTCTCTGATAGCTGCCACTTTCAGTTCGGAAACACTTGTTTTTGTATAAAGTCCTTCTAAATTACTATGGATATATTTAAACAGGATTTTATTTTTGATATCATCTATCTCGTCATCAGCGGCGGTTTTACTGTCACTGTCGATGCTCTTTTTGATATCTAGTTTTCTTGCCTGTCTGTTAAGTCCCTCATTTACGCTCTTTACATCAGTATCCTGAGGTGAAACGATACTGATAACGGTACTCTTTCCGTCGCAGGCTTTAAGCAGCGCATCCAGATATGTCAGTATGCTGCTCCTCACATAGTAAGGCAGAGCCTTAGAATCGGGACCGGCATACAGATCTTTATAGATGCTGTACTTGTCAGGAAGCTGAGAGGCATTCTCGACACAGGCTGTCATGATGAGTTTTTCCTTTGCCCTGGTCATGGCAACATACATGACACGCATCTCTTCTGCAACGTTTTCAAGCCTTATGCATTTGCCAAGAACGTTATATCTTATATCAGTATGTCTGACATTCTTTTTTGTATCCACATAATCAAGGCCGATGCCCAGATGTCTTTCAAAGAGCAGGCTGTCATATGAGTCCTGATAATTTATCTTCTTTTGCATACCGCACATGAAGACTATCGGAAATTCAAGACCTTTTGACTTGTGGATGCTCATTATCCTTACAACATCCGCCTGTTCATCAACAGTCATGGCTTCTCCGAAATCTATCTCGTACGATCTTATCTCGTTTATGTATCTTATGAAATGATACAGTCCCTTAAATGAACCGCTCTCATACTGTCTTGCCTTTTCTATGAGCATATATACGTTTGATCTTCTCTGATCACCGTAAGGCATGGATGAGACATGGAAGAGATAGCCGCTCTTTGTAACTATATCCTCCAAAAGCTCATTTATCGAAGTATATGCGATCCTCTTTCTTGCAGAGTTGATAAACTCAACAAATGAGGCACATTTCTCTTTAATATCATCTGTTATTAATGAGTCTCTACTGATATCTCCCTCTGAGATCTTTACCAGTGCATCATAAAGCTGCTCTTTGTATTCCGATCTGATGAGTGCCATCTCATCGTCATTAAATTTACCGAAATACTCCGTTAAAACGCCGTAAAGAGAGACCTCATCAAGCGGATTGTCAAGGATATGGAGCAGATTTAAGAGGTTTTTGACCTCATATGCCGAAAAATATCCTGTCTTTGATGAGATGAACACCGGAACACCGCAGTTTTCAAGGACTTTTTTGAACACATCATCCCATCCCTTGTTGCTCCTTAACAGAATGACAATATCCTTATATCTGCAGGGGCGCATCTTACCCGAGTCGCATATCTCATACTTACCGACCATCTCTTTTATCCTTGATGCGACCATTCTCGCTTCCTGTTCCTGGCCGGATTCCTTTGATTCGGTGTCCTTTTCAAGGATCAAAAGCTCACTTTTGTTATCCTCGCCCGATTCGGGATAGTCTGCCTTTGCATACAGCCTTGCGGCACTGTCATACGAGATGTTTCCGAGATCCTTTTCCATCAGTCTTTCAAAGACCTGATTGACGCTCTCGACCACTTCCACCCTGCTTCGGTAGTTGGCTGAAAGATCTATCCTTATGTTTGTCTCATCGTCTTTTTCGTTATAACTGTTGAATTTCTCCATAAAAAGCTCGGGGCATGCTCTTCTGAAGCTGTATATGCTCTGTTTCACGTCACCTACCATGAAACGGTTATATCTCTTATCACTCTCAGCCGATACGGCCTCTAAGATCTTTTCCTGGACAGGGTTTGAATCCTGGTACTCATCGACCATTATCTCATCATATACATCCCTGTAATCAAGAGCTGTCTTTGTGGGCACATACCCTGTATCTTCTTTTCTGTAAAGGATATCTATGGCAAGATGCTCCATATCGGAGAAATCTATTATCTTACGTGATCTTTTTTCCTTTGTGAGCTTCTCATCATACAATAAAAGCACATCTGAGAGCGCATTTACTATCTTTGAATTCTCTTTCATGCCAAAGATCAGAGATTCAGACGGCATGCAGTAGAAGGATGAGGACAGCTCCGAGAGCATCTTCTTTACGGCATCCCTTATATCCTTTGAAAGCTGTTTGCTGCTCTCATCTACATCATCGCTCTTTTTTGCGCTCAAACGGGCATAATCAAGACTAAGCAGGGCATTTCTGTACTCTGTGTAGGTCTCATAATCCTTTAGACGCTCTATCATTACCCTGTCGCTTAAAAGGGCATCCTTATACATGAAGGCACCGCCTGCCCCGGATACGATCTCAAGGTTGTGATCAGTTAATCTTAATGCCTCATCTATGACTCTTTTTGTATACTGTTTAAGCTCCATACCCCATGAGGTATCAAGCAGACCTTCCTCGCTGTCACATTCATAATCTGCTCTTCGCTCCTCAATATATTCACGGACAAAAGGATTATTCCTGCATACCTGGTAGGAATCAAGGATTATCTGTTTTAAGCCTTCAAGCGTGTTTTTTGATGAGAATCTGTCGGCAAGGAGCCTGATATCCTCATCGTCTGCTTCAAACAGCTCCCCGATGAGTTTCTCAGCAACCTCACCCTCAACGAGCTTGATCTCACCGCTTTCGGCGACCCTGAACGACGGGTCAAGACCAATGCCTGAGAAGTCATTTCTAATGACCGAAAGACAGAATCCGTGTATGGTCGATATCTGCGCATTATGGATAAGGACAGCCTGTCTTACCAGATGCTCATCCTGAGGATTCTCCGAGATCTGTCTGTTTATGGCATCCTCTATCCTTGTTCTCATCTCGGAAGCGGCAGCCTCTGTATAGGTGAGCACAAGTATCCTGTCGATATCGGCAGGCTTATTCTTATCTGTTATCTTCTCTATGATCCTTTGAACAAGAACTGTTGTCTTTCCGCTGCCCGCAGCAGCAGAAACAAGGATGTTTTTATCTCTTGTGTTTATGACCTGTAACTGTTCTTCGGAAAATTTCATTCCAATTCTTCCCTCATCTTTGTAAGGATCTCGTCATCACTAAGCTTTTTAAGGCGTTTCATGTCAAAGCCCTCGAGTCTCTCGTCAAATCCGCATATATCTTTGTATGAGCAGTACATGCAGGAGTCTTTTTTGTCATCCTCCTTAACAGGATTCTTTGAGATGTTTCCGGATATGATCTGACTGCCCAGATTTTTGAGCTTATAATCGGCATAATCCGTCAAAAGCCGCATATCTTCTACATTTATAACAGATGATCGTTTACTGTAACTTCCGTCTTTGTTAAATCCTAAATTAACAATATCAGATGTTCCGCTTGTTAATCCCGTCAGTCCGAGTACATTTTCGGGATCGGCATTTATAAGACCTTTGGTCTTTAATTCCTCTCTTATAAGAGCGTTTATCTTCTCCTCATCGGTCTCGTTACCCGCTTCGACCGTATTGTCGGCCACACGGTAATATAACATCGCACCGGGCTTTATCTCCTTACCTGCAAAGGCCTGGGATGTCTTTTTCATGCCCTCAGCCATATATACGACAAGCTGAAGCTGAAGTCCGTGATAGAAATTAAGAAGAGAGAAATCCCTGTTGCCTGTCTTGTAGTCGATTACCTTAACATAGACGCTGTTTTCCTTATCTAGCGTATCCATCCTGTCTATGGAACCGTTTAATTCCATCTTTTCTTTCTCATCAAGGGCGACATTTATATCATCAAGCGTATAGGCTCTCTTAAAGCGCACCTCCAAGCCTGATATGTCATATTCGCCAGCTTTTAACTGGTATGTGAGCACATCCACGGCTTTTTTGAGAGTCTTTCTCATCCTTTTACGTATATATGAGCCTTCTTTACTCTCAAACAGAATAGAACCCATATCGACAGCTGACTGTTCGAGCGCCTCATCGAGTATGCTCTCTGCCTCTTCAGAGGGTATATCTGTCCATGAGTATCCTTTTTTTGCCAGGCTGTTTCCGTAAGTCTCGAGCGTCTTATGGAAGATATTTCCCATATCCCTGTTGTCTAAGCTGTATTCCTGTCTTTCTTTTAAAGAAAGCCCGTAGCGCAGGAAATACGCATATGCACAGCTTGCAAACTGCTCCATACGGCTGACACTCGCAAGCATCTTCTCTCCGTAGAGGATACCCGCTATCTTTGCATCAAGCCTTTCTGAATCATATTTAAAGAAGCTGTTGTTTATGAACATATCAATAAGAGCTGTGCTTCCCTCTAACCCCATTGCTCTAAGGATGTCTATCGAGCGCATCAGCTCGTTCTTCTTTTCTTCGGAAAGACCTGTTTCCGCATATTTCCTCATAAGATCGCAGATATACTCTTTAAGGCCCGTTATATCGTCAATGCTGCTTAGATCCTTTTTAAGATAGCTCCTGTCTATCTCTATATCAGTAAAAAGAGACTTTATGAGCGGTATTATATAAGCCGGACGAAGGCTCTTACCCTCATTGTCAACGTTGCTGTATGACAAAAAGAGTTTCTCTGAGGGTTTTACAAGATTGCTGTACATGTAAAACCTGTGGATGAAGAGCTTCTGTCTGGGAGTAGGTGCAAGCTCAAGCTGCATGTCGTTTAGGGAGAGATATTCTCTTTCCATATCTGAGATTATGCTGCACTTTCCGCTCTTTTTAGGCACATATCCGTCGTTTAGACCTATAAAGAACAGATATTTAACAGGTTTTAGCCTGCTTCGCTCCATATCACCGACTATGACCCTGTCAACGCTTGCAGGGATGGTTCCAACGGTTATCTCTCCGAATCCTGCTTCAACGATATCGTAGAATTCCTCGAGTGTGAGTTCCTCATCACCCAAAAGATCATATATCTGCTCAAACAGCTCCATTGTCAGTCTGTATATCTGGGAATATTCCTTTTGAAGAGTGAAATCTCCCGTCTCCTCAAAGTCTTTTTCATACTGCTTTATCCTGTCATATACATCACAGGCCTCACAGCAATCGTAAAGGGCTTTCACATACTCTGTGGCCTTATGTCTGCCGGATGCCTTTATATCTGCATCTATAACGGCATTAATGCCCTTTATGAGCGTCTCACGCACTCTGTTTACTGTTTCTGCCAGTTCGGAATCGGAATCCTCTATATATGACAGATAGCGCTTTCTGCCCCTGAATCCGCTCTTTATGCAGAAATTCTCAAACATATCCACGTCTCTGGGTGACAGTGCTATCATACCGCTTCTTAAGTACCGTATAACACTCTCACGGTCGAAATCCTTCATTATCATCTTAAGAAGGCTCTTTATATATTCAACGAAAGGATTTAAGACTATCGCTTTGGTCTTATCAATGTAAAGAGGTATCTCGTATCTTGCAAATATCCTCTTTATCTGGCTCTCATAGCTGTCGATGCTTCCTGTTATAACGGCGATATCCCTGTAATATGCCCCATTTGAAACAAGTTTCCTTATCTGCATCGCCATATGCGATACCTCATCATTTATATCCTCTCCCTCGTATATCGAAAGGCTGTCTGCCCCTCCCTCATACCTGACAGGAGGATATCTGAATATATGACGTTCAAGATGCAAAAGATCGGGCTTTGACACAAAGCGGTGGTTTGTCTCGCATTTAACATCCTTTAAGATCTCTGTACCGTTCTCTTTGGCTGTCCTTATAAGGGTGTCATAGGATCTTTTGGTAAGATCAAAGAGGTTTTCCGTGTCTTTGGTCACTTCGAGCGTGAGTGTCACATATACCATCTCGCACAGCTGCATAAGAACCGAGACAACTTTAAGCTGAACGGGGGTGAATCCCGTGAATCCGTCAAATACGACCGTGCTTTTCTTTATGAGCGATGAGTTCATAAGTTCGCGTGCCAAAAGATCCATGGATTCCTCCGTGGTTATATATGAATCACCCGTATATTCAATAAATCTGTCATAGAGAGTCTTAAGATCTGTCAGTTTTGCTTTGAGAGCGCCCTTTTTTTCGCAATATGCTATCAGAGAATCCAGTTCTTTGGGGCCTATCCCGTACTGCATGAATTCAGAGATGGATGACTTTACCTCATGGATAAAGCCGGTTCTTCCAAGGTTACCGCTAAGGTATGGGATATCATCCTTTATACCTGATGCGAGTCTCCTTAAAACAAGGCTTTTACCCGTATCATCAAGTACGGGTCTGTTTGCGGAATTTGTCTCCTCGAATATGCGGTGTGCCATTCTCGAGAAGCTCAAAACATCGATGTTCATTATGCCGCCACCGGCCATTTTTACCATATCGGCCTGCGTCTGCATGGTGAACTGATCCGGGACAACGATAAAGAAACGTTTTTTCGGATCTTTTTTTGCCATTGTAAAGATATGCTTATAGATATATTCGCTTTTTCCGGTGCCGGATGCACCGATTATCATCTGTAATCCCATCAGAATACACTCTATTTGAAAATGCGCTGTTCCTCTTGCTGCTTGATAAGTTTGTCAATGGCATCGCATGCCAACCTGACAATCCTGATATCATATGCCTTGCCGCCCTGGGCCGTTACCTCCTCCTTGAGCTTTTCAAGGCCCATTCCCTGCTGCTGTTCAAGTCTGGTAAGGTAGTTTGCGACAGCCACGATCCTTGCTATCTGGGGTATCTCATCACCCCTTAAGCCCTTGTACCCATTACCCTTCCATTTCTCGTGATGGTAAAGAGCCGCCTGCGATATCTCCTCAAGCTGGAGCTTTCTTAGGATCTCATATCCGATATCAACATGCTGTTTGTATACCTCATATTCCTCATCGGTGAGTGTCTCCCTGTCCATGTATACATCGGAGATACCTATCTTTCCTATATCATGCAAAAGTCCTGCATAATAATACTGTTTTAACTCGTTTTCCTTTCTCACACCCATCTCTCTTGCGATGAGCCTGCTCCATACGGCTGTTCTTTCAGAATGCTTGGCCATGGCGGGTGATTTGGTCTCCAAGGTCTTATACATCGCGATGAGGATCTTAAGATAAACATCGGTACGGTCAGCCTTACCGTTTTCTATCAGCTGGCTTAATTTCTCCCTGTATTTTTCCTTGTATATCCAGTAATCCGTCATTCCGTTTACCATGAAGTTTGCCGTTGCAATAAAGCAGATCATGATATATATGAATCTCGAGCAGAATTCCTCCGAGTACATGTCGACCATCTTGTTGTTGACGTTTACGACAAAGACTATGGCCATGAACGCACAGTTAAAGAACGCCAGCACATTTCCCCACAAAAGTCCGAGCATGAATATGGACAGTATGGCTATGGTCAGCGCGATGAAACATCCTATCTGGCCGAGATCTCCCCACAAAAATGCCGTGAGCACTACTCCCGTTACAACTCCGATGCAGGCTATATCCATGTAAAGGACAGTCCTTCTTGCTGAGACCTCCGCATCTATAAACCATGCAGCCAGAGCTATCGTGTAGAGTACGACACATCTGAACGAATCGATCTTTGATGAGTATACAATCGCCCAGAGGGTCGCCATGCAGGCACAGCGCTTAAGCCACAAAGACATCTCCTTGTTCTGCGGCTTTTCAACGAGTTTCTCCAATATGCTGTTGATACTGTTCTCAATCCTTGTTATCATCAGCTAAAATCTTTATCTTTCCTTCTCTTATAAGATCGCATACAGCCTTTGCCAGTAAAGGCTCAAACTGTGCGCCGTTATCATTCTCAAAAACATCTATGATGTAATTCTTTGAACAGGGTTTTCTGTATACCCTCTCAGAGTTCATGGCATCAAGCGTATCGGCAACCGAGATTATCCTTGCTTCCACCGGTATGTCCTTACCCTTTATTCCCTCGGGATAACCCTGTCCGTCATATCTCTCATGATGGTATTTTGCACCGTAAAAGATCTTGGGATAAAAGGTCAGCTCTTTTAGGATATCAGAGCCCCATAAGGTGTGCTTCTTTACGATGCCGTACTCCTCGTCTGTAAGCTGTCTCGAGCTGTTGAGTATGTTGTCGGGAACAGCCACCTTTCCTATGTCATGCAGCATGGCCGCATTGTAGATGACTCTGAAGTCTGCGGCGTTCTTTGCGTATCCGCTCTTTTCGGCGATGAGCTTTGCATACCTTGCAACCCTGACAGAATGCTCCTTTGTATACATATCCTTTTCATCTATAAGAGCAGATATGATCGCAACGGAATCAAACATAGCCTGATCGACATCATCTATGGCTGTCTCTAATTCTTTCTGAAGTTGTTTCTCATGAGATTCGAGCTCGATACGGCTCTTTTTATAGAACAGATTTCCCACAAACGAGCCCACAAAGTCGCAGGCATACATCCATGGGAAATAGAATGCATATTCACTACTGTAGTGATATGGCAGCATGTTCCTTACCGGTGTGTCAAGGATAACGATGCTGAACACCAAAAAATAGGTACACCATGCAAGTCCTGCTGTTGTACCGAACTGTAAAAAGACAACGAAAACGGCCAGATATGACCAGTAATAACTTATTCCGTCATTTACCCCGAACAGTCCGTAAAAGGTCAGAACTATCCCTAAGAACGTCAGAAATCTGGCGAGGAATCTCTTTTTGTTCTCGACTCTCTTACAGATAAAGGGCACAAGAATAAGAGCCGTGCCGACGGCATAAGCCGACAGCACGATCTTAAGGTTTTCTACATTTTTGAAATTAACGACATATATGATGATTCCAAAGAACATGGATACTTTACCGAGGGTATCGTAGTCCATATCCATATTTTTCTCATAGTCGTATACCGTTCGGATCAGGTCCGGTATCTTCCATATCTTTTTCATGTAACCATTATACCATATATGGGTGATAATTGTTACTCTTCAGGGCCGTTCTTCAGCATAATATTGGTGAGGATTCCAAGAATGAGTGCGCATGCGATCGATGTGATGGTAACACTACCGAAATTAAGTGTAAGACCACCGATACCTGCGATCAGGATAACCGATACAACAAACAGATTCTTGTTCTTGTTAAGATCAACAGACTGTACCATCTTAAGTCCGGATACAGCGATAAAGCCGTAAAGCGCCATGCAGACACCGCCCATTACGCAGCTGGGGATTGAATTAACGAAAGCTACGAAAGGAGCAAGGAAGGAGATAAGGATAGCTCCTATCGCTGCTGCTATGATGCTGTATACGCTGGCATTCTTTGTGATAGCCACACATCCGATAGACTCACCGTATGTGGTATTGGGGCATCCGCCGAATGCAGCACCTACCATGGAACCGATACCGTCTCCGAGAAGTGTTCTGTGAAGACCGGGATCCTTAAGAAGGTCTTTTTCGATTATAGATGATATATTCTTGTGATCAGCGATATGTTCGGCGAATACAACGAATGCAACCGGCACATATGCTGCGAATATCGTAAGTATATAACTGCTTGAGATACCCTCAGAGAAAGCTCCGAAAGCTGTCATGAAGGTAAATGTGGGCAGTGTTATTATGGTTGAGACTCCAAAGCCGTCAGCAACGAGTGCTTTGAAAGGATCTGTGCTTAAAACCATGAGTGCATCATTTCCTGCGGCACTTCCTATTATCGTGATTATCGCTGCTGCGGCATATCCTGCAAGGATACCGAAGATGAAAGGAATGAGCTTTCCGAACTTCTTTCCGTATACCGAACATGCCATCGTAACACCGAGTGTCACAAGTCCGCAGATGAGTGCTACGAGCGGATCTGCAACTGCTGCTCCGTCAGCGTTCTTTACACCGCCGGTAACGATATCACCGACTGCGTTTCCTGCAAGTGAAAGTCCGATTATAGCGACCGTGGGTCCTATAACAACAGCAGGCATGAGCTTATCTATCCAGTCGACACCGACCATCAAAACGATAAGTGCTATTACCACATATACAAGTCCTGCGAAAATTGCTCCGAGGATCAGTCCGAAATATCCGACTGCCACAGAAGATGCTCCGGCAAACGCTGCTGCCATCGAGCCAAGAAATGCGAATGAAGAGCCTAAGAATACGGGGCTTTTCTTTTTGGTGAAGAACACATAGATCAGAGTTCCCACACCCGCTCCAAACAGTGCCGCCGCCGGTTCCATGCCGTTTCCGACTATTACCGGAACAACGAGCGTTGCCGCCATGATGGCCAAGAGCTGCTGGATCGCAAATACGATCAGCTCACCGAATTTTGGTTTGTCTTCAACCTGATAGATTAATTTCATTTCAAACCTCCCAATCACCGAAAATCTAAGCCGTGACGATGTAACAAAACCACCTCACACAACTCCCTGGGAATCCCTTTTGGACCCCCTAGCGTTAAGGTTATCATAGGGCTTTTTATTTGTAAAGAATATGTGATATATTTGTAGATGATACAGTACGATTTGGCATTTTGACATGCCGGCATACATCAAAGGAGAAGCCTTAAATGAAAGAAAAGCTTTACACGATACCCATAAACGATGCCGTCAATGCTGACGACGAATGTCCCTTATGCTATATAGAGCGCTCGATAGAACAGGATCTTATGGATTTTGTTTTAGGCAGCGGTTCAACATATATGGAATCAGATGTAAGAGAAAAAACTGATGAAGCAGGTTTTTGCCGTGCGCATTTTAAAAAGATGTACGATTACGGCAACACGCTCGGAAATGCCTGGATCATGAAGACACACATGAAAAAGATGATGGATGAGATGTGGCAGGCAAGGACCCTTTACAAGGTGACAAAGAACACACCCATCGCGATGCTTAAGCGTTCCACGACACCCGGTGCCAATGCGTTCAGCGCCTGGGTGGATAAACGTCAGAAGAAATGCTACATCTGCAATGCCTTTGAGGAGAACTATGACAGATACATGCTGACTTTCTTTGAGATGTACTTTAAAGACAATGATTTTAAAGAGAAAGTCAATTCACACAAGGGATTCTGCCTTCCCCACTTCGGAGATCTTTTAAACTATGCAACCTGCCATCTTTCAGACAAGCAGCAGCAGGAGTTTGCTGATGCCTTCTTCCCCATCATGGAGGAGAGCATGAAGCGTCTCTACGGCGATGTCTCATGGCTCATAGACAAGTTTGATTACAGATACAAGGATGCGGACTGGGGCAACTCAAGAGAGGCTTTGCAAAACTGCATGCAAAAGCTCAAAGGCGGTTATCCTGCAGATCCCGTATATAAACAGCAGAAGCGTTCCACAACGCCTCCCACATCGACAAATTAGGCATAAATTAAGCGGCAGATTTTTGATATGTACCCTCTTTACTGGACAACCAGTAAGGAGGGTATTTTTATGCGTTATAGTTATGAATTCAAAAGAAATGCAGTAATGATGTATCGTCAAGGTCTTTGGCCTGATACTCCAGACGGTATTACCACCCGTCATTT
>JAFZRZ010000042.1 GCA_017619635.1 Lachnospiraceae bacterium | reverse complement strand
ATGTCGAGCGGAAGTTTGATTTGATGATACAAGGAAGATACGGTATAATCTCCTTGTAAAATTTTGTTTAGTCGCATAAATATATTTTACCGCATTAGCCAGGCTTTTCGAAGTCTGGTTTTTGTGTTTTAGCATAAAAAAGAGGCTGCGCACCATTTTTTAGTGCGACAGCCCCATTGTTTGTATATGTTTTATGCCTGTTTACTCTTGTCTGTGGGTTTTACAAGTACCAGACAAAGGATGAGTGCAATGATGTAAAGAGCGATCGTAAAGTAAAGAACGTTCTGATATCCTACAGGATTCATCTTTACGCCGTCGTGATCGATCCACTCGCCTGAGTGATTAACGATGTAAGTTGCAACCTGGTTTCCGGTAAGTCCTGCGAATGCCCATGCTGAAAGTGTTATACCGTGGATCGCACTGATAGAACCCATTCCGTAATGGTCTGAAAGCAGTGTGGGAACGTTTGAGAAACCACCGCCGTAACCTGCATTAACAATGAATATAAGAGCAAGTACAAGGAAGACCAAAAGACCGTTGCCTTCTCCGTTCTTTATACCGCTTGTGATCATAACGAGTGCTGTGAATACGATCGAAAGGATGAAGATCATCTTGTAGATCGTATTTCTGTCTTTCATGGTATCTGCCCATGAAGAGAAACCAAGTCTTCCGCCTGCATTGAATATAGCGGATATGGTTGAAATGATACCTACATATGCTGCAAGTCCTACACACTTAACGATCATCTTCTCCTGAGATATAAGAGCAAGACCGCATGTGATGTTGATATAGAACATTACCCAGATACCAACATAGTTGCTGATGGGCTTGGTCTTGAGAACTTCGATGATGCTGGGCTTTGAATCCTTACCCTGAGGTTCGTGCCAGTCAGCTGGCTTAGCAAGAAGAAGGTGTCCAATGAACATCATTATGAAGTATACAACAGCAAGGATGATGAACATCTTATAGATACCGCCTTCGCCGAGATTCTCAAGCATGCTCTGCATAATGGGGCTTGCGATAGCCTTTGCTGCACCGAAACCTGCAACTGCGAGACCTGTTGCAAGACCTTTACGATCCTGGAACCAGAGCATAAGAGTTTTAACCGGTGAAAGATAACCTGTACCAAGTCCTACTCCCATGATGAAGCCGTAGCTTAAATATATTCCGATGAGTGACACAGGACTCTGCTGATGCTGGCCGCCGTAGTAGATAAAGAAACCTGTGAGAGCCATACCTGTTGCAAAACAAATCGTAGCGATCAGTGATGATTTGTGGATATCCTTCTCAACGATGTTACCAAGGAAAGCTGCTGACATTCCAAGGAAGAAGATGGCAAATGAGAATGCCCACTCCGTTGCGCCCTTTGAGTAGCCGATGTAGTCAGCTATCTCTTGACTGAAGATTGACCAGCAGTAAACAGTACCTATACTGCAGTGGAGAAGAAGCGCCGGAATGGCTGCGCGTACCCATTTGTTAGTGCGCCATCCGCCTGATTTTGAAGTTTGTTCACTCATGATTAAATTCCTTTCTTTTATAGCTAGCTTAAAGCATTTTTTACCAAATAAGAAGTATACTATGAAAACAGCCAAATGTAAAGCATTTATGGGGCTTGAGGCGTTCTTTTCATTGACACTGCATTTTTAATATGTTAATTTAGATAAGAAGATATTCGGGATGATGTTAACAGCATCATCTTTTTGTTTTGGGTGGGTATTACTGGTTATGGACCTTGAGAGACAAAAGAGAGCTCCAATATATGAGGCTCTGGAGAGATTTAAGAAAAAAAGAGTTGTTCCGTTTGATGTACCGGGACATAAAAGAGGGCGCGGAAACCCTGAACTTGTTGAGCTTTTGGGGGACAAATGCGTAGGTCTGGATGTGAATTCAATGAAACCTCTCGATAATCTGTGCCATCCGGTCAGCGTTATCAGAGAAGCGGAAGACCTTACTGCTGATGCATTTGGAGCAGAGCATGCTTTTTTGATGGTAGGAGGAACAACCTCTGCAGTCCAGAGCATGATCCTTTCGTGCTGTAAACCAGGAGAAGAGATCATTCTTCCCAGGAACGTGCATAAGAGTGCTATAAATGCACTCGTTCTTTGCGGTGCAATCCCTGTTTATGTTGAACCCAAGACCGAACCGAGGATAGGAATAGCTCTTGGGATAGAAGCTGATGCCATGGAAGCTACCATGAAAGCACATCCCAACGCCAAGGCGGTTTTGATAAATAATCCTACATATTATGGGATATGTTCAGATTTGGTCAAACTTACCGAACTGGCGCACAGATTCAATATGAAGATGTTAGTCGATGAGGCACACGGTACACACCTTTATTTCGGTGAGGGACTTCCGATAGATGCTATGAGAGCCGGCGCAGATATGGCAGCCATATCAATGCACAAATCCGGAGGAAGCCTTACTCAGAGCTCACTGCTGCTTACCAATAACGGAGTTAATGCAGATTATGTCAGACAGATAGTAAATCTTACGCAGACGACAAGTGCATCATATCTGTTATTGTCAAGCCTTGATATATCCAGAAGAAATCTTGCCTTGAGAGGAAAGGAGTCTTTTGAGAAGGTTGTCAAAATGGCTGAATATGCCAGGACCGAGATAAATGCTATCGGCGGTTATTACGCATACGGAACAGAACTAATAAACGGTACAAGTGTCTGTGGATATGATGTGACAAAGCTGTCTGTGTACACTCAGGAGATAGGACTTACCGGAATAGAAGTATACGATCTTTTAAGAGATGAGTATGACATACAGATAGAGTTTGGAGATATAGGAAATATTCTTGCATACATTTCTATCGGTGATCGTATAAGAGATATAGAACGTCTTGTAAATGCACTTGCCGATATCAAGAGACTTTACGAGAAGGAACAGCTTCCCACCATATCGGGAGATTATATACAGCCGGAGGTTGTCGTATCGCCCCAGGAAGCATTTTACAGTGAGAAGATATCTGTACCGATAAGGGAATCTGTCGGAAAGATATGTGCGGAGTTCATTATGTGTTACCCTCCGGGCATACCGATACTGGCACCCGGTGAGCGCATCACATCGGATATTGTTGATTATATCCTTTATGCCAAGGAAAAGGGCTGTTCTCTACAGGGAACAGAAGATCTTGAGGCAGACAGTCTCAATATACTTAAAAAATGATCTTTATGATAATAAAACGGATCTCATAAGGAGGTACAGACATGGAGTTGTGGTTCTCGGAATGCCATACAGACAATGTTAAACTGTCCATCAGAACAAATAAGGAACTTTATTCGGGCGAGAGTGACTATCAGAGATTTGATGTTATGGAGACCCCCGAATTCGGTAAGGTACTCATTTCAGACGGAGAGATAGTATTCTCTGAAGCTGATGAATTCATATATGATGAGATGGTAACACATGTCCCGATGGCAGTGCATCCCAATGTCAAAAAAGTACTGATATTCGGAGGTGGCGATGGCGGAGTAGCCACATGCTTTACCAAATATCCCGAGATAGAGAGCATCGATCTTGTGGAACCGGATGAGAAGATGGTCGAGGTATGCAAGGAGTATTTTCCGGAGCAGACAGCGGGACTAAGTGATCCGAGAGTACATATCTTCTATATGGAAGGTCTGCACTTTTTAAGAAATGTACAGAACGAATATGACATAATCGTCAATGATTCTACGGATCCTTTCGGACATGAAGAGGGATTGTTCACAAAGGAATTTTACGGAAGCTGTTATAAAGCACTTAAAGAAGACGGCATCATGGTGTATCAGCACGGAAGCCCGTTCTTTGACGAAGATGAACAGGCCTGCAGGAGTATGCACAGGAAGGTTGTAAAAAGCTTTCCGGTAAGCCGCGTATATCAGGCTCACATCGCGACATGTCCGGCGGGTTACTGGCTGTTTGGATTTGCATCAAAGAAATATCATCCTCTTGATGATCTGGATGCAAAGAGATGGAAAGACAGACATATTGAGACATGGTATTACACAATAAATCTGCACAGGGGAGCCTTTATGCTGCCCAAGTATGTTGAAGATCTGCTTGAAGAGGAGGAGGACAAATAATGGCCAGAGTACTTATTATCGGTTGTGGTGGTGTAGCATCGGTTGCGATCCATAAGTGTTGTCAAAACAGCGAAGTGTTTGAAGAGATAATGATCGCAAGCCGTACTGTGTCAAAATGTGATGCGTTAAAAGAAAAGCTGGAAGGCAAGACAAAGACTAAGATTTCAACAGCAAAAGTTGATGCGGACAAGGTTGAGGAAGTTGTGGCAATTATAAAAGACTACAAACCTGATGCAGTCTTGAATCTTGCACTTCCTTATCAGGATCTTACGATCATGGATGCCTGTGTGGAATGCAAGGTACCTTATATAGATACAGCCAATTATGAGGCTGAGGATACAAACGATCCAAAATGGAGAGCTGTTTATGAGAAGAGATGCAAAGAACTCGGATTCAGCGCGTACTTTGATTATTCATGGCAGTGGGCATATATGGACCGTTTCAAGGAAGCGGGTATAACAGGAATTCTGGGAACAGGATTTGATCCCGGTGTAACTTCCGTATTTACTGCATATGCACTTAAACATTATTTTGATGAGATACATACAATAGACATACTTGATTGTAATGGCGGTGATCACGGATATCCGTTTGCAACTAACTTCAATCCTGAGATCAATCTAAGAGAGGTATCCGCACCCGGTTCATACTGGGAAGACGGCCACTGGGTTGAGATCCCTGCGATGTCGATCAAGAGAGAATATGATTTTGAAGGCGTGGGTATGAAGGATATGTATCTTTTACACCACGAGGAGATAGAGTCACTTGCAAAGAACATTCCCGGTGTCAAGAGGATAAGATTCTTTATGACCTTCGGACAGAGCTATCTTACACATATGAAGTGTCTTGAGAATGTCGGAATGCTCTCAACGACTCCGATAGAGTTTCAGGGTCAGCAGATCGTGCCCATTCAGTTTTTGAAAGCGCTGCTTCCTGATCCTGCGTCACTTGGACCGAGAACAGTAGGAAAAACAAATATCGGTTGTATCTACACCGGTGTAAAGGACGGAAAAGAAAAGAGCATATACATCTACAATGTATGTGATCATCAGGAATGTTATAAGGAAGTGGAATCACAGGCTATCTCATATACGACAGGTGTTCCTGCGATGATAGGAACAATGATGGTTGTTGAAGGACTCTGGAACAGACCGGGTGTATACACAGTAGAGGAGTTTGATCCGGATCCGTATATGGAAGCTCTTAATAAATGGGGACTTCCCTGGAAAGTCGTTGAGAATCCTGTGCTTGTTGAGTAAGCGTTTACAGATGAGGTCATCTTTTGAATATATACGAACTTCCGACTCCCTGCTATGTGATAGATGAGGGAAAGCTTGAAGACAATTTAAAAATACTTAAGACGGTTCAGGACAGGACCGGAGCAAAGATACTTCTTGCACAGAAATGCTTTTCTGCATTTTGTGAATATGATCTTATAGGAAGATATATAAGCGGTACGACTGCAAGCGGATTGTATGAAGCCAGGCTCGGTTATGAAGAGATGGGAAAGGAAAACCATGTGTATTCGCCGGCATACAGACCGCAGGATATAAAAGAGTTATGCACCATATGCGATCATATAATCTTTAATTCTAAATCGCAGCTGATGGAGTATTATCCTGTTGCCAAAGAAAGCACTTTAAAAACGGGGAAGCATCCAAGCCTTGGAGTCAGGATAAATCCTGAGTGTTCAACGCAGAAGGATCATGCCATATATGATCCATGCTCTAGTGGTTCGAGAATGGGTATCAGAGCCTGCGACATGGATGATGAGATCATTGATCATGTTGATGGTTTGCATTTCCATACACTGTGCGAACAGAATTCCGATGATCTTGAAACGACACTTTGGGCGGTGGAAGAGAAGTTCGCACAATATCTTCATAAAGTAAAATGGCTGAATATGGGTGGAGGACATCATATAACAAGAAATGATTATGATGTAGAGAGACTCATAAGGCTGATCGATCATATGAGAGATACATATGATTTGGATATTTATCTTGAGCCGGGTGAAGCAGTTGCACTTAATGCAGGTTACAATGTTACGACTGTACTTGATATCGTGAAGAATGATATCGATATACTGATACTGGATACATCGGCAGCATGTCATATGCCAGATGTGCTTGAGATGCCATACAGACCGCCGCTTAAGGACAGTGGTGAGGCCGGAGAAAAGAAATACACTTACAGACTGTCGTGCAATACCTGTCTTGCGGGTGATGTTATCGGAGATTATTCGTTTGACAGACAGATAAAGATCGGTGACAGACTTTACTTTGAAGATATGGCTATCTATTCGATGGTAAAGAATAACACATTTAACGGAATCCCGCTCCCGTCTATCGCTGTTATGGACAAAAACGGTGACTGCCGTATTATAAAAGAATTTGGTTATAGCGATTTCAAAGAAAGATTAAGCTGATCATGAAGACAGGCTTACCTTTTATAAACAATATGATTATTAAGAATAACTACCCGTCTGATGACGGGTTTTATATGCCGGGCGAATATGAAAAGCATTACGGATGTTTTATGATCTGGCCTGAAAGACCAGGGTCATGGGGTAAGGATCCGGCTAAAGCAAGGGAAGCATTTGTTAATGTTGCGTCAGCTATAGCAGTATCTGAAGATATATATATGGCCGTAAGTCCGAATGAGTATGAGAATGCAGCCAGAATGCTTGGTGAAGTAATACCGAAAGAAAGACTTCATCTGTTTGAGGCAGAAAGTGATGATGCATGGGCCAGGGACAGCGGTGCTACATTTGTGACAGATGCAAGCAAAACTATCCTAAGGGCGATAGACTGGCAGTTTAATGCATGGGGCGGAGAATATGACGGACTGTATGCCAGCTGGGATAATGATCAGAAGATCGCCGGCATGATAGCAGATGAAGTCGGCGCTGAAATATATGATGCCAGACACTTTGTGCTTGAAGGCGGCTCTATCCATGTTGACGGAGAAGGAACACTGATCACCACCGAGGAATGTCTGTTAAGTCCGGGAAGAAATCCCGATCTGTCAAAAGAAGAGATAGAAAATGAGCTAAAGAAGTATCTTGGAATTAAAAAGATAGTCTGGCTGCCGTATGGCATATTTAATGATGAGACAAACGGTCATGTTGACAATTTCTGCTGTTTTTGTGCACCTGGTGAGGTGATACTGGCATGGACAGACGATGAGAACGATCCTCAATACGAAAGAAGCAGAATAGCTTATGATATCTTAAGCAGTGAGACTGATGCAAAAGGAAGAAACTTTAAGATCCATAAACTTCCAATACCCAAAGAACCTGTATGTATAACCAAAGTTGACATAGAAGGTTATATATTTGAGGAAGGAGAGGATACAAGGGAGGTTGGAGAAAGACTCGCTGCAAGCTATGTGAATTTTTACATAGCAAATGACAGTGTTATAGTACCGCAGTTTGGAGATGAGAATGATATAACTGCGATTAAGATACTGACTAAATGTTTTCCTTCGAGGAAGGTTGTAGGTATATATGCCATGGATATTTTAAAAGGCGGTGGAAATATTCACTGCATAACACAGCAGATACCTATGGTTACGGAGAGATGAGATGAGAAAAGTGAATGTGGCTGCCATACAGATGCAGTGCAGTACTTTGGTCGATGAGAATATTTCAAAAGCAAAGGATATGATAAAAGAGGCCGCAAAAAACGGTGCTCAGATCATTTTGCTGCCGGAACTGTTTGAAAGACAGTATTTTTGTCAGGAGAGGAGATATGAGTTTTACTCCTATGCCAAGACCATTGAGGAAAATGATGCTGTAAGAGAACTGGCTCCTCTCGCTAAAGAACTGAAAGTTGTACTGCCACTGAGCATATATGAGAGAGACGGAAACTCTCTTTACAACACAGTGGTTATGATAGATGCTGATGGAAAGATACTTGGGAAATACAGAAAAACCCACATTCCGGACGATCATTTCTATCAGGAAAAATTTTACTTCACTCCGGGCGATACAGGCTTTAAGGTGTGGGATACGGCATATTGTAAAGTCGGAGTAGGTATATGCTGGGATCAGTGGTTCCCGGAATGTGCCAGAGGAATGGCTCTTGAAGGAGCGGAGATACTCCTGTATCCCACTGCGATAGGGAGTGAACCCATACTGGACGTGGATTCGAGCGGACATTGGAGAAGAGTGATGCAGGGACATTCCGCAGCAAATCTTATACCGGTTATGGCTGCTAACAGAATTGGACTTGAAGAGGTAAAGCCTTGTAAGGAAAACGGTGGTCAGGAATCAAGTCTCAGGTTTTATGGAAGTTCTTTCATAACCAATAATACGGGTGAGATAATAGCTGATGGCAGCAGGGATAAAGAAGAGATACTGTACGCATCATTTGATATGGATGTGCAGGATGAGGAAAGACTTTCATGGGGCCTTTTCAGAGACAGAAGACCTAAGATGTATATAAAAATATGCGAATAAAGAAAATCCGAAAGCTTCATCAGGCTTTCGGATTTTTCATATTATATTTATTCTCATACATGAGTTCATCGGCTCTCTTAAAGATAGAAGCGAAATCCTCATCCAGTGTACGGTCATATTCTGCCATACCTGATGCTATTGAGATACGCTCAGTAAGGGGAACAGAATCTCCTCTTGTTTTTAGAGCTTCCATGTGTTCACGCATGAATGCCATCAGTTCATGTCTTTTGTCATAATCATCGTTTTGCGCTATTGTAACGAACTCATCACCACCGATCCTGAATACAGGACTGTGCTTGAAAGTATTACATATGAGTCTGCATGAGTTCTTTATATATGCATCTCCTTTTTCATGACCATGTCTGTCGTTGACCGCTTTAAGATCATTTATATCGAAGAAAATGACAGCAAAAGGTTTATTTTCTCCTTCATTGAAGTCTCTTTCGAGATTACGTATGTATTTTTCATAAGCTGTACGGTTTTTAACTTTGGTCAGAGCGTCCTGTTCCATAAGTGCCGAAAGCTTGTTATTGAGCTCTGTCAGCTGCATGTTTCGTTTAAGTATGACGAGTATCCTGTTTGTTCTGTTCACAAACATGAACAGGCTGTTCTCATCTAACATCTTGAGATCATCCGCAAATACAAGATATCCGCAGGCA
This sequence comes from Lachnospiraceae bacterium, assembly GCA_017619635.1. Classification (GTDB taxonomy): domain Bacteria; phylum Bacillota; class Clostridia; order Lachnospirales; family Lachnospiraceae; genus Colinaster. The sequence goes on along the minus strand of JAFZRZ010000042.1, from coordinate 8,914 downwards.
AATGAATCCAAATGCAGCTGCCCGATCATATAAATCCTGTTCTCACCTTCCGGATCGATATCCGGAATCAACTGAGCCCTTGAAACCTTTTTGGCTGTGCTTAAGACACCGAGGTTTTTACCGGATACAACATCGAATTCATCACTGTATTTGAATTCAGGAAGGGTGACATCTTTACCTAGATCTGCAAATAGAGGATCCATCATGATATAGAAGGTACTGCCTTCAGATCCGGTTGATTGGGCAAGCATGGGTTTGAGATTTCCGCTCAGTTCTTTGTATTCACCGGATCTCATTATCGCATGCTCAAAAGTATAGAGTCTTCCCGATATACCGTACTCGCGCTGAACAGCATACGGACGTTTGTGAGCAAGCTCTCGTCTTAATGCATCTGAATTTCTGAAATCATTACATCCACAGCTTTCACCTGGGATGAATTCACTGCTTATGGATATTGAACTGTCAACTTTATCTCCGTTAAATATCTTTATGAGACTGTCACCGGCAATTGAACCGAGTTTGGGATAATTCTGATCAACACTTGCAATCGATGGATAATAGGTCTGGCTTTCGCTTAAGTTATCAAAACCTGTGACGATCGCATCCTGAGGAACACTATAGTTTCTTTCGGACAGGAATAATGAAACATGTGTAGCGATAAGATCGTTTGCGCAAACGATGGCTTCTGGAAGTTTTTCGCGATCATTTAGGATGTTTTCTACGGCTATCTTAACCTGACTTATTTCCCAGTTTGAGTAATATATATCAGAGTCATTTAGAGCAAGGCCGTGAGAATCCATGCATTCACGCAATACTCTGAGTCTTGTGTTTGAATCCTCATTATCAGCGGAACCGCCTATGAATGCGATATCCTTTGCTCCATGCTTTTCAATGATGTGATTGCACAGGGAATACATGCCCACTGTGTTATCTGTGAATATGTGAATATGACCTGGGTGTTCAAGGCCTATACTGATAGCAGGTATATTTGCGTTATCAACAGTAGAATATATATAATCTATATCCTGTCTGAAGTTAAGTCCGCAACCGAATATAACAGCGGCGTCAAAAGCTGTTAGGTCGGGCAGGCGATATGTCATGCTTTCAGATCTGAGATCCATCTCGCTTTGGCCATATGAACCATAGCTTAAGAACATATAGAGATCAGAAGGGAATTCTTTTAAGGATTCCCTAAGTCCCTTCATGAAATTGATAAGATTTTCTGTTGTCCATCCGTTTGCAAAAACTGCAATTCTTTTTTTCATATGGTTCAAAACTCCTAATTGAAGATCATATGCGTTTTTCTATTATATATCTTGGACGATCTTTTACTTCGTCGTAGATCTTTGATATATAAAGACCTATTATACCAAGACTTATCATTATGATACCGCCTGTCAGCAGTATAAGACCGATAACGGTTGTAAACCCGCCCAGAGCAGTCTGGGTAAAATATCTGTAAAGGGCTTCTCCACCCAAAAATATGCTTGCGATTATGAATAATACTCCCATGACCGTAACAAGTTGTAACGGATCGGCTGAAAAAATCGTGATATTGTGTATGGCATATTTAAACAGACCTGCCTTAGACCATTTACTGTTTCCGAATCGTCTTTCGGATACTTCAAACGGCACTTTGACTGATCTGAAGCCTACCCAGCGGGATAAACCTCTGAAAAAAGGAGCGGCTTCGGGAAAAGAGATAAGAGAATCTATCACTATCCTGTCCATGAGTACAAAATCAGATGCGTCCTTAAGATCTATATTGGAACAGCGGCTTATGACTGAATAGAAGATCTTAGCCATAAGACGGTATAGGATGCTTTCTTTGCCACGATCCTTCTTAACACCTTCAACTATCTCGTAGCCCTCTTTCCAGAGTCTGTACATCTCCGGGATCACATTGGCGGGGTGTTGAAGATCACAGTCCATAACAACACAGCAATTGCCTTTGGATTCTTTTAGTCCTGCGAAAATAGCTGATTCTTTACCAAAATTTCTGGAAAAAGAGACACAATGGACATTGGAATCCTCAAGAGAAACCTCTTTTACTTCCTCAAATGTCCTGTCTGAAGAGCCGTCATCCACAAATATAAACTCGTAATCCACGTTCAGGCTTATGATCACCTGTCGTATCTCATTATATGCTGTTTTGATCATAGCCTCTTCATTGAAAGCGGGTATGATCACTGAAATCAAATCACTCATATATCTATTCCTTCATCAACATTTAATTTTATTAGAAATACACGCATAATTCAAGGGATTTTAAGAAAATCTGAATGGTAAATGATTGACAGCAGTGATATCATATTTGTATGAAAAGACACTATGAAAAGCTACTTGGAAATCCATATACACATGCGTTGATCACAACAGTCTGCACAGGCGTGGTGTTTATATTGTTTACCATCATATGTCGTATCACACCATTTGGTGACAAGACATGGCTGGTGTATGATATGAAACGTCAGTATGTGGATTTTTATTCATATTACAAGACACTTCTTTCAGGAGAGAACAATATATTTTACTCTTCAGCCATAGCTTTGGGGGCAGGTGCTGTTGGCTTTTATACGTATTACCTGTCCAGTCCGGCTCTTTTACTCCTTGTTTTCTTCGACAAACTCCATATACCTGAAGCCATAACACTGATGATAGGGTTAAAAATCGCACTTTCTGCGGGAGGGTGCGATCTGTTTATGTATCATTATATAGGTAGAGAAAACGATGGCAGTATAAAAGGAGAACGTGTTCATACATTTATATTTGCTTTTTCATACGCTTTTTGCGCATTCATCATATCAAACAGCGTAAATCCGATGTGGTTAGATGTATTTGCAGTCATGCCGATAGCGATCTGGATGCTTGATCGGCTGATATATGAAAAGGCCAAGATAGGTTACATATTATCCCTGGCATTTATGTTGTGGTGCAATTATTACATAACCTTCATGATATGCTTCTTTATCGTGATGTGGACAACATGTTACAGACTTATCATTGAGCCTAAAGATTTTATAAGCAGGTTGATAAGAGTCGGATTATGTTCGTTCTGGGCAGTATGTCTTGATGCAATACTCCTTGTACCGACTGCGATCGAACTCATGGGAAGCCCCAAGGATATATTTGTTTTAGGCCTTGAGACAACAAAAGGAAATCTTTGGGCAAGAGATATAGCTGCAAAAATGTGGTTTATGGCATATGACAGAAATCAGACCATATTCGGTACTCCGCTCATATACGCAGGAGCATTTACAGTCTTCCTTGTGTTCCTTTATCTTATGAATCGTGCCATAAAGACAAAAGAAAAGCTTTGCATGATGGCTATAGGCTTGATCTTTTGGATATCTTTTGCGTTTGACAAGATAAATTTGGTATGGCATGCAGGAATGGAACCTTCAGGTTATCCGTACAGAGAAGCATTTTTGTATGTATTCATATGTCTTATTTGTTCCTGCAGATGCTTTAACAGGATGGATGGTATAGATATAAAACGAATCCTTTTTGCTTTGTTAGCAAGTGTTGGTGTATTCATGTATGTCCTTACAGGGGAATATCCGTTTGTTGACAGAGATTTCGTTATATGCAACAGCATTCTTATAGCGATTGTCTTTATATTTGTATTTGCATATGTGTTTTTTACTACAGGCGGAAGATTTCCCAGGACAAAAAAAACCAAGACCATTGGAAAAGTTGTGATCATCATATTGATCACAGTTCAGATGAGCGAACTGCTTTTGGATTCTGTATATATTTACAAACAGCAGACATCTATGAATATGCTGTCTAAGACTGATTACAGGCAGATAGTTGCTAATACAGATGAGGCAGCAAAGATAGCAGCTAAAGATGAAGAATACTATCATATGGATAACATGAAGCCGAGAGAGCAGAACGACGATATGATGTATAACTATAATGGTGTGACCCATTACAGTTCTGCAGGTCTCTTGTATACACGTTATTTTTTACAGAGGATAGGTTACAATGATGACGGCCTTTATACGGAATACGGACATGATAATACGATGACAGCCGATTCTTTGTTGGGTATCAGATATCTTATAGGAGCAGATGGTTACAGGGATGGTTATCAGAAACTCTCCGATGGTGAATATAGCTTATATAAGAATCCCTACAGTCTTTCTGTGGCTAGTCTTGTAGATGGCAAGCCTGAATTATCTGACGGGAATCCTTTTGAACTTCAGGAAAAGATGTATTCCAATATAATCGGAGAAGACACGCATATATTTGATAATGCGATCATGTGGAAGCAGGTATTTGCTGAAGACGGCATCAGTTATCTTTACTGTATGTGCAAGACTGTAAAAGACGGATATGTGTATATGTATCTGGATGATATTGAAGAATATACACAGAATCTGGTCATATATGTGAATGAAGATGTTTTGTCGGGTTACGGAAACAGCAGTTCATTAAAGGTTCTAAATCTTGGTTATCATAAATCCGGGGATATTTTTGATGTGTATGTGAAGCCGGATAAGAAAGACGCACATCTTGGAACACCTTACATTGTCACTGAAGATATACAGGCGCTTGAGGGATGTTATGAACTTGCACGAGAGAGAGACTGCAAAGTGACAGAAATATCTTCCTCGGAATTTAGTATAAATATTCAAAAAGATCAGTTACCGGAGAACACGAGCGGTGTTATAATGACAATCCCGTATGAGAAGGGGTGGAATGTAAAGGTAAACGGAGATAAAACAGAGTATGAAAGGATCTATGATGCTTTTATGTTCATTCCGATAGAAAGCACAGATTCGGATATAAGTATTGAAATGAGTTATATCCCGGAAGGAATGATAGAGGGTATCATTATCTCCGTGATAGCTATCCTGGGAATAATACTGCTGATAATAATGGACAGACGTCAGGAGGATTAAAACAGATCAATAAACATCGGTGTGGTTCATGATCATATCGTATTCAGCATCCCTGTTCTTACTGAAGAAGGAAGCAAGATCATCTTTTCCGTATTCGGGACGCTTTTCTTCAATCAGTACGATGCCGGGATGGCATAAGATTTCCAGATACGAATCTTTTTTACGGGCATATTCGGACATTTTGGGAAGAAGGATATCGATTCTTTTTCTGTCCATGTTCCCACTAAGCATCAGCCCCCAAAGCATACCGGTATCGATATTTTGGGAATGGCAGTATCTGATGACTCTTATACCAAGGATATTCAGAATAAGATTTTTTATAAGATTGATCGCAGGGAAAGTTCCTTTTATTCCGGGTGTTTTAAAGAATATCTTTATGGGTTCACATGAATTACGTATATATGAAACCCTGGATGACATATTTAAAGAATCCAAAGCATCTGTCATAGCATCAAATACAAGAGGGATCATATGAGTATGAACGTGACTGTCGAGTCTCAGACATATAGGCTGATCATTATCGTCCTTAAGATCCTTTATAGAGTCATCGACTCTTTTTATCTGAGCTGATATCTCTTTTGAAAGAGATATTTTATAAGCTTTTTTACCAGGAAAAGGAAACAAAGATCTTATAAACAGATTTCCCCAGCTGTTATTCTGGATGATACTAGGATTATCGGATGACAAGAGATAACCGTCTATCAGATTGATATGAACAGAGATTAGAGGCTTGTTTTTAAGGCCATCCCACATATCATGAAGCAGGCTCATACACTCATCAAAGCATCCCATATTTGCGATGACGCTGATGCTGTTTAGTCTGCCGGATTCGATGAGTTCGATCATCCTTTTGGAGTTGTTGACGGAAATGGCGTAATCATCTCCGTGAAAGTCTAATTTATACATAGTGTTATCCATTGCAAATTGTTTCTGCAAAGATTATAGCCGTATAATGCCGGCGTATCAAGTGTGGAGGATAACGATTGTTGAAAGAAGATTTTAGGTGGGATAGAATAAACAAAAAAGAAAGGTAATGAGTCGTATGAATTCTGCACTGGGTATCGTAATAGCTTCAGTAACAATAATCATCGTATATGTAGCGATAGCCGAGCTTTATAATACATTTAGGGTGTCTGCTTATGCTGGAACCGCTGCACTTATACTGGCACTGTATTTCGCAAACCGTACATTTATTGACTCACATAAGGACTGGCCATGGATCGTGATCATAGCGATCATCCTGGCTGTTGCAGAAATTCTGACTTTTTTCCTTGCAAGATACAAAAAAACATATGAAGGTCTTATCTTATTTACTTGTGCACTGGTCACTCACAGTCTTCTCGGAATATTTAAGGTTAACAGTCTTTCATTATTCGGTGCGTTTGCGACGACCATAGTGCTATTATGCATGACAGTATATACTGTATGGTCTGTAAGAAAGAGAAATATCGCCAGAGTCAGAGACCGCGGTAATATAACAACCGGTGTGATAGCCGGTATTTTTGCCGGAGCATCCGCATGTGTGATACTGGGAATAATGTTTGTGAATCTGTGGAATTCATTTATTACGGGCCATAAGATCCTGACATGGATAGTAAGGATACTCATTTCTATTGCCGTTGCTGTTGTTTGGATCTTGATTGACAAAAGCAGGGATGAGAAGCAAAAGGAGAGGTATGCGCGTCTGGCAAACGAACTTACCCTTGCCAGAGAGCATTACATGAATATGATAAGAGATCTTGACGGCATACTGGAAGGAGTGCCTGCATCTCAAAAGAAACTCATCACTGAATCTGTGGCATTAGGTGGAGATTTTAAAAGATATAAACAGCTTAGGAATATCCCGGTAGAGAAGATGTCATTTTATGAATATAACGACATGTTAAGGATATACCCTAGGCTGATGGATACTTTTGATCCAAAAACTGACAGCGCAGATGATACAAAGATATTAAGCAGGACTGTACAATCGGTTTATTTCAACGGATGCAATGATAAAGAGGAACTGACAGAAAGATACAAGAGGCTTGCAAAGGTATTCCATACAGACAATGCAGGCGGAGACAAGGATTCATTTATTCTGCTTAAAAAAGAATATGAGGAGCGGATGGCAGGTTTTCGGGATAAGGGAGAGTCATAATGGAAGAACAAAACTTGATCAATGGCAATACAAAGCAGAAAAAACACAGGTTAAAAGAAGCGGTCACCGGACTTGGCCGTATGATATATCAGGTTTTTAAGGATTATCCGGTCACAATGGCTGCGATCATTCTGGCGGCCTTACTTGGAGCGATCCTTATAGAACTTGATAACAGAGGCCTTGAGGATGCTCTTGAAAAACTTACAGCAGTTTTCTTAATAACAGCTGCTCAGACTATAATGTATGAAGAGGTGTTTAGGAATAAGGTTGTTGTAAGGATTGGCGGATACATAGCTTCTGCGGCCATATCGGCATTTATGGTTTATTGTATACTTACCACCGAATCGGATTATCTGTTTGGGACAGATGCAGATACAGTCATAGAGATATCAACCAGATTCCTTTTTGTATATCTTGTCGCATTGGATCTGTGGGCTGTATATCATATGTTCAGACGCTTGGAGGAAGATTTTGAGGTTTATTGCACAAAGGCATTTCTCGGGCTTGTCAAGGCAAACGTCATATATATTTTGTTTGCGGTGGGTCTTGCGATCATCATATGGATATTCAATGAGCTTATTTTTGACACAGATGATTTTTTGTCACAGGTTGAACTGTTTTTGGCGGGCGGCATATATGTGCCCATGTGTCTGAAGGCAATATCGGCAAAAGGTGAGAAACACGGGAAATTTGCCAAACTTTGTGTGGTCTATGTATTGCAGTCGATGCTTCTTATCGCGTTCGCGATCATATATATCTATATAATAAAGATATTTGTCACCGACACGGTACCGTCTAATCAGGTCTTCAATATACTTGCATTTTTGTTTGCGATAGGTATGCCGATATGGACAATGGTTCATGGCATGCGTGAAGAGGATGGGTATCTTTCAAAAGTTGCTGAGTTTGTTCCGTATGCATTTATTCCATTCATAATCTTACAGTGTTGGAGCATGGGTATAAGGATAAAGGAATACGGATTTACGGTATCAAGGTATTCCGCTGTTTTACTCATCATCGGTGAGACAATATATTTTATACTGTACGTTTTACATCATATAAAAAAGAAACAGATCATTTCATATATACTTTTTGTCCTTATTTTGATATCGGCATTTGGATTAATAATACCCGGGACCTCGTATGATGATGTAGTAATAAGATCGCAGACTAAGCGTTTGGAAAAGATGCTTGGTGACGTTGATAAAGATGAGAGTTTAAAAAGTGCGATAAAAAGTGCTTACCGTGAAGTGGACATGATAGGATACAAAGGTAAAAAAGCACTTAAAAAGAAGTTTACAAAATCGGAGATCGATGCCATTGAAGAATACAGTGAATATAACGAGTGGGCAAGAGATATAGTGTATCTTCACCAGTACTCCAAAGGATATCCTGTTGATGTAACGGGATATAACAGGCTTTATAAGATCTCAAACTATAATAAAGATAACATAAAGAACAGCATCATCGAGGTTACAGTAAATCTTTCTGATGGCCAAACAGCTGAGTATGAAGTGGATCTGAGTGAGCTGACTGAATGGTCCATTAACAACTACTCCAGAAGAAATACTAATGATTTTTCGATTGAGGGAAGAGAAAAGGTAAAGATCGATGATAAGAGAGACCTTTATATCACAGAATTCGCATTGAATTACTATACAGACAATAAAGAGATATCGAATATAACAATAACCGGATATGTTCTGGAAAGAGACTGATAAGAAAAGGGGCTGTCGCTTTAGATGATTAAATCATTTGGGCGAGGCCCCTTTTTCATGCCATTAAATTATGCTTTTGGGCTGTTCTTTTATTGCCGTTGAAAAAATTTGAGTACTTTAACAAGCCGATTTTCTAATCGGTGCGT
>JAFZRZ010000041.1 GCA_017619635.1 Lachnospiraceae bacterium | reverse complement strand
CACCGATTAGAAAATCGGCTTGTTAAAGTACTCAAATTTTTTCAACGGCAATAAAAGAACAGCCCAAAAGCATAACTTAATGGCATGAAAAAGGGGCCTCGCCCAAATGATTTAATCATCTAAAGCGACAGCCCCTTTTTTATGCCTGGATTTAAAAGATAAGGAATGCTGAACATGCTGCTGAAAAGATATTGGCAGCGGCATGTATTATCCAACTGGGGATTATCGAACCGTCTGCTTTTTTCTCATTTACAAATCCCATGAACCATCCGATCGATCCTGTAAACAGGATAATGAGAATAGCCTTTATCGTACCGGCTAGTGAAAAGAACATGATACCGTGCATAAGACCGAATAACATGCTCTGGAGAATGTTACTGGTGGTAAAGCCAAACTTCGCTGAAAGTCTCTTTAATATAAAACCTCTGAAGAGTATCTCTTCGGGCAGGGCGGTGTTAAATATCGCATAAATAAGGATCGCTGGAAGGGCACCAACACCCATTCCGGCAAAATCCGATGTTGCGGTCTCAGTTCCTTTTACGAGTGTCAGCATGAAAGCTGAGAGGATACAGAAACATATTATTATCGCAATTATCCAGATAACTGTTTTGTTTTCTTTTGTGTTATTTGTTTTTTTTAGACCTATCCAATTAAAGAAACCTGTCTCTTTCCTTGCTGTTACAAGCCACCATATCAGTGGTATCAGTGAGAACAGCAGGATCTCAACAATGCTGTTTATTATCTTTTGGATCAGTAAGTTCATATAAGTATTCCTTTACGATTCCATTACAAAACAGAAGATCACTGTTTTACAAATGTTCTCGGATTGCCGCCTTCAAGCTGCAGTGTCAGGTTGTCTCCTGAAAGATCATAACTGTAAGTGAAGACCATACCGTATTCTTTCTCATTAACGGTAAGTGTTCCTGCTATGCTGTCGACGGTATATGTTCCTGTTATCGAAGCAACACCTTCAGCCACATCACTGTATGAACCTTTAGCGCCTAAGGTCAGTGTGGATATCTCTTTTCCGGTTCCTTTCCATTTGCCTACCAGTTCTTCGGCTGAGGCATGGGTTACAGGTGCAGTCTCTTCAGCCTCATCCTTACCACATGCAGTAACACAAAGAAGCATTGTTAAGAGAAGAGCGGTGGAAACGATCTTAATTGTTTTTTTCATTTTATGTTTTCTCCTTAAATATATAGTTTACATAATATAATCGCATTAAACCCGTGTAAGTAACACGATGGTCTCAACATGGCTTGATCCGGGGAACTGATCGATACAGCAGGCCCTTGTCACGCTGTAACCGGCATCAAGAAAAGCCTCTAAATCTCTGACAAGACTGGTGGGTTTGCAGGAAACATAGATAAGACTGTCAACTCCATAGGAGATGATCTTACCAAGTGCTTTGGGATGGATCCCGTCCCTTGGCGGATCAAGGATGATAAAGTCAGGACGATCTTTAACCTCGTCAATCACTTTTAAGACATCGCCGGCTATGAATTCACAATTATGTAAACCATTTAGCGATGCGTTTTCTTTTGCGGCTTCAACTGCCTCTTCGACTATCTCTATACCTATGACTTTCTTTGCAACAGGTGCCATCAGCTGGGCAATGGTACCTGTACCGCTGTACAGATCAAATACAATGGCATCATCGGTGCGGTCGCCTATATAATCCCTGACAGTGGAATAGAGAACTTCGGCACTTAAGGTGTTTGTCTGGAAAAAGCTGAAAGTGGAGATCTTAAAATCAAGTCCTAGGATCTTATCCTCTATATAGTCCCTGCCGTAAAGAATATCTGTCTTATCAGCGATTACAGCATCGGCGTTTGAGTCGTTTGTTATATGTAATATGCCTTCAAAATGACCTTCGGTATCAAGGTTAAGGAGCATGTCCTTGTATGCGTTCATGTCATGATCAAACTGAGAGGTCGTGACGATGGCAACCAGGATCTGACCTGTGTATTTGGCTTTTCTTACAAGAAGATGCCTAAGGTAACCGATATGACTCATCCTGTGATAGAAGGGCAGAGCGGTCTTTTCAAAATAATCCTTGGTGGCAGTGAGTATCTTACGGTAATCCTCATCTATGATCCTGCATCCTTTTACCGTGACGATGTCATAGAAGCTGCCGCGTTTGTGCATGCCAAGAGATAAGGGACCGTCTTTTATCTCATCACCGAAGGTGAATTCCATCTTATTTCGGTATCCTTCGTTTATAGGACTGGCTTTTATGCCTTCCCATTTATATGGTTTACATAAAACAGAATCAAGAAGCCTTTTGACCTGATCTTCCTTTAGCTTTAGCTGGTCATCATACGATAATCCGAGATAGCTGCATCCGCCGCACATATTGAAATGCTCACATGGGGGAGTAATCTCATTTGGAGCCTTTTTAGTCACCTCCAAAAGATTTCCCTCGCCTTTTCCCTTGCGGACTTTCTTTACACGAAAAATAACCTCTTGTCCCGGTAAAACATTTTTAACGGTACAAAAGGATCCGTCCTCGGTCTTTACAAGACCCTTGCATGGGAAATCCACACGTTCAACTATTCCAGTAACTGATTCGCCTTTTTTCATTATAGCCAACCTCTTTTTTCGGAAATGTTATCATAATTTTTCATAACTGTCCATTTTTGTTGATACAAATGAAAAAACTTTCCCAATAATCTCTTATTTGAGTTATAATATAGATACATATGGTTATTGATTACGATATATCAAAAAACGCCGATATATCGCGAAGGAGGTTATGGTTAATGGCTAAGTTGAACGAAGCCGCTGTTGCGCAGATAGAGGGGATTTGTGACAGGTATAAGAACGAAAAGACACCCCTCATGATGATCTTAAGTGACATTCAGAACGAATACGGATATATACCGCTTGAAGTTCAGGAACTCGTGTCAAAAAAGACAGGTATCTCTGTTGCTGAGATCTACGGAGTTGTAACTTTTTATTCATTTTTCTCACTTACTCCAAAGGGAAAATATGTTATCGGATGCTGTCTTGGAACAGCATGCTATGTAAAGGGAGCCCAGATCGTTATAGACCGTTTCTCTGAGCTTTTGGGTATCACACCCGGCCAGACGACCAAAGACGGTCTGTTCACACTTGATGCCTTAAGATGCATAGGTGCCTGCGGAATAGCACCTGCTGTAAGTATAAACGGAAAGGTTTATCCGAAGGTGGATGTGGAAGAAGTAGAAGGTATCATTGAATCATATAAGAAGGAGGCATCGGCATGAGTCAGATAACATCCGTAGAAGAACTCGACAGGATTACTCAACAGTGCGAAAAAGACATGGAGGATAAGATAGCCGGTGCGGATGATAAGCGTCATATCGTGCTTTGCGGCGGTACCGGATGTCTTTCAAGTAATTCAAAGGAGATAGCGGCTAAATTCAAAGAACTCCTTGCAAAGAAAGGACTTAACGAGAAAGCAACGATCAACCTTGCAGGCTGTTTCGGATTCTGTTCACAGGGACCTTTTGTGAAGATATATCCCGAGGATACACTTTACAGGATGGTAACCTTAGACGACGTAGAAGAGATAGTTGATTCGGATATAGGACGCGGAGAAGTAGTTGAACGTCTTTTGTATGTTGATCCCGTATCGGGTGAAAAGGTATCAAAGCAGGATGATATCAATTTCTATAAAAAACAGCGCAGGATCGCTCTGCACGGCTGTGGTGTAATCAATCCCGAGGATCTTAACGAGGCACTTGGATTCGGTGCGTTCAAGGGTTTAAAGAAAGCACTTTCAATGTCACCAAAGGAAGTTGCCGATACTGTTTTGCTTTCAGGATTAAGAGGCCGTGGAGGCGGCGGATTCCCTGCAGGACGTAAGTGGATGTTCGCGCTTGCATCTGAGGGAGATGAGAAATACGTTGTATGTAACGGTGATGAGGGTGATCCGGGTGCATTCATGGATCGTTCCATCCTTGAAGGAAATCCCATCGCTGTAATAGAGGGCATGATGATAGCAGCTTATGCTATCGGTGCAAAAGAGGGATATTTCTATGTTCGTGCCGAGTATCCGATAGCTGTCGCACGTCTTAAGAAGGCTATTCAGAATGCGAGAGAAGCAGGACTTTTGGGTAAGAACATCTTAGGCAGCGGATTTGATTTTGACTGCAATATAAGACTTGGCGCAGGTGCTTTTGTCTGCGGTGAGGAGACAGCACTTTTGAATTCGATAGAAGGAAAGCGTGGTATGCCAAGACCGCGTCCTCCGTTCCCTGCTGTTAAGGGACTCTGGGACAAGCCCACTATCGTTAACAATGTTGAGACACTTGCATGCGTACCTTATATCTTAAGAGAAGGTGCAGCAGAATTTGCCAAGGTCGGTACAGAAGGTTCAAAGGGAACCAAGGTATTTGCACTTGGCGGTAAGGTAAACAACGTTGGACTTGTTGAAGTTCCCATGGGAACAACATTAAGAGAGCTCATCTATGACATAGGTGGCGGAATACCCAACGGTAAGAAGTTCAAAGCCATCCAGACAGGCGGTCCTTCCGGCGGATGTCTCACGGAGGAATTCTTGGATGAGCCTATTGATTTTGATAACCTCGTTCAGAAAGGTTCGATGATGGGATCGGGCGGTGCCATCGTCATGGACGAAGATAACTGTATGGTTGATGTTGCCAAGTTCTACATGGAATTCATCTGTGATGAATCATGCGGAAAATGTTCACCGTGCCGTGTCGGAACAAAGAGGATCTTAGAGATCTTAACAAAGATCACCGAAGGAAAAGGCGAGATGGAAGACCTCGACACGCTCGAAGAGCTTTCAAAGACCATCCGCAAGAATTCTCTGTGTGCACTAGGACAGACGGCAGCAAACCCCGTTAACTCAACTCTCAGACATTTCAGGGACGAATACATTGCGCATATAGTTGAGAAGCGATGTCCTGCACATGTCTGCAAGAGCCTTAGTCAGTACAAGATCAATCCCGATATCTGTATCGGATGCGGACTCTGTGCAAGAAACTGTCCTGCGGGATGTATCTCAAGAACAGATTACATCGCAGAAGGACATAAACTGGCATCATTTGCGATCGACCAGGAGAAGTGTGCAAAGTGTGGTCTTTGTAAGAGTAACTGTAAGTTTAACGCAATAACAAAGGACTAAGGAGGTAACGGATTATGTCTTTGATAAATATTAAAATAGAGGGCATCCCTTACCAGGTGGAAGAGGGGCTCACCATTTTAGAGGCAGCGAAAAAATGCGGCTATGAGATACCTCACCTTTGCTACTTTAACCATGGAGAATGTTCTCAGGGCTCATGTCGTGTGTGCCTTGTTGAGGTAAAGGGCGCAAGAGGTCTTGTTGCCAGCTGTGTATATCCCGTTAATGACGGTATGGAGATAAGCATATCTTCAGCTGAGGCTGTTGCAGCAAGAAGAAGAAGCGTAGAGCTTTTGCTTTCGGACCACAACCAGTTCTGTCAGGCATGTGACAAGAACGGAAAGTGCGAACTGCTTCACGTTGCTATCGTAACGGATGCAAGATCCGGAGTGTTCGGAGGTTCACACAGTGAGGTGCATCTTGATGAGATCGCACCCGGACTTGTAAGAGATACATCAAAGTGTATCCTCTGCGGAAGATGTATAGAAAGATGTAAGAATGCACACGGACTCGGAATCCTTGGTTTCGAGAACAGAGGATTTAATACCTTTGTTTCTCCTGCGGATGACCGTTCGTTTGAGGACAGCCCGTGTATCCAGTGCGGACAGTGTGTAAATGTATGTCCTACAGGTGCGCTTATGGAGCATTCTGAGATAGACAAGGTGGATCACGCTTTAAGATACGGTAAGAAGATCGTTATCGCACAGGCAGCACCTGCTGTAAGAGCGGCACTCGGTGAGGAGTTTGGCTACAAGATCGGAACTCCCGTAACAGGCAAGATGATCGCTGCGATGAGAAGACTTGGTTTTGCAAAGATCTATGATGTAAACTTCGGCGCGGATCTTACCATCATGGAAGAGGGAACAGAGCTTCTTGGACGTTTGAAAAACGGTGGCGTACTTCCGATGATAACCTCATGCTCACCCGGATGGGTAAACTTTGCAGAGTATAATTATTCGGATCTTTTACCTCACCTTTCATCATGCAAGTCACCTCATCAGATGCAGGGTGCGATACTTAAGACTTATTGGGCAAAACAGCATGATGTTGCGCCTGAAGATATATTTGTTGTATCTGTAATGCCTTGTACGGCAAAGAAATATGAGAGACAGCGTGATCAGCTCAAGGTTGACGGACTCTGTGATGTTGATGCAGTTATCACGACAAGAGAACTTGCACGTATGATAAAGAGAGCAGGTATCATGTTTGACAGACTTCCCGATGAGGACTGGGATCAGGATATCATGGGCGACTACACAGGTGCAGGTGTCATCTTTGGTGTAACAGGCGGTGTTATGGAAGCTGCATTAAGAACTGTATACTTCAAGCTTACGGGAAATGAGTCAGATCCCATCGAGTTTAAGGAAGTAAGAGGTCATGATGCAGGCATCAGGGAAGCATCACTTGATATAAACGGAACGACCGTAAATGTGGCTATAGCTTCCGGAATGAAATCAGCAAGAGTCTTGCTTGATGAGATCAGAGCAGGAAAGTCAAAATACCACTTTATAGAGATCATGGGATGTCCGGGAGGATGTATAAACGGTGGCGGTCAGCCATATGTCAGAGAGTTCTTCCTTCCTAACGAAGATGATGACATCCTTGATACATATAAGGAAAAACGTGCTCAGGCGCTTTACAGCGAGGATGAGAGAATGACACTTCGTCAGTCACACAAGAATCCTCAGGTCATGGAACTTTATGATAAGTTCCTTGGCGAGCCGAACAGTCATAAGGCACATGAACTTTTGCATACCACATATGCTGCAAGGGAAGGTTATAACGAGATCGACTGATCTTTATTGAATGTAATGAAATGGTACTTGTAGAATTCTTAAGAGTACATCAATTGAATATCATGCTTGTTTTAAGTGGCATTTGTGCTATTCTGGCAATATTTGTGCCATTTACAAACACCATGACAAAAAGCAGAAAACTGGCGTTGGTCTTTATGGAGATCAGCGCTATGATTCTTTTGCTATTTGACAGGTTTGCCTATATTTACAGGGGAGACTTAAGTTCGCGCGGTTACTGGATGGTACGCATCAGTAACTTTATGGTGTTTTTCTTTACCAGTTTTTTGTGCTATTCCTTTGCACTTTATGCAAAGGACCTCGCGGTACATGAGCTGGAAAGAAAAAAGACGCCTGTAAGGCTTAGGGCTGTCGTGGTGATACTTTTCACACAGATGGCTTTGGTTGTATTTAACATATTTGTGAGTGTTTTCTACTATATAGATGAAAACAATTTGTATCAGAGGGCACCACTATTCTTTACAAGTTATCTGTTGCCTTTTGCTGCTCTTGTACTGATGTTTTCTCTTATATATCAGTATCGTAATAAACTGGGAAGAGGGTTGTGCATCACTCTGTTATTGTTTGCTATCTGTCCTATAGTCGCGGCAGTATTTCAGTTCTACGCCTATGGATTATCACTGGTTAACATAACTATATCCATAATGGCTATAATACTGTATTTCTTTGCCTTTATCGACATGAATAAGACCGTGGAGCGTGCAAGAACCATAGAGATAGACTACTTGAAAAGAGAGCAGAAGGACATCCAACTTTTGTTTGAACAGACAGCAGAAGCACTTGCAAGTGCCATTGATGCCAAGGATAAGTATACTCATGGACATTCAAACAGAGTGGCAGATTATTCAAGACGTATAGCCGAACTTGCAGGAAAAGATGAAAAGGAGTGCGAGGAGATCTATTTTGCAGCACTTTTACATGATGTGGGAAAGATAGGCGTTCCTGACTTTATCATAACAAAAGACGGAAAGCTTACCGATGAGGAGTTTGCTGAGATCAAGCAGCATCCTGTCATTGGTAAACAGATACTGGCAAGTATCAATAAATCTCCTTATCTGAGCATAGGAGCCCATTATCATCATGAGAGATATGACGGAAAAGGATATCCGGCAGGATTAAAAGGTGATGATATACCTGAAATCGCACGTATCATAGCTGTTGCCGATTCATATGATGCGATGACTTCAAAGAGAAGTTACAGGGATCCGCTGTCTCAGGATAAAGTGCGAGAAGAGCTCGTTAAGGGTATAGGTAACCAATTCGATCCTCAGTTTGCGAAACTGATGTTACATCTTATAGATATCGATTCCGAATATGAGCTTAAGGAAAAAGAGGATATCGCATTTGGTGATAAAAAGACCACTCTGACGTGCGATGAACTCAGATCGGATGTTTTGGAAGGTATCGCTATGACACCTTATATGACTAGGATCAGACTCAACTGCAAGTCGGATCCGGATCATCCCGGACTGGAGTGTATCCCCACCATGGTCATATTTGATGCTCTGGACAACAGGTATCATTATAAAGAAGACGAAAGAAAAGAGATGGTCTATTTTGAGTATGGTGAGGTAAGGTTTGACGGAAAGTATGAGGTCGGTGGCGCGAGAAAGATTATGGTTGACATAACTGAGAACAAGAAGCTGACTGACGAGGAACTGATAGAAGCATACAGGAAGGGAATAGATTATGAGATAGAGTCATCCAGATATCTAGATCATGGTCTCATAAAGATCACCAGCAGATTAAAAACCATAGAGATGGTAATCGCATTTCCGGACAATACTAGGTATTCTTATATCGGTCTTACGGGAGAACACTGCAGACTCAGCAATGTGGATGCTATAAAGGCTCAGGAGAAGATAGCTGAGGATTATATCCCGAGGATCGCTGAACCTGTAAGTTATATTGACGGACCTGTGGGAGATATACCCAATGTGCAGGTTGACGGATGGTGTTCTGCAGCGACCGATGGTGTACCGATAAAGGATAATATGAAGATCATATTCCATACGATGAGCCTTCCGACAGCCAGACTCATATGGCACTGTCCTTACATCAGGCTGTTTTATTCGAAGGACAGAAAGGTCAACGGAGAGGATTTCAGGGATTTTGTTCTGATAAGACTTGACGGTGAGACCTGGGATTCAGATGACAGAGCTGAGAACAAGATGCAGATAAGCAAAAATGATGATTTCAACGGCTGGGATACATGGAAGGAGCTCAACAAGAAGGGCATGATATGTAAGGTCATCATCAGAAAAAAGGGCAACAAGATCACAGTTATAACGGAAAACGGCGGAATATATATAAAGAGTACGACCACGATAAATATAGACGTGCCTGAGGTATATGTTTCACTTTCAGGTGACCAGGTAGCTCTGACTGACATACATATAGGTTAAAAGAGCGATTGACAATAAAATGTTTAAGCTATACAATTAAGAAGGGCAATTTGTCAGATAATTGACGATGTTTTAATGGAGTTGAAACAACAATAATTGCATATGAAAGGAGTAGTCTATGGAATACATTACAAAGCTTTTTGGAAAGATCGATGTAGATGACAGCAAGGTTATAACCTTCCCTGAGGGATTGCTCGGTTTTCCGGAAATGAAGAGATTTGCTCTTATGTTTGACAGTGAGAAGAGCGAGGCAACAGGACTTAATTTTTTGGTATCACTTGATGAACCCGCATTTATGATGCCGGTTGTACCCGCAGTTGCTGTAAAGCCTGATTATTCACCTCAGATTTCGGCAGAAGTTGAGAAAGCGATCGGTGAACTCACAGAAGACAATGTTCTTATCCTGGTTACCATGACTATACCTTCTAATATCACAGAGATGACGGTAAACTTAAATGCGCCGATCATCATCAATGCAGATACAGGCAAGGCTGCACAGTCAGTTGTTGAAAATGAAGGATATGATATCAAGTATCCTATCTATGATGCATTAAAGAATTAACAGACCACAAAAAGCTGTCCAAATAAGGGCAGCTTTTATTATCACCAATAAACCTATTGACACGGTAGGCAAATAGGAATATAATTCTAAACGGTGTATGAAAGGAGGACTTTAAGTGATATATGCAGATAATGCCGCCACCACAAAGATGAGTAAAGCGGCGATAGATACAATGTTTAGATTAGTTAATGATACATGGGGGAATGCCTCAAGTCTGTACAGTGTTGGACAGACATCAAAAGAGGTTTTGGAGCAGGCCAGGGAGGATATAGCAAACCTTATAGGCGCTGAACCAAAGGAGATCATCTTTACATCAGGAGGAAGCGAAGCGGATAACCAGGCTATTTTGTCTGCCGCAAAGATAGGTGCATCAAAAGGAAAGAAGCATATCATATCCTCAGCATTTGAGCATCATGCAGTGCTTCATACTTTGGAAAGATTAAAGGAGGATGGTTTTGAGATAACTCTTCTTGATGTTCATGAGGACGGTATCATCAGGGAAGATGAACTCGAAGATGCAATAAGAGAGGATACCTGTCTTGTGACTATCATGTATGCGAACAACGAGATAGGTACAGTTCAGCCCATAAGCAGACTCGGAGAGATATGTAAAAAGCATAACGTGCTTTTCCATACGGATGCTGTTCAGGCTATAGGCCACATACCGGTAAATGTTAACGACGACAACGTGGATATGCTATCAGCATCGGCTCATAAATTCCACGGACCCAAGGGAGTCGGATTCTTATATGTAAAAAAAGGTATAAGAGTCACAAATCTTATAAACGGCGGTGCGCAGGAGAAGGGAAGAAGAGCAGGTACCGAGAACGTGCCGGGAATAGCAGCCATGGCAGTTGCACTTAAGGAGGCAGTTGAAAGTCTTTCTGAAAACTATGAAAACGTCAGCAAAAAGAGAGACTGCCTTATAGAGGGATTATCAAAGATAGAGCATTCAGCTTTAAACGGTGATGCAAAAAAACGTCTTCCGGGAAATGTGAATTTCTGTTTTGAGGGTATAGAGGGAGAATCTTTACTGCTCCTTCTTGATGATAAAGGGATAATGGCTTCTTCGGGAAGTGCATGCACCTCGGGTTCCCTTGATCCGAGCCATGTCCTTTTGGCTATAGGAAGAGTTCATGATGTGGCTCACGGTTCATTAAGACTAACTATAAATGAAGAGACCACTGATGAGGATGTTGAATATATCATAAAAGCAGTGGATGAGGTTGTTACATATCTGAGAAGCTTTTCTCCGATATGGCGTGATCTTGTTGCAGGCAAAAAACAGTTTATTCTTTAAAGGAGATAATTCAAAATGGCTTTATACAGTGAAAAGGTAATGGATCATTTCAGAAACCCGAGAAACGTCGGAGTGATAGAGGATGCCGATGGCGTTGGAGAAGTGGGTAATGCAAAATGCGGCGATATCATGAAGATGTATTTAAAGATAGATAATGATATCATCTCAGATGTTAAGTTTGAGACATTCGGTTGCGGAAGTGCCATAGCTTCCAGCTCAATGGCAACGGAACTCATAAAAGGAAAGCCCATATCTGAGGCAATGGAGTTGACAAACAAAGCGGTAGCAGAAGCGCTTGACGGACTTCCGGATTATAAGATGCACTGTTCAGTACTTGCTGAGGAGGCGATAAAGTCTGCTCTGGATGATTATCATTCAAAACAAGGTAAGTGATAATGCCAAGAGTTATAGTCGGGTTATCCGGAGGTGTTGACAGTGCGGTCGCGGCATTGCTCTTAAAAAGAGAAGGATATGATGTAACAGGAGTCACATTAAGGACCTGGCTTTCTGATAGCGGAGATGAAGGACGTTGCTGTGAGATTGATGATGCAAGACGCATCGCGATGAAACTGGATATACCGTACTATCCGCTAAACTGTGCAGATTCTTTTAAAAGATATGTGATAGATTACTTTGTCGGATCATATCTTAAAGGGGAGACACCAAATCCCTGTATAGAATGCAACAGATATATCAAATGGGACAGGATGTTATATTATTCAAACATCCTTAAATGCGATTATGTGGCCACCGGTCATTATGCATCGGTTATAAGGCTTGATAACGGCAGATATACTGTAAAACAGGCTCTGCATGCAAAAAAAGATCAGACATACATGCTCTATAAGCTGACTCAGGAACAGTTAAAAAAGACACTGATGCCACTGGGTGAACTGACAAAAGAAAGAGTAAGACAGATAGCTGAGAATGAAGGTTTGCCTGTTGCTAACAAGCCTGATTCACAGGAGCTTTGTTTTATAAGTGACGATGATTATGCAGGATACATAGAGGCTCACTGTCCTGACAGTATACCTGAAGAAGGAAACTTTGTGGATGATATGGGAAACATCCTTGGAAGGCACAAAGGGATCATCCATTATACGGTCGGACAGAGAAAAGGTCTCGGTATATCAGCTAAAAATCCTTTGTATGTAAAATACATAGATCCTGTTAAAAACGAGATAGTTCTTGGAGAAGAAAACGAGGTCTTTTACGATAAGGTTGAATGTTTGGATACGAACTTTCTTTCAATTGAAAGACCGCCTGCAGGATCTGAGTTTGAATGCAGGGTAAAGGTAAGATACCATCACAGACCACAGGAAGCGAAAGTTAGGATCACGGATGTGAATAGTGCAGTTATAAGTTTTTATGAACCTGTTAAAGCACCTGCTCCCGGACAGTCTGCAGTTTTTTATGATAATGATGAATGCGTCATAGGAGGTGGGATAATAAAAAGAAGTGATCAGAGCTGACGGGAATACTTATATATTGCATATTTACCCACAGTGTATATAGGCGTATAATGTTTTATTGTAAATGTGTGGATCACCGACTTATGGAGGGTAAAAGATATGATGATCTCAACCAGGGGAAGATATGCCATAAGAGCAATGGCAGAACTGGCAACTCATGGAGAAAATGAATTTGTTCCTTTAAAAGAGATAGCTGAGAAGCAGAATATATCAAAAAAGTATCTGGAAAGTATCATGCTGATCCTGGTCAAACATGATCTTGTTGACGGAGCTTCAGGAAAAAACGGCGGATATCATCTCAAGAAGAAACCACAGGAGATATCGCTTGGAGAGATATTAAGAGTGACCGAAGGCGGCCTTGAACCGGTTGTCTGTATAGCAAGTGAAAGTGAACCGTGTGAAAGGATCGAAGTATGCAGGACATATCCCATCTGGAAAGGCCTTTATGATGTCATAAACGAATATCTGGATGGCAAGACTCTTGCTGATGTTATGTGATGAAAGGGTAGAGTATGACACTTGCACAGCTTAATTATGCGATAACAATAGCTGGAGAGAACTCATTAAATGATGCGGCCAAGAAACTGTTCATATCTCAGCCGAGTCTGTCTGCATCGCTCAGGTCACTGGAAGAGGAACTCGGATTTGATATTTTTTTACGTTCAAAGACAGGTATGTCTCTTACCGTTAAGGGTGCCGAGTTTATCGGATATGCCAGATCGGTAATGGAACAGTATGAGATCTTAGATGCAAAGTACATCTCAAAGACCGGTGTTAAGAGAACATTCAGTGTTTCCTTGCAGCATTACACATTTGCTGTAAACGCATTCGTTGAACTTGTTAAACAGTATGGTATGGATGAGTATGAGTTTGAGATCCATGAGACCAAGACATATGAGGTCATTGAGAATGTAAAGAATCAGATAAGTGAGATAGGAGTGCTTTATCTGAATGATTATAACAGGACGGTCCTCACAAAGATCTTTACATCAGCGGGACTTGAGTTCACGCCTTTGTTTGACTGTAACATATATGTGTATATGAGTAAGAAGAATCCTTTAGCTGACAGGGATGAGATAAGCATAGAGGAACTGGATGATTATCCCTGCCTCGGATTTGCACAGGGAGAGAGAAACTCCTTCTATTTTGCGGAAGAGGTAATGAGCACATATGATTACAAGAGATTCATAAGAGCTAATGACAGGGCGACACTTTTGAATCTCATGATAGGTTTGAACGGATACACCCTTTGTTCGGGTATCATCTGTGAGGATCTAAACGGTTCGGATTACTGTGCCGTTAAACTAAAGACCGATGAGAAGATGACCATCGGTTACATATCAAGAAAAGACTCCATTTTAAGCGATCTCGGAGTGAAATATATCGAGGAACTCGCAAAATACAAAGATCAGGTAATGGCATAAAATATATGGATCATATCCCTCAGTAAGCTATAAGGCTTCTGGGGGATTTTTGTGTTATAGGCAAAACCTATATATGATAAGAGATTTTAAGGATTATACAATAACGCTTGCGGTTGCTATACTTTGAATCAGAAGATGAAAGCGGGGTGAAAACCATGGCAGAGAGAAATTTGGATTTTGACACAGTGATAAACAGAAAGAATACTGATTGCCTGAAATATGATTTTGCGGTCAAAAGAGGAATGCCTGAAGATGTACTTCCTTTATGGGTTGCTGACATGGATTTCAAGACCTCTTCATATGTCGAAGATGCAATAGTTGAGAGAGCACGCGATGCTATATTCGGTTACAGTGAGGTATCAACTCCGTATTTCAATATCCTTAGCAAATGGATGATCGAAAGACATGGATGGCAGACAAAGGAGAACTGGCTTATAAAGACTCCCGGTGTCGTATTTGCCATCGCTGCAGCTGTAAAGGCTTTCACGCACAGAGGAGACGCAGTGCTTTTGCAGTCGCCGATATATTATCCCTTTTATGAGGTTATAGAGGATAATGAGAGAAAAGTAGTCAGCAGTGACCTTATCCTTGGTGAGGACAACAGATACCATATAGATTTTGATGATTTTGAAAAGAAGATAACAGAGAATGATGTGAAGCTTTTCTTCCTTTGCAATCCTCACAATCCTGTTGGAAGAGTATGGACAAAAGAGGAGCTTACACGTCTGGGTGATATCTGTGTGGAACACGGTGTTCTTGTGATCAGCGATGAGATACATCATGACTTTGTGTTTAAGGGAGAGCATACCGTATTTGCGAGCATCAAGAAAGAGTTTGAGGATATAAGTATCACATGCACCTCACCCAGCAAGACTTTCAATCTGGCAAGTATGCTCATATCAAACATCTTCATACCCAATACCATTTTAAGAAAGAAGTTTGAAAAGCAGGTTGCGGCAGTGGGCATAAGCCAGCTCAGCGTACTTGGACTTGTTGCAACAGAAGTGGCTTATGAAAAAGGCGGTGAATGGTATGATGCGATGATCGAGTATATAAGAGGCAATATCGAGTTTGCAAAAGAATATGTAAAAGAAAACCTTCCCGGAGTGAACATGATCGATACAGAGGGTACATATCTTATCTGGCTGGATTTCAGAAACAGCTCTATAGATGTCAAAGACCTCGATGATAAGATCATAAATGAGGCAAAGCTTTGGCTTGACAGCGGAAAGATCTTCGGACATACAGGGGAAGGATTTGAGAGGATAAATGTTGCATGCCCAAGAAGCGTACTTAAGGAGGCTTTGGAGAGACTTTCCAATCTTTTGGAGAATAACTCAAGAACTGATAACATTATAAGATTTCAGTCATCATATGATGCTTTGGTCGCTCAGGGATGAAAAATGAGGGAATATTATGATAGACAGTGACAGAATAGTAAACGAGTTTGTCAAACTTGTTTCTTTTGACAGCGAGACCGGCAACGAAAAAGAGATATCGGATTATCTTTTGGGTCTGCTTTCAGATCTTGGACTTGAAGTTGAACGTGACAGTATCGGAAACATATATGGTCTTTTAACAGGAGACAAAGACAGGGGTCCGATACTGTTTTCCTCCCACATGGATACGGTAAGTCCGGGAAGATCTAAGAAAGCGATCATACACGATAACGGAAAGATAACCTCTGATCAGAAAACAGTACTCGGAGCGGATGATATATCAGGTCTTGTGAGTATAATAGAAATGTTAAGGGTAATAAAAGAGGAAGGACTTTCACATGGTGACATAGAAGTCCTTTTTTCTGTTCAGGAGGAGTCGTTTTGCAGCGGAACCGCAGGATATGATTTTGACAGGATAAAATCAAAGCAGGCTTATGTTTTGGATCTTAGCGGACCGATCGGCGGCTGTGCACTTGCTGCTCCAAGCATAATTACATTTACAGAGACAGTATACGGAAAGAGTGCTCATTCGGGATTCGATCCAGAGAGCGGTATACATGCCATAGCGATCGCAGCCAAAGCCATATCTGAGATCACAAACGGACATATTGATGAAGACACAACGGTTAACATCGGACTTATAGAGGGAGGCAGTGCTCCAAACATTATTCCCGATAAGGTTGTGATAACGGGAGAGATAAGAAGCCTTTCACATGATAAGGCATTAAAACAGGCAGATCATATAGAAGAGATATTTAATAAAGCAGTTGAAGATATGGGAGCAAGATCAGGCCATGAGATAAAGATCAACTTTAAGGCTTACGAGACATCAAAAGATTCTGATACTGTAAAGAGATATATAAGAGCATGTGAAAAGAGCGGGATAAGAGCCCAGACAGGTAAGACGTTTGGCGGAAGTGACAACAACCGTCTTGCGGAACACGGTATAGAAGGTATAGTGATATCATGCGGTATGAACAACGTGCATACCACAAACGAATATACCTCCGTCCAAGATCTTACCATGAGTGCAATGGTGACACTTGCTCTGGCTACAGACTGATATAAATACACACTTTAAGGAGTTCTCTTAAAAGAGAGCTCCTTTCAGACTGTAGACAAAGTGGTTTTGAGATAACACAATTCTCAAGGCCATTTTTTCTATTTTGAACATGTTAATCCAACAATGGGTTGGAATGTACCTGTATCAGGCCATTCCCAAGCTCCATTCATGCTTGATCTTTG
>JAFZRZ010000040.1 GCA_017619635.1 Lachnospiraceae bacterium | reverse complement strand
TAAGTTCTTCATAATGATCTTTAAAGATATCTTGAAGGATATTTGACATAAGATAATTATGAAGTAAAAGCAATAAAAAGAAAACCCCACCCCTCAAGATTGAGGGGCAGGGGAGTTGAGTAGGCGAAGCCTATTTTTTATATGATCTGTGAGGTGAGTGTATGTCAAGGATAATGATAAAAGCTCCTGCAAAGGGAGATTACGAAGTAGTTATAGAGCAGAGTTTTGAACAGCTTAAAGAAGAGATAACAAAGGTTGGATGTTTTCAGAATAAAGTCTGCATTGTATCCGACCTTAATGTATGGCAGATCTACGGAGATCAGGTAGCTGCCATCTTTAAGAAGAACGAGTGTGAGGTTGATTCAATAGTCCTCGAACCCGGTGAGGTCAGCAAGGCTACCGAGGATCTTCTGCCCTGTTATAAAGAGCTGCTCATGAAGGCATACTCAAGGAGTGATTACATTGTATCGCTCGGTGGAGGTGTTGTTACCGATTATGCCGGATTTATCGCAGCGACTTTCAAATGCGGAACAAAGCTTATTCATATACCGACATCTCTCATGGCTATGGTAAGCGGATCTGTCGGCGGAAAAGTCGGCGTTGATTTTGACGGATACAAAAACATGATCGGGGCATATTATAATCCGGCTCTTGTTTATATAAACACCTCATGTATTGAGACACTCGAGGATGTTCAGTACTTCTCAGGTTTTGCGGAGGTAATGAAGGTTGCCATAGTAAAGAGCTCAAGTGTTTATGAGTGGCTTATAGACAATCTCTATGAGATATGTGAAAAAGACAAGGGTATAGTTGAGGATATGATAGAGCAGACGATAAACCTTGAGAAGATCTATATAGACAAGGATCCTTACAATACCACTGACAGGATCGTGCTTAACCTCGGTCACACAGTTGGACATGCGCTTGAAAGAGCAAAGAACTTTTCGATGACACAGGGCGAATGCATAGCCCTCGGTATAATAGCCGCAGCACATATCTCATTGAAGCGTGAGATGCTCTCGCTTGAGGAATACCTTGAGATCAGGGATATGTTCGTGCCGTTTAATCTACCAATAACCATTGAAGATATCGATATAGAATCTGTGATAAAGGATATCAGACTTGATATGTGCACAGGTGACAAAGGCCAGTGTTTCGTTCTTCTTAAAAAGATCGGAAAGGCTGTGATCGATACAAATGTCACAGACGATGAGCTTAGAGAGGCTCTTAAAGAGATTAGATTCAGCGAAGAGGATATGATCGAGAAAAATGACTAAGAATTCAAAATCCTTTCATCTAATAATAGATCTGATCAGTATTGTTGTGTTAATAATACTGGACAGGATAACAAAGAATCTGGCTGTGACGCATCTTAAGGATAAGCCTGCATATCCTATCATAAACAAGGTGTTTGTGCTGTCTTATCTGGAAAACAGAGGCGCGGCTTTCGGAATATTTCAGAACAGACAGATATTCTTTCTTATAGTCAGTGTCGTTTTTGTTGTGGGCATAGGATATTTCCTGTTAAAGCTGCCTCTTGAAAAGAAATACAACGTGGCAGAAGCAGTACTCGTGTTTCTTGCTGCGGGCGCGTTCGGAAACATGATAGACAGAGCGATGCAAAACTATGTGGTCGACTTCTTTTATTTTGAGCTCATAGATTTCCCTGTTTTCAATGTGGCTGACATATACGTTACTTTAAGCTGCATAGCTCTTTTTATCCTTATCGTATTTGTATACAAAGAAGAGGATCTGGAGTTTTTAAGCTTTAAAAAGAAAAACAAAGATGAACAGATATGATTTCCTGATAGATGAAACAACTGAAGGTGAGCGTCTTGATAAAGGACTGTCTCTTATAACCGACGATTCGATCTCGAGATCTTTTATACAGAAACTCATAAAAGATAAAAGAGTCTACGTTAACCAGACACCTCAGAAAGCCAGCTATACGCTTAAAAACGGTGATGAAGTCGCCTTTGAGACGGATGATCCGCTCGAATGCAATGTCGAGCCCCAGGACATACCGCTTGATATCCTTTATGAGGACAGTGACGTGATAGTCATCAACAAGCCAAAGAATATGGTCGTTCATCCCGCACCCGGACATATGAGTGATACGATGGTGAACGCTTTATTGTTTCACTGTAAGGGTTCGCTCTCAGGCATAAACGGTGTGTTAAGACCGGGGATCGTCCACAGGATAGATAAGGATACAACGGGAAGTGTCATTGTATGCAAGAATGATGCTTCACACAGGTCTATTGCCGAGCAGCTAAAAGAGCACTCGATAAACAGAAGATACAGAGCCATAGTCCATGGGAATCTGAAACAGGATGAGGGGACTATAGAATCTCTTATTGGAAGGGATCCAAAAGACAGGAAGAAGATGAGTGCGAGAGTGAGCGACGGAAAGAAGGCCGTCACTCATTATAAGGTATTGGAAAGGTTTAAGGATTATACATATATCGAATGTGTTCTTGAGACCGGAAGGACTCATCAGATAAGAGTCCATATGGCTTACATCGGTCATCCGATCTTAGGAGACACGGTATATTCGGGTAATAAGAATCCGTTTAAGATAGACAGTCAGTGCCTTCATGCATACATACTCGGATTTATAAGTCCGAGCTCGGGTGAGTATATCGAGACCACGGCTCCCCTGCCTTTATATTTTGAAGAATTGCTTGAGAAACTCAGAACAATTCGGTAAAATATAATTGAGAAAATGTATAAGGGAGGTGACAGTGTGAATACAATCATAACCATTGGTCGTCAGGCGGGTTCAGGCGGAAGAGAGATAGGCGAAAAACTCTCAAAGCATTTTAACATCCCATTCTTTGACCGTGAGCTGTTAAGCCGCGCAGCAAAGGAAAGCGGATTCTGTGAAGAAATGATCCAGATGCATGATGAGAAGCCTACCAATTCGTTTCTTTACAATCTTGTAATGGATACTTATTCGTTCGGTTACAATACATCCACATTTGTCGATATGCCCATCAGTCATAAGGTTTTTTTGGCACAGTTTGATACGGTTAAAAAGATAGCGGATGAGGGACCGTGTGTTATAGTCGGAAGATGTGCCGATTATGCATTAAGTGATTACGACAATGTTTTGAGACTGTTCATATATGCCGATGATGAAGACAGAAGCAAACGTCTTATGGACAGATTCAAGCTCGAGGAAAAAGAAGCTGTCGACCTTATGAACAAGACAGATAAAAAGCGTGCGAGCTATTATAACTATTATTCGTCAAAGAAATGGGGGCATGCGGAGAGCTATGATCTATGTATCAACAGTTCCTGCCTTGGTATTGACGGAACCGTGAAGCTTATCATACAGGCTGTAGAAGAGTTTGATAAAAAATGATTCAAATAAGTCAGCCCGGTAAACAGCCGGGCTGAAATCTTTTAAACATAAAGGATTTTCTGGTTATGAACAAGATATATGACGCTCTTGCAGAGGTCAATAAGGTAATTAAAGGCAAAGATGATGTTGTTGTACGTGTTATGTCTGCGATACTGGCAGGCGGTCACGTGCTTATGGAAGATATTCCCGGTGTCGGAAAGACAACGCTTTCTACCACATTTGCAAAGACTCTCTCGATGGATTACAAGAGAGTGCAGTTTACACCGGATGTACTGCCGAGTGATATACTCGGTTTTTCAATGTATAACAGCAATACAAGAGAGTTTGAGTTCAAAGAGGGACCCATCTTTTGTAATTTCTTCCTTGCAGATGAGATAAACAGGACTTCTCCAAAGACACAGTCTGCCCTGCTCGAGGTAATGGAGGAAGGCAGTGTAACGATAGATGGTGTAACAAGAAAGGTTGATGATAACTTTGTTGTTATAGCAACACAGAACCCTTCAGGAAGTGCAGGAACAAATATGCTTCCCGAATCACAGCTTGACAGATTTTTAGTCTGCCTTACAATGGGGTATCCCTCACACTCTGATACTGTAGAGATACTTAAGAATAACGGCGGCTTTACAAAACCTGATATCAAGCCTGTCATATCTCTTGAGGAGCTTAAGGCAATGAAGATCGAGTCTTCTAACCTTTTTGTTCACGATTCGATCTTTGAATATATAACCGAACTTGGTGAGACCACCAGAAAACATCCTCTGTTCTCAAGAGGCGTAAGCCCCAGAGGAATAATCGCGCTCTTAAGGATGTCTAAAGCATATGCTTATATAGACGGAAGCGAATTTGTAAGAGCACAGGATGTACAGAACGTATTAGCAGACGTGTTCTGTCACAGGATAAAGATCAGTCCGAAAGCAAGAACTGAAGGACTTGATACAAAAGCTGTTATAGGAGAGCTGCTTGGTGCCGTCACACCCCCAAGACAATAATGGAAAAGAATAACTCATATTTATCAGATATATCAGATATTAAGGTCATGCCCAATATTCCCCGTATCATAGGGTTCATCATTGCATACGGTATATTTGGCGTGGCTGTTTTTATGTTTTTCAGAAGCTATACCGCATTTCTTTTTCTTGTAGTGTTCATAATAATCCCGTTTGTTTCTGTTATGATGCTAAGATCGATGTTAAGACGAATAACGGTCAAACTCTTTGCTTCAGAAGACAGATCGGTCGTGGGAAATGATCTCGGAATAGGCATCATAATCAGGAATGATAGTATTTTCTCGTCTTTAAGATGCAAATGCTTCCTTGAGATAAAGAATCTTTATTATGAGGAGGAGATATCCCAGATATTCACTGTACCGATCGTGGCAAAGTCGGAAAATAAGAATCCCCTGTACTGTAAGGTCACAAACTGCGGAATAATCGAAGCGTCACTGACAAAGTGTGAGATAAGTGATGTCCTGGGCTTTGTTAAGGCGACAGTACCTTCTGAACATATGATATCCATCACCATAATGCCAAAACAGGTAAACCTGGATGATATACAAAAACTGGGCATCCTCACCGGATTTACGGATAACGAGGATGATTCACAAAAGGGTAATGAGTATTCGGATACTTCAAACATAAGAGAATACATTCCCGGTGACAGGATAAAGGATATACACTGGAAACTTTCCGCAAAAAGGGATGTGCTCCTTGTCAGGGAACATATAAAAAGCTGTGAGAACCAGCTTGTCTTATGGGTGGATTCCTCTCCGAGAAAGAAATACTGCGAGCAGATACTTGCACTGACTTTAAGCGTGGGTGCTTTCTGCTTAAAGGAGAACACTCTTATAAGGATAATGTGGTTTGATAAAAAGTTAGAGGGTGTCAACGAACGCGTGGTAAACAGCATGCGTGATCTCGAAAAAGCATTTGATGCGATATACATGTGTGGAAGGAGTGTGGCTGTTACAGATCTAAGATCACTCCTTATCATGAATGATTACAATATGAAAACTGTATTAAGGGTCGGTTTTGACGGCTCTGAGGTGGGATTTGCTCCTTATGAGATTTAAGAAAAACAAAGAAAAGGAGCTGGAAGGTAATCTTCTTATCGAGGGACTGGAGATATCCGGTAACTTCTATGATAAGAATGAGAACAGGATCCTGACACTCCTTTTAAAAGGAATAATCGTATATCTTGTGACTGCGGGTATGCTGGGTGGCACCATAACCGCGACAGGCACGGAATTCAATCAGATTGTCTTCAATGTGGTTGTTTTTTTGCTGTCCATGATCATATCTTTGATCTATTATAATAAAAAGTCTGAGAATATCGGTGATATCGCTTACCTTTTCATGATAATATTCTTTGGTGTAGCGTTCGGAACATACATCAACAGTGGTTTCTATGCATGGATGAACGATGTAATCGGTGCAGCGGGTGCATACTTTAACCTTCCTGACATAGGTGGTTATGTTCAGGCAGTAAGGAATACCCGTCTGGCTGTTACGTTTGCTTCGTGTTATCTGGGGGCAGTCTGTGTTATCCTCGTAAACATGTCCATAGTAAAGAGGATGATGTACGGAGATCTTATCCTCAATGCGATGATCGTTCTATTTTTGCCTGTATACATGGAACTCGAGCCCAATTATGTATATAACGTGATGCTGATATGCGGTATCGTTATGAGTGTCATATGGAAGATAGGCGGAAGATATGAGAAGACAGATAATAACTCCGTATATGTGAGGAATAAGAAAGAGATCACCTATACATACTGTTTTAAAGGTCATGTTTTTGCTTTTGCACAGATCATATCGGCGGTGCTTATCATCTTACTTGCAATCTATATCATCCTTCCCAAGGATACATTTGAACTGTTAAAGGGAAAGAGTGAGAATAAACAGATCACTGATGATATAGTGGAGACCTTCATCACATCAGGTTTTGCAGGTTTCTTTAACAGATATGAAAATGTCGGTGGTATGAGCAGCGGTCGTCTTGGCGGTGTTAATTCAGTAAGACTTGATTATGAGACCGACCTTGTGATAACCTACGCACCGTATAATCTCGATCCTGTGTATCTTCGAACATTTATCGGAGGCGATTACCATCCGTATCAGAATTTCTGGTCTATCGCCAATCCTGTGATGCTTAACAGGAATGAATATGAGAAGTTAAAGCAGGAATATGATTCAGGCAATCCATACAGCACAAAATGTGTGATGGATATAGACAATGAAGCCGGTGACAACGGTGAATATGCTCTGTATTATTCGGATAAAGAAAACATATTGAATGTCGGAAGATCGGCAAGCAGAACATTTTATCCTGCCAATGAACAGATAGGGCCTTATCTTAGCGGTGAACAGATGACAAAGGAAGAGCGTGAGTACTGGCTGAGCGTTCCAAACGATAATGTGCCTTCCATCATAAACACCATTCAGAAACTTGGCATCACAAATGACATGGATGAGATGGAGATAGCCGAATGCATAAGGAAATATTATTATGACAATATCCCTTACACACTGCGTCCGGGTTCGACTCCGATAAGACGTGATTTCATAAACTATTTCCTTGATACGAATAAAAAGGGCTACTGTGTGCATTTTGCATCTGCAGCTGTACTGATTTTTAGATATATGGGGATCCCTGCAAGATATGTCGAGGGATATGCTGTGGATTACAATGAGATAACAAACGGAAAGGCCATGGAGGAGCTTAACAAGGAAGATTACCTGAAAGGCTTCTCGGAACTGCCTAATGTACCTGTGGTTACGATCAATGTGACGGATGCTTCGGCGCACGCGTGGGTGGAGATATATACAGATGATTACGGATGGATAAGTGTTGAACTTACACCGCCTTCATCAGATATCGAAAATGACAGTTCAACTTTGTGGGACAGATTCTTAAGGCTTTTGTCACCTCAGAATATCTCGGATGACGAAACTGATGAATCAAAGAGCAACAATATCGATACCGCTAAGATAAGAAGGAATCTTATCATACTCATATCACTTATCTTTATAACGGCTGTCGCATGGCAGATATACATGATAGCTGCGTGGTATGTAAGATATAACAAAGCGGATACCAATACAAAACTGATAATCCTTTATCACCAGTTTATAAAGAGAGCTTCCAAAAAGAAGGATCTGTCAAATGCTCATAACTATAGGGATCAGATAAATGAACTGGCAAAAGATGACAGTGATAACGAAAAGCTGATCATCATACTTGAAAAAGCGGGATTCTCAAACAGACAGATATCCGCTGCAGAGTTTGAATACGGCAAAAACAGATTAAAAGAGATAAAAAGAGGTATTAAAAGGTGAGTGTAAAGCTTGCATTGAGTGATGACATACTGATGAATATTGAAAAGCCGGCAAGATATATCGGCAATGAGATAAACTGTGTCATCAAGGATAAAGAAAAGACAGATATCAGATTCGCGATGTGCTTTCCGGATGTATATGAGATCGGAATGAGCCATATCGGTATACAGATACTTTATGACATGCTCAACAAATATGACGATGTCTGGTGTGAGAGAGTATACAGTCCGTGGGTGGATCTTGATAAGATCATGCGAGAGAGAGACATCAAGCTGTTTGCGCTTGAGAGTCAGGATCCCGTAAAGGATTTTGATTTTTTGGGACTTACTCTCCAGTATGAGATGTGCTATACAAACATCCTTCAGGTACTCGATCTTTCAGGTATACCGCTATTATCAAAGGACAGGGCTGAGGACGATCCTATAGTGATAGGAGGAGGTCCCTGCTCGTATAATCCCGAACCCATAGCTGATTTCTTTGACATATTTTATATAGGTGAGGGTGAAACAAAGTACAGGGAACTTCTTGATATCTATAAAGAGCACAAGAAAAACAAGACATCGAGATATGATTTTCTGGTTGAGGCGGCAAAACTCGGAGGCATGTATGTGCCCTGCCTATATGAGACAGATTACAACGAGGACGGCACAATAAAAGAATTTAAGGCTCTTCGTGATGATATACCCTTAAAGATATATAAAGAGATAGTCACAGACCTGGAGAATGCAGACTATCCTGTTAAGCCTGTCGTTCCTTTTATCAGATGTACCCAGGACAGGGCGGTCGTTGAGATACAGAGAGGCTGTATAAGAGGATGCAGATTCTGTCAGGCCGGTCAGCTTTACAGACCTGTAAGAGAAAGAAATGTGGATGACCTTAAGAAAAAAGCTATGCAGATACTGGCAAATACAGGCCATGAGGAAGTGTCTTTAAGCTCTTTAAGCTCAAGTGATTTTTCAAAAATAGAGGAGCTTACCGATTTCCTTATAGAGGAATGCTCAAGAAAATATATCAACATTTCCCTTCCAAGTCTCAGAATAGATAATTATTCGCTTGAGACTTTCGGAAAGGTCCAGGATGTGCATAAGAGCTCTCTTACATTTGCACCTGAAGCAGGAAGCCAGCGAATGAGAAATGTCATAAACAAGGGACTGACTGAGGATGATATCATAGGCGGAGCTTCCATGGCTTTTGAAAGAGGATGGAGCAAGGTAAAGCTTTACTTTATGCTTGGTCTTCCCGGAGAGACTGAGGAGGATATAAAGGAGATCGGAGTATTGTGCGATAAGATCGCAAGGGCTTACTTTGATCTTGTTCCCAAGGAAAAGAGGATAGGAGGTCCTGTACAGATAACTGCAAGTACTTCCTTCTTTATCCCAAAGCCGTTCACTGCTTTCCAGTGGGCTTCAATGAACACCAAGGATGATTTTTTGAACAAGGCATATATAACAAGGACATCCATACTTGCACAGCTTAATCAAAAGAGGATCAAATACAACTGGCATGAGGCTGATGTGAGCGTTTTGGAGGGTGTGTTCGCAAGGGGAGACAGAAGACTTGCGCCGGCTATCCTTGAAGCGTATAAGAGAGGCTGTATCTATGATGCCTGGGGTGAATATTATAAGAACGATGTTTGGATGAAAGTCTTTGAGGATCTGGGGATAGATGTTGATTTCTATACGACCAGGGAACGAGGCCTTGATGAGATATTCCCATGGGATTTCATAAGCTGCGGTGTTGACAAGGAGTGGCTTAAAAAAGAGTGGCTAAAGTCCAAAGAGGGTATCGTGACCGAAAACTGCAAGAAGAAGTGCAGCGGATGCGGTGCGTTCAGATATAAAACAGGCATATGTATGGAGCATGTGCCGAAAGAGGCATAAGTTTAATGAAAGTTAGGATCAAATTCGCCAAAGACGGCGTGATGAAATACATAGGTCATCTGGATATAATGAGATACTTCCAGAAGTGCATGCGAAAGGCAGATGTCGATATAGCATACAGCTCGGGTTTCTCTCCCCATCAGATAATGAGTTTTGCTTCTCCTTTGGGAGTGGGAGTTGAGAGTAACGGAGAATATTTTGACATAGAGCTTAACAGCGGTAATGCCAAAAGCGTTATGGATTCATTAAATGCAGTTATGGTTGATGGCATGAGGATACTGTCTGTGACAAAGCTTCCTGACGGTGTAAAGAATGCCATGGCATCAATAGCCGCTGCGAGATATACCGTTATAATGAAGGAAGGCTTTGAACAGGAGAACACCGATGATTCAAAGGTTGATGATTTCCTTAAGAGAGAACATATAAATATAATAAAGCAGACAAAGAAAAATGAGATAGAGTTTGACTTAAGACCTCATATATATGAATTCTCTTATGATAAGAATGCCTATAAGATGCTGATAGACGCATCGAGTTCCGGAAATATCAAACCGCTTTCCGTGATAGAGGAATATGCGAGATTCTGCGGTAAAGAGATAACACCCACAAAGTATCAGATAATCCGCGAGGAGTTCTATACTTATGATGATAACAATGAGTTCGTACCGCTTGAGGCACTGGGAGAAGACTTTTGATAAGATCAACTGTATGCATAACTGAATACAAGAATGATTTTGTGGCCTGGCTTGATGTGGACTCAAAGATGGAGAGACTGTCTGTCACCGTTCCTGACAGTGATATAACGGGAAATATATATGTTGGCAGGATAAAGCATGTCGTAAAGAATCTAAAGGCCTGCTTTGTGGAGTTTAAAGAGGATACACTTGGCTTTTTGAGTTTCAATGACATAAACGATGATATCAGACCTGTTGAGGGAACTGAACTTATCGTTCAGGTTGTTAAGGAGGCTTCAAAAAACAAGGAGGCCGTACTCACATCAAAGCCTTCGATATCGGGGATATACTGTGCGGTGACTCTTGAAAAACCTTCTGTCAATATAAGTCGCAAGATAACGGGAGATATGCGTGCTTCTTTAAGAGAAGCCATCCCGAAAGATGATGAATGCAGCGTGACGATAAGGACGAACGCCCTGTATGCCAAAGAGCCTGCTCTTATAGAGGATGAGGCAAAGAGGCTGTATGAGAAGTTAAAGAAGCTTAAAGAGGTGTCGGAAACAAGAAAGGCACCGTCTCTTATATATAAAAAGGAGCCTGAATACATAAATTTCATAAAAGGACTTCCTCTTGAATCATATGAGAGGATATTAACTGATATTCCTGAAGTGTTTGAGAACATAAAAGAATACGGAAACGCTGTCCTTTACAGTGATGATTATCCGCTTGCAAAGCTGTACAGTCTGGATACAAAGCTAGAGGAGATCATGTCCGAGAGGATATGGCTTAAATGCGGCGGAAACATCGTTATACAGTATACGGAAGCGATGACTGTCATAGATGTTAATTCCGCAAAGAACATATCCGGAAAGGACAGGGATGAGAACATACTCTTGATAAACAGGGAGGCGGCCGAACAGATAGCACGTCAGTTAAGATTAAGGAACATATCCGGTATCATCATCGTAGATTTCATAAACATGCATACAGATGAAGCCAAAAACGAGCTTATAGAGCATATAAAGAGTCTTTTGCTCACGGATCCCGTCAGATGTGATTACGTGGATATGACCTCACTTGGACTGGTTGAGATCGTCAGAAAGAAAATAAAACCTCCTATTTATGAAATTTTGAGGCAATAGAGTGAATAATTTGAATAATTTGTATATTTTTTTATGTTCTTTAACATGATATAGTGTTAACGTAACATATTAAACCCATAGAGTTAATGAAATGAGGGAGTTAAAATGGAAGAGAAAAATATCAGTTTTTATGAGATACCGGTGTTCAGTTTTATACCACCCAAGTATGCAAAGCTGTCTAAAGAGAAAGGTGGAAAGATCTTCGGAGCATTTCTTATCGTATTTCTTATCTTAAGCCTTGTAACATGCATAAAGTTCAGCAAAGGTTTTGATGAGGTCACAGAGTCTCTTAAGGATGAGTGTCCTGAATTCACATTGATCGACGGTGAGTTTGAGATAGACCAGCCTTACACATTTGACAGTGACGGCACTTATGTAGAGATCAACGATTCACTCGAAGAAGTTGATGAGGATACCATAAGAAAGATCAATTCTGATTATAAATATCAGTCAGTCATGGTTGTTGGTAAATATGATTTTGCAATGCTCAACAACGGTCAGATCCAGTCATTCAGCTATAAGGATCTTGGCAATTTCACGATCTCAAAGGATAAGCTTGTTAGAGAGATAATGCCTTCTTTGAAGAGCATCATTATAATAGTCATCATGGTATGGTCGATCGTATCACTCGGATTGTTCTACCTGGTAGCATGCATCATGCAGCTTTTCACAATGATGTTCGGCAAGATCTTCAACAAGGATTTCGATGCGGATCAGAGATACAGGATCACAGTATTGGCAAAATTCCCTGTACATGTAGTGGTATTTATTATAGGTCAGTTCTTAAGTGTTAATTTCTGGGTGAACCTTATTCTCCAGATCGCATTTATCGCAATATGTGTTTTCTTCTATGAAAATAAAAACACTCAGGAAAATGTATTGACTATTGAGCAAACTGATGATATAGTATAGCAGTATGCCGCGTAACGAGGCTATAAGTGCGCATATGCGCCGCCACAGTTAGCGAGAAAAGTGTTTTACACTTAGAATAGGAGGGAAAACCTATGTACGCAATCATTGCAACAGGCGGTAAGCAGTACAAAGTTGAAGAAGGCGATTGCATCAGAGTTGAAAAGCTTGACGCAGAAGTTGGTTCTTCAGTTACATTTGATACTGTACTTGCTGTAAAGGATGCAGATCTTAAGTGCGGAGATGCGGTTGCAAACGCAACAGTAACAGCTACCGTTATGGATCAGGCCAAGGCTAAGAAGGTAATCGTTTACAAGTACAAGAGAAAATCTGGTTACCACAAAAAGAATGGTCACAGACAGCTTTATACACAGGTTAAGATTGACAAGATCAACGCTTAATTATCATAAGTGGAGTGAAAAATGACCACTGTACGTATCTGGCAGAGTGAAGATAAGACAAAGGCATTTGAAGCATGCGGACATGCAGGATATGCAAGAAGAGGCATAGATATAGTCTGTTCCGCTATAACGACTCTTATAACAACTACGATCAATTCGATCGAGAAGTTGTGTGAAGAGAAAACAGATGTAACAGTCGATGAAAAGATAGGGATGATAAGATGTGTGTTTAAGAACACGCCTTCAGAGAAATCCCAGCTTCTTGTTGATTCGATGATACTTGGTCTTAAACAGATACAGGAAGAATACGGAAATAAGTATATTGATATTATATTCGAGGAGGTGTAGTATGCTTAAGTTGAACCTTCAATTCTTCGCCCACAAAAAGGGTGTTGGTTCTACCAAGAACGGTAGAGATTCAGAAGCTAAGAGACTTGGCGCTAAGAGAGCTGACGGACAGTTCGTTAAAGCCGGCAACATTCTTTACAGACAGCGCGGAACTAAGATACATCCCGGCATCAATGTAGGCCGTGGCGGTGATGATACATTATTCGCACTTACAGACGGAATTCTTAGATTCGAGAGACTGGGTAGAGATAAGAAACAGGCAAGTGTTTATCCGGTTGAAGAAAAATAAGTTATTTATCAAAAGCTCCAGACTTAGGTTTGGAGCTTTGTTTTATCAGATGATGAAAGGTTGAGCGATCATGTTTGCAGACAGAGCGACCATATATGTCAGAAGTGGTAAGGGCGGAGACGGCCATGTATCATTTCGAAGAGAAAAATATGTGCCAAACGGCGGTCCCGACGGTGGTGACGGCGGTAAAGGCGGAGACGTTATAGTTGAGATCGATGACGGCCTCAACACTCTTGTAGACTTCAGAAATGTGAGAAAATATCTCGCAGGTCACGGTGAGGACGGCGGAAAACGTAACTGCCACGGAAAGAATGGCCAGGATATCGTTTTAAAGGTCCCTGAGGGCACTGTTATCAAAGAGGCAGAGTCCGGTAAGGTAATAACCGATATGAGCAGGGATAACCGCAGATTCGTGCTTTTAACAGGCGGTAAGGGCGGTAACGGTAACCAGCATTATGCAACAAGCAAGATGCAGGCTCCCAAATATGCGCAGCCCGGTCAGCCCGCAAAAGAATTAAATCTCATCCTTGAGCTTAAGGTACTGGCAGATGTCGGACTTGTAGGATATCCAAACGTTGGAAAGAGTACCTTCCTTACAAAGGTAAGTAATGCACGTCCAAAGATAGCCAATTATCACTTTACGACCCTTGATCCTCATCTTGGTGTTGTCGATCTGGATGATGCAAAAGGCTTTGTTATAGCAGATATCCCGGGACTTATTGACGGTGCGAGTGAAGGCGTGGGTCTTGGTCATCAGTTCTTAAGACATATCGAGAGAACAAAGGTCATCATACATGTCGTTGATGCATCAGGAAGCGAAGGAAGAGATCCCATTGAGGATATCTATGCAATAAACAAGGAGTTGGCAAATTATAATGAGGAACTCGCAAAGAGACCTCAGGTTATTGCTGCCAACAAGACAGATCTTATCTACGAGGGAAAAGATGAAGTTGTAGAGAAGATAAGAAAAGAGTTTGAGCCCAAGGGTTATGAGGTATATCCCATAAGTGCTGTGAGCGGAGAGGGAATCTCAAAAGTGCTCTACAGAGTCCGTGAAATGCTGGATGAGATAGGTGATGATCCTAAGATCTTTGAGAGCGAATACGAATTCAGCGACAGTATCATATACGATGAACCTTTCACTGTTGAATATGACGAGCATGAGGATGAGTATGTCGTTGAGGGACCGAGGATCGAAAAGATGCTCGGATATACAAACCTTGAGAGTGAAAAAGGTTTTGTATTCTTCCAGAATTTCCTTAAGGATAACGGTATACTGGAAAAACTCGAAGAGCTGGGTATCAACGAGGGTGACACCGTAAGGATGTACGGTTTCTCTTTTGATTATTATAAATAAGTGATAAGATAGTAAGTGTATAAAAAGAAAGAGGATTATAATAAATGACGAGCAAGCAGCGTTCTTATCTTAAAGGTCTTGCGATGAACATAGAACCTATATTTCAGGTGGGCAAATCATCGATCACACCTGAATATACGGAAGCCATTACGGAAGCTTTCAACAAGAAAGAGCTTATAAAGATCTCCGTATTAAAGAACTGTATGGATGATCCTAGATCCATAGCTGAGGTTTTGGCTGACAGAACAGGTTCACAGGTGGTTCAGGTCATCGGTAAAAAGATAGTTTTATACAAGCCCGATAAAAAAGATCCAAAGATAAAGTTACCTTTATAAAATATAAGGAGAACAGCAATGAAAGCAAATAAAAAGGTTGGAATTATTGGTGGTACGTTCAATCCTATCCATATAGGACATCTTATCCTTGCAGAGCATGCATATGATGAGTATAAACTTGATGAGATCCTGTTCATTCCGACAGGTATCAGTCATTTTAAAGATCCGAGTATCGTTCTTGACAAGAAAAAGAGGATCACGATGACAGGCGGTGCTATCGATGACAACCCGCATTTTGCTCTTTCAACAATAGAGACAGACCGTCCGGGTAATTCATATACTTATGAGACTCTGGAAGAGTTAAAGCGTATGAATCCCGATACGGAGTATTATCTTATAATCGGTGCCGATTCTCTGTTCCAGATAGAGGAGTGGAAGAATACGGAATCGATAATGAAGAATGCATCAATCCTTGTTGCGGTAAGAAAAGGTCAGAGCCTTGAAGAGCTTCAGGCTAAGGCTGATGAACTCACAAAGAAATACAATGCTTCAATACATGTTCTTACCTGCACATATATCGATGTTTCATCAACAGAGATAAGAGCAAGGATAAAAGAGGGAAAATCCATCAGATACATGGTTGCGGATGATACCCTTAACTACATAAATAAATTCAATCTTTACAGGGACTGAAGACATGACTAATTACGAGATCATAGCCGGTCTTCAAAAGACCTTAAAGAACAGTCGTCTGGGACACAGTATGGGAGTTGCATGCACTGCGGCAAACCTTGCCATGTGTCATGATAAGGATTTGATAGACAAGGCGTTCAGGGCAGGACTTCTTCATGACTGCGCAAAGTATATGAAGGATGATGAGAGTATAGCTTTCTGTAAAAAGCACGGCATTGAACTGTCAGAATATGAACTTAAAACCCCCGGGCTTATCCATGCAAAAATGGGTGTATATGTGGCAAAAAATGATTATGATGAGCATGATGAGCAGATACTGAGTGCGATCAGATGGCATACAACAGGCAAACCTGGTATGGATATGCTTGAAAAGCTCATATTTGTTGCGGATTATATCGAACCGTTAAGAAAGATACTGCCAAATCTCAATGAGATAAGAGCCATGGCATATAAAGATCTTGATCAATGCATAATCATGATATATGAGAATACGATCTCCTATATCAAAGAAAAAGGAGACTGCTTTGATCCGACTACACTGGAGGCATACGAGTACTACAAGAAATGAACGATCTACTTAAATTTATAAAAGACAAATTATCAGAAAAGAAAGCTGAAGATATCAGCGTACTTGATATATCGGAACAGTCTATAATGGCTGATTATTTTGTGATAGCAACAGGAAACAATATCAATCAGGTTCATGCAATGGTTGATTTTGTTGAAGAGGAGCTGGCAAAGAAGGATATAAAACCCAAACATATCGAAGGTTATAATACTGCAAACTGGATATTAATGGATTATAATGATATTATAATACATATATTTGATAAAGAGAGCAGAAGCTTCTATGACCTTGACCACATATGGAAGGGTGCTAACATATTAGCTTTGGATTAAAGAATTATGTATTGAGGGGACTATCACATGATTCATGTATTCATCGTTAATCCGATGGCCGGCAAGATGGATTTTGCCGAGAAGCTCAGAAGAAAGATATCTGAATTCAAGGATATAGATTATTATATCTTTGATACCAGAAATGCGGGCTACGAAGGCGAGCTCATCAACAGGATACAGCATATATTCGAGGATGAGAAACTAAGGATATACTGCTGTGGCGGTAGCGGAACACTACGAAATATCGTCAATGACATAGACAACCTTGATAATGTCGAGGTTGCCTTCTTACCATGCGGACTTTCTAACAGTTTTATCAAAGTTTTCCCCGCAAAAGATCAAAAACGTTTCAAACAGCTTGAGGAGCTCATATACGGTGATGTTGTGGATCTGGATTATATCCGTTTCAACAACAAGAATATAGCTTTAAACTCATTTTCTATGGGTATAGACAGCGTACTCCTCGAACAGGTTGAGAAATACAGATTCATCAATACGATAGGCAACATATCTCCATATATGTGGTGCCTTCCTTTTGCGTTGTTCAAATCACATACGACAAAATGTGAGGTTACCATAGGGGAGAAGCATTACGTTGATGATTTCACGGAGATTTACTTTGGTAACGGAAACATACTCGGCGGTAATGTGAGCATATATGATGAGGCGAATGTTACAGACGGCCTGGGTAAGGTTGTTTTACTTCGTTCTGATGCCAGAAGATTCTGGTCTATACCGATAGTTTTCAATCTTATGCGCAAAAAGTTCTATAAGCTCAAATATATCGCTGAATATGCTGATGCGCAGAACATTTATATCAGAAGGATAAACGATGGTCCTATCAAGTACAATGTAGACGGTGAGATGCTGACGTTTGGCGGAACCGTCAAAGTTGAGATGGTCAAAAAAGGACTGCATTTTGTTGTGCCAAAGGGGGTGACTCCGAGTGAACAATAATTATGCCCGTTTTCTGAATACAATTTTCTATTACCTCGGTGTCATCGTATGCTGCATGGGTATATGGATAGCTACA
This sequence comes from Lachnospiraceae bacterium, assembly GCA_017619635.1. Classification (GTDB taxonomy): domain Bacteria; phylum Bacillota; class Clostridia; order Lachnospirales; family Lachnospiraceae; genus Colinaster. Next base: position 175,498 of record JAFZRZ010000040.1, on the reverse strand, counting down.
GACATGAGAAGGCCCACAAGGTTCATTCTGATCGTATTTCTGATCATTGCAGGAATAATGCCGGGATTCCTTCTGGATGCCAATATCCTTGATCTTTACAAATACAAGAGATTCTACCTGGTTGTATATGTAATCATCAGCTTTACGATGTATTTCACATGGAAATCCATAACCATGTTCATCTGCATGCTCTTTTTGGAGTCCATGCTCGCACTTGTATATATGGATGAGGATTTTCATCTGTTACAGAATTTTGTGTGCATCATCCTGTTAACTTTCATGTTCTTCTATGAACGTATGAACAAGAGAGTTACTATGGATGAACTGCAGTTTCTTGCCATATTCTTCATGTTTTTGGGTGCCAACTATATAGGCAGACAGGTTGTAAAACTTGTCATCCATGAGAGAATGAAGAGCCTTGAGCAGGAGCGAAGCCTTGATGACATGCTCCGTGTCGTAGAGACCAAGGTTGATGAAGCAAGAAATGCCGTAAAAGCAAAATCGGAATTCCTCTCAAATATGTCTCATGAGATCCGTACTCCCATCAATGCCGTGCTTGGTATGAATGAGATGATACAAAGAGAGAGTGAGAATGAGCAGATCTCCGAGTACTCACGTAACATAGCAAGTTCAGGAAGCATGCTTCTTGCTCTTATAAATGATATCCTCGATCTTAGTAAGATAGAGTCAGGTAAGGTTGCGATCATCAGAGTTGAGTATCAGCTCTCCACTGTATGTAACGACCTTATGAATATGATCAAAGACAGAGCAGGTAAGAAGAATCTGGGCCTTAAGCTTAAGATCAATCCTCAGATACCCAATTATCTTTACGGTGATGAGGTACGTATCCGTCAGATCGTATTAAATCTTTTGACCAACGCGGTCAAATATACTGAGACAGGTACGATAACCCTTGATGTTGATTTCATCAACAGGAGCAAGTCACAGATAGATCTTAAGATCAGTGTTAAGGATACCGGAAGAGGTATCAAGAAGACTGATATAAACAAGCTGTTCACCTCATTCCAGAGACTTGAGGAAGCGCATAACAAGAACATAGAAGGTACAGGACTCGGACTTGCCATCGTAGGCGGATATGTGAAGCTTATGCACGGTAAGATAGATGTATTGAGTGATTACGGAAAAGGATCCGAATTCATAGTAACGATACCTCAGAAGGTCGTTAAACATGATGAGGTAGGTGAATTTGACTTTAAGTTCAACAAGCCCGCTGCCAAGTCAAAGAACTACAAGCCTTCGTTCAAGGCACCCAAAGCAAAAGTTCTTGCAGTCGATGATAACAACATGAACCTTGTTGTTGTAAAGAACCTGCTTAAGTCAACAGAGATCAGGATAGATCTTGCTCACAGCGGTCAGGAGTGTCTTGATAAAGTCAGAAATGAATTTTATGATGTCATCCTTCTTGACCATATGATGCCTGAGATGGATGGTACGGAATGCTTACGTATACTTAAGGATCAGAAGCTTATCAACAAGACACCTGTCATTGCTCTTACCGCAAATGCCCTTTCGGGTGCAAAGGAAGAGTATATGCGTCTTGGATTTGATGACTATCTGTCAAAGCCTATCGTACCGCTTGAACTTGAGAACATGTTAAAGCACTGGCTGCCCGGATGGCTTATAGAGATGCCGCCTGTAGAATAAATAAGATTGATTAAGAGCTCAGACCTAAAAAGGATGAGCTCTTTATTACGTATGAGACAATATAATGTGTTACGCTGAAAGTAATATATTGTTTATGGTTTATGAGTGAGAAATATATGAAAAGACTGTTGGGAAAAGTGGCGGTTGTAACAGGAGCAAATTCGGGTATGGGTATGGCTACAGCACGTGCTCTGCTTGATGAGGGCGCGACTGTTATAATGCTTTGCAGAAACGAGAAAAGAGGCTTGGAAGCATACCATGAGCTGCTTCAAGACGGTAACAGCAGGACATATCTTATCCTTTGTGATCTGGGGGATTATGATTCCATAAGATCATTTTCCGCTCAAGTTCATGAACGCTTTGAAAAGATAGACATACTAGTAAACAATGCCGGATTCATATCTTTAGACAGACAGGAAACAAAGGAAGGACTGGAAAGACAGTTTGGAATAAATCATATAGGACATTTTCTTTTAACGACTCAACTGCTTGATATGATGAAAGAAGGTGCACGCATCGTAAATGTGGCAAGCGGTGCGCATAAGACTGGTAAGATCCATTTTGATGATATCAATCTTAAGAAGGGATTCAATGTGATAAAGGCATATTCCCAAAGCAAACTTGCCAATGTTCTTTTCACAAGAGAACTTGCCAAACGTGTCAAATCAAAAGGTATAACAGTCAACTGCTGTCATCCGGGTGCCGTTGCAACAAATATAGGCATAGACAGGGAAAGCGGTTTTGGAAAGACGATAACGGGAATGCTAAAACCCTTCTTTCTTACTCCCGAAGAGGGCGCACGCACAGCGATATTTCTGGCAACGGATGAGTCTGTAAAAGATGTGACAGGAGAATATTTCTATAAATGTAAGATCGCACGTTCATCAAAACGTTCACAGGATATCAATCTGGCAAAAAGACTGTATGAACTGAGTGAAAAGCTGGTTAAAGATGCCGGTTAAAATACATAAATATACTTTGAGGGGAATTTCATAATGAAGAGGCTTAATCTGTCTCCAAAGCATATAAAAGAATATATATATGATCAGTCAGTAGACATCAAAAAAAGGACATTCATCCTTTTTTCTGTTCTTGTCTTGCTGGCTATTTTTGCGGCAATACCATGCGGACTGATAATGAAAGAGCCTCTGTCTGCGACTATATCTACTTTTATTGGAGCGGTATTCTTTTCCATATATGTTTATTACTCGATCAAAAAAGATCTTATAGAAAGAGCGCGTGTTGTGCTTTCAGTCATACTGGTTTTCATATTCCTTCCGGCTATGTTCTTTACAAACGGCGGAGTAAACGGAGGAGCACCCATATGGCTACTTCTCGGTACTATTTATATAGCTCTTATCCTGGAAGGGAAGTTACAGCGTGTAATGCTGGTACTGGATGGTATTGTCATGATACTGTGCTGGACTATAGGCTATTATTTCCCTGATCTTATAACAGAATACCCCAGAGGCGGTAACTTCTTTGATACGATAGCAGGTCTTTTTATCGTCAGTGCCATCGTTTACGTTTTGATCAGTTTCCAGTTAAGTCTCTACAGAAAGGAAGAGGAAGATAAGAATCTGAAGCGTCTGTTTGAACAGACTGCAACAGCTTTGGTTAACGCAATAGATGCAAAGGATGAATATACACACGGTCATTCTTCGAGAGTTGCAGAGTATTCAAAGAAGATCGCACAGATGTCAGGAAAGAGTCAGGCTGAGTGCGATGAGATCTATTACATCGCTCTTCTTCATGATGTAGGAAAGATCGGTATAGATGATAACATAATCAATAAAAAAGGTAAGTTAACAGATGATGAATACAAGGTCATAAAGCAGCACCCTGTTTTGGGAGCCCAGATCTTAAGAGGCATTAATGAGTATCCAAATCTAATACTGGGTGCTAACTTCCATCATGAGCGTTATGATGGCAAAGGCTATCCCAACGGCTTAAAGGGTGATGATATCCCTGAGGTTGCCAGGATAATCTCTGTAGCAGATGCATATGATGCCATGACTTCAACAAGAAGCTATCGTGATACCATACCTCAGCAGACTGTAAGAGAAGAGATAGTTAAAGGTTCCGGAACACAGTTTGATCCAAGATTTGCAAAGATAATGCAGCATCTTATCGATGTTGATACAGACTATGAGATGAGAGAGCGCAATACTCTAAAGGAACTTGCCGGAAAAAGCTCTCTGTTTTGTAAAAAGTCAAGAGATGAGATATCAGACGGTATCCAGATCGGCCCTGCTCCTGTGATAAAGAGGATCAGATTCAGTTGTGAAGCGATGGATAAACGAAGTAAAGAGTTTGCGCCTTGCATGATCCTGTTTGACTCTCTTGATGCAAGGTATCATGACTCAGATCGAGAGATAAAAGAGCTTAACTATTTTGAGTATGCCCAGATATGGTTTGACGGCAAAAATGAAATAAAGGGTGCAAGAAAGATCAAAGTTACTGAGAGTAAGAGTAACTTATCATATAATGGTTCAAGATCAGACAGATTGATATATGATATAGAAGCGGTAAAGATTAAAGATCATATACTTATGAAGATAGATGACGGTATCAGACTTGTAAGTATAACTATCGCACTCCCTGACAGCGCTCGTTACACATATATCGGTCTTACAGGTGATAACTGTCATATATTCGATGTGAGCATGTCTCAGGAAGAAGAGTATATGCCTGATGACTATATCCCAAGGATAGCTGAGGAGATCACTTATATAAACGTTCCTGCAGGAGATATACCCAATATTCAGATAGACGGCTACAGGATCGCATCAACAACAGGTATTCCGGTCAGAGACGGCATGAAGATATCATTCCATTCTATGAGCCTTCCGACAGCCAGGATGATATGGCATTGTCCTTATGTAGATATTTTCTATTCTGAAGATAAAAAACCCGGAGGGGAGAATTATAAAGAGTATGCTCTAATAAGGATGGATGGTGAATACTGGGAAGCTGAAAAGGTTTCAAGTAATAAGCTTACGATCAATAAGGGTGATGATTTCAAAGGCTGGGATGAATGGAAGAAAGACCTAAAGGCCGGATTTGACAGTGTTGTGTCTTTCAGCGTGGATGATGATAAGATCACAACATACACCGAGAATCTGGGAATAAGCATTAGGGCCGTAACGACCATCATCGATAAGGCAGAAGATGTATATGTTTCTCTTACAGGTGATCAGTGTGCACTTACAAATATCTGCATAACATACGAGGATAAAGAAGACCAGTAATAAAAATATGGGTGAGCGGAGATTAACTCCATTCACCCATTATTTATTGATAAAAGAATCTTATTACTGATCTTTGATCGTTATCACATCTGATAGTATATAGTGGAAAAGAGGATATGAAGTATTCTCATTTTCCGTGTAACCGGTTTTAAGATTGATTGTATCAGACGGATCATCAGGATCAACACCTGTATAATCTCCCTTAAAGACGAAATTTACATAGCCGAGTTTAAACTGGTTTATCGCATTATCCATGGCTTTCTGCGTACCGGGAGCGGCTACCTGAAGGTTAAGATCCTCCATTTCAACCCATCCCTTATCAAAACCTGCGGATACATCCGTTCCGTGTATACGGCCTGATACAACCGATTCGATATCCTTGTTTGTCATTACTGCTTCAACGGCTGAAAGAACATAAGGTTCCCAGCATATCCTTGATGTTACAAGAGAAGAACCGGGAGCCACTTCAGACATACTCTGATTGTTTCCTACAAAATATACTTCGCGGTTTGCCAAAGCTTCCTCGCAAGCAATTGCAGGACCGATAGTATCAGTATGCTGAGAGATGATAACACATCCTTCATCTATAAGTTCAACAGCAGCATTTTTCTCCTGTGCGTAACTGCTCCATGTCTCTGTATATGATACACGCATAACAGCCTGCGGTACAACAGAACGTACACCAAGTAAAAAGGCAGTGTAGCCTGATATGACTTCAGAGGTTGGGAATGCAGCGACAAAACCGACAAGTGCCTGATCATCAGTGATAATACCATCAGAGATCATCTGTTTTATTTTCATTCCTGCAGCTATTCCGCTTACATATCTGCCCTGATAAGCTTCACCTTTGAATGTATGATAGTTTGCAGGTACCGTGACACCGTTCATATCCATGTATGAAGTCTGACAAAACTGGATGTTTGGATAGTCAGGTGCAAGTTTCATGACAAGTTCGCTGTATCCGTTAAAGAATATGATGTCACAGCCTTTATTTGCAAGCTCTCTTAATGGTTCTTCCATTTCATCATCAAGCACGTTGCTGCAGGTTAATATATCAACACGTTCTCCGTATTTCTTTTCCACGGCATCTTTGGCCAGTGAGAAATTATAGGTATAGGGTGTACTCTCATCGTTATCATATACAAAGCCCACAGTAAGGTGATCTTTCTGACCTGTAAGATTAAAAAGCCTGAAGATTAAGAGGAAAGCAGTAAGCAGTATAAGACAGGTCAGTGCGGTGGCAATATAAATCCGTTTCATGCTTTTTCTCCTTTCTCATCCTCAGATTCTTTGTTTTCTTCTTTCTTAAGCTGAGCCTCCTGGATCTTCTTATCCTCCTCAACTCGGCGTGTAAGTTCCTCCTGTGCTTCCTGTGATGCACTTGCTATCTCAGCACGTTTCTGAGCATAAAGCTCGTCGAGATTGATAACTCCTTTTTCAATAAGTCGTAAGAACGCATCCAGCGCTTCGGGATCAAACTGTGTTCCTCGTCCGCGCTTCATCTCATTCATAACATAATCGGTATCCATATGATTTCTATAGACACGGTTCGAAGTCATGGCATCAAACGTATCTGCTACAGAGATGATACGGGCAAACAGAGGGATCTCTTCACCTTTTAGTCCGTCAGGATATCCCTTACCGTCATAGCGCTCATGGTGATAACGTGTTCCATCCTCTACATGTTCAACAAGTGTGAAATCCTTAAGGATATTTGCGCCTCTTATTACGTGAGATTTCATTGTCGCATATTCTTCATCTGTAAGTCGGCCGACTTTATTAAGCACGCTGTCAGGAACACCGATCTTACCGATATCATGCATCTGTGCAGCTTTTCCAAGGTTGGAAAGGGCTTTTCTGCGTTCCCACCATTTGAAACAGTTCATTTCTTGTGCTATCAATACCGAATACTGTGCCACACGTGTCGAATGCTGATGCGTACGAACGTCTTTGGCATCGACAGCATTTGCTATAGCCATGACCGTTTCATTAGCCATGTTAAGCTTTATCTGCTGCTGGTTGATCTGTCTTTGTACGATCAGCCATGTGAACCATATGAGGAACAGTGAGAGAAGACCGAGCATATATGCCATAAAGCCTGTATGTTCATAAAGCTCACCTTCTTTTTCAAGATCAAATTTACGTTCTTCCAAAACCTTTTCACCGGCACTGTCGAATATTGCGAGATGGAAAGTGTATTTACCTGCCGGGAGATTAACGTAGATGATGTTGTTAAGGCTGTTCTGAGGAACTATGGTCCATTGATTATCATAACCTTCAAGGAAATATCCTACGTTTGGTTCCTGAATGGTGTAGTTTAATATCTCGGGACCAAGTTCTATACGGTCAATACCCTGACCTACGGTTATAGCACCTGTACGATCGATAGGCTGTAATACACCGTCCAGTCTGACAGATGCAAGCTGCATTCTGTAAGAACGGATATCACTGTTGTATTTTTCTACATCTATGATATAGACGCCTGTATCACAGGGAAGGAACAATTCGTTGTTGCCATTGTAATAATTCCATGAATTGGCTGTAAGAGAAGTACCAAGACCCCGTCTTGCATCTAAGAGCTCCCAAGCGATTTCACCGCCTTCAACGAGCTCATCACGCTCAACAACATAAATACCGGCACTTGACATTACAAAAAGAGTATCTTCGTCCTTTACAAATATATCGTAGTTATTAAAATACGGGAATTTATCAAGTATCCTGATGTTTCCTTCGGGTTCAAGGTAACAAAGGCTGTTACTGGTAACTATGAATACACCGTCGGATTTGGGATCTTTTACAGTCCTTAAAATGACATCACTGCTTAGACCGTCATCTCTTGAAAGGATCTCAGAAACCTTACCGTTTTTAAGAACAGCCAAGCCGTCTCCGTCAGTTCCGGCTAAGATAGTACCGTCACTTTTTTCGGTAAGAGTAAGAATCATGGAGTTTATAAGCCCGTCCTCATTACGGATGGTCTGGGTCACCTGATGATCTTTAATAAAGCTTATACCTGAATCACCGGCTGCCAAGATAGTACCGTCGTTAAGTTCAGTCACAATACGTGCCCTGTTACCGAAACTTCCGTTATCTGCATTATATGCCCACTGTTCGCCACTGGGAGCATATTCCAAAAGACCGCTTCCGTATGTGCATATCCAAAGATGGTTTTTCTTATCCACCAGCATGCATCGTATACGCTTACCGTCGAGTTGCTCAGACAGTTCATTTTCTATCTGTTCACGGCATGATCTGTCAACGATATTAAGTCCGCTGTCTGTACCGATATAATAGCAGTCCTGCCAAGATACGATGGCATTTACGACTTTTCTTTCCATGCCTATGGCTCCATATACATCCTTGAAAGGGGATTTGGCAAGCCTTAAGAGTCCAAGTCTGGAAGATGTGAACCAGAGGTTACCCTGATAGTCATAGAGCATGTTGTCGATCGAGTTATTAAAATCATTTGTGTTTAAAACATGATAGCCGGTGAAATCAAGATATGAAACACCGCTGTCAGTTGATATGAACAGGGTACCGTTACTTAAGTAGTTAAGATTATTGATACTTGATACATCCTTACATGTGATCACGTTATCGATCTTAAACCTGTCATCATCAGAGATGTTATAGCTGTAAATATGATTGGTGGATGAGCCGACCATGAGCTTTCCGTCAGGTGAAAAGGCACAGCAGTTAAACAGCTCATTTTCATCGGGCAGACTCATGGAATTGACTATTTCGCCATTCTTCATAAGATAAAGTGTTCCGTCTGAAGATATAGCCGCAACATGACCTTTTTGATCGGCAGTGATACTGTCGGCATAGTTTACCTCAGGAAGAGTATTAGCTATCTTAAGACCGTTATTCATGATAAGGATCTGCATGCTCGAGGTCGTTCCGATATAATAATAACCGTCCGTTGCACGTATTATGCTTCTTACAGAATCGGATGGAAGACCGCTTGACTGATCAAGTACATTTACGATCTTTTCACGGATAACGATAGAAAGTCCGTTATCGTTTGTTCCGATCCATAAACGTCCTTCTTCATCAACATAAAGGCAGTTTACGTTTTTAACAGATTCATAGTCGTCTATCCAGCGGAACTCTCGCCCGTTATAGCGGTAAAGACCTGCATAAGTACCGATCCATAAAACACCGTCATTGGTCTGAGCTATATCATTTGCTTCACCACAGGGAAGTCCGTTATTACTGCTGTAAACACTCTGAACATAATCATTATAGTCAATGGTTTCTTTTTCATTTGCAGCGTATGCTCTTACAGGTATAGCAAGAATTAGACTGAGTGATACGAAAAGCAACATGGCAGCCGTGGTAGCGTTACCCTGTAAGGTGGCTTTATCTGCATCATGTTTTCTGCGCCAACGCCTAATAAGTATAACGATATATACTGCGGCGATAGTAAGGACCTTATCGGCAAATTCGATAGCAAGCTGTCCCAAAAGAGAACATAAAAAAGGAGACCATTCTTTGGTCAAGAGATATTCGATAACTCCGTCCCCCCATTTGTTTCCGGTATAACCATTGTTTAAAAGAATGTTTACCGGAACAGATACGACCAGGGCCGTGAGCATCGCCAAAGAAGCGGCCTTCATAAATCCGTAAAACTGATCAAACCATCTTTTGCGCGCAGCAACACCCACTATGATTCCCAGTGCAATACTGGTAATGGAATATGCTGCAGATATATGATTGATCATGCAATAAGCCAGATTACCCGTAAGGCCTACCATGCCGCCACATACAGGACCGGCAATATAAGCGCACAGTGCGGTTCCGAACGAATCAGCCCACAGCGGTAGTTGTAACCAGACCGCTAAGAGCTTTCCACATATGTTCATACATACACACATAGCTACAAACAGGACAATCTGCCAAGTTTTCCATTTATTCATATTTTTCACCCTTCAATAACCTTCAGCATAATTATATCAAACAGCAGTGTTGTTGAAAAGTTTTCATATGATAATTTTTCAATTTGACATACTAGTATATTTTCGACAGATAATGTATTCACAAGCCTTAAAATGGTATGATTATAGTTGCGGATAAATGCAATTTTGAGTAAGATAAAACCAGTAAAACCGTAGAATCAGTTAATCTTTTTTATTTCGAGAAAATGATATGAATAAACTTTTTGATAAAATGTCAAAGGTAGTAGCCATTATATTCGGAGTACCTATAGCGATACTTACACTTTCTGTGGTTTTGTATTCTTCAAGTGACGGATTTAAGTCGTTTATGGATGGTCTTGTGAAGGGGAATAACGATCGTGTGTTGATAGGTGAAGGCACTATTGACATAGAAGGTGATTCTGTAAGTGCACAGACCTTTACCGAAGAAGACAGCAAAGCTCTTAAGTCTGTAAATGTTGAACTCGTTTCCGACCCTTCAGAACCTGAACTTATGTATTATAAGGTTACAGGGATGAGTATGGATTATTACATAATGCAGGAAGCTTACGGAAATGCAAACGGTAAGAAGGATTTTGAAAAGACTATAAATGATTTCCTGTATGCGATGCTGGTCAAAAGAGATGCTGATGAAACGAAAAAATACATAACAAAAGCAGACAGCAGGCTCTTAGAAGAGCACGAAAATGCCGATGAGGAATATGCGACTATGACATCGTCGGTAGATCTTATCATACAGCAGTTGAACATGATCGAACAACCTGTACTCGAGACAAGTTACGGTATAACCAAAGCAACTCAGGCAAACATAATGGGACGTGATTTTACGGTTGTTAATCTGACATATTACATTGATATAGGTTCTGAAAGACCACACAAGAATCTGAATCTGTTCATGCAGAAAGAAAACGGAAAATGGATGATATTTTCAGCAAGATGATCACAGAGGAAACAGCTTAAGTTATGAAGAAAACAGACAAAGGTATAATTCTATCATTATTGATCCCGATCCTTATAATAATCATGGCATTCCTTTTACTGGAGCAGTTCTATTATGAGAATCCAAAGGTGGAGATACATATAGCATCGAATGCTGCTAAGAGTACAGACATGATGACAATCTCCATAGAGGAAAGAAGTATATTCGGAGTAAGCGACAAAGCAAACGAAAAAGTGATGTTTGCCTATGCAAGGATAAAAGAGATATATGAACAGATCGAACTTGAATGTGACAGTGACAGAAGCATAAAAGTGGATGTGAAGGACGGACATAATAAAACGATCATCTTTATTGATGCCAAGGGAAAAAAAGGTGATGAATCCGTAAAGATAAATGAAGCTGTTACTATCAACTTAAGAACAAGGACGATACGGGAATAGCTTATCAATATAAAAAACGAGGTTTGGATGACTGATCTTAAAGGGAACTCTGAAAAGTCTGAGCTAAAAAGAATACATAAGAAACTTATCATTAGTCTGGTTATCATATCAGTACTGTTTGGTTGGTTCATATTTTCATGCAGAACAATATCGTATTCGGATTTTGATAAGTATAAAAAAGACAATGGTTATGTGCTATATCATGGCGATCCAAAAGGTGCATATGATTTTAAATGTATAAGAAGGCATATCGGCATTCTTGGTGGTATAGATGCATACAGTTTCTCTTTGAGTGATGAGGAGTATGATAACTATATTGAAGAGCTTGTGAACGAATATAATCTTTCATCAGAAGACGAAAATGAAAAGAAATACGGGAGAGCACATTATTACGGTATCAAAGTTAGGGATATCAATGCATTAAATGACGGATATACACTGAATGATTTTAAAAGCGGCGACTTTCTTGATCTGATAACGGATATGCCTGTTGATGAGTATACGGTCATGGTATATGATCCCGCGGGAACAGGAAGCGAATACAGCGGCATATTTGCTAATCCCGATACCAGACGTATCATATGCTATCGGGGCGGCACTATAAAGTGATCAATCGATATACGGGGGAAGTAATGAATATAACACTGGAAGAGATGTCTTTTGATAACTGTCAGAAGGCTTATGATATAGACAGATCCGATATACCATACAGCTTTGTTGAAGATGTAGATACGCTTATATCAACTTTAAGATATGGGGCAGAGAATGATCTTATAGGTCATGCATATCTGGCTAAGTACGATGACAGATATATAGCAACGATCATGATAGGTGAAGGCATATCAGGTGATGCTGATCCTTTGGAGGTTCAAAATATCCCGTTCTACAGGCTAATGTTCTTTGTGATAGATAAGTCATACAGGGGACAGGGGCTGGGGACTGCGATACTTAATGAAGCTATAGACAGAATATATCAGGAGTTTGGAAAAAGACCTCTTGTTATAGAGGTTCAGAATGAGAATGAAAATGCGGCCAGATTCTACGAGAGAAACGGATTTGTAAAGACTAAATATACTGTTGGTGATGACCGCTATTATATAAGAGGGCTAAAGATCTAAAGGAGGACTTCAATGAAACTGATCGTTGTTGATATACAAAAAGGTATCACGGATGACAGACTCTATGATTTTAATACATTTATAAGTAATACCGTTAAGATAATAGATACAGCAAGAGATAACGGAATAGAGGTTATCTATGTACAGCATGATGACGGACCGGGAACGGGCTTTTCTGTCGGAGATGAGGAGTTTGAGATAGCTGATCAGGTAACACCTGAAAAGAACGAAAAGATATATATAAAAACAGTCAACAGCTGTTTTGGAAACAAAGAATTCACAAGTTACCTTGAAAATGAAAAAGAAGATACTCTTATTATCGTTGGACTGCAGACCAACTTCTGTATAGATGCGACTGTTAAGTCTGCATTTGACAGAGGATATAAGGTCATAATACCTGAAGGGACGAATTCTACGTTTGATAATGACTACATGAATAAAAAGACAACATGTGAATACTATAATGACATGATGTGGCCGAACAGATTCGCAGATTGCGTATCACTTGAAAAAGCTGTTTTAATGATGCAGGAAAAGTCAGGCAGATCCTAAGGAGAATAAGTATTGGAGAGTCTAACAGTTGTATGAAGAGATCAATCTATCTGATATGTGTCTGTATCCTTTCATGTATGATCACAGCCTGCGGTAACAGAAGTGCAACTTTTGTTTCACCAAACAGGGATAATAAGATCATAGTAAAGTACGATTTCGTGAGCAGACCAAGTATAGAATACAATGGTGACAGTGTCTGGAAATATCCGGGCAGAGGTTTTAATGAAGAAGTAAGCTTTAGAGTTGAATGGATCGATGATAACACGTTTAAATTCATCTATGATGATGAGAGTCATTCGGGTAAGTATGCAGAAGAATTTGAGATCGTTTTAAAAGAAAACTGAGATCATTTATCAGCCTGGAGTATGAGGAGAATTCATGTTTTTTTCAAAGAAGGAAAGTGAAGAGAAAATCGTTAAAAGGCTTTGTCAGGATGCAGGTCATATAATTGAAATGCTAAAGCATGTCTTTACAACGGATAAAGGTCTGGATATAAGAAAGGCACTCATATTTTCTTCGTCTCTCGCCGGATACGCATGCCATCAGGCTGTCATAGGTGAAAATAAATGCTTTGTGATTGTTGAAACAAAAGATAGAAAGAAATTCTATTTTGGAGACGATGTAAATAAGTATCTTCTTGAGAATAAAAACAGTGTCATAGGTTTATGCAATGCAATAGTAAATCTCTCTAACGAAGACATCTTAAAAATGGTGTCTGATTTTGCCAAAAATGTAGGTGGTGAGGACATGACTGTAGGCGGTCTTGAACCACAGAACATTTTTAATGAGGTTAAACAGTGCTGGGATGGCATATATGAAAACATGACTTCAAAATACTGCAAGTCTCCTTCTGAATATCCCATTCTTTTCGGAATAGTTCTTCAAAATATGCTGATCATCGCTTTGAAGGCGGGAGCACCCAAAGATGAGGCAGGAAAGATAGCCATGGGATGTGCCATTGCTGTTTCAAAGATGGATACTGATTCTTTCTGAATTTAGGTATGTACAATGAATGAGAATGTAGTTTTTATGATCCCACTCCTGATAACGTTATACGGCTTATCAAATCATCCGACAAAAGGCATAGGATCATATATAAATTTTTCCAAAGACCAGAATATGGTGACGGCTGCCGATGTCGGACAGGATGTGATAGATGATTTCTGGGACTATATAGATGAACATACGGTGCAAATGGGCAGGTTCATTTACCCGGGTTATTACTATTTTGATGTAACGGGTGATGGGAGAAAGGATCTCTGTACCAGTGTTACTCACGGAAGCGGCATAGTTTCGACCGGCATCTTTGTATACGATATAAAGAATGAACAGGGCTATGAACTTCAGGAACGTGGAGATTATGATTACTGGATAGATTCTATCGAAGATAATACGATGTACATAAGAAAAGGAAAGTTTGGACGAAAAGACAATGATCAGTCCAAACTGGGTATATTGGAATTCTCTGATGGAGCTCTTAAGTATAACGGTCCTGAAGTACCGGGAAGAGATAAAGATCATGCTGATAACGATATTATGAATCAGGAGATCCATGAAGCTTTCTTTGGTTTTATTAATGGGGACAGATCGTGCGTTGATAAAGAAAATGAGCTCTATATACCTGATTTTATAAATGATACCGATGATTATGAATATATGTTTCTGGATATAGATAAGGATGGAGAAGATGAGCTTATAATACAGACAGTAAATGATCCGGGATACTTAAATGCTGTTTATGATTACAAAGACGGAAATATAAGATGCTGGTATATAGACAGCATTGAAATGACTTGTTTTAACTATCCGCTAAAGAACGGAAGAATGGTCCAGAAATATCTTTACGACGATTCTGTATCCTATGCGGTCTTTGAATACAAAGAAGACGGTACGTATGAGATTATCACATCACTTTTTTGTTATGAATGCTCTGATCCGTATGATGAAATGATAGAGCATCCGTATTATGAGATAGATTCAATAGAAACGAATAAAGAAGCATATGAGAGAACGCTTAAGAACATGATCACAAATCAAGAATTTGATCGCTCGGACTGGACGGCGATAACGGGAGAATAAAATGAATAAGATAAAAAGTCTAATGACATCTTTTATCATTGCAGGACTGATAATGCTCATCATCGGTCTATACTATCTTGTGATCAAAGCAGGCATTCCTTATCAGGATCCTACTGTTGAGATGCAGATACAGTATTCCATAAATATGGGTATCGGAAATGCTCTTACAACAACAGGTTTCATAATGACTGTTTTGGGGATTATCTGCCGGATAATTACGGGATTAATAAGCAAAAAGAAGGGGAATTAGAGATGTATTACGTACCGGATGATACTGAAAGATGCGGGTTTTATGAGTGCAGTGACTGTGGCAACAGATTTCTTGATCTTCGCATTGCACCGTCACTTGTATGTCCGTATTGCGGTGAGGAAGTAAATATGGAGATAGGACCCGATGAAGAGATGCCTAAAGCTCACGAGGCTGCAAAGCTCATAAGTATGTTAGAGGGTGAGGATGTCGAAAAATATGATACACTGTTAAGCCTGGCTGTTACTGGTGGAGATTACAGCTGGATATAGTTTGATTAAAGGAGGTTACATCATGCCGTTTATTGATTCAAAAGTAAGTGTCAGCATTTCAAAAGAACAGGAAGAAGAATTAAAGACAAGACTAGGTCAGGCCATATCCCTGATACCGGGTAAGAGTGAGAACTGGCTCATGACAGGTTTTGAGGATAATTATCATCTCTACTTCAGAGGAGATAACAGCCAGCCCATGGCTTATATCGAGGTAAGGTTATTTGGCGGTCCCAACAGGGAAGCTTTTTCGAAGATGACTGCCCAGATAACAAAGATATTCGGAGATGTGCTGGGTATAGCACCTGATCATATGTATATCAAATATTCGGCAACGCCGGACTGGGGCTGGAACGGGAATAATTTCTGATGAGTCTGACATCATATAATTCATTACAAGATGCAATAGTAAGCATTTTGGGAGAAGAAGTAAACATCATAAAGGAATCGTTTGTTGGCGGAGGAGATATAAACCAGGCATCATGCTTATATCTTAGTAATGGTGAGAGACTGTTCCTAAAATCAAACTCTGTAGCAAACAGATCTTTCTTTGACGCGGAAGAAGAGGGTATCTTGGCCATAGCATCAACTGGGGCTGTAGATACCCCTAAACTTTTATGCAAAGGAACAGATAAAGAAAGGAATATATCATTTCTTTTAATGGATATGATAGAAAGTGCAGGACCTGTAAAGGACCACTGGGAGATATTCGGAAGAGAACTTGCCCATATGCATCTTTCAGATACAAAAGGATTTGTGTCTGACGGTATATACGGATTTGATAATGACAATTATATAGGTGCTAGCAGACAGATAAACAGAGCTAAAGATTCATGGATCACTTTTTTCAGGGAATGCAGACTTGAGCCGCAGTTTAAGATGGCAGAGGAATATTTTGATAACGGATTTATAAGGAATGCTTTATGTCTTATGGATAAGCTTGATAAGATACTTGTTGAGCCAAACAAGCCTTCGCTTTTACATGGTGATCTGTGGTCCGGAAATATCATGATTAACGCTATAGGTAAAGCGATGCTCATAGATCCTGCTGTATATGTCGGACATGCAGAGGCGGATATAGCAATGACTGAGCTGTTCGGCAGTCTTCCCGGGGCATTTTACAAGGCATATGAAGATGTGAATCCATTACAGCCTGGTTATAAGGAAAGAAGAGATCTGTACAATCTGTATCATCTTTTAAATCATCTGAATCTGTTTGGGAGTTCATACCTGTTTTCGGTTATGCGGACAGTTAAAAAGTATTTATAGATTTCTTTAGATGTTATAACAAATATTAAAGTGTCAGATACGGGTATCTGGCACTTTTTATATCCTATATATAGAATTTTAACACAAGGATCGATATTCCCAGAAGAATTCCGACAAACAATCCACAAAAATGTCCCATTGAATCGATCCTGTCAGAGAATGTCATCAAAAGAAGTATTATCATGGTCGGTACAAAGTTGATCAGTCTTGAAGGCTGATAGAATCCGATAAGTACCATCAAAAGTCCGAGTACTCCGCATATGGCGCCTGAAGCACCGATACTTGAAACATATGGTTTCTTTTTCTTCTTCATCATTGCAGATAAACCACCGCCTATTATGACAAGGAAGATATATATACCTAAAAATACATGTTTTCCCAAATATGTTTCGATCGCGGGTGCGATATTTGAGAGTGAGTACATATTGAAAAGAAGATGAAGAGGATGTTCGTGAGTGAATGCAGAGGTCAAAAGCCTGTAATTCTGATTGCATTTGACAGTCATATAATATGAACTTCCAAGATCATTTGTATTAAGCTTTTTCTTATATATCAGCAAAAAGATAACGCAGTTTACTCCGGCAAGAGCATACGTGACCGTATATTCTGTGACATATTTGAGGATATATTCCAAAGCGATGTAAAGGATCACCATTTCTGCGAGCAGTGACCATGGTGTATTATCATCAGGTTTTGGTTTAGTTGTCTTTTGATTTCTGTTTGGATCGAATTTAAGTATGTTGTCAGTCATTGATCTATGTTTGATCAGTCTTCACGAAGTCGGACTGCTTTGGCTGCTTTTCGTTTATGTTCATCTTTCATGGCTGCGTAATGCTTACGTGTTGTATTAACGTCCTTATGGCCCAGCACATCGGCTACCAGATATATATCACCTGTCTCCTGATAGAGATTTGTGCCAAAGGTACTCCTTAGTTTATGAGGAGTTATTTTTTTTACGTTTGTGACTAAAGAAGAGTACTTTTTAACAAGTATCTCAACTGCTCGTACGCTTATGCGTTTATTCTGCATTGATAAAAAGAAGGCATCCTCATGACCGGTATAAGGTATTATATGTTTTCTTTCCTCAAAGTATTCGGTAAGAGCCTTTAATACTTCATCGCCAAAGTATACTACATCCTCGTAGCCACCCTTACGGCGTACCTTTACTCGTGTATTGTTAAAGTCTATATCATTTATATCTATTCCGACACATTCGCTTACACGGATACCTGTTCCAAGAAGAAGAGTTAAGATGGCCATGTCTCTGACAACCGTCTTACTGTGATAACTCATCTGTTTTTTGGTGAGATTGGTACCGGCTTCCACCTGATCCAGTAAAGTGGCGACCTCGTCGGGTTCAAGTCTGATTATCTCTTTTTCATGAAGCTTTGGCATGGGAACAAGTGCAGGTGCATTGGTCTCAATGAGTTCGTTTTTAAAATAGTAGTTATAAAATGATCTCAAGGAAGCCAGCTTTCTGCTTTTTCCGCGCTCATCATTTAAAACATCCTCTTCCTGTTCGTTTTTGTAGAAAGAAAGATATTCCATATATTCCTCAATGTCTTCACGACTGACTTTATCAAGAACTGACATCGGTATATCCTGCATCTCAAACTTTGATACATATGGATTGTTCTTATGAAGAAAATCAAAGAAGACACGAAGATCATAAGCATAAGCGATCTTAGTCCTGGATCCTATAGTGTCATTCATCCCCCTGAAATACATCTTGCAAAATGACGGAAGAGAATCAAGAAGTTCTCTCAATTTCATTACATTCTTTTTATTCTGTTCGTCGTGATAATTGGTCTTACCTTTTTCCATAACTAATACCTTGCATCTTTTTTGCTGCTCCAGCCGGGCAGATCTGAATCCGTTATGGCTGTGAACATCCTGTTTTTTACTGACGGGATATCTTTGTTTAACATACTTACAACCTGATGGATATATTCGCGTTTTGTCTTTTTATCTGCAGGGCACGGGCTCTTTACAACAGGGACATTGTATCTTCTTACAAATCCCTTTACGTCAGCTTCATTCATATATATGAGAGGCCTTATGACCACAACCTGTGATCTGTCAAGATATGTGACAGGAGAGAAGCAGTGGAACCTTCCCTCATAAAAAAGCGAAAGGAGCATTGTTTCCACGACATCGTCCTTATGATGAGCATATGCGACCTTGTTGCAGCCCATTTGTTTTATCACTTCGTTAAGCGCACCTTTACGCATCTTTGCACAAAGCGAGCATGGATTAGATTCTTTTCTTTCATCAAATACTATCTGAGCGATGTCTGTTTTTTCAATCCTGTATTCGACTTCGAGTTCATCACAGAGTTTCTGTATGCTTGTAAGATCAAGATTCTTAAAACCGAGATCTATAGTTATAGCCTTAAGAGTGAATTTCTTAGGGTAAAAGCGTTTCATTGCGGCAAGAGCATAAAGAAGAGTAAGGCTGTCTTTACCACCGCTTATTCCCACTGCGATACAGTCACCTTCCTCGATCATGTTGTAGTCTTCGCATGCTTTCCTGACACGACTTAAAACCTGTTGTAGTTTCATATTTCTTATCCTTTGTTTAACGAATAGTTGACTTTATTATTGCATATACATAGAGTTTGTCAATCACTAAAAATATGATAGAATATTAATGTTTTGTAACAGTCATATCGTTAAAAGGGGAGAATATGAAACTGTTGATACATGATCTTAATGAGGAAGAATTCACTCATATTTCAGCTGATTATAAAGAATTTGAGATAATATCTGATAACGGTAACATCAAACCGTGTATCGGTTGTTTTTCATGCTGGATAAAGACGCCCGGAAAATGCGTTATCAAAGACGGTTATGATAATATCGCAGATCTTATACATAAGGCAGATGAGGTCGTTATCATAAGCAGGTATACTTATGGCGGTCCAAGCAGTTTTGTAAAAAATGCTTTAGACAGATGCATCGGGTTTGTAAGTCCGTTCTTTGAAGTTTACATGGATGAGATGCATCACAAAAAGAGATATCCCGAAGACAAACCTATAACATGTATCTTCAGATCTGACAGTTTTACTGAAGATGATAAAGAAAACGCTAAAAGATATGTAAAAGCCATGTGTACAAATCTTCACGGAACTGTAAAGGATATACGGTTTGAGGAATGCAATATCTGTGATACTGATAAGATCGTTTTGGAAGAGACAGACTGTGATCCACAAAAGGTTCTTTTAATAAACTGCAGTCTTCGTGCCGACAATGCGAATTCAAAAAGGTTTTTAAACTTTTTGGAAGCAAAACTTGATAATACAGAGAATATAAATCTTTCAACATATTTAAATAAAACTGATGAACTTATAAAGAAGATCGACGGTGTGGATAAGATTGTACTTGCAATGCCTTTATATGTTGACGGGATACCTTCGGCACCGCTAAGACTCATGGAAAAGATCGAAAAGTATCAGTTTAACAGCGCCAAGAAGATATATCTGATCTCAAATATGGGCTTATACGAGAGTAAGCAGCTCATAAATCTTATGAGCATGGTTAAGCAATGGTCTGATAAATGCGGTTTTAAGTATTGCGGAGGTGTTGCAATAGGTGCAGGTGAGATGCAGGGTATGATGGCCAATCCTTCAAATCCGGGAAAAGGACCCGCAAAATATGTTATACAGGGATTGAACAGCCTTTCGGATGCTATTAAGGGATCCGGGTATATAGATGATGTATATGCAGATGCCTATAAGTTTTCGCGTTCATTATATATGTTTATAGCCAATACAAGCTGGCCAAGGGATGCAAAAAAATACGGTCTTAAAAAGAAAGATCTGTGAGAGTAATGGCGGGGTAGGAGTATATTTATATGACAAAAGCTATATTTATGGATTATACCGGAACAATGGTCATGGAAGATGAACCGTATACACGAGAGCTTCTTTCTTATTTCGTCTCACACAGTGATCTTAAGGATAAAGGCGAAGTTCTTAAAGTAGTCTGGACCATGATAAAAAAATTAGAGTCTGAAAGCTTTGATGATGCATTCATCAAAAATGATGATAAAGTTGATATCATTTTGGAACATTGTGCAAAGAATTACGGACTAAACGGTGATCTTGTTCATATGCATGATATTTGGAGAAAGATCTGGGTTGAGGCACCTCTGTTTGATGATGTAAAGCCATTTTTTGAAAGAAGTACACTTCCTATATATATAATATCCAATGATGATCTTGGCTATCTTAAAGAATCAATGGCATTAAAGGGATTGAACCCTGCAGGTATAATATCTGCTGAAATGGTAAGCGCATGCAAGCCTCACAGAAGAATATTTGAGAAGGCTCTTGAGATTTCCGGTGTAAAGCCTGATGAAGTTGTACTTATCGGAGATTCGATCACATCCGATGTTGAAGCTGCCAAAGCAGTCGGGATAAGGCCGATATACCTTTCAAGATCAAAAGATATCGAACTTGAAGGCGTTAAAGTCATAAGATCACTTGATAATATTGATTTTAAAACCATATGATTTTCGTGTATAATAGATAAATGGGTTATATGAAGTTTAAGCGTGACTGATCACGGTTAAAGAAGGGTATATTCATCCATGGGCAAGAATCAGAAGAACGAAAGACATCCTATAATGAAATCCAAATATTTTAAATGGGGCCTGACAGCATTTATTGTCTTAATGGCTTCTGTTTTGTCTATCTATCTGATCCTTAACATCGCGACTATCGGAAAAAACATATCAGGTCTGATAAGGATGATAATGCCTATCGTTGATGGACTTGTTGTTGCATATGTATTAAGTCCTCTCGTTGATCTTTTCGAGGATAAACTATTTATTCCATATCTTAAAAAACACAATATTGAGATAAATGATAAAAGACGTTCACAGATGCGAACGGTATCCATATTCATATCATTGCTCATAGTGTTTTTCCTGATCTTCCTTTTTGTAAGAAGCGTAATCCCTCAGGTTATCGAGAGTATTCAAAACATCATAGCTCAGATGCCTGTTTATCTGGATTCTTTAATAAATATCGCAAACTCTGTCATTACCAAACTCGATCTTTTCCCTGAAAGAGACATAATGGCTGTTATTGAGCATTATTATGAAGACATCATGGGCTTTGTTCAGGAAAACATCGTACCGAGTATAAACGGCTGGGTAAAGACAGTCTACAGCAGCGTATTCAGTTTCCTTGGAGCATTATGGGATCTTTTTATCGGCTTCTTTATTGCCATATATCTTTTATCAAGCAAGGAAAGATTCCGTGCACAGGTTAAGAAGCTTATATATTCGTTGTTTGCAAGAGAACGTGCGAATCTTATCGTTGAAGACATCAGATATATCGATAAAACCTTCATATCATTTGTTGCAGGTAAGATAATCGATTCCATAATAATCGGAATGTTGTGTTTTATCGTTTTAACGCTCATCAATATGCCTTACACGCTGTTGATCTCAGTCATAATCGGAATCACGAACATAATCCCGTTCTTTGGACCGTTTATCGGAGCGATACCCAGTGCGATCCTTATACTTTTGATCGATCCTGTGAAAGCTCTGTATTTTGTAATATTCATTATCATACTTCAGCAGATAGACGGAAATCTTATAGGTCCGCTCATTCTTGGCAACTCAACAGGTTTGTCAGGATTCTGGGTTATATTCTCGATCACTTTGTTTGGCGGTCTGTGGGGAATGACAGGATTCTTCCTCGGAGTACCAACATTTGCATGTCTCTATGCATGGTTAAGAAGATTTATGCGTAATTCACTCGCAGAAAAAGAACTGCCGTCAGATACAGAAGAATATATGAACCTTGAATATATTGATAAAAATAACAGGATTCATGAGAAGAAGAGTAAACGAACGATAAATCTGTCTACAGGAGATAAAAAATCATCCAAGAAAGACAAGGATGCTCAAATAGAAGTAAATATTCAAAAAGACAGTAAATTAAAAACAATATGTGCTTCGGCTTATAAAGGCATAAATAATTGTATTGATAAGATTAAGAGCAAAAAAGCATCTGAAAATATTGATGATAAAAACATTGAATCTAAATTCAATAAAAACAAATGGACACTGAGACCTGCTAAATCTGATGATGAATCAACTATCAGATCACTGTTCATTGAAATGCTAAAGACAATTTATAACACAGATGATGTAGATGGTTATGAAGATGGTTATTTGGACAGATTCTTTGACAATAAGAACCAGGATTGGATCTGCGTGGCTCAAGCGGACGATGATGTTATAGCATATCTGTCAATTGAAGTACATCGCGAGGATCAGGATTTCATTTACCTGGATGATATGTCCGTAACCAAGAATTATCGAAATCTCGGAATAGGCTCAGCGCTCATGAAAAATGCTGAGATGTTTGCAAAAGAAAACGATATAGATGTGTTGGTGTTACACGTTGAGAAATCAAACGAGGATGCATACAGATTATATGAGAGATTAGGTTATAATTCCGATAAGGAAGAAGGAAGCCGCTTAAGAATGATCAAATTTGTAAAATAACGTATTTACGGCGTTTTTAGCCATTAACTATTCGTTAAACTGTTCTTTTGCGAATAGTTACATATCGGTAAACACGCTTCTTCCGGTACAGATTTATACAGGAAAAATAATATAATAAAGGAATAAATTAATGGCTACTACTACTAACAATGATTCAAGAAAGAAAATCAGAGACAAGGAATTTGCTGAAGCTGGTGTTCACAGATTTGAAAGACAAAAGAAAGCATTGTATTTACCAAACATTGTTTGCTTTGCAGTTGAAGGAATATTATTTCTGATATTGTTGATAATGGATACTCCAAGTGTTGTGTTCGATGACAGCTCAAGACTCTTTGCTATTTTGTTACTGATCAATGCTTTAGTACCGTTTATTTCACTTATTGTGATATTCTTTGCAAAAAGTACGATACATCTGCTTATAACAATGTCAGCCCGTCAGGCCTGTATTGTAACACTTATAATAGGATGGCTGGTCAAATACGAAGAAATGAGAGACTGCAGCTCATATCACATGCTTATCTTCTACTTCTTCTTTATAATAACGTGGCTGGCAATGACTACAGCATTATTCAATGTGAAAAAACAATACTTTAAATCAATAGAACAGGCCTGAGCAAATGCTCGGACCTGTTTTCACATGTATATACTTTCTTTTGATTCTTGCTGTACGAAAGGACGAATATTAGTTATTTCATCGTCCATAGTTAGCCTAAGTTCTCTCAGATCAATATCAGTTTGTATATTTAAAAAATAGCTATCAGATACACCGAAAAACCTTGCGAGTCTTATGGAGGTATCTGCAGAGATTTTCCTTCGATTATGCAGTATATCTTGGATACGAGAAACAGGTACATGTATTTCCTGAGCTAATCTGTAAGCAGATATATTAAGGGGGTTCATGAATTCTTCAGATAAAATTTCACCTATTAAAGGCGTTTCAATACGCGGATTCATACTCTTTATTCCTTTAATGATAATCAACGATTTGTACATCATATGAATCATTTTGGAAAAACCTAAAACATATTCTATACTGGTCGTTAATACGTATACTATATAAACCTTTTCTATTGCCTATTAGTTTTTCCAAATGATTGGAAGGCGGAATCTTCAAGTCATCAATACATTCAGCATGATTCAACATGATAAGTTTTCTTAAAGCTATATGCTGAATGTTTTGAGGGAGCTTCGCAGAAAAGATTTGGTTATAAACTTTTTCTGTTTCTTTATCCTTAAAACTCTTGATCATCTCAAGTATACCTTAAATGCGTGTACATGTCAAACAGGTATATTACTTTAACTCAGTTGAATAGTAAGGAAGGATTATATATGAACCTGCAGTCAGCTTATCAGATGTCAGATCATTGATCATATATACCTCTTCTACATAATCTTTCATATTGTCGTAATGCTCACCATATGTTCTGTAATATGAGCTTAATGTATCACCGGGCATTATCGCAACACTTGTATAATATTTGTTATAATTGTCTGCTGCTTTTGATTTAACCGACATACCGTTCATACATATGATCGTGAAGGCGATTACAAGTATTGAAAGCACTAATCCAATCTTTCTTCCTATTATCTGTCTCTGCCTGGGAGTAAGTGCTGAATTGTTTTTATGATTGTATCTGTTGTATCCTTTGTTACTCATGTATCTCTCTCCATATGTAAAACCGAACAAATGTTACGAACAACCGTTCTAAAGCAAGTATATCGAACATATTTGCGAATGTCAATAGTTTTTCGAACAAAAATTCGGAACAAATTTTCGATTTTCTATTTTCAATTAAAAACTAATCTGATATAATACGAATAAAGGTTCGGATTTTTGATCTTTAGATATTGCATTTTATATAGGAAAGGGATAAAGGATATGGCAAAGAGTAAAATCAGCGCAAAACAGCAACAGATTCTTGATTATATCAAAGAACAGACTCTTAAAAGAGGTTATCCGCCGGCTGTAAGAGAAATATGTTCGGCAGTTGGTTTAAGTTCAACATCTTCTGTTCACGCTCATCTTTCTACTTTGGAGAAAAACGGATATATAAGAAGAGATCCCACCAAGCCGCGTGCGATTGAGATCTGTGATGACAGCTTTCAGATGGTAAGAACTGAAATGGTTTCGATTCCTGTTGTAGGTCGTGTTGCTGCAGGCTCTCCTATCCTTGCTGAGGAAAACATAGAGAGTTACTTCCCTGTTCCTGCTGAGATGGTTCCTTCCGGAGAACCATGCTTTTGTTTGAAGGTACGTGGAGACTCAATGATAAATGCGGGTATATTCTCTAACGATCAGATATTCGTTCAGAGTTGCAATACAGCTAAAAATGGTGATACTGTTGTTGCTCTTATTGATGACAGTGCAACTGTAAAGACTTTCTATAAGGAAAAGGATCATATAAGACTTCAGCCTGAAAATGATACAATGGATCCTATTATAGTTGATGATTGCCAGATATTAGGTAAAGTATTCGGTGTATTCAGGCTATATAAATAAAACATAACGTCACACACATATAAAACAAGCCCTCTCCTATCAATTATTTGATCTGGGAGGGCTTAAAATTTGCTTAAATTTCTTACTGCAATAAGCTTAGTATTCCCTGTTTGCTCTGATTGGCCTGAGCTAAGATGGTCTGGCCTGCCTGTTGAAGGATATTGTCTTTTGCAAGTTCCATCATTGCCTTTGACATATCTGTGTCTCTTATCTGAGACTCGGCTGCCGTTGTATTTTCTACAACATTATCTGTCATACGTATGGCATGCTCCATACGATTCTGATATGCACCAAACAGAATTCTGTTTTCGGAGATTATCTGCATTGCGTCTTTAACCTGACTGATCGCATTCTGCGATGCATTCTGAGTTCTGGTGTTGGTACCGGCAATCCCTGCAATTGTGAGATTGAGAGCGCTCCACTCCATTCGTATGATCTGCCCCGCTTCTGTTCCTGATTGAATGTCCAGTCTTTTCTTTGGAACATTAAGTCTGATCTTATTAAAATCAAGTTCATTTGTTGCATAAGATGATGTGTCAGGCCCTAATGTTCGTTTTGCTGTTCCGGTTGCTTTAAATATAAGATCAGCGCTTTGCGGTTCATTATTTGACATATTTAGTAGAGTGTTAGCCGTAATTGTATGAGACAGAGTAAAAGCATTATCATACATATAAATATTTTTACTATAATTAGATGTATTATCATTTGTGAGTACTCTGTCACCTTTATTGGTTAATTGCCAGTTTTCATATGATGAAGAAGATATTGTATAATCTTTTCCGTTTTCATAGTTAGATAATATACTGTTTGCAATCGTAGGGTGAAGAGTTTCTGCAGGTGTCATACCTAATTCTTCACTTGTTTTTCCTTCGGCATCCTTTAGTTTGTATATTGTTAAAGAAACTCTCTCATCATATTTATATGTATTATCGCGGTAAAAGTTTAGTGCAACAGTCTGCGGATCTGCAAATTTGTTTTTATTGCCTAGTGATACATTTCTATCCAATCTGCTCTTTTCACTACGCTTCATTCGATATTTGGACTCTCTTTCGTAAATGTCAGTTCTATAAGACTTTTCTACCTCATAATACTTTCGTACAGTCGTGGTACCGCCATTACCATCATCTACTTCAACATCTTTCGAGAAATAATAGGTATCTGTACTGGAACCTGGTGTAGAACTCTTTAAATTTTTGGATATATCTGATAAACGAGAAGAAATTGATGATCCAGTACCTGGAGCGTCTTCTGATTCTGCCTCTAAAACAGTTTTGGTCCAGTATACTTTACCGTTCAATGTATCTGTACTGTTATCAGTAGGCGAGAAACCACGCCCATAAGCCTTTTGTATGGAAAAATCATTAGTTATATTGGCATTATAAATCTGTACAACTGAACCTGATGGTACTGATCCGGATACTACAGACAGACTTCCAGGCGAAACCAGACTACCAGATAAACTCTTACCATCCAGGGTACGTATGGCTTCTTCTAAACTGCTGACTTCTGCCATTTTGAATTGAAAATCAAATTCAACATCATTGTATTTCTGATTAAATCTGAAAGTTGAATCCTTGTCAAAGGTGACTTCTGTATTACTGTTAACAGCCTTACCCCAGTCTGTGATCGAACTCGATCCACTTCTGATCTGGGGTATATCTTTCCATGCTATTCTTGTAGAATATGCATCATCTGTTTCATTATAGATAGCCAATCCTTCTGCAGTAGCGGATAGTTTATATGTATCAGCTATATCGTTTTTGTTCGATGAAGTTATTTTGTCGACAACATTTCCGCCTATAGGAGCAACAGGCAAAGATGTAGCCGATCCGGCACTCACATTCCAACTGACAGGCCTGGTGATCTCGTCACCGTTAATACTGTACATTACTTTTTCTTTATCAGCTTCCCTGTCATCTATAGAAAAGGATATTTCCATTCCTTTATGTGTAAAGCTATATGTTCCTGGTTGGAAATGAGTTGTATCAGACAAGCCTTGGACACCATTATAAGTCAGATTTGACCATGAAACTGCAAATTTATCATTTACATATATACCGTCATCCTTGGCTTTCCATTCATAATTACGAACAATGCTGTCAAGACTGGAGCCTTTAGAAAGATCAAGGTTAACTATCTCACCGTCATTTGTTTTGAATTCGAAGTTCTCGATATCTGATAATGCAATACCGTTATCATCAATTCCCATACCGAGATTCTGCAGTTCTTTGATATTGTATCTTATATGGTTGATCTCAAGTCCACCGGGAGCTTCGGTTGTACCGGTATGAAAAACAGCAAAATCAGCCACTTCAGGCTGTGGGATTATAGTAGGTGTATATGGCTGATGGAATAAAGGTATCTCATTATAATTTGCTGTATCAAAAATTCTTTCAATGTCGTCTTTCAGTGCCTGAACTTCTTTATCGATGTATCCACGATCTTCATCATTGAGTGTTCCATTAGAACCCTGAACCGCAAGTTCATTGATACGCTGCATCATATCATGAACTTCTGTGAGCCAACCATCAGCAACCTGACATAAAGAAACGCCATCCTGCATATTCTGAGAAGCCTGAGTAAGCCCCCTTATCTGACGGCGCATTTTTTCCGAAATAGCAAGACCAGCCGCGTCATCTGCCGAGCGGTTGATCTTATATCCAGAAGCAAGTTTTTCAGTTGTCTTTGCTTTGCGATTGGTAACTATTCCTAGTTGCCTGTTTCCGTTCATCGCAAGCATATTATGGATAATGCTGTTAGTTGCGATTCCCATCTGAAGTTCCTTCTTCCAAAGAATTACAAGTATTATATCGGCATATTGAAAGCATTAAATTATATGTAAAAATGATTTAGGGCCGAAACTTTTGTCTCGACCCTATGGGAAAATGTTTATATGAGATTTTAGTTAAGATCCTTATTTCTTGATTTCTTCAGATTCGATAATGAATTTGACTGAACAATCCTCATCCTGTGATGTTCCACCGAATGATTTATATGATTTTCCTGCATCAGATATTGCTTTGATACGGCTGTTGATACTGTCCATATCTGTATCGAATACTGATGTCAATTTCTGGATACCGTCACTGTTGAATCTGACCATACCATCGTTAAGAACTGTTGCACCGTTAAGCAGCTGATCGATACCGTCTGTAAGTGTTACGGAACCGTCTGCAAGGGCTTTTGAACCATCAACAAGCTGAGCAGAGTTCGCATTGAGTTCCTTTGTACCGTTTACGAGATCTCCTGTACCACTCTTTAAAGTTGCTGTACCGTCTTTTAATGTTGTAATTCCGCTATTAAGTGCACTTGTACCGTCTTTTATCTTCTTGGAACCTTCTCCTAGCTGCTGTGTGCCGTCATATAAAGCAGATGCACCATCTTTTAATGCAGATGTTCCCTGAGCAAGATCACCGGCACCGGCTGCAAGTGATGCAGCACCGTTTTTAAGAGCAGACAGTTGAGAAGTCGTTGATTCAGATGTCAGAGCACCGTATGAATCGTTAAGGCTTGATGATAACATTGCAGCACCCTGCTGAAGACTCAATCCACTTTCACCTGGTGTTGTAATAGCTGCATTGATCTGCTGTTTAACAGCATTTGCACCGTTTGCACCCGCCTGTTTGGCAGCTGCCTGGGCAGCACCTGTAGCTGCGTTATCAACTACTGAAGGAATTACTCCTGATGATACTGCTGATACTATTGCTTTAACTCCTTCGATCTGTTCGGGAGTCAATCCCATTGCTTCAAGCTGATCAGTAGGAAGATTTGAGAGCATAAGGTATGAAGCTGTATCTCCGTCAACAAGTCCTGTTACTGAAATTGAAGAAGTATCTATATCATCGGGTGATGTTTCGCTGCTTGTTGCTGCTACGATAGCATCAATACCTCCGCTTACGGAACCGGCTGCAGATGCTGCCTGACCTACTCCGCTTGCTATATTGCCCATCTGGCCTGTTAAAGCATCAACTCCTGCACTAACTGATTCAGCACCTGTTTTAAGCTGTTTTGCGCCATTATCGACAGCCTCAGCACCATTCTTAAGACTTCCTGCGCCTTCAGTTGTCTTATTGATTCCGCTGTTAAGCGTATCCATGCCGCTGTCTAACTGTGAGATACCGTCTTTAAGATCATTTGCACCGCTATCGAGTTTTGCTGCTCCATCATCAAGAGCAACTGCTCCGTCAGCTACTTTACCTACACCGTCAGTATATGCAACAACACCATCATGAAGTTTTGAGGTTCCTGTAACGAGATCTTTAGAACCATCTGAAAGAGCCTGTGCACCATCTTTAAGTTTTCCTGTTCCGTCCTGAAGCTGCTGACCTGCATCAGAGAACTCTTTGATAGAGTTCTGGATATCTGTAGTATCAATTGAATCTATACCGTCAAGACCGAGTGAATCAACAACATCCGAACTTATCATGGTTAAGATCATGCCTGATTCAAAGTCGTTCACATCTGCTTCAATCGTAACTTCGCTTGGGATGTTGATATTGTCTTCGATCTTCTGCATAAGATCTTCATCTTCTATCTTTGCACCGTTAAGACTGTCAACAAGTCCCGGGAAAGCCATACCGACTACTATGTTTCTCTTACCGTCTGATATAACTGTTCCGTTTGAGACCTTTATATTGCTGAATTTTTCTTGATCAAGCATCATACCGCTGACTACGGCAAACGGTGTGTAAATGGTCTCTTCCTTGTCGTTTATTGTAACTGTATTCTCGCAGTTGTTTTTGTATGTAAGATCGATCTCTACATGTCCGCTCTTTCCTGCAAGATCTTCAGCTGCTATGGAATCACCGTTAAGCTTATATGAGATATATACATCAACAGGAAGCTCTTTATCGGTTGTTCCCTGATAATATATATCATCACCGTTACTGTTCCAGATGTAATTGCCATCCTTGTCAACCTGATATGATTCATCACCCTTAACATTTGTTATATCCTTAAGATCTGAAGAATCGACCAGTTCTTCTGTATTATCTACGTTCTTAAGCCAGTTGCTGACAACAACGGAATCGACAACACCGTTTGGATTGGTCTTTACATATACGGTCTCCTGCTTGCTCGCACTTGAAGAACCTGCATTTGCGATATGTTTTACTACGGCTTCGAGTTCCTGATCTTCAATATCGTCATATACTTTGTCATTAGTCTCATCAACTTCTATGTTTGCTGAAGTTTTTAATTCCTTGCTGTCACATCCTGTTAATGATGCGCATACCATCGATGCACACATGATAACTGCCAATGCTTTTTTGAATTTCATGATATCCATCTCCTTTTTATCAAACAGTCCTTAATCTGTGGAACTTTATATGTCTCTCTTTTTTATTGTTACTGACGGTAGTAAGGCATATAACCTTATCAAATATGATCAGCATTGTCGGAAGCATTGTAAGAACTATGAACATACTGATCAGAGCACCTCTTGCCATCAGTGAACACAACGATCCGATCATATCTATGTTGCTGACAAGTCCGACGCCGAATGTTGCTGCAAAGAAGCTTAAGGCAGAGACCATTATTGATTTCATGCTTGCTTTATGTGCTGTAAGTACGGCTTCTTTCTTATCAAGACCACTTTCTCTTTCTTTTCTGTATCTGGTCGTCATCAGTATCGCATAATCAACTGTTGAACCTAACTGGATTGTACCGATGACTATTGATGCTACAAAAGGAAGTGTTGTTGATGTATAGAAAGGTATACCCATGTTTATGAATATCGCCAGTTCAATCACTCCTACCAGTATCAGAGGCAGTGAGACTGACTTGAAAACAAACAGGATTATTAAGAATATCGCACCTATTGAAACTTCACTTACTCTTGCAAAATCCTTATCTGTGATCTCTATCAGATCTTTTGTACATGGTGCTTCACCAACTAACATCGATTTTTTATCGTATGATTTAATGATCCGGCTGATCTCATCACACTGTCTGTTAACCTCATCGCTAGCGACTTTGTACTCACTCATTACAAGCATGAGTTTGTATTCATTGCTTTCGAGTTTTTCCTTTATCTCATCAGGTATCATCTCCTGAGGAATATTCGGACCAACTATCGAATCTATACCTAAGACTTTCTTTACACCGTCTACTGCCTTTATGTCAGATATCATCTTTTGAGCTTCATTTACCGGCATGTTTGAATCATAAAGTACCATGTGCGTGCTGTTCATATTAAAGAGCTCATTCTGCTTGGTATTTGCCATGATACTTGGAAGATCCTTTGGCAGTGTGGAATCCAGGTTGTAATATACGTTTGTGTTCTTATAACCATAAATTGAAGGGATTAAAAGGATCACAAACAGTATCGCAAAAAGCCATGTATGCTTTACTATGAACTCGGAAACATGGGGCATATCCGGGAGCAGAGGTTTATGCTTTGTCTTCTGTATAGCTTTATCAAATGTAAGAAGCATTGACGGAAGAATCGTGATACATGAAAGTACTCCGATGAACACACCCTTTGCCATTACTATTCCAAGGTCAAGACCGAGGGTAAAGCTCATAAAGCAAAGTGCCACGAAACCTGCGATCGTTGTTATTGAACTTCCGACTACAGAACTGATCGTATTGCTTATGGCATTTGCCATTGCAGCTTCCTTATCACCATTTAAGCTTTCAAGATTCTCTTCATAGCTGTGCCAGAGGAATATTGAGTAATCCATTGTGACACCGAGCTGTAAAACCGCTGTAAGAGCCTGTGTGATATAACTTATCTCGCCAAGTACTACATTGCTTCCGAGGTTATATATGATAGCCATTCCTATACCTATAAGGAAGAATACCGGAGCCAGGAACGAATCCATCGTAAGTCCCAGTACCAGGATCGCAAGTACAACTGCTATCAGGACATATATGGGAGTTTCCTTTTCTGAAAGATTCTTTGTATCGGTGACAACAGCACTCATTCCGCTTAAGAAGCACTGTTCTCCTGTTATGTTTCTTATCTTTTCTATGGCCTCCATCGTTCCGTCTGCTGATGTTGTCTCATCAAATATGACTGCCATCATGGTCGCGTCGCCGTTATTGAATGTATCATAAAGTTCATCCGGCAGCATGTTCATCGGTATGGAAAGATCTGCTACAGAGTCATACCAGATAACGTCTGCTACATGATCAACACCTTCTACCTTTTCTTTTACCTTTGCTGCATCCTTTTCACTCATTCCATCTATTATAAGAAATGAGAATGCACCGGTACCGAACTGATCTACCAGGATATCCTGTCCGACCATTGTCTCGATGTCCTTAGGCAGATAGTAAAGGATATCGTAATTTACTCTTGTTTTAAAGTATCCGATCACAGAAGGTATAAGAAGAATCACTGACAACAATATTATCGCTATCCTTGATTTAACTATCTTTTCTCCAAATCTGATCATTATAATCACCCTTCTTTTCTTATGGTCACAAAACTGACCAACGTTCATTTTTAATCTTCGCTTATGTTATATCAAAGAAATGACCATTAGTCAATAATTTTCTTCGAGTTTATTGATTTTTTATAAATTTGGTGTTTTAATAGTCTAAAGAAAGGTTGAAAAACATGGGAAAAGCTGAAGAAAACAAGCTGAAAAAAAGAGAATCCTTACTGGATACGGCGTTTAAACTGTTCACAGAAAAAGGCATACACAATACATCAATATCGGATATTGTTGAACAGGCAGGTGTGGCAAAAGGAACATTTTATCTGTATTTTAAAGATAAGTATGATATCAACAACAAACTCGTTGTTCACAGAGCCAGCAAGCTTTTTGATGATGCACTCGAGCATATGCACAAAAACGTTGTAGAAGGATACAGAGCCAGGATCTTATTTGTAATCAATGATATAATAGATTCGCTGACTGAGGATAAGGTTCTTTTGATGTTCATATCAAAGAATCTTGGTCTTGGATTTTCAAGATATGCAATGGAAAGCACTGTTGTAAATGAAGAGAGTTCGATCAAGGAAGCATCGGAAAGTCTTTTAAAGGATATAGGTGATGAGATAAAGAATCCGCGTCTTATGATGTATATGATAATAGAACTGACAGGTTCTTCCATCTACTCTTCCATCCTTTATGATCAGCCGGTGAAGATCGATGAATTAAAACCATATCTTTATAAAGCGATAAACAGTATAATCGATCAGTTTGAAACTGAATAGTATTAAAAAAGGAAAAGAAACTGTTGATCAGAATCTTTTCCTTTATTTTTATCTTTTTGCGAGTTCCTCGCATATCTCTTCCCAGGTGACTTCCTTTTCGGCCATTAAGACCATGCAGTGATAAAGGAAATCGCTTATCTCATATTTGATCTCATTGGGGTTGGGATTCTTGGCTGCGATCACTATCTCGGTCGCTTCCTCTCCAAGTTTCTTTAATATCTTGTCGATACCCTTGTCAAACAGATAATTGGTATAAGAACCTTCCTTGGGATTTACCTTACGGTCTTTTATTACATTAAATACTTCCTCGAATACCTTAACGGGGTTGTGTTCCTGTCTTATATCCTTGCTGTAAAGCTCATTAAAGAAGCATGATCTGTTTCCTGTATGACACGCAGCACCTACCTGTATTACCTTACAAAGAAGCGTGTCAGAGTCACAGTCAAGATACATCGACTGAAGGTACTGATAATGTCCGGAAGACTCACCTTTAATCCAGAGTTCATTTCTTGATCTGCTCCAGTAGGTCATCGTTCCTGTCTCAAGGGTCTTGATGTATGCTTCTTCATTCATGTATGCGACCATCAAAACCTCATCGGTCTTAACGTCCTGGACTACAACAGGCACCATGCCGTCATTGTTCTTTTTAAGCTCACTCCACGCAACTGCTATTGTTTTACGTGTAGTCTTGATACCGTTTTCCTCAAGGATATCTTTAAGATTTCTTATATTTGCTACATTATCTGTTATGACATCACCGCTTATTCCCACGATATTCTCATGTGAGAACATCTCCAAAAGCTTATCCAGACCAGTTTCAGGTAACATTGCTATATATGGAAGCTTTGTAAGCTCAGCAGCTTCTATTATCTCTTTATGATACAAAAACAGTATTGAATGCGCATACTGTTCGATAAGATCGACATATGCGGAAAGTTCCTCTGAATTCTTTACCGCAACTATTATCTTATCCTTGCCGAATTTATCGGATACTTCCTTTGTTATAGAGACATTGCCTTCTTTTGAAAAGTTAAGTGTTGCCTTGTCGCAGCCTGCATATAGAAGCTTTTTGATATCTTCCATACGTTTAACGTTTCCGGCACCGTATACAGGGATATTTACCGCTTCACATATCTCCTTTATACAATCAAGAGCATCCTCATGAGCTTTGTCTTCATCGGGTGAAAGATCAAATACAAATATGGCATCCGAATCATTTGAAGCATAAGACTTTGCAAGTCCTATGGGATCATCATTCAGTATCTCATGATCATTCAATCCTTTTACGGCTTTCTTATCGTAAAGATATATTGCCGGGATCATCTTTTTTATATACATATATCAAATAACTCCTTTTGTACTTGCAACGCCGTCTATTCTATCATCAAAAGAAGTTGCCTGATCCAAAGCTTTCGCAAAAGCTTTGAAAATGGCTTCAGTCATGTGATGTGCATTGACACCGTTTAGCATCTTTATGTGTATGTTCATCATTGCGCTGTAACTTACGGCATAGAAGAACTCACGTACCATATCTGTCTCCATATCACCGCACTTTTCGACGCTGTAATCACATTCAAAGTTAAGGAAAGGCCTTCCTCCAAGATCTATTGAAACAAGAGCTAAAGCATCATCCATTGGAAGGATGAAATATCCGAATCTCTTTATACCTTTCTTGTCTCCGACTGCCTCTTTAATAGCCTGTCCGAGAACTATTCCGCAATCCTCGATGCTGTGGTGGCAGTCCACTTTAAGATCGCCGTCTATCTTTACATTAAGATCAAAAAGGCCGTGTTTTGCGAATCCCTCGAGCATGTGATCAAAGAATCCGATGCCTGTATCTATGTTAGATCTGCCGCTTCCGTCGATATTAAGACCTATCTTTATCTTTGTTTCTGTCGTGTTTCTTTCAACAGTCGATTCTCTCATGATATCCTCCATTTCGATGACTGACTGAGTCAAAACATATATAAGTGCTATCTTTCTTCAAATCTGACAGCTATTGAATTGGCGTGTGCTGTCAGACATTCCTTCTTTGCAAAATACTCTATCTTATCATGTACTGCACGAAGACCTTCTTCTGAGTAACTGATGATGCTCGTCTTCTTTGTAAAGTCGTCTACATTTAAAGGCGAGAAGAACTTTGCGGTACCGTTGGTCGGCAAAATGTGATTTGGACCTGCAAAATAATCACCAAGCGGTTCTGAAGAATAAGGACCAACAAAGATAGCACCGGCATTTCTGACTTTTGTCATCACACGTGCCGCATCCTTAGTCATTATCTCAACGTGCTCACTAGCTATCTCATTGGCTGCATCTATTATATCATCCATAGACTCTCCGACCAATATGTAACCGTAGTTATCAAGTGATTTTTTTATTATCTCGCTTCTGTCAAGTTCCTTTACAAAACCGTCAACCTCTTCACTTACCTTAGAAGCAAATTCGCTGCTGGTCGTAAGGAGTATGGCACTGGCAAGTTCATCGTGTTCTGCCTGAGATAAGAGATCTGCAGCCACATATCTGGGATTGGCGGTCTCATCTGCGATAACGAGTATCTCACTAGGACCTGCGATAGAATCTATGCCAACCTGTCCAAATACTGCCTTTT
The DNA here is from genome assembly GCA_017619635.1 of Lachnospiraceae bacterium. GTDB lineage: Bacteria > Bacillota > Clostridia > Lachnospirales > Lachnospiraceae > Colinaster. The sequence goes on along the minus strand of JAFZRZ010000040.1, from coordinate 138,934 downwards.
TGGCAAGTGCAACGAAGATGTTGCCGGGACCTGTTATCTTATCAACTTTTTTGATCGATTCAGTTCCGTATGCAAACGCACCGACAGCCTGAGCTCCTCCTACCTTGTAGATCTCGTCAACACCAGCTATATCTGCGGCGACAAGTGTGACGGGCTGAACAACTCCGCCGACAGCGGGCGTTGCAAGAGCTATCCTTTCAACACCTGCAACCTTTGCAGGGATGATGTTCATAAGCACGCTGCTTGGATAATATGCCTTTCCGCCGGGAGCATAACATCCGACAGAATCGATGGGTGTTATCTTCTGACCAAGGATCGAACCGTCTTTCTTGCTGAAAAACCAGCTGTCTCTTAACTGTTTCTCGTGGAAGATCCTTATATTTTGCGCTGCTTCTTTTAAAACATCGATAAACTCTGCATCTACTGCCTTGTATGCAGCATCCATCTCTTCTTTTGTAACTTTTACATTCGTCTTATCTATATCCCATTTATCAAATCTCTTTGTGAGTTCAAAGACAGCTTCATCACCCTTTTCTTTTACATCAGAAAGGATATCGGCAACAGTCTTTTCATATTCGGTATACTGACTGGGACTTCTCTTTAAGAGGTTTTTTAATATATCATTTTTTGTATCTTCAGTTAGATTAACAATTCTCATAGTTTTATCCTTCACAATTTCTAAGTTTGCTTATTATCTCTCTGATGCGGTCTCCGTGCATCTGCATGCTGACCTGATTAACGATCATTCTGGCTGAAAGATCACAGATCTCCTCTAAGACCTCAAGTCCGTTTTCTCTAAGTGTTGAACCAGTCTCAACAATATCAACTATGACATCACCGAGTTCAACTATCGGTCCAAGCTCAACGGAACCGTTTAATTTTATTATATCCACAGTCTGATGCTTCTTATTATGGAAATAATCTTTAGCAATCACAGGATACTTTGAACATACTCTTATCATCTCATGATGCTTTAAGAGTTCTTTGGCTTCGTGAGGTCCGCATACGCACATACGGCATTTGCCAAAACCGAGATCTAAGACCTCATATACCCTTCTGCCTTCCTCCATGATGGTATCCTTGCCGACAACACCTATGTCTGCAGCGCCGTATTCGACGTATGTAGGCACGTCAGGACCTTTAGACAGGAAGAACTTAAGCTTTAACTCTTCATTGACGAAAATGAGCTTTCTGGTGTCCTTATCCTTCATCTCCTCACATGTGATACCTATCTTTTCGAGAAGTTCAAGCGTTTTGCTTGCAAGTCTGCCTTTTGTGAGTGCAAATGTAAGATAACCGTCATCACCATCTTTAAGACTTTCCTGTTTCTTTAAAGCGTTCATAAGGTCATCTACGATAACGACAAAGCCTACTGCAGGTGAAGCCTTTCCGAACTGACCCAAAAGATTGTCATATCTTCCGCCCTTAACGATAGCATCACCGTTACCGATAGCGTATCCTTTAAAGATCATTCCTGTATAGTAATTGTATTTGCTAAGCATACCAAGATCAAAGAAGATATGATCGCTGATACCGCATTCTGATGCAGCTTTGTATATTTCTTTGAGCCTGTTTACGGCTGCTCTTGATCTTTCATTGTTTACAAGTTCATATGCCTTGTCGAGACAGCTCATACCGCCTACAAGATCGTTTATGGCTAGTATCTTGTCGCAGGCATTCTTGTCAAGACCGATGCTGTCCATGTAATCCTTTATATCAAAGAAACTCTTTATGGACACATAATCACGGAGTGTGAGCTCTGTTGAAGCATCAATCGAAAGCTCCTCGCACAGTCCCTTAAAGAACTCTACATTTCCGATACATAATTTAAACTTCTTAAGTCCGCATTCCTTTAATGATTCACATGCAAGACGGATAACTTCGACATCTGATTCAACACTTCCTTCACCGATGAGTTCAACACCCATCTGGGTATTCTCTTTAAGCTTACCCTGCAGACTTGCAGTATTGACATATGCATTGCCTTTGTATGTGAGCCTTACGGGCTTTTCATCCTCAATGAAGTACTTTGCCACACATCTTGCTATTGAAGGCGTAAAATCGCTTCTTAAGACCATTGTACGGCCGTCATTGTCAGTGAACTTATAAAGACCGTTGGTATCTGTTGTTCCTATATCTCCGCTGAACAGATCGAAATACTCAAAACTGGGAGTCTGGATATCCTCATATCCGTAAGATACAAACATCTGGTGGATCGTATCCTCGACGCCAAGTTTTTTGGCATATTCCGCACCGTATATATCTCTTACACCGTCAGGTGTATGCAATAATTGTTTCATAATAAACCTCGTTTCACTTTAGCGTAGTAATGTGATAGCATGGTAGTGTGCTACTTTGGTGTAGTATATATTATAAATCACGATCTGTCAACCATTTGTCAGATTATTCGTTCAATTTATTTAGATCAGTTGCGCCTTCTGTCTCTGTGAGTCTCATAATATGCCTTCTTGTCAGCATACATCGCATAATCGGCACGTACGAATGTCCTCTTATAAGATCTGTCATATTCATTGTCATATATGGCAAAACCTTTGGATACATCTACTTTAAGATCATCTTTTTCATTTGCCTTTGCAAGGATACCGTCGAAAAGATTGAAATATCTTTCCATTTCATTATCATCAGCCTTCAGGATGACTACGAACTCATCTCCTCCTATACGGAAGATCTTCTCGCTTTCAAAAGTCTGCTTTAAGATGTTTGCGATCTTAATGATGGCTTTATCACCGACTTCGTGACCGAGTGTATCGTTTATCTCCTTTAAGCTGTTTATATCGAACATTCCTATGGCAAATTCTATATCATTCCTCTGTATGCATTCATCCACGCTTTCTATATAGGAAAGATAAGATGTTCTGTTATCAAGTCCGGTGGATTCATCAACATAAGCCTTTGATCTGATTATGCTGAGCTGTTTTCTCATATACTCCTGAAGATCATGAATCTTATCTCCAAGAACACTCATCTCATCAAGAGAATGATTCTCTATATGATGACTCTTATGAAGCAGTTCGTTTCCGACAGTCGCACCAAGTGATTCCGAAAGCTCATCAGCCAGATCCTCGATACCGTTTGAAAGCTCGTTTAGCTCCTTATACAGTGCCAGATATCTCTTTCTTGATCTGGATGCGACCATTAAGACAAAAACGATACCTAAAGCAAGAGTCATGGTACCGATGATGGCGATACAATAGTAGAGATCCGATATCTGTTTATCATACCAGTCGGCAGAAAAATCAACTGCAACGATACCGGATACATTGCCTTTTGAATCAAATACAGGTGAATATGAGCTGTAAAACCTGCCCCATCTGTCTTCGTAAGGCTGATCATCAACGGAAGGTTTTCCAAGGCTTGCCTGATAAAGTGAATCCGTATAAATGATGGGTTCTCCGAATATTCCAGGATCATCTACTGTAGGATCTATGGTAAAGACAAAGTTCTTATTTCCCATATCTCTTATACAGTAGATATACTGAAGATCTATGTTGTCCTGGAAATAAGTAAGTGTCTTTAAGACTGACTGATACTGAGGCGTATCGATATCTGCAGCTTCTATAGAACCCAAAGCATCACCGTCCAACATCGCTGCGGCTGTGTTTGATATATCAAGCATCCTTGAGCGGATAAGTGATTTCATCGCATTGGAAGACTTCTGCGTAAGTACCACACCGAGTGTGAAGATAACAGCGATCAAAAATATACTGATCAATATAAGATATTTTGTTGTACGATTAAGCTTGTTTTTCATATCTCATTTCCTATGAAGAGAAGTTGTCGGAGAAATCATGCAGCTTATTAAGCATAGAATTCTGCTCTATGGAAACATTTCTTACTTCATCAGCCGACTCCACAAAAAGATTTGCTATGACGGGATCGAACTGTGTTCCTGCCCCCTCACTTATTATGTTCATTGACTGCTCGAATGTGAATGGCTCTTTATAGCTTCGTTTGGAAACAAGTGCGTCAAAAACATCGGCTACAGCCATTATACGTGCAGATAAAGGTATGTCCTCACCTGCTTTACCGCTCGGATATCCCTTGCCGTCCCATCTCTCATGGTGGTAAGTGGCAAGATTCTTTGCTTCTTTAAGATAACCTGTATCAGAAACAAGAGACATCGCACTAGCTATTATCTTGTTTCCTGCGGTCGTGTGCTTCTTCATCAACTCATATTCCTCATCAGTGAGCCTTGACGGTTTATTGAGGATAAGATCGGAAACCATTATCTTTCCGACATCGTGAAGAGCTGCTGAATTTGCAACATCATCTATGTATTCATCGGTAAGTATATCTGCATATACTCCCTTTTCCTTCATCTTTTCCATTATAAGACGAACATAAGCCACAGTCTTTCTTACATGATCACCGGTATTCTTATCCCTGCTCTCTACCATGTCGGCAAGTACATAGATAAGACCGTTTTGCATATGGGCTATCTCTTCACCTTTAGCTTCCACATCTTCGAGATAACCTACTGTTTCAGCTATCGTTTTGGAAAGTGATTCATACAGGTTTTCTATCTCATCACCCGTATAGATATCAAGATGCTGAAGTCTGTCAACACTTACCTCTCTTGCCTCCTCACTGTCGTAAGCAAACTTACGTGCAGAAAGAGTCATGGCTGCTATAGGATATATCAGATGATAATCAACAAGCCAGATGCACAGAGCAAGTATGAAAATATAGAATCCCATGAATAATGAGAATACCTTTGTCATGTAGTTGAGGATGGTAAGCTTGATATCCTCAACCTTGATGTCAGCAGCCGCATAACATACACATTCACCTTTGGAATCATATATAGGCTCAAATACTGTCAGTAAACGACCGTATATAGTATCATCCAAAAGAGGTTCGATCGCTTTTCCTTCAAGCAATTCCTGTTTGTACGGCAACAGGTATTCCTCTATCTCTATGTGTGTTCCGGGATCCTGTCCTTTAACCTCAGGAGTATCAAGATCAAAAACTACCTCTACATCATTTTCATTGAATTTGTAAACATAGATGTATTCTATATCGGGATTACCCTGTCTGATGCTGTCGAGACTGTCCTCTATACGTTTGTAATCAGGATGTGATTCACCCATAGACAGATACGCATCTATCTGTTCGGGATCTATCTGTTTGGCACTTATCATCGCAACGCTTGTACAGCTGTTGGTATACTGATTCATCGAGAAGTTATAATAAAGGATATAGCTTATGATGGTCGTAACAACAGCAACGCATACCATTATTATGGAAATAATGGCAATGATCTTTCCACGCAGTGAGAACGATCTTGTAATGTTTTTCTTTGTATCTGTTATCGCATCATCAGAAAGCGGCGACTGGCGCCATCCTGTGAGCCACAGACCGGGTTTTAACTTATCGGGGATAAGCTTTATTATTAAATAAGCAAGTACAACGGTTATGGACTTGTCTACGATATCTATGACTACGTCTGAGAGCATCTGCGCCCAGAACACGTTAAGCTTCCCGCTTTCAAGAAGAGACCTTGCAAAGGGCGAGCTTATACCTTCTCCCATCCCGTATCCGTATAACAGGTAGGTGAGGATCGAGCCAAAGACACCACCTATAAATGCAAATACAGGTATTGTTAAAAGGGCTTTGCTGAATTTTTTAAAATATCCTTTTTGTCCGAGATATGTGCCTGATGCGGCTATCATTGTGGAAAGAACAACATAATAAGCATTGCCCGGATTACCGCGCATGTTTATGATGTTATTGAGATAACCTACCACTATTCCCGGGAGATAACCGCCCAAAACTGCAGCAAATAGAGTTCCGACGTTATCGAGATAAAGTGGCAGATTCAGATATCCGGCCGTTCTTGGCAGAATAAAATTAACAGCTATCGCTCCGCCAAAGAAAGCGATCTGGAATTTGAGATAATTTGTACTCCTGAAATCTACACTATGTCCTGAATGTTCCTTTTCCATATAGTCCACCTCACATTCATTCCTTCATCAATCCCAAATTATATTATATCATATTTCACTCATCGCGGAACCTAAGATCCTTATTTACATAGTCAAGATAAGGGATAAAGATCGGTTCTACAGATTCGAAGAAAAACTCCTTGTCAAGTTCATCGTATCTGAAGCTTTTTCTGCCTCCTTTTTGCGATCTTTCCCAGTATTTTAGAAGCTCACTCAGGCGCAGATAGTAATATTCCTCTCTCTTTGTGAAATAAACCAGAAAGAACGCTATCCCTCCCTGCCTTTCGAACTCCTTCATGAACTCGACCTGATGCTCATGTATGTTTTGCAGAGAGAATGTGTCATAAGCACATTCCTTGGCATCAAAACAAAGCGGTATACCCTGAACGGCACCGATATAATCGACAGTACTCTTTTTTTCGAAATATGCCAGTGTTATCTGGTGTGTCTTTGGATCCATGTTGATCGGCGTGATCGGTGTCGGGATCTTCTGGACAAGTGCCAGATGATTGGCGGCATATTTTTCATTTGTACGGTTTACCAACTCTTCGAGAAAAGAGCCTCGAAGACCTCTGGATTTCCATGTAGGCATGTTATATCCCTTCCGCTTAGTTCTCCCAATGCTTCATCAACGGGAAATACCACTTTATAAGAATGTAAAAGCTGATGCTTTAACTTATATTCCCTGTTTATCTTACGGTCACCGTATTTATCATCACCCAGCAAAGGATGTGATATATGAGCCATATGGGCTCTTATCTGATGTGATCTTCCTGTGATAAGATCCACACTCAGCTTTGTTATGACGGTTTTGTTAAGATCATGATATGACAAAGCCTCATAACCTGTTTTTATATATGAGTAATCCTCTTTTTCCTTTGGAGAAAGAGTCTCATAAACGGTTTTATCTATTATTCTGACCTTGTTGCTATCCTCATCTTTAAGATGATATCCTTCTAGGATACCCTCTCCATCAAGCCTGCCTATCACATAAGCAAGATAATACTTCTTTATCTGTCTTTCTCTTACCATCTTTGAAAGAGTATTGAGCCCGTAAACCGTTTTACCTGCAAGCAGTATCCCTGAGGTATTCCTGTCAAGTCTGTTGACTATCGAGGGTTTGCATACGGTAAGACTGTCTGAGGTAATCTCACCCTTATCAAGTAGATAGCCTATTATCCATTCATTTATCGATATATCAGAAGGTGTGGCCTTCTGGCTGAGTATACCCGCAGGTTTGTTGATAATCAAAAATTCCTCATTTTCAAACAGGATCTCAATATCATCAAGGCTTTTAAATGCCTTTGTGTATTCATCGGTGTTATTTTCTTTTTGAACAGCACTGAACTTTTCAAAAGTGTCATCTGAGAGCCAGAACTTGATACTGTCCCCCTCGTTTAAGATCTCATTTCCGGACATTTTTGAATCATTGAGCACTATATTCTTTTTTCGTATCATCTTATAGATGAAACCTTTTGACGCAGAAGGCAACACTCTTGCTATATATTTGTCGCTTCGCTGACCACTGTCTGCTTTTTTAATGATAAATTCTTTCATAATGAGATGTTCATGAGAAGTTTGCACATCTTCTCATTAGGGTTCAGTGACTGTTTCGAATCATTAAGCTGCTTGAGCCTTGTGGTATAGCTGTCTAATGAATCAAATACTTTTATGAGCATGTTGTCTATACCTTCGAGCTTCATATGCTTTTTTATATGTTCATCAAACTTTTTCTGATCAAAATCCTTATCATCCGTATAACAGATAAGTGAATCGGATGTTATAACAGAATGCGCAAGATAGAAATTGGTCTCATAACTTGTAAGATAGAGACTGTAAAAGCCTTTAAGGTCCCCTTTAACATCTTCTATCTTTTCATATATATCTGCAGATACTGTCTTTACCCTGCTCTTCATTATCGCATTTATCAAAGCCTTACTTGCGGGAAGAACACCCAGTACAGCCACGATGGTCAGAAGATTCTTATTGCTTCCTGTGGTCACATATCCTGCGATATATATCGAAGCGGAAAGAGCATATAGAAATACTGTTATTATCCAGGAATTCTTCATGCTGTAAGAAGCATATTTATGATCGCCTTTTTGATATTTTTTAAAAAGATCCATATATCCTATAACTCCAGTTCGGTAAAATCATGAATAAAATAATCAGCCATCTTCTTCTTGTCATCCTTTTGATGAAGGCTGTATTCATCATCGACGGCACATACACGCATTCCGGCATTGTGTCCGGCTTCTATACCTTTGGTTATGTCCTCAAAGACAAGACACCTTTCGGGTGCAACATTAAGTCTTTCGGCAGCTTTAAGATATACATCGGGAGCTGGTTTCCCGTTTAGTATCTCAGAGCCTGTAAGAACACAGTCAAAATATTTATCCAGTCCAAGATGGTTGCTTACTGCATCATATAAAAACCTTGAATTACTCGTTGCAATACCGAGTTTTATCCCGCGTTTGACACACACATCAAGAAAGTGTTCCACTCCTTTTTTGAAGTAAACATCCTCTGAATACTTTTTGTGAGCCATCCTGTTCCAAAGCTCAGTCATCTCCTCGATCGATTCCGGGAAACCGTAGTTTTCTTTTATAAACTGTGCTGTCTGATAGAAACTCATCCCCTCGATCTTTGACTGAAGATCCTCGGGAAGTTCTTTTCCGTACATCGCAAAGTGTTCTATATCTATCTGCTTCCATATCCACATGGAATCGACCAGCGAGCCGTCCATGTCAAATATGACTGCATCTGTGTTATCAAGTATACCTTTTATCATTTCTTAAAGCTTTCTGTTATGTTTTATCTATAAATAATCTTTGATCGATCCGAGTTCCTCTTTGGTCAGTCTCCTGCTCTCACCGGGCCTAAGTGATTCATCAAGCTTTAAGGGACCAAAAGAGAGCCTTTTAAGATAGACGACCTCATTTCCTGTTGCTAAGAGCATCCTCTTTACCTGATGGAATCTGCCTTCATGGATGGTAAGAAGTATATCACTGCCAAAACGCTCGCATTTGGCCGGAAGTGTGGGCTTGTCATCACCTATATCGATACCGTTTCTTAAAGCGTTCATATCTTCATCTGAAACATCTCTGGCGCATCTGACAAGATAGCACTTGTCTACATGCTTTGAAGGTGAGAGCATGTTGTGGTTAAGCTTACCGTTATCTGTTATAAGGAGTAATCCTTCCGTATCTATATCGAGCCTTCCGACAGGAGAAAGATTTTTACGGTCCTCATCAATAAGCTCCATGACAGTTGACTGTCTTTCATCGTTTCTTGCCGTGACATATCCTGCAGGCTTATTTAAGATGATGTAGATATATTCCTCATATGTAAGGATCTCATCATCGAGTTTTATGATATCATCCTCTTTGACATGATACGAAGAATCGTTAACGACAGTATCACCTATCTTAACTCTTTTTTCTTTTATGAGTTTTTTAGCCTCGCTTCTTGTGACTCCTTTGCAGGAGCACAGATATCCGTCAAGTCTCATCATTCCAAAATATCCAGATCAAATTCATCGTCAACAGGTTTTTTTACTGCTTTTTTACGTCTTTTTCTTTTCTTTTTGCGGCTGACACTTACTGCGAACAGGATGTTGAATGTTATGAAAAGAACGATCAGCGTTACAAGGAACACATATATAGGAGGAAAATCTTTTTCTGAAGACTTTTCCTTATTTGTCTTTATCTCCACAGTGTCATACTGTCTGTCGGGAACACTTTCGCTTTCAGTGATGTCTTCTTCAATTTCAGGTAAAGGAAGTCCTGCGACATGAACAGATTCAGACTGTGTATAAAGATCATATTTGTTAAGGGTACGGACTATGATGTCCATATCGTACCCTTGTGTCTTATCAAGATCAAAGATCTGTTCCTCACTCGATCTGTCGTCCCATGCTTCAAGCCTTGAGAATGTGTTTCCGCCGTCAACAGAATACTGATAATACTGGATATAATTATCCCAGTCAGCTGCTTTTACATGAACTGTTACATTTGTAGCCTGTTCTCCTGCATCGTCAACCGTGATATCACAGTACTCCGGATCTGTGTAATCCCTGTCGGCTCTTCCTGTAGGCTTTGAAACAGCTATATTTTCAAAAGTGGAGTTATCTATACCAAGAGACTGCGAGGAAAGTTTAAAGAATTTTGCAACACAATCCGCATCGGTAACACCGAATCTCTTGTAGGCTTCCTCGTTCCAGAAAGCCGAGTCTCTCTCCTCATCAAGATGACAGTGCTCTATGATGACTGCAGGTATATCATACTCTTCTGAGTATTTTAATATACCGTAGTATTCTCCTGATTTATTCTTGTCAAGTTTATTCTTGATACCGCGGTCAAAAAGCCCAAGTTCAGTCAGGGCTTTCATCTCTATAGTCGCAAACTGATATCCCAGAACATAGTTATTGCCCTTTGAGGGTATCCATACCTCGCTTCCAAAGAGCGTATGGTACTCGGACATGTTGTAATGGATGGAGAAAAGAAAATCGGCGTTGACTTTTTTTGCAAAGTCAAAACGTTCTTTTCTGGTCATCTCCTTATCGGTGTTATTCTCTCTTGTCACATATACATCGACACCGTCGTACTGCTCAAGTCTGTCACGCATCGCAAAAGCGGTTATAAGATTGATGTCACGCTCAATCCTGTCCTCATAGTTACCGCCAAGCGAATCACCGCCATGTCCCGGATCTATGACAACGACTATATTCTCGCAGTGAGCGCCGAATGATCGTGTGTTAAAAGATATAACAAAAACAAAAAGTGCAATGACGATCTTTATGATCGACTTTGTTGTTTTATTCAAATCAAAACTCCCCTTCATAAACATAAAAAGAGCTGCGAAGATCGCAGCTCAAAAGATTCACTCAGATAAGATCAAGATCGATTACATTGTCAGTTTTGAGCGATGAAGTAGTCTGTAAAGGAATATAATCCGTATTTGTGCTTACCGGCTCTGCAATTGTTTGCGGATATAATTCATTTCTGTTGGCTCTGACTGTTTCAACACATTCGTTGAGTCCGTTTATAAGATTGTTGAAATCGTTGCCTGACTGATTGATATAATGAGAAGCAACTTCTTCAACATGAGCAAGAAGGCTGTCGGTATACTGAGTGGCACTCTCTTTGAGTCCGTTAGCTTCTATAACAGCTGCATCAACGATCTCCTGAGCCTGTGAAGCTGCAAGATTGATGATCTCATTTGCCTGATCATAAGCTCTCTGCATTATCTCATGTTCGCTGATGAGTTCATTTGTCTGGCTGATCGCCTTGTTGACTATCTCCTGGGCTTCTATCTTCGCATCATTGCGGGCCTTGTCAGCTTCTGCCATGATAGCGTTTCTGTTTGCGATTATCTTCTGATAATGCTTTATCTCCTCAGGTGTATTCTTCTTGAGCTCCATCAGATAAGAATCCATCTCATCTTTATTAACGAGGATGATATTGTTTGACAGTGCCTTGTATTTACAGCTGTCAATATAATCCTGAATCTCATCGATCAACAATTCAATCTTACTCTGCTTAGTCTCCATGTACCCCTTCAACCTTTCTTAATTTCTATTATTTTGTCCGTATTTCTCGTATACCAGATCGGCTACGAAATCAGGTACGCATTTGCTTATATCACCACCGAAATATGCTATCTCCTTAACACCTGAAGAACTTAGGTAAGCATATTCAAGACTGGTAGTCAAAAAGATCGTGTCAAGTTTGCCTGCACTCAGTAACTTGTTGGTCTGAGCTATCTGCAGTTCGTATTCAAAATCGGTTATGGCACGAAGTCCCCTTATTGCTATGTTCACATTTATCGAACGCGCATAATCAATGAGAAGTCCGCTGAACGATTCCACTCTGATATTTGAAATGTTCTCTGTGGCTTTCTTTAGTATATTAACACGTTCTTCAACTGAAAACAATGGTGTCTTATTGCAATTGTCCAGTACACTTACTATAACTTCATCAAACATATCTGCGGCTCTGTTGATGATGTCTAAATGTCCGAATGTGACCGGATCAAAACTGCCCGGATATATAGCAGCATGCATAATGTGCTCCATCTCCTTTTTATTTACAGTTATCGAAAACACAAATTATATTATACAAGAAATATATGCATTTTTAAACTATCTGAAAAGAATTATTTATCCTGTTTGAGCCTGAAAAAAACATGCTTGTTTGATTTATAAAACTTTTCCTTGTAGATCTCATAACCGAGTTCGCATACATCAGAAAAATCTCTTTCCATCATGGCTTCGATTATGAAGATCGTATCTTCATGAATGAGTTTGGAAGTAAGAAGCTGTCTCATGATAACGGCTTCGGAACCCTTTTCGTATGGCGGGTCCATAAAGATGATATCTGCCTTGTCATGTATCTCATAGAGGGCATCGCTCACATCTCTTGATATGATGGTCGCCTGATCCTGAAACTTGCATTTGATGACATTTGCTTTTATGCACTCAACCGCTTTTTTGTTGTTCTCAACAAAGTAAGCATGCTTTGCTCCCCTGCTGATCGCTTCTATTCCTATAGCACCGCTTCCGCTGTAAAGATCAAAGAATACACAATCGGGAAGATCAAAGTTGATCATATTGAAAAGTGTTTCCTTTATCTTGTCAGTTGTGGGTCTCGTATCCATTCCGGACGGACACATTAACGGCACTGAACGGGCTGTTCCTGCAATAACTCGCATATCAGTTTCCTCTTATCTTGGTTCCCTTGCTGTCACGTTTTCCAAGCTTGATGGAATTGAGAGCAAGTATCTTACCGTTATAATTGTAGTTCTGTTCAACGGCATTCTGAGTGTAGAACACCTCATCGACAAAGTCCTTTGATCCGAGTTTCATTCCTCTTACACCTACAGCGGCTTTCTTCTTCTCGGGTATCTCCTCAATTGGGAATCTCAAGAAGTATCCGTCGTTGGTCTTAAGGACTATGTTTCTCTGTTCCTTGATGGGTGTTACGTTTATCAGTTCATCATCGTCGAGGAGTTTGGTCGCTGCAACGGTTCTCTTTGCAACATCGAACTCTCCGCCGTCAACTACTTTCATCATGCTTAACTTTGTGACAAATATGAGTCTGTAAAGATTAAGCTCACTCTGGCTTGCAACAGCCACGATATTCTCTACAGCCGATGAATAATTGCTGACATTGTCTATAGGCTTCCCCTTATCCCTGAATTTACCCAAAGGAAGATCCAAAGCCTTGATGGTATGCAGCTGACCGGTATTTGTGAACAGGCAGATCTTTCCTGTGTTCTTGCATCTGCAGATATATTTATTCTCTGCAAGGACAGCCTCCTCGTTCCTTTCATAAGTGGGAACATCGATGAGTTTCGCATAACCGAATCTGTCCATGATGAACACTACTTCCATCTCGGGTACAGATATCTCTTCAACAACTGCCTCTTCACAGTTATCTATGACTGTTCTTCTGCTTCGTGAATACTCTTTTTTGATCTCATCAAGCTCGTTGATGATGACCTGAGCCATACTGTCTTTTCTCTCGAGTATATCCTCATACTTGAATATATTTGCGACAGTCTCATTGTGCTCGGCTATGAGGGCTTCAAGTTCAAGACCTATCAATTTGTAGAGACGCATCTCTAAGATGGCATTGGCCTGGGCTTCTGTGAACATGAGCTGACCTGCCATGACTTTACTCTCTTTGCTCTTAAACTTGATACCGTCGGTCTTACCTTCTATAAGACAGGCTTTTGCCTGTGCTCTGTCTTTGGAACCTCTTAAGATCTCTATTACAAGATCTATGACGTTACATGCCTTTATGAGACCTTCCTGGATCTCTTTTTTGCTTCTTTCTTTTTCAAGCAGATTGGTGTATTTTCTGGTCGTTACTTCATATCTGAAATCGACGCATTCCTTAAGGATACGCTTAAGGCCCATTGTCTCGGGCTTTCCGCCAGCGATAGCGAGCATGTTGACACCGAATGTGTCCTCAAGCTTGGTCTTCTTATAAAGAAGATTTATAAAGTTATCTACATTGGCATCTTTACGGAGCTCAATGACGATACGTATACCTTCTTTTGAGGACTGGTTAGATATATCAACGATGTCCATTGTCTTCTTGCTGTCTGCAAGAGCTGCGACATCCTGTAAGAACTTGGTGATATTTGCACCGATCATAGTATAGGGTATCTCGGTGATGACAACGTTAGTCTTGCCGTTCTTACCCTTTTCTATCTCGACTTTTCCTCTGACCTTGATCTTTCCCTGGCCGCTTCTGTATATTTCGAGAAGCTCATCCTTGTTTGTGACGATACCGCCTGTCGGAAAATCAGGTCCCTGGATATACTTCATCAGTCTGGAAGTTGAGATGGTCTCATCCTTCATATATGCCTTCATGGCACTTATGACTTCCGAAAGATTGTGAGGAGGTATGCTCGTTGCCATACCTACAGCGATACCCTCGGTCCCGTTTACCAAAAGGTTAGGGAATTTTGAAGGGAGCACAGAAGGTTCTTTTTCTGTCTCATCGAAATTGGGGATGAAATCAACAACATCCTTATCAAGATCGGCGAGCAGACATTCCTGTGTTACCTTTTGAAGCCTTGCTTCCGTATAACGCATCGCAGCCGCGCCGTCACCTTCGATGTTACCGAAGTTTCCGTGGCCGTCAACAAGGGGCATTCCCTTCTTGAAATCCTGACTCATCACAACAAGTGCATCATATATAGATGAATCGCCGTGGGGATGATATTTACCCATGGTATCACCGACTATACGTGCGGACTTCCTGTATGGCTTGTCATATCTGATACCGAGTTCATGCATGTCATATAAAGTCCTGCGCTGAACCGGCTTTAAACCGTCCCTGACATCTGGAAGGGCACGTGCCACTATAACAGACATCGCATAATCGATGTAGGACTTCTGCATCACTTCGGAGTATTCGGTTTTGATGATATCTTCGTTATTATTCATGGTATCTTCTCAATTTCTTATACATCAAGTTCTGCGTCATTTGCATGCTCGTAGATAAATGCTTTTCTCGGAGGAACATCATTGCCCATCAAAAGCTCTGTTATATCACTTGCCATACGGGCGTCCTCGATCTCAACCTGTTTGAGTTTTCTTCTTGCAGGGTCGAGCGTGGTCTCCCACAGCTGTTCCGCATCCATCTCGCCGAGACCTTTATATCTCTGGAGCGTGAAAGGACCTTTGTGGGTCTTTCTGTATTTCTCGAGTGCCTTGTCATCATAAAGGTACTCTTCCTGCCCTTTTGAAGGCATAGCCTTGTAAAGGGGAGGCATTGCTATATATACATGTCCCTCATAAATGAGTTCCGGCATGAATCTGTAGAAAAGAGTCAGTAGCAAAGTTGATATATGAGCTCCGTCGACATCGGCATCGGCCATGATTATTATCTTGTCATAACGAAGTTTTGTTATATCGAAATCGTTGCCGTATCCCTCAGAGAATCCGCAGTTGAATGCATTGATCATGGTCTTTATTTCGGCATTTGCCAAAACCTTGTCGATGGATGCTTTCTCAACGTTTAGGATCTTACCTCTTATTGGAAGTATCGCCTGGAAGTTTCTGTCACGTGCTGTCTTTGCACTTCCTCCTGCGGAATCACCTTCGACTATGAAGATCTCACATTTCTTGGGATCTCTTGATTCGCAGTTAGCCAGTTTACCGTTGCTGTCAAAACTGTATTTTGGTTTGGACAGCATGTTTGTCTTTGCCTTTTCCTCGGTCTTTCTTATCTTTGCCGCTTTTTCTGCACAGCTTAAGACGTTCTTTAATATCTCAACATTTCTGTCAAAATAGTGAACGATCTCCTCACCTGTGATCTTTGCGACTACCTTGGCTGCATCCTGGTTATCGAGCTTGGTCTTTGTCTGACCTTCAAATCTCGGATCGGGATGCTTTATTGATATGATCGCAGTCATTCCGTTTCTGACATCGGCACCTGTGAAGTTGGCATCCTTTTCCTTTAAGATACCGAGACTTCTCGCGTAGTTGTTCATAACGGTTGTGAACTGCGTCTTAAATCCTGTAAGATGTGTTCCGCCCTCGGCATTGTATATGTTGTTACAAAAACCGAGTACGTTCTCGTGGAACTCATTGACATACTGAAATGCACCTTCAACAGTGATACCTTCCGATTCACCTTTAAAGTAGATGGGATCATGAACGGTTTCCTTGGTACGGTTCATATCCGTGATGAATCCGATAAGACCGTCAGGCTCATGGAATTCAACATATTCTTTAAGAGCTTTTCTCTTATCCTCAAAAATGATCGTAAGATCGGGATTAAGATAAGCTGTCTCATGAAGACGGCTCTTTACATCCTCCTCTTTAAACCATGTCTTATCAAATATCGTTTCATCGGGAAGGAAGTTGATGCACGTTCCTGTCTCTCTTGTTTTTCCTACCTGAGGAAGAAGTCCGTTTTCAAGCTCAAGAGTGGGAACACCGTAGGCATATGAATCCTCATAAATGCCTCCGCCCTTCTTGACCCTTACGGTCAATCTCTTTGAGAGTGCATTTACGACTGAAGAACCTACACCGTGAAGACCTCCGCTTGTCTTGTATGCGGAATCATCAAACTTACCGCCTGCATGAAGGGTCGTGAATACAAGTCTCTCTGCACTCATACCTTTTTCATGCATCTCGATAGGGATACCTCTTCCGTTATCCTCAACGGTCGCAGAGCCATCCTCTTCAAGCGTAACTTTGATCAGTGAACAGAATCCTGCAAGGTGTTCATCCACAGAGTTATCGACTATCTCGTATATAAGGTGATTCAATCCTTTGGTTGATACGCTTCCTATATACATACCCGGTCTTTTTCTGACCGCTTCAAGTCCTTCCAGGACGGTTATACTGGACGCGTTATAATCATCAGCCTTTGACATATTTAAACCTCACTTAAACTTAACCTTATCTATCTTACCACAAAATATTGATAAATGCTATCTTTTGACTACAAGATTTTGGACACAATAAAGGCGGGAATCATCTTCCCGCCACTTACGTTTTTTCTTTATTCAGATTGTGTTAACACTCGTCATATCTTAACTTCTTTATGCAGGCAAATCCGACTGCTCCTCTTCCGATATGACATGAGATACTAAGTGAAAGAGGTTCCGATCTTGTTATCTCGAATTCTGGGAATTCCTCCTTGACCTCTTTTTCGAATGCCTCGACATCTGTTCCCGCCGTATAAGCAACATATATCATGATGTTATTAGGATCAAGACCTCCGAAACGCTTATTGGCATCGTCTCTTACGGCATTGAACATGATGCTCTTTCCTGAGGATAATGTTCTTGCCTTGGCAAAGGCATCCAGTTTCTCTCCCTGTATCTGGAGTACCGGTTTGATCTTTAAAAGCTCTCCCAGTGCTGCAGCCGCAGGAGTGATGCGTCCGCCTTTTTTGAGATATTTAAGGGTATCAAGCATGATATATATGCTTGAACTGAATTTGTCTTCTATAAGTATATCGTGTATCTCAGAGCCGCTCTTTCCGCGTTTTGCGAGTTCTAAGGCATCTATAACGGACTGTCTCTGTGTAACGCTTATCCTCTGATTATCAACAACAAAAACTTTGCCGTCATAATCGGAAGCAAGCATGTATGCAGTCTGACACGATCCGGACAATCCGGAACTCATGGGGATATATACTATCTCGTCATAAGTCTTTAATACATTGTCCCATGCATCCATTATACTGTCGGGACTGGGTTGTGATGTCAAAACATCTCCGCCTGCATCGAGCAATTTATAAAATTCTTCCTGGGTCAGATTAACGCCTTCATAATAGTCCACGTTGTCAATGGTAAAAGGCATTGGGATGACCGTGATCCCGAGTTTTGCAGCATCTTCCTGTGATATTCCCGAATTGCTGTCTGTCATTACTGCGACTTTTTTCATATAAATACTTACCCAACAATACAATGAAAGAACTCATTGATAATAAACCAATCTATATTTTACTTTTATATAGTTCTAAAGTCAACTGAATTAATCATAGTACGGTTAATGCTTTCAATGATCATATCAAGCTTTTTACTGTCTTTATCATTAATGAGTCTTTGAGCGCATTCTGATGCTTTTTTCAATATATTCGCATCATTATAGATGTCTCCGATGATGAATCCGAACTCTCCGCTCTGTCTTATTCCGAACAGATCACCGGGGCCTCTGAGTTTAAGATCCTCATCAGCGATCCTGAAACCGTCATTCGTTTCATTTAAGATGGAAAGCCTCTTTAAAGTGTCCTTATCCTCTTTAGATGATATGAAGATGCAGTAGCTTTGAGCCTTTCCTCTTCCGACCCTTCCTCTTAACTGATGAAGCTGGGCAAGACCGAAACGCTCACTGTTCTCGATCATCATGACTGTGGCGTTGGGCACATCTATTCCTACTTCGATTACAGTGGTAGAGACTAATACATCGATGTTCTTATTCTTGAATTCAGTCATTATCCTGTCTTTTTCTTCAGGCTTCATCTTACCGTGTAGGGAAACAACATTTACCTTATCTCCAAGTTCTGATGAGAGTTTTGCGCAGTAATCGGTGACATTTTCAAGATTGGGATCGTCTCCTTCTTCTATCTGAGGACAGATGACATAGGCCTGATGACCTTCTTTTATCTGTTCTGATATGAATTCATATGATTTTTTTCTGAACTTCTTACCGACAACACAGTTTTTGATAGGTATCCTGTCACCGGGCAACTCATCGATAAGTGATATCGATATATCACCGTAAAGAATGAATGCGAGTGTTCTTGGTATGGGTGTCGCACTCATTACTAGAAGATGCACCTTATCTCCCTTGTTGACCAGTGTCTCTCGCTGATTTACACCGAATCTGTGCTGCTCATCCGTGATAACAAGGGTAAGATCATTGTAATTTACCTTCTTTTGGAACACGGCATGTGTACCTATAATTATAGAGGCTGATCCGTTTTCTATCTCCTCATATGCGGCTTTCTTTGCCGAAGCTGACATGCTTCCAAGCAGGAGTTTGACATTAAGATCAAGATAATATTTCTTTGACATCTCGATCAGCTTGTCATAATGCTGCCTTGCGAGTACTTCTGTCGGGGCCATCAAAACACCCTGATGTGAATTCTTTGAATTCATTATTAGTGCGAGGAAGGCTATGATAGTCTTTCCGCTTCCTACATCACCCTGAATGAGTCTGTTCATGCAGATGCCACTGGTCATATCATTTTTTATATCATCCCAGCATCTTAACTGTGCAGACGTTAACCTGTAGGGGAGTCTTTCGATAAGCCTTTGCGTATCCGCTGTCTCTATCATGTCCTTATCAAAGGGTATGTTCTTTGTAAGATTGGCATCAGTCTTCATCTGAAGCACAAAGCTTAAGAACTCATGGAAAACTATCCTCTCACGTGCAAGGATGAATGTATCCATGTTAAGAGGAAAATGCATGTTTCTTACAGCATCCGAGAAACACATGTAACCGTCATAAAGATCATCCATACCGTCATTTGGTACATCAACCTTTTCAAGTGACTGTCTTACAGCCTTGCTTATCGCATTGTTTGATATACCTTTGGTAAGGGGATATACGGGCTGAAGAGTTCCTTCTATCTCTGAATACTGCTTTACAGTATATATTTTTGGCTGGGTCATGCTCATGGCACCTTTTGAGCCAACTTCGAGCACACCTCTTATAACATATTCCTTTGATGGATCAAGCTGCTTTTTAAGATACGGCATGTTAAAAACAGCGACTCTTATAAGACGTGCACCACTTGTAAATGCCATATGTGAGTATGTGAAATGTCCCTTCTTTGCACTGACAAAAGAACCTGGTTTAAGATATCCCCTGAATGCTATAACGCTTCCTGACATATCTTCAAGTGGTTCAACAGGGCTTTCAAAGAGCACAAAATCCCTGGGGATATAAAAGATCAGATCCCTTACTGTTTCAATATTGAGTTTTTTTAGATAAAGGGCTATCTTCTCACCGACGCCTTTTATCTCAGTTACGGGACTTTCTAGATTCATGATTAACTCTCATTATATTGATATAGCCCCCCCTTAAATCGGGAGGGCTATCACTACATTATCAAAATGATCAAAAATGATCACTCAGCTGAAACTATGTAATAGTAAATAGGCTGTCCGCCGTACTGAAGTTCAACTTCGCATCCTTTATGACGCTTTGTGACCTTCTTTACAAGTGACTGAGCTTTTGATTCATCTATGTCTTCACCATAGTAAATGCTGATAAGCTCTGTTGAATCATCGACCATGTTGTCGATCATGTCAAGAACAACGTTTTCGAGCTTTGCACCTACAGAAAGGATCTTTCCGTCTCCGATACCCATGTAATCACCTGACTTGATCTCCTTGTCATCGATCATGGTATCTCTTACGGCATATGTGACCTCACCTGATTTTACACATTCGATAGATTCGGTCATCATCTTCTCGTTCTCTTCAGCTGAAGAGCCGGGAACATAACCGATAAGAGCGCTTATTCCCTGAGGGATCGTCTTTGTGGGTATTACGACTATGTTCTTATCAGATGTAAGATCTCTTGCCTGGTTTGCTGCAAGTATGATGTTCTTGTTGTTCGGAAGAACAAATATGTTATCGGCATTAAGCTTTTCTATCGCATTGATGATATCCTCTGTTGAAGGATTCATTGTCTGACCGCCGGAGATAACGTAGTCAACACCAAGACTCTTAAAGATCTCATCCATACCGCTTCCTACAGAGATGGCGATAAACGCATCATCCTTGTGTTCCATAACGGGTTCGGGAGTCTCTTCGGGCTGTTTGTAAACAGCACTTATCTCGACATCATCTTTTACCTCGAGCTCACCTTTTTCGTTGTGACGAACAAGGTTTTCCCTGTGTTCCAAACGCATGTTGTCGATCTTCATGTTTGAAAGAGATCCATACATGAGAGCTTTCTGAATTGCCATACCGGGATCATTGGTATGAACATGTACCTTAACTATCTCATCGTCGGCAACGACAACTATCGAATCACCGATGGATTCAAGATATGCCTTGAAATCAAGCTCCTGCTTGATATTAAAGGCTTTATCGAGCATTATGATAAACTCGGTGCAGTAACCGAATTTGATATCCTCTGAATCGATGCTTTCCTTATAAGAATCAACCTTGCTGACACCTGGAGTAACGGTACTCTCCATAACGGTTATATCCACATCTTTTCCAAGATACAGATCGTAAGCACCCTGAAGGACAACCATGAGTCCCTGTCCGCCTGAATCAACAACACCTGCCTGCTTTAAAACAGGAAGCATCTCGGGAGTCTTTTCGAGAGTCTTGTTACCGTAATCGATAACCTCCTCCAAAAACTTTGATATATCTTCCTCACCTGCATCGGCAAGTTCTCTTGCTTTTGTGCTCACGCCCTTGGCAACTGTTAAGATAGTACCTTCCTTGGGCTTCATTACAGCTTTATAAGCTGTCTCAACTGCCTTTTCACAGGCATCTGCGATGATCTTTACATCAAGCTCGTTTGTTTCTTTTATGACCTTTGTGAAACCTCTGAGTAACTGTGAGAGGATAACACCTGAATTACCTCTTGCGCCTCTTAAAGAACCGCTTGAGATGCTCTTACAAAGAGTCTCCATGTCATCGCTTGTAAGAGTTGCAACCTCTTTTGCTGCTGACATGATGGTCATGGTCATATTTGTACCTGTATCTCCGTCAGGAACGGGGAATACATTTAATTCATTGATCCATTCTTTCTTGGAATCAAGATTCTTTGCGCCGGCAAGAAACATCTTTGACAGCATTATCGAATCTATAGTTTTATTGGACACGTTGGTCTCCTCCTTAGTCAATTACACGTACTCCTTCGACATAGATGTTAATCTTTGCCACTTCAATACCTGTAAATTCTTCTACTTTATATTTAACACTTTCTATCAGATTGCTTGACAGCGCTCTTATATTAACACCATAGGCAATGATGACATGAAACTCCAGCATTAATTTATCGTTCTTTAAACTTACAGAGATACCTCTTGTGAAGTTCTCTTTTTTAAGAAGTTTTACGATGCCGTCCCTAACATTGAAGCCAGCCATACCAACGATACCGAAGCATTCCATGGCTACGGTTCCCGCATACTGAGCAATGACTTCTTTATCAATGGTTATATTACCCATGTGTGTATTCATCGAAGAATTCTTCATGCAATAACCTCCTTAAGATTTTAAGGTTTTTAACCAGATATCATTATACTTTATTTAAGTTAAAAAGAAAACTACCAATATTTTCACATTTTTGTGATAAAAATGAATTTTCTACTTGATTTTAATCTGAAGCTCTGATAATATACTAATGTTGATTTTAAGGAATAACAAAAGCTTGGAGGTGAAAAACCATGGCAAAATGTGAAATCTGTGGTAAGGGCGTACATTTTGGTAACGCTGTGAGCCATTCTCATAGAAGATCCAACAGAATCTGGAACTCTAACGTAAGAAGCGTTATGTGCAAGGTCAACGGAGTTGCTAAGAGAATGCATGTATGCACAAGATGCTTGAGATCAGGTGCTGTTGAAAAGGCTTAATAAGTCTTAATAAGAAAACACCCATAGGGGTGTTTTTTTTATTGCCTCTAAAAGGTCTCTTTTATTTTCTCGTACTCTTCTTTTATAAGAAGAGACATATTGTTGTCTCCGTCGAGATTGTCGGGATGGAAAATACGTAACAGTTCCTTATATCTTTTTCTTAATGCGAGATAAGAACTGACTCCGGCAAATAAACCGTCAGTCACATATGTATCATTCTTTGGCTTTTCAGATCTGTAAGCATTCTTACTGTTCTCGAAAGCCTCTTTTTCTCTCTGGAAGGCTTTTCTGTCCATCTCTAATGATGCAAAGCCGTTCTGGAGGATCATAAGCTTTTTGTCAAAGAAAGACTGTTCTTCTTTTAAGCGTTTTCTTTCTTCCAATACCTTGGTATTGAGCTGCTTCATCTCTTCTCTGAATGACAGTCTCTCTTCCATGAATTTCTCATAGAACTCTTCCTGAGCCTTGCGCTCGTTTATTAAAGCTATGCGCTCATCAAAAAGGAAATGTCGCAAAGCCCTGAGTTCGTCTTCGGTCATGTTGTTGAGATTCTTCTCATAATAGAGAGATTCTTCTTCAGCATTCATAATCGGTCCTCGTTACAAGCGGATCGTTACTATTCCTCATCTTCAGGAAACGCTATCTCTTTTGCCTGGTCATCATCCATCAGCTCTTTTTCAGCTTTTTTGCTGCTGATCTTGTCAACGAGATCCGGAACCATATCGAGTATCTTTGTGATGGTATCCTGATTCTTGACATTAACGAGCTTGGTATGTCCGTCCTTTATAACTATAACAGCACTGGGTGTCATCTTACCTGTAAGACCGCCGCCTGCACCGTCCTTCTTTTCAGCTGCGCTTCCGCCGGCACCAACACCGAATGTAACATCAACAAGAGGAAGTATTATCGTATCACCAAACTGCTTGGGCTCACCGACAACTGTTTTTGTTGAGAGTATAGAATCGACTCCTTTTAATAATGACTCCATTACAGAACTGAAATTGTTATTCATTTTTTGTCCTTTCTACGCTTACTCTTTATAAGCATCTTTATCAAGCGTCTGCAGTTCTTATCCATGTATATCCTGACAAGATGATATAGGATGGTTGCTGCTCTAATTCTGCCTTTAAGATCAAAACTGACATCGATGACCTCGCTGTCAAAAACAGGATAAAACGTAACAACATCTCCTATATAATCATACAATGCCTTATATACGCCGAGTATTTTTCCTGTTGTACCGGCATTCTCAAGACCGATGCGGGCATATATCTTTCCTTTATAAGGAAGTATAGATCTTATCGCTTTACCGATCCTGTATTTTGTGACTTCCAAGGCTTCCTTTGTAGTGTCTCTTGAAAGTATATCTATCGCTTTGTCGATCTTTTGAACTGTTTCGTTTATCTTTTCTGGGATACTCTTTTTTTCTTCTGGTTCAGAATCCTTTTCATCTTCTTTGGAAGCGGTATCCTCTTTATTCTCTTCTTCAGTCTTATTATCTTCAGCAGTGTTATCTTTTTTCTTCTTTAACTTTTTAAGATCAAGCTTGATACCGAATATCCTTATACAGTATGAAAAACCGCTTTCATATTGAAATGACGCATATAGGATATATAAAAGATAACTTACACTGAATCTGGCTTTGGGTATCTTATCCTTAAAGCTTCCTTTCGCTTTATATCTTACGGGAACGAATAAGAATATGATGAGTAAAAGCATCAATAATGCGATAATACTCAACAACACTATGCCGATTATCTTAAGTATCGTTAATAAAACGCCGGCCATAAATCACCTAAACAGAGAAATCTTTTAAAAGAAACTTTTTGATATCAACGGTCCCGGTCTGATTCATGGTATCATCAAGCATTGCCATAACAAGAGATGTAGCCTCATCGTAAGAATTGGCAAGACCGACTATCCTGATATCAAATTTCCTGTAGAGTTTTTGTTTGAACATTGAATTGTGTATGATATCAAGCTGGTCATGATTGTTATTTGACAGCGCAATTATATAAAGGCTAAACCTTCCTCGGCCCTGCCTTATATTGCGTTTTATCCTGTTAAGCTTCTTTTGGTCGATCTTGTCGCCTGTATAGAGTCTTTCAGAATATGTAACCATACTTAATAATACTTCTTACTTCCCCACAGACCTCTTTTCTTGAGATCCTGATATTCTGCATATGCCCTGTCAAGGATTTCCTTTTCATTAGGAAACTTGAGCAGATGATAAGCTTCATGATACTTGTAGAAACCGCTGTCCATAAAGAACTCTTCTTTTTGCGGCTTGCTGAAATAACTGTCACCTATCATAAGATACCAGTGAACGGTCTTGTGAACCTCATCTCCGGGAATGGTAAAATCGTAATTGCTCTTTCCGATATACTTTATTATCCCTGCTTTAGCTCCACTTTCCTCGAGAACTTCTCTCAAAGCGGTATCTTCAAACTCTTCGCCTTCTTCCACTGTTCCTTTTGGAAGAACCCATCCTTCATATTTGTTGTGGATATTCTTATATAACAACAGGATCTTTCCCCTGAAGATGACCACACCTCCACAACTGGTCGCTTCTATCATGATTTATACTTTGCCTTTCTGTAAACGAATGCCTTCAAACCTTATTTACAAGTATAAAACAATTATTGATATTCGTCAAAATAACAGTCAAATATACGCTTTGCTATAGGAACAGCGTAATCACCGCCGGTACCGATAGATTCGATTATGATGGTAACGCTGACCTGAGGATCGTCAACAGGTGCAAAGCCTGTGAACCATGCATGCGAATCAAGTTTTAAACTGTCAAACTCGGCAGAACCTGTCTTACCTGCAGCTGAATATGTGGCGCCTGCCATACCTGCTTTTGCGGTTCCTTCCTTTACAACGGATTCCATGAGATTCTTCATGGCTGAAGCTTCGGATTCGCTCATGAGCCTCTTGTATTCCTTTGATTCCCATGTTTCCAAAACATTGCCCTGACATGAAACAACTCTGTCAAGGACTCTGGGTTCCATCACGACACCGTTATTGGCAATGGCATTTGTTATCATGTTAAGCTGCAAAGGGGTTATCTGAGCCTTGCCCTGACCGATCGCTATCTGAGCCATATCGTAATCGTTTGTAGATGAATTCACGGTAAGGCTGCTCACGGTATAGTTGTAAGCCGTGGGCAGGTTCTCATTAAACATCAGCTCGTTTAAGGTGTTTCCGAAACTGTTCCTGTCAAGCGTCATGCCTATGTTTGCAAATGATGAGTTACATGAGTGGGCAAAACTCGTAAGGAAGTTCTGACTGCCATGAACCGCACCATGGAAACAGTTTATCTTTATGCCGTCACCTTTGTATGAACCGTTACATGTATATCTGTAATTCATGTATGTATCAGGATTTTCCTTGATATATTCAAGGGCTGTAACGATCTTAAAGGTTGAACCGGGAGGATATATACCCTGTGTGACACGGTTTATAAGGGTACCGCTTTCGTTGTCCTCCATGAATTTGTCCCAGTTTGCGGCTATGTGATTGGGATCAAAATCAGGCTTGGATACCATGGCGAGTATCTCACCGGTCTTTATATCACTGACTATGATCGCACCCTTGTATATACCCATAGATCTGTAAGCCAGATCCTGGAGATCGTAATCAAAGGTTGTATATACATCATTACCCATGTTTTTACTGCCTGAGATATCATTCTCAACCTTCTGGGCGATCGATGCATCTGTATTTATGAGATAATAATTTGCCATGCTCTCTATGCCGGTCTTACCTTTTGTGGAATAACCGACTGCATGTGCGAACAGATTCTCATAAGGATAGTTTCTGTATTCTTTTCCTGACTCATTTTTTAAAGTCTGCGCAAGGATATTTCCTTTCCTGTCATAGATCTTACCTCTGGTATTCTCTTTGGCAAGAAGAGTCTGTCGTGAATTGTATGAGTTGTTTATGAGTTCCTTTTCATGCGTTGCGACATAGTGGCAAAGATAAACGCTCATCGCACAGAAAAGAACCGAGAACAGCCCGAATACAAGTCTTGTTTCGAGCGGTCTTACACCGCTCTTTCTTCTTCTGTTCTTCTGCTCCTTTTTGGCAGCGAGCTCCTGCTTTTCTATCTCGTTTTGCTCGTCTACATATTCCATGTAGGCATAGATATCGTCTTCGTCATCCTCTTCGAGGCTGTAATACCACTCCTCATAGTCGGCATTACGTTTCTTATGCACTATGCCAAACAGAGTATAATACATTAGTATGCTGGAAAGAACCGAACTTCCGCCGTAACTTACTAGAGGAAGCGTGACACCGGTTAATGGGATGAATTTTATACCGCCGCCGACAGTAAGGAAAGTCTGTACTATCATGATGGTTCCAAGACCGATGCTTACCACTCTTCTGAAACGGTCCTTCTCTTTAAGAGAGTTTCTCAAAATGATCGCGTATGTCATAAGACAGACAAAGAGCATTCCGATCGAAAAGATGATACCCATCTCCTCCGAAATAGCCGAGAAGATAAAATCCGATTCAACAGTGGGTATATCACCGGGAGCACCCTTCATAAGACCGGTTCCAAAGAAATTACCGCAGCTTATGGCAAAGAGTGACTGTGAGATCTGATATCCCTGATTATCGATCTTTGCAAAAGGATCAAGATAAGCCTGCACTCTTACCTGAACATGAGGAAACATCCTGTAGGCGACAACGGATGCGCCTACGGCTGATAAAAGCCCCAGTAAAAGGTATAAGTAATTCTTTGATGATATGAATAGCATAATAAGATATGCAAGGAAGAAAATAAGCGCACTTCCCAAATCCTTTGAAAGCACAAGGATAATAACGTGTATTGCTGCAAGACAGGCTCCAAGCGCATAATCTATTAGATTCTTTGCTTTGGCAAGGGATGAAGCCACAAAGAAAACAAATACTATCTTAACAAACTCGGAAGGCTGAATTGTTATACCTGCTATTGTATAGGCAAGCTTTGAACCGTTCGTGATCTTGCCGAGCATTAAAACAACTGCAAGTGCGGTTATGCCAAGAGCTGCGTAAATAGCTGTCAGATTGTTTAAAGTATTGAATCTGCTGATGATATACGGAACACTCATCGCTATCGCAAGTGATACGATAACAATAAAGAACTGCTTCATTCCCCTGTTCTGACTCAGTCTTGCAAGGATGATGAAACCTATGTCCAGTAAAAGTATCATGTTGTTGACAAGAACCTGGTCTGTTTTTGAATACAGCAGTACGGTCATTGCCATAAAGAAGAATAAGACAAGTATTATGACCACGCCGTATAAGAGATACTCATACTTTCCGCTTCTAAGGCACATGGTCACAAAAGCAAGTGAATTGATAAAAAAGATATATATCCGCTGTCTGATATAAATACCGTTACAGTCATACGGATTCTTCATCTTAAATATGTAGGCCAGACACTCAATACCGTATATCAGTATGAGCAGGGCCATCATGTATTTTGATAATTCTGCGATATAAAACAACATCCCCTATAAAACTCCCTTTGAAATATGAGCGGCCGTATATTTGTCAAACGGGAATCTGCCGCTTCTGTGATCTATAAGATAATAATCCAAAAGCTCCCCTATGCTTTCGGTGCTTTCATTTGTAAGATCTATCCTGAACTCATGAAAACCAGCTTTTATAAGATCCCACACTGTCTTATGTACAGATGTGGGCACACTGTTGTAAATCTCATTGTAGCAGTGGATACAGTTTGTGATAACATATGCATCCATGTTTTTGCGGTCTCTTAATTTCCATACGAAATCAAACCCGCTTTTGTCTGACGGATCACATTTGTCAGCTGTCTTTCTTATACAGTTTGCACTTACCATCAGTAAAGCCCTGCCGTAAATCACGACAATAAGATCTTTATCTTCAAGTTCTTTTAACTCGTGGATTGATAACTCTGCAGGAGCCGTCGCATTTGCGCAGTACTCCTTTACAAACGACAAAGCATGCTTGTTTGCACAGTAAACAGGCTGATCTGCTTCTATAAACAGTGAAGTATATTCCTTTATCTTACCGTTTAAACTTATAAACTGCTTTTCAAGCTCATTCGAGACAGAATCCAAAAATCCGATCTCTTCAAGGTTTCTTGCAAGAACACCGTCTGCTTTTCCAAGCAGAAGAAAACTCTTTAAGCTGTTAAGATATTTATCATCTTTTTTTCTGATTATCTGAGGTAATGAGATATATACATCGGTATCCGAGTTCTTATGTATCTCATCAATATCTTCAACAGATAATTCGTTTTTGAAGAACAGATCATAAGGAATATATACCTTTTTA
Organism: Lachnospiraceae bacterium; assembly: GCA_017619635.1. Lineage (GTDB taxonomy): Bacteria > Bacillota > Clostridia > Lachnospirales > Lachnospiraceae > Colinaster. Next base: position 110,082 of record JAFZRZ010000040.1, on the reverse strand, counting down.
AGTCTGTACTGAGAAACCTTTTTTAGCTGTTCTTTATTCATTACGGAAGCGCTGTATTCAATGTCCATTGCTTAGTGCCTCCTTTAACTTTTCAAAACCGTTTCTCCTGAGTTCGTTAAGTGCTTTCACAGGCATGAAACAGTCATCATCCATCTCGACTTCTATCCTGTCAAACTCAAAAAGACTCTCTCCTGTCTTGTTTAACTGTTTGATGACTTCCTCTTTTGTAAGAGGTCTGTTCTGGGCTTTCTGAACCATGTCACCCTCAACAGTGACCACAGTATCATTGCATTTGATTATCAGATTAACGTTATCGTCAGCAACAAGTGTTGCGACACCCATGACTTTTGTCTTTGGCACTGGATGAACGTATCTTTCACTCATGATCTGATCTGTTTTGTCATCAGATTCATTGTATGAGGGATTGAGCTTTGTTATCATCTCGGGACCGTTATGCCTGAAGTAATATCCCTCACCGAGACCTGTTCTGATATAGAGTTTATTTAACAGCTCGATATCAGCATTATCTATCTTTAGTTCATGATCTTCCATATACATATCGATATATTTTCTGTATACGGATGTGACACCTGCCACATACTGAGGACTCTTCATACGTCCTTCGATCTTGAATGAATCTATACCAGCATCGATAAGCTTATCAAGACATGTGATGGTACACATATCCTTTAAGCTCAGCGGATACTTTATTGAATCCTTTTCTATGTATTTATCACCTTTTGTGATAGTGTAATTAAGCCTGCAGGGCTGGGCACACCTCCCCCTGTTTCCGCTCCTTCCGCCAAGGTAAGAACTGAAAAGACATCTGCCGGAATAACAATAGCACATCGCTCCGTGGATGAATGTCTCTATCTCAAGACCTGAAGAGTCTTTTAAACTTATTATCTCATCAAGGGATAATTCTCTTGCAGGGACTATCCTTACAACACCGCTCTTTTTGAGCATATCGGCAGCATAAGGACCTGTAACGGACATCTGTGTGCTCGCATGTATAGGTAAATCTTCAAAATCACTTTTAAGATATGGGATAAGCCCCAGATCCTGGATTATGACACCGTCAAGACCGTTATCATAAAGAGGGCGCAAAAAGGGTTCTATCTTATCCCATTCGCGTTCCTTTATGAGCGTATTGAGCGTAAGATATATCTTCACATTACGTAAATGGGCGATATCAAGCGCTTTTAACAACTCTTCCTGTGTGAAGTTTTCGGCAGATGCCCTTGCGCCGAATTCCTTACCGGCAAGGTACACCGCATCAGCTCCCGCATTGACTGCCGCATTGAAACAGTCAAACTTTCCTGCAGGTGCCAAGAGTTCCGGTCTTATCATGACTCACACCTTCATATGATGACAAAAAATAAACGGAATCCGTAAAGAATTCCGTTCACCTTCTACTTATGCTTTAACTGAGTTTCAAGCTGAACAATTTTCTTATCCTTCACAGCAAGTTCTTCTTTAGCACTTTTAAGAGATTTGTCCAGATTTTCCATCTTGATCTGATTTGTTACCAACTCATGCTTGAGATCATAGACTTCTTTATCTTTAGCCTCCATCTCTTCTTCCATGGTTGCGATCTGTTTCTTGACCTTGAAATAATCATCGGCCAGATTGATCTGCATCAGTACGTTCTGCATGTCTATGGAAGATCTTCTGAATCCTTCCATTGCATTGTATTCAGCAAGTTTATTGTTTATATAAGAAGCTACTTTCTGCAGATATTCCTCACTTTCATATCCACATAAAGTATATACCTTACCACCGATCAATACTTCTGCATCTGTCTTTGCTGCCATATTCTCTACCCCTGTTTTTTGTCTTAAAACCTAAACACATTAATTATATTAAAATGGTTTGTGAAATGCAATACCAATAAGTTACTGCACCAGTCCCAGATGCTCGTATGCCGCATCCGTTACCATGCGTCCTCTGGGTGTTCTGTTTATATATCCCTTAAGCACAAGGAAAGGTTCATACACATCTTCTATGGTATCGGGATCCTCACCTATTGAAGCTGCAATCGCTGATATGCCTACCGGTTTTCCACCGTAGTTTTCTATCATTGTCTTGAGGATGAGTCTGTCCGTCTTATCAAGTCCTTTATCATCAACATCCATAAGATCCAAAACTTCCTTTGCAACGGCTTCTGTAATGACATTGTCATATCTTACCTGTGCATAGTCTCTTACTCTTTTAAGGAATCTGTTGGCGATACGCGGTGTGCCGCGGCTTCTTTTTGCCAGCTCGATCGCACCGCTTTCCTCTATCTTTACACCAAGTTTGTTGGCCGAATTATTGATTATGGTCGTAAGTTCCTCATCGGTATAGAATTCGAGTCTGTGTATCAGACCAAATCTGTCTCTTAATGGTGCTGATAAACTACCTGCTTTTGTTGTTGCTCCTACAAGGGTGAACGGTTCGAGGTCAATTCTTACCGATTTTGCTGTCTGACCTTTTCCTATCATTATATCGATCGCAAAATCCTCCATCGCAGTGTAGAGGACTTCCTCGACCTGACGGGCAAGGCGGTGTATCTCATCGATAAAGAGAACATCACCTCTTTTAAGACCGCTAAGTATAGCTGCCATATCTCCGGGTTTTTCTATTGCAGGACCGCTGGTTACCTTTATGTCTGAACCAAGCTCATTTGCTATGATACAGGCAAGGGTTGTCTTTCCGAGTCCCGGAGGTCCGTAGAAAAGCACATGATCAAGAGCCTCACCTCTGTCGAGTGCGGCTTTGATACATATCTGGATATTTGATTTGATGTCTTTTTGACCTACGTAGTCCTTTAGAAACTGCGGTCGAAGTACATTGTCATTCTTTATATCTTCCTCAATGACAGATGTCTGTATGATCCTCTGCTGCATATAAACCTCAGATCTTAGCCAAAAGCTGTTTGATTATGTTCTCTATCTTCGAATCTTCGTTTATCTCTATCTCGTTTAATGCCTGTGTGGCTTTGATGTTTGAAACACCAAGACCGACAAGTGCCTCATATGCTTCCTGTCTTAATTCGAGCACTTTGCTGTTTACGGTATTATCATCACCCTTAATGTTTAAGATATCAGATGCATCAACCTTATCCTTTAGTTCCAGTATTATCCTGTTTGCGGTCTTGCCGCCAACTCCCGGAGCTGAACTTAAAAGCTTGCTGTCCTGTGTGATTATCGCACTTATAATGCTCGAATGGTCCATCGCAGAAAGAAGCGAAAGTGCGACTTTAGGGCCGACACCGCTTACTGTGATAAGTTTTTTAAACAGTGTGAGTTCTTCCTTACCTGCAAATCCGTAGAGTATGAAAGCATCCTCACGGACACAGGTATAGGTGTGAACGAATATCTCACTTCCTATTCTTGTTTCATATATGAGAGCAGTCGGAACATAGACTCTGTATCCCACTCCGTTAACATCGACTATGATAGCGTCTTCCTCTGTATCAGCCAATATACCTCTTAAAAAAGCGTACATCGATCATTTTCCTCTCTGTTTACTTTTTTCTTTTCCTAGAATCAGACTTTTCTCTATCTTCCTCTTCTGTCTCCTCTTCGTAAAGAGGCAGGGTTATAAGATAACTTGTCTGGGTCTTGCCGGCATATCTTTCAAGAACTATCGTACCGCCGTGGTATTCGACGATCTTCTTGGCGATGGAAAGTCCAAGGCCCGAACCTGATTTGTTTCTCGAAGGATCACTTACCACAAAGGGATCGAATATCCTGTCGGCAACTTCGTCGGATATGCCGCCACCGTTATCCTCATAACGTATAAGCACCTTCTCGCTTGTACATCCCATATCAAATGAAAGGAGTGTTCCCTTGGGAGTATGTGCAACTGTGTTTGCGATAAGGTTTTCAAACACTCTTCTTAGCTGCATCTCATTTCCCATGATATAACCGACCTCATTATCAGGGAAGTTAACCTCTAACTCGTAACCGTTAACTGTAAGCTCATCTATCTTATCAACAAGGAATTCTCTTAAAAATTCCGCAATGTTAAGCTTAAACAGTTCAAAATTGTATTCAGGATGTTCGAGTTTACTGTATTCGTAGAACTGATTTATAAGATCAGCAACGGTTGAACTCTTCTGATCTATTATCTTAAGATAATCCTTAACTTCATTTTCTTTTATAAGACCGTCATGAAGAGCTCTTGCATAACCTGATATTACGGTGATGGGAGTCTTAAGATCGTGACTGATATCAGCGAGCATCTTGTTCTTTTCATCGGCAAGTCTCTTGTTCTCGTTCTCGATATCTCTCAGACGGTCAGACAGGTTGTTGAAACTGTCAACCATGTCCATGAACTCCTTGGGACCTTCATATTCTATATGCTGCATATTTGATGCATCAAAGTTCTCAAGCGCATTCCTCAAAAGCTTAAGAGGCTTAGAGAGCTGATTACCTATGATGATACAAAACAGCACCATCAGCAGCATGTAAAGACCTATAAAAAAGCACAGGAAAATAAAGAACGCCTCATCTGATGTGAATCTGTTCTCTGATATCTGATACATGGTAAAGCCGTAAGTAACAAAACCAAACATCATCGCAAGCATTGTCATAACAATTATGTAAGTGATCAGGTTTGATGATATGGTACTGTAAAGCTTAAGCTTTCCCTGTTCCTTTTTCTTGTTGGTCTCAGTAGGTTTTTTCATTGATATGCTCAGTTCTTCTCAATCTTATAACCAAGTCCCCTGACAGTCTTTAGATATTTGGGTGACTTGGGATCGTCTTCAATCTTTTCTCTTATTTTTGAGATATGCACCATGAGTGTATTATCATCTGACTCATAGTAATCACCGTTGATATTCTCAAAGATCTGCATCTTGGTATATATCTTACCCGGAGTTCTCATCATAAGAGATAGGATCTTAAATTCGGTGGGAGTAAGATTTATCTCCTTACCGTTTTTATTGACGCTTAAGTTGGAAGGATCCATCACGAGTTCACCGACTGTGATGATGTTGTTTGTCTCCTCAACAACGTTTGTGTTAAGATCGTAGAATCTTCTTAGCTGGGATTTGATCCTGGCAACGACTTCAAGCGGATTGAAGGGCTTTGTCAGATAATCGTCGGCACCCAGTGTAAGACCTAAGATCTTGTCACTGTCCATGTTTTTGGCAGACATTACTATTATGGGTATATTAGAAGTGTCTCTGACTCTTTTAATAAGTTCGTATCCGTTCAATTTTGGCATCATGATATCGATCAGAGCCACATCGATGTCGTTCTCTTCGAACTTTTCGAGTGCTTCCTGACCGTCTCTGCTGATAACCAGTTCAAAACCTTCATTTTCAAGATAAAGTCTTAAGATCTCGACTATATCATTGTCATCTTCGGCAACAAGTATTCTGTAGCTCATCTGAATCCCCCAATCTCATCACGATGATTATTTTCCGGAATTAATGTAATTAACAAGACCTTCGCAGTCGATTATCTTTTGCATGAATGCAGGGAAAGGCTGTCCCTTATATTCTGTGTTCTTTGTCAGGTCCTTTATGATACCGCTGTCAAAATCGATCTCAACCTCATCTCCTGCCTCGATAGCTTTGGCAGCTTCGGGACACTCTATGATCGGTAATCCTATATTGATCGAATTACGATAGAATATCCTTGCAAAAGTCTCAGCGATAACACAGCTGACACCGCAAGCCTTTATGGCTATCGGTGCATGCTCTCTTGAAGAACCGCATCCGAAATTCTTGCCTGCAACGATTATATCGCCGGGTTTAACATTGTTCACGAAATCCTTGTCGATATCCTCCATGCAGTGTGCTGCGAGTTCCTTGGGATCGGAACTGTTAAGATATCTTGCTGGGATTATAACGTCTGTATCAACGTTGTCTTTATATTTTATAACAGTGCCCTTGGCATTTTTCATCTTGGTAATTCTCCTTTAAGCTTAAATATTCTCGGGTCCGGTAAGTTTTCCGGCTATGGCACTTGCAGCTGCGACCGCAGGGCTTGCAAGATAAATCTCACTTGTGATGTGTCCCATACGTCCAACAAAGTTTCTGTTGGTTGTAGATACACACTTTTCATTTTCTGCAAGGATTCCCATGTATCCTCCAAGACAGGGACCGCATGTGGGAGTACTTACTACACCGCCGCATTCAACGAAAGTCTGAACAAGACCTTCCTTGATGGCATCAAGGTAGATCTTCTGGGTTCCGGGGATCACAATGAGTCTAATACCCTTTGCAACCTGTTTTCCCTTAAGGATCTTTGCAGCTATCCTGAGGTCATCCATTCTTCCGTTTGTGCATGAACCAATAACTACCTGATCGATAACTATATCATCCTTAACAGCCTCATCAATAGTCTTTGTATTCTCGGGAAGATGAGGATAAGCAACAGTGGGCTTTAATGTTGAAAGATCTATCTCGATAGTCTGATCATATACAGCATCCTCATCTGCACTGTAAACAACAGGCTCTCTGTCACTATGCTCTTTTATATAGCTTAAGCAAAGATCGTCAACAGGGAAGATACCGTTCTTTCCGCCGGCTTCTATTGCCATGTTCGCGATAGTGAATCTGTCATCCATTGTAAGATATGAGATACCGTCGCCTGTGAATTCCATAGACTTGTAAAGCGCACCGTCAACACCGATCATACCTATGATATGAAGTATGATATCCTTGCCGCTTATCCACTTTGCGGGCTTGTTCTTTAATACAAACTTGATCGCACCCGGAACCTTAAACCATGCTTTTCCTGTAGCCATTCCTGCAGCCATGTCAGTACTTCCGACACCTGTTGAGAATGCGCCTACAGCACCGTAGGTGCAGGTGTGTGAGTCGGCACCGATGATAACATCTCCTGCAACGGTAAGACCTTTTTCGGGAAGGAGCGCATGCTCTATTCCCATCTGTCCAACCTCGAAATAGTTGGTTATGTCATTCTTCTTTGCAAATTCTCTTACGCATTTGCAGTGTTCGGCACTCTTTATATCCTTATTGGGAACAAAATGATCGGGAACAAGAGCGATCTTATCCTTATCAAATACTCCCTCTACTTTCATCTTTTCAATCTCATGGATCGCTACGGGACTCGTGATGTCATTTCCGAGTACAAGATCAAGATCAGCCTCGATAAGCTGTCCGGCCTCGACATATTCAAGTCCGGCATGGGCTGCAAGGATCTTCTGAGTCATAGTCATTCCCATATATATTTACCTCCGAATACTAATAAAAATTCCAATCTATTATATCAAAATCAGACTCATATAAGCAACATATAATAAGTCACAGGGAAAAGATACTTTACAAACTTTATCACAGGTATATAAGTGCCCATATCGATAAAGACAGGACTGATGATCACCTGCAGTATTATGAGTATGGGACAAAGCGTTATATAGGCTGTTTCTTTTCTCAATAAAAGACCTGCAATATAAACCCAGATGACCGTAAATACAAGAAATACACACATGCTCACAAGCTCATGCAGTATCCCTCTGTTAGAGCAAAAGCTTATGCATATCACACCTGTGACACCCATTACAAAAGCAGTGCTTACTAATGATATAAGGATATAGATATATCTCTGGTCCTTTGAAAAGCAGTTTATTATGCTCTTATTTTCACCGCTCTTTTGCTGTCCTGACATTATAAATACCATTACAAAGATACTCAGAGCGATAACGAGTCTGACTGACATGTCTTCTGCATTTTCTTTTGATTGAGCTTCATACTCATGAAGTGTGAAATCAAAAAGCTCATCACTGTTTAGATATCTGTTCTTCTCATTTATGAGTTTTTCTGTAAGTTCGTTTTTGTCTCCGTCAAAGATCTTTTTGGATTCATCTTTTATTATGAGATCTGAACAGCATGAAAGCCATGCATCATAAAAGATCTCCTTTTCAACTTCCGTATAGATATATCCCGGAGACGTGTATATATCAACCACGCCTTTATCAATGCCTTTGATAGCATAATCATAAGGAGATTTGTTTATGACAAAAGCAAGATTTATCTTATCTTTGATAAGAGCATCTTCAATATCTGAAAAGTCATCATAAATGATCACATCCCTGTCTTTTGAAAGATGGTCTTTGAGATCTTCAAAATATCCCTTGTCTTCACAGTTAAGCATGAGACCAACAGATTCTTTAGACGAATCCCTGCTCAGTCCTTCTATGGTCAGACACAGGATGAACATCACAAACACCGTGATATAAAACATTCTCTTTTTAAGAAAAGCTTTTGAATTTGTCAAAAACCATATACATATCTTTTGCATATATCACCTAAAATATGTTCAATAAGGATTATTATCGAAAGAGCAATAAAAACAGTAACCGGAATGTTTTTCTGGCTGATGCCGATTAGTGCGCCGAACATGTATTTTAATGGATCGGCATATCCAATAACTTTGGGTATCTGACCAAGCCTTGAAACAGGTATTATCATACCTGCACAGATTACCATTAGAACACTTACTGATAAAAGGGTTGCCATCACTCCGTAATCATTGCCTGAAAATGAATAGATCATGTCAAACATGCCTGCAAGAGTAAATGATATCATCCAAAGAACAAGAATCTGCCAAAAGTGCGGTTCAAAAAAGGTGATCTCGAGCTTTTTACCTGCATAAAAAGCAGCAAAAGCCAGTAACAGACCCGCGATCGTAAGATGCAGACTCATTATGAACTCTTTTATTACTGATATCTTTAATGAAGAGATATTAAATCCGATCAGTTTCTTTTCAATCGATCTTTCCTGTTCTCTGTACAGATATCCGAACGACAGACATATATACAACATGACTATGAGAAAACCTGACCAGAAATAGAATACCGCACCTTCTATCTCGCCAAACTCGGATATGATCGTGGTGTTATATATCCTTGTTCTGTGCATAAGAAGATTTGCATAGACATAAGCTATATGATCACCGATACTCTCGTTTTGAAGCACAACCTCATACTCACCGCTTCTGCTTAAATTAAGGAATGAATAAACGGCTGCCTCAGTGGTCTTTACATATCCCGTACCGCTTTTTATGACCTGTACAAAGCCTTTGGTCAGGCCATCTGCGTCATTTCTGATATATATGTCAAGAGGTGTATTGTAACCGTTGTTGACGTTATCATAAAAATCAGGCGGCAGTTCGATTATGATGTTTATCTGATTGTTATCAAGGTTTTCAAACGCCTCATCTTTGGACATATAGACAAAGTCTGTCATACTGTTGACACTATCCATCTGTGATATGTATCTGATCATCATCTGAGTGAGTTTGTCATCATCGGGCATGACAACGGCTGTCTTTATCCTGGGCGTATCATTTTTCCCAATTGCAAAGCTGACTGCCGCAAATACGGCAGTCAGTGCTAATATGATCAATAGATACGCAATAGCCTGTTTTTTGATCATTACTATGCTGTTTTTGAATTCAGTCTTAAAATATCCCCAAAACATCATTTAAAAGAATAAGCCACCAAACTCTTCCAAAACACTTGAATCAAATGACTCTATAAGATCCATGAAATCATCCTGGCTTGCTTCGCCTACATCAAACTCATCTGTGTTTTCATACTTCTGGATCTTAGCGCCCTTTTTGAACTTGATATTCATGCTTCCGCTCATATCATCATCGTACTCAAAGTCTTTTACTGCAAATGAGACCTCACTTGAAGACGAATCGATATTCATCTCAAGCTCGAATTCATCATAGTAATAGTCATAAGAGATCGTGAGTGTGCCTTTCTTAGTGTTGTACTCAATAGAGCAAACCTCTTCGCCGTCTATCTCGATGCCGTAGATCTCTTTATCCTTCTTTGTGCTTCCTGTTAAGGCAAATATTTCTTCGCCGTCAGCTTCAACTGAGATATTCTGTGCTCTGTAATCGCCACCCTTAAAGAGGATCTCAATCTCACCGGACTTTTTGTCGCCTTCGGCTTTTATTGAAGCAAGTTTACCCTTGTAGATATAGAAGTAAACTGTCATATCAGGCATTGATTTGAGCTCGTTACGTGCTTCCTTGAATGAATCCTCCAAAGACTCACCTGAAACATCCTCGAGACCTTCGAATTTATCTTTATAATTATCAACATAGATATCTGTTATATCATCCCAAAGGTCAAGACAGAAATCCTTGTCTACTTCAACACTGTAACCCTTACACTCAACTTTCTTGCCATCGATCTTGTATGTCTCTTTATCGGCATTTTCAAACTCAAGCTCTTTGAAATGCTTATTGAAGCACTTTGTGAGTTCTTTCTGAAGCTCTTCAGAATCTGTATTATAACCGTCATATATCATCTGAAGTGATGAATCAAGAGCTTTAAGTTCATCTTCATCAACATAATCGGCGATCATACCGTCTTTGTCTGCTGTATAGTCATATACAAAAAGCTTGTCGCATATCTCAGGGATCTCAGCCTTTACCTGCTTTGAATCAATACCGATCTTTGCCGACATGCTGGGTATCTCATCGATATCAAGGTCAACTATAAGCTGCTTGTCTTTTCCTGCAACTATGGTCTGACCGCTTACACTTCCAAGATCATCCAGATCCATGTCGAATTCAACTGTGTAATCCTGAGAATTCATAACACCATTAAGATCTTTTGCTACTTTTGTGAGACCTGTCTCTACATTGAAAGTTGCAGCAACAGCTCTTTTAACTTTATCTTTTTTAGATGAAAGAAGTCCGCTGAATACGATAGCACATATAAGAGCGATACAAATGAGTGCTATAGCAGCGATACCGATGATCTTGAATTTGGGATTCTCATCATTTGTCGGCTCAGCCGGTATAGGCGAATAATTAGTCTTTTCAGGAGCATCGTTTCCGCCTGCAGGCTGATCTACAGGATTTGAAACAGGCTCTCCTGTCATTGGATCAAAATTATTGCCTTCAACCACAGCCGCCTCAGTTGTCTCAACTGCTTCGGTAACTGTCTCTTTTGCTTCTTTTACCTCTTCCTTTACTTCTTCCTTAACCTCTTCGGCTGCATCATTCACTTCATTTGCAACCTCTTTGACTTCCTCATCGGGAGTCTCGATAGGTTCCCCTGTCATGGGATCGTATGTAATACTCATAATAAAATCTCCTCCACATTCTTCTTTCAAGTGAATCTATAGAAAACGACCGGATCACGAAGAGATCGCTCTTCTGATATCATCCATGTCGAGTTCTTCTTTGGTTATCTTTTTTGTCTTTCCGTCATTGAAAAGCCATACGGTATCGGCCATCAGTATCTCTTTCTCATTGTGTGTGGAAAGGACTACCGTACCGTTTCTTGAAACATAATCCTTCATCCATTCCCTGATGCTTTCCTGATAATAAAGATCAAGGGATGATGTCGGCTCATCAAGTATGAGCACAGGCGGTTTTCTCTGAAGGGTGCTGGCTATTGTCAGCCTTCGCTTCATTCCTCCTGACAGAGCAGAAACTTTTGTGTTCATAAGATCCTTTAAGCCAAACTGCTCTATGACACTAAGATCGGGATCTTTTATGCCTGCGGCCCAGAATTTAAGGTTATCCTTTACAGTGAGTTCATCAAACAAAGGATCATCCTGCGGGACATATCCTGCATATTTTGAAAACACTCTGCTGTCTTTACAGGCATCCTTACCAAAAAAAGTGATCTCAGCCTTATCAGCCTTCATGGTACCTGTTATTATCTGCAAAAGTGTGGATTTTCCACATCCGTTCTTACCGACGAGAGCAGATATCTCTCCTGGCATGACACTTATCGAGGCACCCTTTAAAACTTCTTTTTTTCCGTAGCTTTTATATATGTTTTCAGCCTTTAACATATCTTACCCGTAAATCCAAACAAACACAGACATTATATCATAAATCAAAGATAAAGAAAAGAGAGCCACCTGGCTCTCTATCCTTAGATATACTGTAAAAGAAGCGATTAGTTGTTGATGAACTTATCTTCTTCGTTGTTCCAGCTGTAAAGGCTTCTTACTTCCTCACCGATCTTCTCAGAAGGATGCTCAGCCGCAAGCTTTCTCATAGCCTTGAAGTGAACCTGACGTCCTGCAGGTGACATATCAAGAAGGAACTGCTTTGCGAATGAACCATCCTGGATGTCTGCAAGGATCTTCTTCATTGTCTTCTTTGTCTCTTCTGTGATGATCTTGGGACCTGTTATATAGTCACCGTACTCAGCTGTGTTAGAGATTGAGTAACGCATTCCTGCAAAACCTGACTGATAGATAAGGTCTACAATGAGCTTCATCTCATGGATACACTCAAAGTATGCATTTCTCGGATCGTAACCAGCTTCAACAAGAGTCTCGAAACCAGCCTGCATAAGAGCACATACACCACCACAAAGTACTGCCTGCTCACCAAAGAGGTCTGTCTCTGTCTCTGTTCTGAATGTTGTCTCGAGAACACCTGCTCTTGCCCCGCCGATAGCGAGTGCATAAGCCAAAGCCTTATCGAGAGCCTTTCCTGTAGCATCCTGATGTACAGCTACAAGACAGGGAACACCCTTACCAGCCTGATACTCACTTCTTACTGTATGACCGGGTCCCTTGGGAGCGATCATTGTAACATCAACATCCTTGGGAGGATTGATGCATCCGAAATGGATATTGAAACCGTGAGCGAACATGAGCATGTTACCTGCCTCAAGGTTGGGCTCGATATCCTTCTTGTACATATCTGCCTGAAGCTCATCATTGATGAGGATCATAATAATGTCTGCTTTCTTTGCAGCCTCAGCTGCTGTATATACTTCGAAGCCTTGCTTCTCAGCCTTTGCCCAGCTCTTTGAACCTTCGTAAAGACCGATGATAACGTTACAGCCTGACTCCTTAGCGTTAAGGGCATGTGCATGTCCCTGACTTCCGTAACCGATAACAGCGATGGTCTTGCCGTCTAACTCTGCAAGATTACAATCCTGCTGATAAAAAATTCTTTGTGCCATTTTCATGACTCCTTTCCCGGCTATATGCCTGTATTGATATAATATATTTCTTTTTTATCTTGGTGACCCAAGTAATGAACGTTAATCTACCTTAGGATAAACTATATCGTCTGTTCCTCTTCTAAGACCTGCGATACCTGTGCGGGCAAGCTCAAGGATCTCATAACCGCTAAGAAGACTTATGAATGCTTCTATCTTATCCTGACCACCGGTGATCTCTATGATAAGACCTTCCGGAGAAACATCGATTATGTTAGCTCTGAAGACATTGGCAAGGCTTATTACACCTTCCCTTGACTTCGCATCAACTTTAACCTTAATAAGAGCAAGCTCACGATAAACACTCTGTTCGGGTTTGAGTTCCTTTACATCACAGACATCAACAAGTTTTGCAACCTGTTTCTCGATCTGTTCGAGTATCTCGTCGTCTCCGCTTGCTACTATGGTAATACGGGAAACCTTAGGATCAGCTGTAACACCTGCAGTTATAGATTCAATGTTATAGCCTCTTCTTGAAAACAATCCGGAGATCCTGCTCAATACTCCCGATGTATTCTCTACAAGTAACTGAAATACTTTTCTTTTCATTATCCGTACCGTTCCCTCTTTATAATCTTAAAAAACGCTCATTTCCTATTATATAAATCTATTATTTCATTGTCAACGAGTTTAAATAGCAAGGAAATTTCGGATTATCGTCATGCCGTCCGGCGTGAGTATTGACTCAGGATGGAACTGAACTCCGAATACATTGTATTCTTTATGTTCAACCGCCATTACCTCACCGTCGTCTGTTACAGCCGTTACCTTAAGACACTCGGGAAGCGTCTCTTTTACGGCAGCGAGTGAATGATATCTTGCGACCTCGATGTCTTTATCAAGACCTTTAAAGAGCTTTGATGAAACATCGATATGTGCAACACTCATCTTACCGTGCATCAGTCTTGATGCATGAGTGACTGTAGCGCCGTATACCTCGCATATGGCCTGATGACCAAGACATACGCCGAGGATCGGATATCTGCTACCGAGAGTTTTTATGACATCCTCGCATACACCCGCATCGTGAGGCTTACCCGGACCGGGTGATATCACGATATGCGTGGGATTTAATGCATCGATCTCATCGGGTGTTAGCTCATCATTTCTGATGACTTTTATATCAGTGTTGATCGTTCCGATAAACTGATACAGATTATATGAAAAACTGTCGTAATTATCGATCAAAAGGATCATGTCTTTTCTCCTTTATGCCTGGTTCTTAACAGCCGTCATCACAGCCTTGGCTTTGTTTATGCATTCACGGAATTCGTTTTGAGGTACTGAATCGGCTACTATTCCGGCTCCGGATCTTACAAACACTTTACCGTTTTTCTTAAATGCTATCCTTATAGCGATACAGGTATCAAGATTACCCGTAAAGTCTATATAACCGATAGCACCGCCATAGATGCCTCTTTTATTGTTTTCGAGCTCGTTTATTATCTCGCAAGCTCGGATCTTTGGAGCACCTGAAAGTGTTCCTGCGGGAAGTATGGAATCAACGGCATCAGTTGCCTTAAGATCTGATCTTAATCTTCCTTTTACGGTAGAACCGATATGCATTACATGTGAGTAACGCTGGACAGTCATATATTCCTCTACTTCAACTGAGCCAAACTCACTTATTCTTCCTATATCGTTTCTTCCAAGATCAACGAGCATGTTGTGCTCTGCTTTTTCTTTTTCATCAGCCAGAAGTTCTTTTTCAAGTGTACGGTCTTCTGAAGCATTCTTTCCTCTGGGCCTCGTTCCTGCTAGCGGGAAGGTATGAAGGATCCCATCCTCACATTTGACAAGTGTCTCCGGGGAAGCTCCAGCGACCTCAATGTCATCACCTGAAAAATAGAACATGTAAGGTGAAGGATTGATAGTTCTTAAAAGTCTGTATGTATCAAAAAGACTTCCTTCAAAATCAGCTTCGAGTCTGTTTGAGAGAACAACCTGGAAGATGTCGCCCTCGTAGATATATCTCTTTGCCTTCTCGACCATCTCACAGTATTCCTGCTCACTGAAGAGTGCCCTGTAATCAGATTTTAAAACACCGGGCTCAATCTTTGCGGGAGTACCATTTTCTATAAGATCTATTATCGAATCTATCGAGCTTTCAGCTTCCTTATAACCGTTTTCTATATCATTAAGATCAACAAGTGCGGTTATGATTATCTTTTGTCTGAGATTATCAAAACAGATCACTTTGTCAAAGAGCATCAGGTCCACATCCTTAAACTGCTCCTCGTCAGCCGCATCAAGCTTTAACTTTGGTTCGCTGTACTTGATGTAATCATAAGCAAAGTATCCGACAAGACCGCCTGTGAAAGTAGGGAATCCTTCAATACTGGGACATTTGTGCTCCTCAACTATCCTCTTAATATGTACAGCGGGATGATCAACATGCTCTTTTAAGATGGTTTCACCTTTATCATCAGTGATCTTGATCTCACCGTCGTCACAGGTGATGCACATCTTCGGATTAAATCCCATGAATGTGTATCTTCCCCAGTTGACCTGATCCTCAACACTTTCAAGAAGATATACGTGTTCACTCTTTCCCTTAAGGATCCTTAAAACCTCTATCGGGGTTCTGATATCTGATAGGATCTCTTTCTTAACCGGAACATATCTGTACTGCTCTTTGTAATTAAATAATTCTTCTCTTGAAGGTATCATTTATTAGACTCCTCAACAAACCTTTCCATTGCTTCATATGCCTTGCCACTGTCGATAAGCTCAGCTGCAAGCTTAACGCCTTCTTCAAGTGATGCTGCCTTGCCTGCTATATAAAGAGCGGCACCGGCATTCATGAGTACTGTATTTCTCTTGGGACCTTTATCGGTTCCGTTAAGGATGTTTCTTGTGATATTTGCATTCTCCTCAGGTGTTCCTCCGACAAGATCTGCTTTCTCACATGCCTCGAATCCGAAATCCTCAGGCTTTATCTCATATGTTGTGTATCTGCCTTTTTCAAACTCGCATACAGCAGTCTCGCCGACACATGAGATCTCATCGAGTTTTTCTCTTCCGTAAACTACCATTCCTTTTTTAACACCCATTCCGTAAAGGACTCTTGCGAGGGGCTCAATAAGATATTCATCATAAACGCCAAGAAGTATCATTGAAGGATTTGCCGGATTTGTGAGAGGTCCCAAGATGTTGAACACAGTCCTGAAACCTAGCTCTTTACGAATTGCTCCTACATATTTCATTGATGTGTGATATTTCTGTGCGAAGAAGAAACAGAAACCTGTCTTTTCAAGAAGTTCAACGCACTTTTCGGGTTCAAGTGCGATATTTGCACCAAGTGCTTCGAGACAGTCAGCTGTACCTGATTTTGATGATGCTGCCCTGTTTCCGTGTTTAGCGACTTTGACACCTGCAGCTGCAGTAACAAAAGCTGTTGTTGTTGAGATGTTAAAGCTTCCGGCTCTGTCACCGCCTGTACCAACGATCTCAAGTGTCTCCATGGCTTTTGTGTCACACTTTAATGCATGCTCTCTCATTGCAACCGCACATCCCTTGATCTCGTCAATGGTCTCTGCTTTAGCTGACTTTGTTGAAAGAGCGGCTAAGAATGCTGCATTCTGAGTGGGCGTTGACTGACCGTCCATTATCTCGTTCATTACTGTGTATGCTTCATCATATGTAAGATCTTCTCTTAAAACTATTTTTTCGATCGCTTCCTTAATCATTTCTTTATCCTCCGTTTTTTACTTTTACAGTGCGTTTAATTCTCTTTTAAATCTTTCCGAATATTCTTTTGCGGAATTTGCATTGAAATCATTCTCTCTCATTATGTTTATGAAATATGATCCGACGATCGCTCCGTCTATAAGATCCTTCATTTCTTTAACATCTTTTGCTTCTCTTATACCAAAGCCCATCATTACCGGTATCTTTGATATGTTCTTTACGTATGAAAGATATTCCTTTACTTCCTTATGAAAATCTGCCGACTGTCCTGTTACACCCATAGATGAGACACAGTATACAAATCCTCTTGCATCTTTAAGTATCTGGGGTATTCTTTCTTTTGATACAGGTGAAACAAGCTGTATAAGTATCGTTGTGTCATCACCTTTAAGAACTTCGTTTAAGCTTTCCTGTTCCTCAAAAGGAAGGTCTGGTACTATAAGACCGTCCACACCGCTTTCTCTACATCTCTTAACAAAATTCTCTGTTCCCATGTTGACGATGGTGTTGTAATAGAGCATGAATACAATCGGTTTTTCAAAACCTTCATTTCTTAGGTTTTTCATCAGCTCAAATGTCTTTGCAACACTCGCGCCGTTTAAGATCGCTTCATAACTTGCTTGCTGGATCACCGGGCCGTCCGCTATGGGATCTGAGAAAGGTATTCCTAGTTCTATTATGTCAGTGTCATTCTGAGCTTTTAGTATTTCAGCGGTCTTTTCCATATTTGGTAGACCGGCAGTGATATATGTGATAAATGCTTTTTCGTTCTTTTCTTTGAGGCTTTCAAGATGAGCCTCTATTCGATTCTTAGCCATAACAATCTCCTTTATGATCAGTTAAGATATCCTTTACCTGCTAGATAATCGGATATGGTATTAACATCCTTGTCGCCTCTTCCCGAAAGACAGATGATCATCGACTGGTCAGGTGTCATTTCCTTTGCTTTCTTAAAGGCATAAGCAACAGCATGTGCACTTTCGATCGCGGGTATGATACCTTCTGTCTGGGTGAGTTCCATAAGTGCATCCATTGCTTCGGTATCTGTTATCGGAACATATTTTGCTCTTCCTGTATCATGAAGGTAAGCATGTTCAGGACCGACACCTGGATAATCAAGGCCTGCAGATATTGAATGTGCAAGCTGGATATTTCCATCCTCATCCTGAAGCAGATATGAACGTGTTCCGTGAAGTACTCCGGGACGTCCTTTTGCCATTGATGCCGCATGTTCCATTGTATCTATTCCCTTGCCGGCTGCTTCAACACCGATAAGCTCAACTGATGGTTCATCAATGAAATCTGCAAACATTCCGATCGAATTTGAACCGCCTCCGACACACGCCATTACAACATCCGGAAGTTTTCCCTCAGCCTCAAAATGCTGTTTCTTTGCTTCCCTGCTTATGACTGCCTGGAATTCCTTTACCATCTTTGGATAAGGGTAAGGACCGATAGCGGAACCGATGATATAGAAGGTATCCTCAGCTGTCTTGGCCCATGTCCTTATGGCCTCGTTTGTCGCATCCTTTAAAGTGTTGCTTCCTGATTCAACGGCCACAACCTTTGCACCTAACATCTCCATTCTCATAACATTCAATGCCTGGCGCTTAACATCCTCTTTGCCCATGTATACGGTGCATTCCATGTTGAAGAGTGCTGCTCCCGTTGCAGTTGCGACACCGTGCTGACCTGCACCTGTCTCAGCTATGATCTTCTTTTTACCCATACGCTTTGCAAGAAGGATCTGACCTATAACGTTGTTGATCTTATGGGCACCTGTGTGGTTGAGATCCTCTCTCTTTAAGTAGATCTTTGTTCCGTATTTCTCACTGAGTCTCTCTGCCAGGTACAAAGGTGTCTCTCTTCCAACATACTGCTTAAGATAATAATGATATTGTTTTATAAACTCGGGATCGCGGATGGCTTCCTCAAAAGCCTTGTCGATCTCATCAAGTGTGTTCATCAGTGATTCTGAAACGAACTGTCCGCCGTATTCCCCGTAATATGCTTTCTTATTCATAATAGTATCCTTTCGTTATCCTACAGATCTTACAGCATTCACGAATGCTGATATCTTGTCTTTGTCTTTACCGTCCTCTCCTTCAACCGATGAACTTACATCAACGATATCAGGATTAAATATCTCTATTCCCTCTGAAACATTCTCGGGAGTAAGACCGCCTGCCAAAACGAACTTCTTGGTAAAGAGCCTGTCTTCTGTCGGCGGTGACAGGGTACCTGCTTTTAACATCCTCTTACTCTTATGCCAGTCAAATGTCTGTCCGCTTCCAAATTCCGGAGCATCCATAACAAGTGCTTCTATTTTTGCACCGAGCCTGATGGGTAACTGGCGTATCCATTCGAGAGTCATGGTCATATGACCTGTATCCGTGGCGTTAACTGCATACCATATCGGGATCGTTGCTGCATCAATGACTGCATTGCTGAGTCCTTTGTGAACCTGTATGATATCAAATCCGTTAGCTTCGATCTCTTTTAGCAGTTCGATATCGGGAGATACGGTGACTGCAACTTTTTTGATGTCAGGATCAAGTGATTCAGCTATAGCAGCCGCTCTTTCAACAGTTATATATCTCTTACTGTTTTCGTATATAACAAAGCCGGCATAATCCACATGCTCTTCATTGAGATATTCGACCTCTTCCAATCTTGTTATTCCACAAATCTTTATCTTTATCATTTTTTCCACCGCAGTGCGAGTTCTTTGGGATTCTCGCTTTCCATAAATGCTCTTCCTATAAGAAAAGCATCGACACCTACTTCTTTAAGATATTCAACATCACTGTCATTCATTATGCCGCTCTCGGCAACACTTATCTTGTTATCCGGGATATATTTCTTTAATCTTCCCGTGTTTTCAAGGGATATTGAGAAGTCTTTTAGGTTTCTGTTATTGACTCCTATTATTCTCGGATCTATCTTTAATGCTCTTTCTATCTCGTATTCATCATGAGTTTCAACCAGTACATCGAGTTTTAATTCTCTTGCAAGCTGGTAAAAGTCTCTCATCTGTGCATCATCTAAGATCGCTGTTATAAGAAGTATTGCATCGGCACCGATCACTCTTGCTTCATAGAACTGATACTCATCTATCATGAAGTCTTTTCTCAGAATCGGTAAGAGTGAGACATTTCTTATCTGTTTGAGATACTCAATATTTCCGTTAAAGTGATCTTCTTCAGTAAGACACGATATCGCATCGACTGAGGCATTATACTCATCTATCCTTTCCATCAGATCTATCTTTGAATCGATCTTACCAAGACTTGGTGAAGCTTTTTTGAACTCACCTATGATCGATATACCGTCCAAAGCAAGTGCATTATGAAAGAGATTAACTCTGACATCACCATCTTTTATGATGTTTTCGGCCTCCCTTCTTATTTGCGCCTCGCTTACACGGGCCTTGTGTTCAACAAGTCTTACTTTCTTATCTTCAACAATCTTATCCAGAATCATGATTTTTCTCCTAAGCAATAAAAAACGGCATTACAAAAACTTGTAATGCCGGGACAGGTTCTTTTTCCTGCGGTGCCACCCTGCTTGATGAAATAATTCATCCACTCATGCATACTACGGTAGCATTAGCTTTATTAACACATACCATCATATGCTGACTTTTATTTACGGAGAGTCCAGCTCCGTCTCCCATACTCCGATTAACGTTTCTGTTCGCCCTCTGAGGTCCATTCACTCTTACGCTTTATGCTGCGATCACACCATCCGCAACTCTCTCTTATAAAGTGATGTAAGAACTACTCACTCCTCATCAACGGTTTTCTAAATTAAAACATCATGACTGTATGTTTGTCAAGCTTTTTTTCTCAAATTCTCATGACAGTTAAGAGTAACTAAGACGATGATCATTTATTTGAGATCTATGAAGATTTTAATGATTCATTTAGCGTGTATATAAGATCAGGCATAGTGGTTTCAAAGTCCACTCCATACCATGGTTTCCCGGGGTTTTTTAATGTCTCACGGATAGTATCGGCGGTATGATCTGCAGCGATCTTAAAAGAATCCTTAACGGAAAGTCCTCTCAGCAGTGCGCCGACAGCTATACTGGAGAAAAGATCTCCTGTACCATGATAACTCGCATCAACTCGGTCATTCTGATATATGAAATATTCTTTCTTTACAGTATCATAACCATATACACCGGTTTTTCCCTCGCTTAAAGACACACCTGTGATGACAGCCATTTTCGGACCGAGTTTTATAAGACCTGACAGAAGTTTTTTTATATATTCCTCATCATAACTCTCTTTGTACTCGATACCGGTCATGAAGCATGCCTCTGTTATGTTAGGAACGATGATATCTGCTTTGGAACACAAAGATGCATTAAGCTTGGCATATTCAAGATCAAAAGCAGGATAGAGTTTTCCGTTGTCTGCCATAACAGGATCGATGAAGATAAGAGTATCATCACTGCCAAATTTATCAAAGATCTGTTTAGCTATCTCTATCTCCTCAGCTGAACCCAGATAACCGGTATATATGGCATCAAACTTCACATTCTCATTCTTCCAGTGATCGGTTATGGGTATTAGCTGATCGGTGAGATCTTTTACAGTAAAGTTTTTGAACATCGTATGTGTTGATAATACCGCAGTGGGAAGTATGACTGTCTCTACTCCCATAGCAGAGATAACGGGAAGTGCGATCGTTATCGAACATTTACCAAGACATGATATGTCCTGTATTGTGAGTATTCTTTTCATTTTTACCTCTTTTCATATAAAAACATATTTTGATAAATAATGCTGGATGGACTCGAACCATCATCTTCAGTCTATGAAAACCTATGCCATTCCAGCGGCCACAGCATTAAAGAATTTATATATGTGCTATCACTACAAGAAGGATAACATGCTTAAGTATTAACCGTCTAATACTGTCATGCTATGGACGGTTATAGGATTTGATTATATTTCATTTAAATGGAATCAAAAAACTCAGGACCTGATCATCAGGGCCTGAGCCTTTATAGTTTATATGTAAATTTGATTATCAGATAACAGGATCGGTATCTGATCCGTTTCTAATCCTGATATCTGTTATCGCACACTGATCTCCTGTTAGTGCCACATATATGTCAGTTTGTCCATCTTTAATATGAGTTATGTTTGTAAGGGAGATTCCCTGATTTACGGTAGATGTTATTATCTTGTCACCTTTTCTTTCAAACTTAACATGACAGTAATAACCTTCCTTGTTTGCTTTTTTCCATGCATCCCAACCGTTAAAGTCTTCTGTTCTGTTGACGATCAGCTTGTTTTCTGAACATCCTTCACTCTCCCAGTCCTCTCCGTCGAGTCTTATAAGAGAATATTCGGTATAATCTTTAGAACCTATCATACCGTCGCAGGAGTGGAACAGATCTATATAAGAACAATGCCATACCAGTCTTGCTGTAGGAAGACTCATAGTATGGAAGCTTATCTCGAGACCATCCGTAACGGGTATGCCTTTTGTGGTTGTATATCTATAACCGTTTACCTGTATATTGGGTATATCTCCTTCATTTTCGTTTATATAGCTTATCTCTTCTGCGATCCTCGGAATCTGTTCTTCACCTATCATGATTTCATTTTCCGAGATGTTCACATTTGAGATGATGCAGTGTTCTCCGGATATTCCTATATATGCATATCTGGCACTGTCAGGAAGTGCCATTATAACAGTGATATCTCTTATGCCATCGTCTATCTTTATCTGAACATGATCCTTAAACTTTACAGCTTCTATGTAGTATTCTGTCTCATCTTTATTTATTACCGGATCGTTCTTGGGCTGGATATCCGTTTTTATCTTTCTTGCACCCTTTTGTGCTGTCTTGCCGTTAAGCCATACTTCTCCATATTCGAAATATAAAAGATCCTTAATGGTCTTCTCATCATCATGGACTCTTCCGTCAAGAGCATCAAATATGATAAACTCCGGATTACACTGCGCTTTTGAATATCCTTCAAGGGGACGAACAGTTAAGGTTATCTTCTTGGTAAATGGTGTTAAGACTATACCGTCTGATATCTCACTTCTGTTATCATCACATGTGATACCATCCTTACCTGCCAGCTCTTTTACTGCACGTCTTTCTTTCATCTCATAATCTGTATCAAGATCGATGAGATGCCTCATTATATTTGCGCATACAGGATCAAACTGTGTTCCGGATCCTTTGATTATCTCTTCTCTGACAAGATCCTGTGGTATTGCGTTTCTGTAACTCCTGTTAGATGTCATGGCATCATAGGCATCGGCAACAGAGATGATACGTGCTATTTCAGGTATATCATCACCCTTTAATCCGTCAGGATAACCTTTTCCGTCATACCTTTCATGATGATGATGTGCACCGATACTAAGATAAGGATATTCATTGATACTTGAAAGTATTTGATTACCCTTAATGGGATGCTGCTTTATGATCTCATATTCTTCTGCAGTCAGTTTACCGTTTTTATTTATTATCGAATCATCGATACCGATCTTACCAACATCATGAAGAAGTGCTGAATAATATATCTTATAACATTCATCATCGCTCTTTCCCATTTGATGAGCGATCTTTTTTGAATACTCAGCGACTCTTATTGAATGACCGTGGGAATATTCATCTTTTGCATCTACTGCATTTACCAAAGCTGTCGCAGTCTGTTCAAACAGATGCTGTGAAAACCTTTGCTTTTCTTTGAGATGTTCCATCTCTGTTGACTGATATTTGGCGATCCTTAAGTTTCTTCGGTATATGAGGATTATCGTTACTATAGTAAATATATTTGTGAAAAACCCGGGTATACTCGCAGGATTATGCCCGGTGATAAGATTTCTTATCATGATGGGAAAATTAACCAAAAGAATGACAATGCCGGTTATAAAGCCGAGCCTGCCTATAAAAACGACCATCAGGATGATAAGAAGATTTGCGATCGAAGATAAAACTCCCGTAAATGCGGTCATAGGCACCTGATTACCATGGATCGTTATAACAGCTGAAGATCTCATGACACCAAGCAGTATAAAAGTTATCATGCAGTAAAGAATAAGAAGTGAAAAATAAAAACCATAAGAGATCTCACCCTCTTTTGGAAGGATGCTTACAGATCTTAGACCTTTTGTATTCTTTTTATCCGGATCATGTTTTTGTTTCATAGTTATCATTCTAATGAGCAAAACTTCATAAACTCATCAACCGGCATGGGTTTTGCAAAGTAATATCCCTGGAACAGTCTGCATCCCATTTTGGCTAAAGCTTTATACTGAATTTCTGTTTCAACTCCTTCTGTCAGAGATTCGATCTCAAGGTCGCGCGTAAGGTTGATTATGTTTTGAACGATCGTATTTGAACGCTGATCGTCTGTTGATTTACCAAGGAAATTCATATCGATCTTAAGTACATCAACTGGCATGTCTTTGAGCATGTTAAGAGATGAGAATCCGCTTCCGAAGTCATCCATCTCAACAATAAATCCTTCGCGCCTGAACTGTCTTAATATATCCATACGATTATCTAGATCGTCCATCATGACTGATTCAGTTATCTCAATACGAAGTTTCTTAGGATCGACATCGAATTTTCTGACAAGTTTTCTTATCTCGGAATTAACATCCATGAAATAGAAATCCTTGGGTGATATATTTACGGATATAAACAGATCTATGCCTTTTTCTTTCCACGAAGAAAGGATCTCACATGCACATCTCCACATGTATCTGTCAACTTCTACTATCATACCGTTCTTTTCAAATACCGGTATAAAGGCTCCAGGCGGCATGAATCCGTTTTCAGGATGGATCCATCTTACGAGTGCCTCACAACCTACAATCTTCCCTGAACTGTCGGCAATAGGCTGAAGGTAAGGACGAAGCTGTCTTAAGGTTATAGCTTCATGAAGCTGTGCGGAGATATTCTGATCCCACACTACCTTTTTTCTCATCTCATCATCATAGTATGTGATATGTTTCTGATATTCATCCTTGATATGAGAAAGCGCAAGGTGAGCTCTGTCAAACATAACAGAGACTTCGATATTTCTGTCAATGACTTCATAAACACCAAGATGGATCAGGATATGGTGTTCCATTGCGCCGTTTACAACGATAAAGTCCTGCAGCTGCATATCGAGCATCTGCTCATCAAAATACTTCTTTGGAAGACATATGCCGAAGGTGTCACCTGCCAGACGTCCGTATACACAGTCTTCGCATATGTCCGTACTTATCCATTTGGCGATGCACTTAAGAGCATAATCGCCAAAACCGGTTCCGAATATGTCATTTACTATCTTAAAGTTCTTAACGTCTACAAATACAACGTAGTATGTCTCGTCGGGATTTTCCATGAGAGTCTTATGTATCATCTCATAAAGATATTCCCTGGTAAAGATACCGGTAAGAGAATCATGGGTGGCATTGTAGAATTCCTGCTGGTAAGTCTGCTGTTCTGCCGTATTGTCCCTGACACTCATATATACGCCTGCTGAACGTCCGGCTTCATCCTTTAAGGTATGCCATTCAAGCGTGTAATATCTCGCATCATCGCCGTGACCGACGATACGTCTTGTCATCCAGTCTTCCCTGTCGTCATTTGGAGGACCAAACAGATCTATCAGTGCATCAAAGCACTTATCATATTCCTCGTTTTCAACTTTTACAAGTCGTAATGCAGCACTGTTTGCCCATATGCATTTCTGATACATATCAAACAAAAACAGAGCATCTGGTATATCGGATGCAAGATCAGCCAACATGCGGTCAAGCAGACGAAGCGGTCTGTAATGTATCGAAAAATGATATACGAGTATTCCGAATACTCCAAGACATACCATGGATCTGTCAATGGGAGTCCTTGAAAAAATGAAATATGTCAAAGAAGCACATGTGACAGCAAGACTGACGATTATAACGATGTATCTTTCTTTATAATATCGGGGAGATTTTCTTGCCTTGTACACAAAAATGAAAAAGCATGCAAAGAATATTCCGTAATCGACTATCCTGTGGAAAGTAAGTCCAAGATATGGTCTTATCCTGTAATAAGGATAACCGTTTAGCATTATCATCTCGGTATCAAAAACATGGCCTATAAAAGGGTTTAACATCACCTGGATCGCATCTATGATCAGAAGCAGATTTACCATTCTATTCAAGCCGTTGTTTGGCCGCTTAATCACGCAGTAATCAAAGGTGAACACCAAAAGGCCGTACATGGAAAGATCCATTCCGAGAAAATAAAAATAGCATCCGACACTTGAAAAAATTTCGTTTCCGGACGCAACTATTATAAGATTGCCCAATATGGGTGGTATTATAGCTGACAGAAAAAGGGCAACACTTGCCCCTATGGGCTTTCTGGAGCGCTTAGCGATAAAGGCACAGGGTATCAATAAAGCTATTAAAATGAAAAATAAAACCGAAAATGCGATTCTCATATCTCACCGGAAAATGTATATACGATCCAAACTGTCAGTTCATACTAAACTTTAAATTATCATATCAACAGTAACAAAACCGTATAACAAAAAATCCGGTATGTATGAATGGCGTTTTATCAGCCTTCCTCGCTACACTTTTGAAGAGCAAGACAGCCTGTTCTTGCGACCTCAATTATGCTTACTCCTGTTAGCATTTTGATGAACAGGGAAGTTCGCTCGGGAGTATCACACATCTGTATTATCATATGGGTCTTACTCATATCAACAATGGTCGCTCCCATGATATCACAGTTTTCCATGATATCTCTTCTGGTGTTCTTGTTGTATTTGACCTTTAAGAGCATCAGCTCCCTGCTAATGGCTGAAGGTTCATCAAATGTCTTTACCTTTATGACATCAAGTTTCTTGTTAAGCTGTTTCTCTATCTGTTCTATGGTGCGCTGATCACCGCTGCTCACAATAGTCATGCAGGATGTGTTGGGATCGTCAGTCTCTCCTACCGCAAGACTGTCGATATTAAAGCATCTGCGGCTGAAAAGTCCTGCGACTTTACACAGTACACCTGATCTGTTTTCTACAAGAACTGAATATATCCTTTTCATCGTGTTCCTCTCTATATGTCAAGAATCAATCTTATTAACAATTAGCCAAAGGATCGAGCATACATTCCATAAGATATCTGTTATCATCCTTAAGGAATTTTTCGATAGCTTCATCCACTTCATCCATGTTTGTGACTCTGATAAACGGCATGTCATAAGCCTGAGCCAGCTTTTCAAGATCGGGATTTCCGCTAAGATCCACAACGCTGTAGTTATCTGCATAATTATAATGCTGGAACTGACGTACAAGGCCCAGATAACCGTTGTTAAAGCATACAACCTTAACAGGTACATTATTCTGTCTTATGGTAGCAAACTCGCACATGCTCATCTGGAAGGAGCCGTCACCGCAGACAGCGACAACCTGTTTCTCGGGAGCTGCCATCTTTGCACCCATCGCTGCAGGGATGGAATAACCCATTGTTCCCATTCCGCCTGTTGTGAGGAACTGTCCGTCCTTTACACGTGCATATCCGCATGACCACATCTGGTTCTGTCCGACATCGGCCACATATATGGAATCATCCTTCATCGCTGCTGTAAGCTTCTTTATGAACAAAGGAGCATCAACATATTTGGGATTATCATTAAACTTGGTAGCAAATCTCTTTTTGTATTCGCAAAGAGTATCTATCCACTCACTGTAATCTGCATCATATTCCTTGACGAGAAGATCATCAAAGATGTAATATGCGTCACCTACAAGAGGAATGGAAGGTCCTGCATTTTTACCTATCTCAGCAGGATCTACATCTATGTGGATCATTACCTTGTCTTTTGTGATGAGTTCAGGCTGATTGACTGCTCTGTCAGCAACTCTTGCACCGACTACCATGATGACATCACATTCGGCAACAGCTCTGTTTGCATATGCCTTACCGTTGTTACCTACCATTCCAAAATAAAGGGGATGATCCGTGGGAAGTACTCCTATACCCATCATGGTTGAAACAACAGGAATATTGTGCTTTATTGCAAATTCTTCGAGCTTATCTCCGGCATTTGAAAGAAGGACACCGCCACCTGCGTATATAAGAGGCTTTTTAGCCTTTTCAAGTTCTTTGATCACTTTGTTGATCTGAACCATGTTGCCCTTTACTGTAGGCTTATAAGTACGCATGTTGATCTCATCGGGATAACTGAAACGCTTAACTTCAGCCTGCTGCATATCTATCGGCACATCAATTAAAACCGGACCTTTTCTTCCGGTATTTGCCACATGGAAAGCCTCTTTGAAGATACGCGGTATCTCATCAACATCTCTTACAAGGTATGAATACTTAACGAATGATTCACATGCACCGGTTATATCCGCTTCCTGGAAGACATCTCCTCCCATAAGCTCACTCTTTACCTGACCTGTGATACATACAAGCGGTATACTGTCAGCAAATGCAGTAGCTATTCCTGTTATAAGGTTAGTTGCACCGGGACCGCTCGTAACAGCACAGACTCCGGGTATATCCTTTCTGACTCGTGTGTAACCGCTTGCGGCATGAGCAGCTGACTGCTCTGTCCTCACAAGTGTTGAATGGATCTTTCCTGAGGCCCTTACTGCCTCATAGAAAGGAGCTATCGCAACACCGGGATAACCGTATATCTCCTTAACGCCTTCTTCGATTAGACATTTAACCATTACATCTGCGCCGGTCATAATAAACTCTCCTGTCGTTGATTCTTAAAAAACTGATATCTCAAAGTATACACCAATATATTATATCTGTAACCTATCATTTGAATTTCTTAAAGAAATTGCTTAGAGGCTCCACTACATTTCCGAGATCCTCGATCGCCTGATTGAGACCCTCAAAGTCAATGGAGTTGATATTGTCAAATGCATTGACAAGTCTTTCCGAACTGTCATCGACCAGTTTGGTCACTGACTCTAATGTATCTTCCATGGTGGCAACAGTGTCTGTAAGATCTGTCATTATGGACTGTGCCTGTAAAAGTGTATCATTTGCGGTTGTAAGCGTGTTCTCTGCTGTTCTCAATGTATTTAGGACTGCGGGAACACAGCAGGCGAAAAGTGCAACAAAAACAGCCATTAAAACAGCTGTAAGTCTTGACCAGAAAAGCCTTTTCTTGTTAGTTTCCTTGATCTGTTTAAGATATTCCAGTACTTCGTTTTTCTCTTCCATCTTTTACCTCCAAATATTATGAAACCATGTTGAGCAACTTCTGACACAGTTTTACTGCAGCCGCAGCATCCTTACTGTATCCGTCGACTTTAATCTCTTCTGCATAATGCTCACTTGTTACAGCACCGCCTATGACAACTTTAGCTTTTAAGCCTTTTTCCTTAACAAGCTGATTAACGTTATCCATCTGTTTCATTGTTGTGGTCATGAGTGCTGAAAGAGCTATTATATCGGCATCATACTGTTCAGCAGCTTCCACTATCTTTTCCTTGGGTACATCCTTGCCGAGATCTATCACGTTGAAACCGTAGTTTTTGAGCATAAGAGCAACCAGATTTTTTCCTATATCATGGATATCGCCTTCAACAGTTGCTATAACGATGACGGGCATATCACCCTTATCTGCTCCGTTTCCAAGAAGCGGCTCCAATATCTCAATCGACATCTTCATTGTTTCGGCACTTGATATCAGCTGCGGCAAAAAGTATTTACCTTTTTCAAAAAGATCACCGACTTCGTTGATCGCAGGTATCAAAACATCGTTTAAAAGATACTGAGGTTCAAGTCCAGCTTCCAAACATGCCCGGGTATCCTTCGCAATAGATGCCTGTTTACCTTTTAACACAGAGGTTTTTAACATGTCCTCGGGCCTGGCACACTCCGTTTCTGCTTTTGCTGACCCCTTGGGAGCGAGTGAAACATTTCCGCCAGTCGAGTCAACTCCAGCTTCAGCCAAAGCGTTCATCTTTTCTATATAGAGGATATCAGCATCCTGCTTGTTTCTTAACAGATTTGCAGCCAGTGCGGTAGCCATCAGAAGGTTCTGGTTGGGATTGCTGATAGCCATTGTAAGACCATTGGCGATAGCCATACTTAAAAAGGTTGCGTTGATATAACCTCTTTGAGGCAGACCAAACGATATGTTTGAGAGACCGCAGGTCGTGGCAAATCCGTTTGTATAACAGTATTTGATCGTTTCTATTGTCTCTATCGCGGCTTTCTTGTTGGCACCGACTGTTGCGACAAGACCGTCGACAACTATATCATCTTTTGTGAAGCCGAGTTTAAATGCTTCATCACTTACAGTCTTTATTATATCTATCTTTTCATCGATAGATTCAGGAAGGCCCTTATCTGACAGCGGCAAAAGGATGAACATGGCACCGTATTTCTTTGCTATCTTTAAGAGTGGATCTCTTTTGTGGCTCTCGTTTGATATTGAGTTTATGAGTGCCCTTCCTGGATATCTTCTTAAAGCTGCCTCAATGATATCAACATGAGAAGAATCAATACAAAGAGGAAGCTGTGTAACGCCGGCTAGTTCATCTATTGTCTTTAGCATGAGTTCTTTTTCATCAACTCCGCCCATACCAAGATTGACATCAAGAAGTGTTGCTCCGTTTGCCTCCTGTTCCGTTGCAAACTCCAAAGCTCTTTCGATATTACCTTCCCTGAGTTCGGCCTGAAATGCTTTCTTACCTGTGGGGTTTATCCTCTCTCCGACGATCATAAAACTGTCATCAAGTGTAAATGATACCGTACGGCGCTCACTTGTCAGATAATGCATATGCGGTCTTTTTTCTATATCAAGAACAGCTTTTTCATAATGCTTATCAAAAACAGCTTTGATATAATCGGAATTTGTTCCGCAACATCCGCCGATTATGGTTGCCCCTGCATCGATGATGTCCTTCATTTCGAGAGCAAAATTCTCGGGAGTATTGTCATAAAATGTATTACCCTCAGCATCAAGAGCAGGTATTCCTGCATTAGGTTTTGCGATAATCGGTATATCAACAACCTCACGCATCGCTCTTACATTTGCACTCATATCTTTTGGACCTGTAGAACAGTTTGTTCCAACCGCATCAACCCCCAAAGAAGCAAGTGTGATGGCGGCTGTTTTTGCGTCACTTCCCATAAGCGTACGTCCGTCCGATTCAAAAGTGAGTGTTGCCATTATCGGAAGATCGCACAATTCCTTAATGGCTATGACGCAGGCTCTCGTCTCCTGAAGGCTCATCATGGTCTCGACTATAAAAAGATCCACACCGCCCTTTATCAAAGCTGCGGCCTGTTCCTTATATATGTCTATGAGTTCCTCAAACTCCATGGGACCCATGGGTTTTAACATGATACCGGTCATTGTCATGTCACCGGCTATATATACCTTATGATCTGCAACGGAAGCTGCTTCACGGGCATTCTTTACAAGCCCGATATTGATCTCTTCAAGTCTGTCTGCAAGATCATGCTCACTGAGCTTGGGTCTGTTTGCGGTAAAAGTCGGAGCATATAATATATCAGCTCCTGAAAGTGCATAACCTGACTGGATCTTTTTCTGGATATCGGGGTTTTCAAGCATCCAAGCTTCGGGACATACTCCCTGTGGCATACCTTCTTTAATGAGGCAGGATCCCATACCACCGTCCAACATTACTATCTTGCTTTCACAAAGTTCTTTGAATTCCTGTTTTGTCATAAATCGTTTCCTAATCTATAATCTAAAAACACCAAAGGTCTGCGTCGTTGTCACAAACCTTTGGTGTCATCTGACTCACTCCGTCGCACCGTTATTCAGAGCATTTTCTGTTTCCTGGAACTCGTTCTCGCCGCTTTCCTCTTCATACTCTTCTTCAACATCCTCTTCTTCCAAAGGACTCTCACCGATCTCTTCCGTTTCAGGTTGAGTATTGCTGTCCTGAACAGGTTTGAAGTCCTCAGCATCTTCTTCTGTGATAGTGACTCCCTCGCCCTCAGGTATTCCTCCCTGAAGAATGATTGATATATAATTCACTCTGGTAAGAGCTCTGTCATAATTCTGCTTTGCCATATCGACAAGCTGTTCATCGGCATTTTCGGGATCAGCCGCCCATTCTTTGTAAAGCCTGTCAGCTTCCTGCATATATGTATATGCATCATCAGCCAGTTCCTCACATCCGCTGAAGTTCTTTGGAACCTCAAGTTCAGACATCAGTTTAAACTGTTCAGTCAGCTTATCAAGCTGATCACATACAAGAGCAGGTGCCTGTGTCTTGTTCTCATCGATTAGATCGAGTGTTTCTGTTATGATCGATATATTGCCCTGAAAAGCCATCATACCGTCATAATAAGTCTCAAGTTTTTCTGTATTGCCACATCCGAACAGGAATAAGCTCAGTGTGGCGCTCAATATAACTATACTTAACTTTTTCATATCTTTCCCACTAAATAATGTGTTATTTTCAACTTACACCACAAAATATAATAACACATTTCTTGTAAAGTGAACAGATAAATTGTTAAAAAACGCCCTAAAAATCATAAAAAACCGGGATGAGACAACCCATCCCGGCAATTATTACTTAATTTATCCTATTATCAAGCTTTAGCTTTCTTCTGAGCTGAGAAAGTCTGAATACCCTGGATAACAAGGATGATGGCAAGTATGGTCATTGCAAGTGCAAAGATGAGCTGGAACCAGTCACCCCATACTGCATCGGGAGTGAATACAACACCAAACTTCTTTATTACTGTCTGAATAAGAGATGTAAGTGTTGCACAGAGCATGAAGATCATAGGGATAAAGAACATCTTGTTGTTCTTTCCAACTTCACCGAGCCATGCACATACTGCCAAAAGAGCGATACCTGCAAGGAGCTGGTTTGCAGCACCGAACAGTGCCCATATAGCAGAAAGCTTAAGTCCGCCGAGGATACATCCTATAACAACCATGAATGTTGTACCGAATAAAGGATGAGCAAGGACTTTTCTGATGCCTGATGCATCTTTCCATGTAGCCTCTTCCTCTTTAAGGAAAAGCTCAGAGAACATGAATCTTGAAAGTCTTGTACCTGTATCAAGTGATGTAAGTGCAAATACTGAAACAGCAAGTGTGAGCAGAGCTGCTATCGTATTGTAGATGCCGCTTCCCTCAGGACCGAACATTGTAGCGATACCTGCACCGAATGCTGCTGAAGGTGAACCGAATCCGCCTTCTGTATACTTGGTATAAACCATACCAACAGCGATAAGAGAAACGATACCGAGTGCTGACTCTATGAGCATTGAGCCGTAACCGATAGGCTTTGCGTCTTTCTCGTTCTTAAGCTGTTTAGATGTAGTACCTGTAGAGATAAGTGAATGGAAACCTGAACATGCACCGCATGCAACTGTGATAAACAGTGTCGGGAACATGAGTGAGCCATTCTCAAGCTTGAAGCCGTTGAAAGCAGGTATAGAGAATGAAGCGTTTCCTGAGAAAGCTGCCACAAGGATACCTATAACTGCTATTGCCATCATCGCATAAAGCAAGAAGCTTGAAAGATAATCTCTGGGCTGTAAGAGGATCCATACAGGAACCAGGGAAGCTATAACGATATATACGCCAATGAATACGATCCATGCTGTTCTTCCCATTACGAAACCGCAGTTAAGACCGATCACTGTGATGATGATTATCGCAACAATACCTGCTATGGAAGCGGGAAGTGTCTTGATATTCATCTTATTTGTGAAGTAACCGTAAACAATTGCTATTACTATGAAGAGCAAGGAAATCATAGCCGTAGTCTGATTGTTTGTAGGATTGCCGGTGAAACCGAATCCGCCCTCTTCCGTAAAGAATGTACCTGCAACGACATTAACGAAGGAAGCGATAACAAGTATAAGAACCAAAAGTCCGAATACAAGGAAGAGTTTCTTGGCTTTCTGTCCCATTGTGTCATTGATGATCTCACCAAGTGATTTACCATCATGTCTTATAGAAGCAAAAAGTGAACCGAAATCCTGTAATCCGCCGAAGAATATACCTCCGACTATACACCATAAAAATACCGGGAGCCATCCGAATACGGATGCCTGAATAGGTCCGTTGATAGGACCTGCGCCTGCGATTGAAGAAAAATGGTGTCCCATCAGTACAGCAGGGGGTGCTGCAACGTAGTCAACACCGTCTTCTTTTTCGATAGCAGGAGTTTTTCTTGTAGGGTCAATTCCCCATTGCTTAGCAAGCCATGAACCATAGGTTACATATCCTATGATAAGCAATGCTATAGCTGCAAGAATAATTAATAATGCTGTCATCTTTTCATCTCCTTTTCCCTATAATTATATTGCCAACGGACTCCGTAAGGATCCTTGCCTGTTTATTGAAATAAACAATCCCTTCGTTAAGTCCGATTACAATCAATCTGTAGTTGGAATAGCCGTATAACGCATGATTATAATTCTTACTGTGTTTTGATCTTTTTATGCAGTCTTTTGTATCGTCATCGATACTGTCTGCAAATATGATAAGAACAACGTCCGTATTCTTGTGATCGGGTCCCGGTTTTACATGTGAAATACCGTCATTCCAGGCCTTCTCATCAAGAGTTTTAAGTTCATCTGTTGTTAGTTTATCAGTCTTTTTAAAATATACATATTCGGCTGTATGTATATCAGCTACTTTTGCTGCCTTTATCAAAAAATACTGTTCGCTCTTTGAATCAAAGATCGCTTCAGCATCAAAACCCTCGGTAACATTTTCACGGTTTATGTTGTAATACACCGAATATGAATCCATGAAATTATCAAAGACTTTTTCTTTATCCAAAGGACAGCCAAAGACAAGTTCCTGGCCGTTTATCTTATATTCTAATTTTTCTTCTTCCTGTTTAGGGGGATCTTTTGGAGCTTTGGTCTCGAGATCGGGTGACAGTTCTCTGAGTTCATTCATTAGCATCTGAGCAGCTTTTTTTCCAGGCAGAGCGATCTCCATAAGCTCGCGGTCATTTGCCATGATGACAAGATATTCGACCTCAAGATCACCGTCGCCGCAACAGATATTTGCATGAAGTGATCTTACTCTTCTGAATATCCTTTGAGAATCCTTATATGAGATGTAGAAACACTTGAACCCTTTTTTTACAAACAGATAATCATCAGAAATAGTAACATTACCTATCGCATGGCCGGATTTAAAAGAATCCTTAAGAATTTTCTCTTCGATATTTTCGTTACTGTTCTGATACAGACATTTGAATATCATATGTCACTGTTTTCTCCCCAAAACATTCTAACCATAATTATAATACCGTTAAAAAATTTAAACAATAAAAAAATCGGCCGACATCAAAAATGCCGACCGATCTGAGTTCATTTATTATATTAGAACTTACCTGCCTTTGCAGCTTCCTCGATTGAAACAGCTGTAGAAACTGTCATACCAACCATCGGGTTGTTACCGGCGCCGATAAGACCCATCATCTCAACGTGAGCGGGAACTGATGAAGAACCAGCGAACTGAGCATCTGAGTGCATACGACCCATTGTATCTGTCATACCGTAAGAAGCGGGACCTGCAGCCATGTTATCGGGATGGAGTGTACGACCTGTACCGCCACCTGAAGCAACTGAGAAGTACTTCTTGCCTGCTTCAACTCTCTCCTTCTTGTATGTACCTGCAACAGGATGCTGGAATCTGGTAGGATTGGTTGAGTTACCTGTGATAGATACATCAACGTTTTCTTTCCACATGATAGCAACACCTTCGCAAACATCGTTTGCACCGTAGCAGTTAACCTTTGCACGAGGTGAGTTAGCGTCCTTAGAGTAGCACTTACGTGATACTTCCTTAACTGTATTTGTATAAGGATCATATTCTGTCTCAACAAATGTGAATCCGTTGATACGAGAGATGATCTGTGCAGCGTCCTTACCAAGACCGTTAAGAATAACTCTAAGCGGTTTTGTACGAACCTTGTTAGCCTTCTCAGCGATACCTATAGCACCTTCAGCTGCAGCGAATGACTCGTGACCGGCAAGGAATGCGAAACATTCTGTCTCTTCCTCAAGAAGCATCTTACCAAGATTACCATGTCCGAGACCAACCTTACGTGTGTCAGCAACAGAACCGGGGATACAGAAAGCCTGGAGGCCTTCACCTATAGCAGCTGCAGCATCAGCAGCTCTGCGGCAGTTCTTCTTTATTGCTATAGCAGCACCAACTGTATAAGCCCACTTTGCATTCTCAAAGCAGATGGGCTGGATGCCTTCGATAAGATGATATACATCTATACCGGCAGCATCACAAATATCTTTACACTCTTCGATAGATCCGATGCCATACTCTTTAAGCTTAGCAAGGATCTGAGCTTCTCTTCTTTCATATGATTCAAATAAAGCCATCTTAAAAATCCTCCTTAATCCTGATCTTAAACTTCTTTGTCTGTTCTGGGATCGATGATCTTAGCAGCATCTGCTACACGACCATACTGACCTGAAGCTTTGTCAAGAGCAGTCTGGGCATCGTCACCCTTCTTGATGAAGTCCATCATCTTACCAAAGTTAACATACTTGTAACCAATGATCTCATTATCCTCATCAAGAGCTATACCTGTTATATAACCATCTGTAAGTTCAAGATATCTGGGACCTTTAGCAAGTGTTCCGTAGGTTGTACCAACCATTGAACGTGTTCCCTTACCGAGATCTTCAAGACCTGCGCCGATCGCAAGACCATCCTCAGAGAATGCGGACTGTGAACGACCGTAAACTATCTGGAGGAAGAGTTCTCTCATAGCGGTGTTGATAGCATCACAAACAAGGTCTGTGTTAAGAGCTTCCATAACAGTTCTGCCGGGAAGGATCTCAGCTGCCATAGCTGCTGAATGAGTCATTCCTGAACAACCGATAGTCTCAACAAGAGCCTCCTGGATGATACCGTCCTTTACATTAAGAGAAAGCTTACAAGCTCCCTGCTGAGGTGCACACCAGCCGATACCGTGTGTATAACCGCTGATATCCTTGACCTCTTTTGCCTTTACCCACTTTGCTTCTTCGGGTATAGGTGCGCAACCGTGATTAACACCCTGCTTTACGGGGCACATCTCTTCAACTTCTTTTGAATAAATCATGTGTGAAACTCCTTTCGATTTTATATATCCTCCGAAATTCCCGCCCGTAAAGAGGGAAAATGGAAGTTTTATCCGCATTGACTATTTTGCCACATGTACAGGCAAAAATCAATGAATTTCTTAAGAATGTCCAATACACTCTCCCATTAAAACGGGAGTCTCATATCCGCTGTCTGTAGCCGTAAACAATGCATCATCAAATATGACCTTGTCTTTCTTTACAAGGAGGACTATTGTCGATCCGCCGTATTCGAAATACCCCTTCTCCTGACCTCTTGTCACCTGCGCTCTTTCATGATGATTCTTTATCTTCCCTACTAACATGGCTCCGACTTCCATCATGAGCACCGTACCGAAATTATCAGTCTTTATTAAAGTATATTCTCTGCTGTTTTCGGTGAATACGGGAAGACTTCTTAAAGCTATCGGTCTTACAGTATGAAGAACACCGTCTATATGTTTATTGATCCCCTTATATCCGCTGTCGGGATAACAGTATCTGTGATAATTGTCGACACACAGTCTGAAAACGAGACAAATTCCGTCTTTATACATATCAGCGACTCTTTTGTCAACAACAAGATCATAGATTGAATAATTGCTCTGTTTTATAGGAACGACTAATCCCTCATGTATGTGATAGGCACTTAACAGACCGTCACTGGGTGCTATGAAATGAGAAGGTTCCATGTCGATAGGTCTCATATCGGATCTTATATGTCTGGTGAAGAAACTGTTAAAACAATTATATTTCTCCTCCTCATATTCTGACATATCGATATCATTGTTTTTTGCAAATGATTCGATCATCGAACAAGATAAGGGTGAATCCATATATGCACCCGCAACATAAGAAACAGCCCTTGAGCTTAAGAGCTTAAGAGCTATCCTTCCGGGTATCGTTCTGTATAAGAACATCAATTCCTTATTGTCTTTTGGTATCTTTACAGGATCTGAAAGCATTAATGATTACCTCTGATTCATATTCCAGGCGATGAACAATAACACCACTTCTACAACACCGATGCCTACCATTATCATCAGTCCTTTAAATGTGGGCTTCTTGATCTGTATCTTTGAAAGGAATGCAAATCCAAGCACTATCATGAATGCGAAATAAACCATCGTTATATCAACCGGAACGATGTACTGGAAAAGCATGACTGTAGGGAACACAAGTGAAGCGCTTGTTACAGGAACTCCGCTGTAGAAAAGTCTTGTTCCCTCTTCTTTCTTCTGTCTCTCTTCCTCATCAACATTGAAATACGCAAGCCTTATCATCGCTGACAGTATATAGAGCAGCATGATTGTAAACAAGAGCACACAGAGTGAATTCTCGAATTTTGTGGCATCAGGACTTCTTGGAACATCTGGTATGAACTCACTGACTCTTACCAGTGCATCACCTATACATGCGGGAAGCACGCCGAATGCAACAAGATCAGATAATGAATCTATCTGTATACCAAACTTGACCTCTGCTTCAGAACGGTCTTTTTTGGTCCTTGCCACCTTACCGTCAAATGCATCACACAATCCTGAGAACATAAGAAAGAATATTCCCAGATAAGGATGACCTGCACCATGAAGAGTGACAAATATACCCAGTCCTGCAGAAAGCAGGGACAGATATGTCAGAAAACAAGTATAGTCGTAATAACCTAAAAACATTGGTTTTATTCAGCCTTTCGTTTTATTATGATTCCCCGAAAAGATCCTCAACATCAATACTTACCAAAAGCACCTTGCCTTTATTGTCTCTGTTTGAAACCCATGAATACATGTTAAGACACAGTTTGCACGTTGAGAAGTTGAATGTCTCGACCTTGGCATTGGCCGTGGGATCGTTTGGATTCATTTCCTTAAGAGGACAATCCTCGCATACTGCGATGGAATTATGTAATATCTTATAACACTTCGAACCTATTGCTGATACTCCCGCAACGTCAAGGGCGCTCGAGTTCATGTATTCAAGAGTGTGTGTATCGGAATCTATGATATAGATGTCTGCAGGCATTCCCTCGAACATCTCTATCTTTGCCATAAGATCCTTTGATGCTCTGAAACGGTTTGATATAAGTGCGTAGGACATTATGGCTCCGGCCTGTGATGAGAACTTGGAAAGCTCATTAAGAGAGATCCTGTTTCCGTCATCCTCGGATTTCTCATAGACGATACCGCCTATACATTTTCCCTCATCCTTGACCGCAAAGAAAACGATCTCGCAGTCTCCCATTACTCTCATATATTCAAGGACTTCTGGATCAGTATAAGTATCATCGACATTGACGATCGCACAGTCCTCAAAATCCTCATATAGTCTTGATACCAGATCCTGCTTTAGAAGGCTCATGACTTCCGTGCTTGGATACTCATAACCGGGAAGTGAGAATTCAAGTTTTTTCTCATCATATACGGAATGCTCGTTGTTAGTGATTATAAAAGCTCTGCAGAATCCGTGATACAGACAGAATATTTCGAGTATCGAATTTAATGATGCATATATATTCGAATCATATCTGAACATCTGTCTGCAGACATCCATGAAATATCTGTCCCAGTCACTCCCTGATATGCTCCGGTAATCGATCTCGCTGTATTTTCCGTTTAAGATATATTCACTGAATTTAGCCTTTGTAACAGCTGATTCATATATCCTGTATCCGTTTTTACCATTTGCTTTTGCACGCATAAGCGCCTGATATGCCTTGCCCAAAAGATCTGCATAGGTCTTTCCGTGGAAAGGATATACGGATACACCGATAGATGATGTTACCTGCTTTTCAGAAACATATATCTCTGAAACTGATGTAAGGATCTTTTCACACAGTTTCTCAAGGTCTGTGACAGCTCTTAAGTTACGGACCAAAACAGCGTACTCATCACCGCGCAGTTTAGCTACAATGTCTGTTCCTTTAAAGAACGCATTGATCTTACCGCTTATGATATCGAGTATCTCATTAGCGCCGTCAACTCCCACAAGGTTGTTGATCTCAGCGAAATCATCAAGATTGAATATGAGCAGACCATGGATCACATGATCTTTTTCAGCCTTAATGACTGTATCTATCAATGCCTCGAGTTCATTGTAGAATAATGTTTCCTGGCCCATATATTACCCTCTCTTGCAAACAACGACTCCATTCTCCTTATAGATACTGCACGGAGGTATAACTCCTCTTACACAGCTTACCGGATAAATGTTTGTTTCTCTGCATACAACGGTACCGGGATTAAGAACACTGTTACATCCGATCTCAACATCATCAGCAAGCATTGCTCCGACTTTCTTGATGCCTGTTTCAATCATCTGTTCACCGTTTTTGATGACTACGAGTGTCTTATCCGACTTTACATTCGATGTGATGGAACCGGCTCCCATATGTGCCTTGAATCCAAGTATTGAATCACCCACATAATTGTAATGAGGAACCTGAACCCTGTTAAAAAGGATAACGTTTTTAAGTTCTGTGGAATTACCAACGACCGCTTTCTTTCCGACTATCGCACTGCCTCTTATAAAAGCACAGTGACGTACTTCGGCTTCCTCGTCAATGATGCAGGGACCACCGATGTAAGCGCTGTCAAAGACTTTTGCGCTCTTTGCGATCCATACATCTTCTTTTACGCGCTCATAAAGATCAGCCGGCAGACTCTCTCCCAGCTCAATGATAAATTCCTTTATATGCGGGAGTACCTCCCACGGATATGTGTATTTCTCAAGAAGACTTTTGGCTATTGTCTCATCTAGAGAATACATAGCTTTAATGGTAATCGCTTCCATCTTCATTCCCATCCTGATTTTAGATTGATTATAACACAAGATCAGCCTCAATAAAAACCCCTGATGATTCTGAAATTATTGTTAAGCTGTTCTCTTGTTACTGTGCTTTTCTTGACCCCATCTGTTCTTCTTACAACGAAATCATTAAGCTTTATAAGATACTCATCCGAAGATATCCCGCCGCTTGCGACTCCGGTAAGTCCCTTCTCCCAGCTTGCTGTAAGCTCCGGATTCAAAAGAGGTTTTATCGAAGCAGACACGACCTCGTATATCAGCTCACCAAGTAATGTGGGTGTTATTATCTGTGTCTTGTTGTTTATCGCCAGATATTTGTTGGCAACGAGTTTTTTTAATATTTCGGCTCTTGTTGCTGAAGTTCCTATACCGCTTCCCTTTATCTGGGCTCTGAGTTCCTCATCTTCAATAAGCTGACCTGCATTTTCCATCGCAAGGATTATAGATCCTGAATTATATCTTTTGGGTGGACTGGTCTCACCTTCACGGATATTTACTTCCTTAAGATTAACCATTGTCCCTTTTTTAACAGTCTTTAAGAACTCTTCGAGGTTGCTGTCTGCATCCTGTTCGAGTTCATCTTCTCCTGTTTTATCCTCTTTCGGAGTAACCTGCTGTTTATCCTTGTTAGATGAAAAAGAATACTTCATAACTTTAAGATAGCCTTCATCCAAAAGAGTCTTATAGTTCGAAAAGAAACTCTCCGTCTCAACTAGTGTTTCCAAGCTGATCTTCTGATATACGGCAGCTTTATAAAAGACAGCCAGAAATCTTCGTACGATTATCTCGTATACTTTTCTTGATACATCGCTTAGCTTTGAAAGGTTATTGAGTCCCTGTCCGGTAGGTATGATCGCATAGTGGTCGGTTATCTGTTTGTCATTGACATATCTGGATTTTGCGATCTTCTTATCGGCACCTGTCTTAAATATCTCCTCGACAAAGTCTCTTACCATGTTTATGTTCTTTAAGCCGTTTAAGTTCTTATATATCTCAGACGCAACAGCTGATGACAGAACCCTCGCATCGGTACGGGGATAAGTCGTCATCTTCTTTTCATAGAGTTCCTGAGCGATGGAAAGCGTCTGATCGGGACTTATCTTAAACAGTTTAGAACAGTCATTCTGCAATTCCGCAAGGTTATACAAAAGAGGTGGATTCTTTGTCTGCTTTTTCTTTTCTATACCTGCGATGATTCCTGTATCAAAAGAGCTCACATATTCAACGAATGCGTCGGCATCCTCTTTTTTTAGAAATCCGTTTTCCTTGTAAAGATTGGGAGCACCGAAGTATTTACTCTTTTCGGTGACTTTCCATTCACCAAGATAAGATATCGGTCCGTTCTCATTAGTATCATCAGAAAAAACTGCATTTATCTTGTAGAAAGGAGTTTTTACGAATTCTCTGATATCTCTTTCTCTTCTTACTACCATTCCCTGGACGCAGGTCATCACACGACCGACGGCAATAACCGTTCTGTCGCTCTTCATGAAGTCTGTTATATAACCTCCGAATTTGAGAGTAAGAGCACGTGAGAAATTGATACCCATAAGGTAATCTTCTTTTGCTCTCAGATATGCTGCATCGGAAAGCCTGTCATACTCGGACATGTCTTTGGCTTCCCTTATGCCCCTAAGAATCTCATCCTCAGTCTGTGAGTCTATCCATACTCTCTTTAACGATGCATTATGATTATATCCGGCTTCCTGCATTACAAGTCTCTGGATATATTCACCTTCTCTTCCCGAGTCACCTGCATTGTATATAACATCAACATCAGGTCTGTTAAAGAGACTTTTTATGACCTCAAACTGATCTTTGACATTTTCTATTATCTGGTATTTATATTCAGTCGGAACAAACGGGATCGTATTAAGATTCCATTTTTTTAAAGCAGGATCATATGCATCTGGATAACACATGGTGACAAGATGTCCGACACACCATGTGATTATATAATTATCCGATTCCATATATCCTTTATGATTCCTGGTGTTTTCTTTTAGTGCTGCAGCGAACTCTCTGGCAACGGAAGGTTTCTCCGTAATGATCAGTTTCTTACCCATATCACATATTATCCAATGTTACCAAAGTTATATTTTTCTTACTGCTTGAAGCGAATTTAAGCTTTTCATCAAAGCCCTGAGCAGAAATGAGCATACAGTAGTCAGCTCTTATGCGCGCCTGCTTTGCACAGAACAATAGCCACTCGTAATCATCAAATCTTATCATCGGCTTTTCCCAGTTGCATAAAACGAGAAGTGTGTTGCCATTCTCATCATTTGCAACAAAATCAATGGTACCAAGCTTTCCGATCCATCTTCCGAGTCTACTGTATCTTATCGGAAGATTACCGTGATCGTTCTGATATTCAAGGTATTCCCTGCATACAAGAGGGAAGAATTTTGCTGTATATTTCTTTATATTGGGCTTGATATGCTTCTCATAGAAAGCAGCTTTGCTGTCTAACTCAAGCTCGCTCTTAAACGTGAATATATATTTATATGTGAAATCCACATAGTTGATGCAGATATCATATATTCCCTTCTGTGTATTGTTTCGTCCCTCGGTATCAACAGAGAATTCCTTGCTGACAAATCCGAGTTCCATAAGATTCTTTATATACACACTGATCTTTGCTCTTGAAAACAGAGTATGATTGTAAAGATCGTTTAGCTTGTTCTTTCCCGAAGCCAGGGCACAAAGAATCGTATTGTATACGCCGGTTTCCCTGAGTTCTTTCTTTACTGCCTCTTCTCCGTATGTGAACAAAGGCGAGTTGATATCGAGAATGTTGTTTACGATATTTTCTTTTAAGCTCTTGTTCTTGTC
Source organism: Lachnospiraceae bacterium (assembly GCA_017619635.1). Taxonomy (GTDB): domain Bacteria; phylum Bacillota; class Clostridia; order Lachnospirales; family Lachnospiraceae; genus Colinaster. The sequence goes on along the minus strand of JAFZRZ010000040.1, from coordinate 66,714 downwards.
AAAGTAGGTCCAGAGTCTTGGAATTCCGCCAAGTATCGCATATGCACTGACAACATCCTCAAAGCGCATCTTTGAAAAATACTCCCTGAAGGAAGCGAAACTAAGTTCCTTAACTTTAAAGAAACCGGTTATGTGTTTTGCATCCATACCGATCTTCTTGACCATGCTGTTCTCAACCCATTCAATCGAAGAGCTGATGAGGATAACAAAATATGTCTTCTCGCTCTCAGTCAAGAACTTAAAGAGCTGGGAAGTGAAATCTGTTGAATATTTTAAAAGATACTGAAACTCATCAAACACAATGACAGTCTTTGAACTGTCTTCAGATGCGTCGATCGCCTCAAAGACATCCATAAAAGAAGGATATTCTTTAAGATCGAGTTCTTTATGGCTGTAGTTTGCCCACTGATAGAGCATCTCTCTTTCAAACAGAGGCTTGCAGTCAAAATGGTATGATCTTACATCTTTTTCGAATTCCTTTGCAAGAGAACTCTTTCCGACACCGTCAAGGCCGTACATTATCATGACCTGGTCGTCGGGTCTGTTATAATATGAATTCAGTAAATTGATCTCTGCTTCTCGTCCTATCAGCATAGTACCCCCTTTAACCGGAAACTTCCTCGGTATCTGGTGTGTTCATTCCTCTTTTATCCAGTAATTTGCCAATCTGATCAAACTGCATGGGTTTTCCAAGATAATAACCCTGTATATTCTCACAGCCTATATTCTTTAACAGGCTGTACTGAACTTCCTGTTCAACACCTTCAGCTATCGTATCAAAGCCTAACTTCTTACTGAGATCTATGATAGATTCTGCAATGGTCCTTGTTGAACCGTCTGTTACAACATCATCAACGAATGACTTGTCGATCTTTAAAGTATCGATCGGAAGGTCTCTCAAATATGAAAGTGAAGAGAAACCTGTTCCGAAATCATCCATGGAGAATCTTATGCCGAAGTCTTTTAAAAGCTTCATCTTGTGGATGATCTCCTGCATGTTGTCGATAAACACGCTCTCTGTGATCTCGAGCTCGATATTGGTCGGACTGATATTGTATTTCTTTATTATTGATATCAGGTATTTAACAAAGTTTTTATTCTTAAACTGAAGAGATGAAACATTTATGGATAACAGGAAATCATCCATGTTTCCGTATTCCTCTTTCCACTTTGCAAAATCCGATATACTCTCTTCTATTATCCAGTCACCGAGTAACAGGATAGAACCGTTCTTTTCGGCTATCGGTATGAAGGTCTCGGGACTTACTATGCTTCCGTCCTCCTGACGCCATCTTACCAGTGCCTCAACGCCTCTTAATTCACCTGTGTTGGTATCATACTGAGGCTGATAATACATGAAGAAGCTCTGCTCCTTAAGAGCCTTTGCCATCTTCTTTTCAAGCTCGATATTTTCAATGAACTCATCTATTATGGGTTTATCATAGTACTGAACATTATTCTTGCCCTTGTTCTTTGCTTTTAACATGACTATCTCAGCAAGATTGATGAGTTCAAGATAGTTTTCTGTTGATTCAGGATATTCCGCGACACCGATACTGACCGTAAGTGTAGCCTCTTTTCCGTTAACGAGCTTTATGGGAGTGTTCATTATCTCCCTTATCCTGTCTGTTACAGCTTCAACACTTCTCTTTCCGACAGGATCATATATGGCCATGCAGAAAACATCACTGTTGAAATGTGATACCAAAAGATTGTCATCCATCAGATGCTTAAAGGAAAGACCGATAGACTGAACGACCTCATCACCTTCTACGATACCCATACCGTCGTTTACTTTTCTGAAATCATCAACGTCGATGAAAAGCACGCTTACGACCGTATTGTTCTCTTTTGCTTTTTCAACAAGCTCACCAAGCATCACAACAAAATAATTCCTGTTGTAAAGACCTGTAAGAGTGTCAAAGTAAGCCATATATGTCAGCTCATCGTTTTGAAGCTTGAATCTGGTCACATCATTAAATACAACGATCTTCCATACAGGAATACCCGCATTGTCATACAAAACATTGACATTGCAGGAAATATAAAGCTTTTTATCTCTGAGCTTGAAATCATATGAAGCTTTTTCTTCGCCGGATTTTTCCAGATTTAAGACGCGATAAATACCCTCTACGAATTCGTCCTCAGTCAGATCGACTATCTGACCGACAGAGACGAATCGTGAAGGTTCAAATCCAAAGAAATGTGACCAGTTTCCCAGCACATAAGGTTTTTTGTCTTCATAATCGAAATATATGAAGGCACTTTCTGATATATCACAGATGTTTTTGAGCATGCCTTCGCTCTTTGCCAGCTTGCTGTTAACTGCAGAGAGAAGGCTTATCTGATAATTGTTGTCTTCGTTCATTAAGTGTAATCCCCAATACTTATCACGTTTTTTGCTGCTTATTTCTTAGTAATATAACCCTGTGCTTTAAGAAGCTCTGCGCAGAGAACCGCTCCGCCTGCAGCACCTCTTACCGTGTTGTGAGAAAGTCCTATGAATTTCCAGTCATAGATCTTATCCTCACGGATACGTCCTACAGATACTCCCATTCCGTTCTCGAAATCAACATCAAGCTTAACCTGAGGTCTGTTGTCCTCTTCGAGATACTGTATGAACTGCTTGGGTGCGCTGGGAAGATTAAGCTCCTGAGGTGCACCTTTAAACTCCCAGAGTTTCTGGATGAGCTGTTCCTTTGTAGGCTGTTTTTTAAACTTAACATATACAGCAGCCGTATGACCATTAAGTACAGGTACTCTGATACACTGACATGTGATCACAGGAGACTCAGCAGGTTTGATAACGCCGTCTTCAACCTTACCCCAGATACGTAAAGGCTCCATCTCACTCTTTTCTTCCTCACCACCTATATAAGGAATGACATTCTCGATCATCTCGGGCCAGTCCTTAAATGTCTTACCTGCACCTGAGATAGCCTGATATGTACATGCAACAACCTCATAAGGCTCAAACTCTTTCCATGCCGTAAGAACGGGTGCATAAGACTGAATTGAGCAGTTAGGCTTAACAGCAATGAAACCTCTCTGGGTTCCAAGTCTCTTCTTCTGGAAATCTATTACTTTCATATGCTCGGGATTGATCTCCGGTACAACCATGGGTACATCAGGAGTCCATCTGTGTGCTGAGTTGTTGCTGACAACAGGTGTCTCAGCCTTAGCATAGTCTTCTTCTATCTTTCTGATCTCATCTTTTGTCATGTCAACAGCTGAAAATACAAAGTCAACCTGTGATGAAACAGCTTCAACCTCATTGACATTCATGACAACGATCTTTTTAACTGCTTCAGGCATGGGCTTTTCAAGCTTCCATCTGTCACCTACAGCTTCCTCGTAAGTCTTGCCGGCACTTCTGGGGCTTGCAGCTATAGTCGTAACTTCAAACCAGGGATGATCCTCCAAAAGAGATATGAATCTCTGTCCTACCATACCCGTACCACCAAGGATACCTACTTTTAACTTCTCACTCATAATAATTCTCCTCCCGTTATATAAATAACTATTCTTTTACATATGACTGGTACAAAACATTCCTGTCCTTAAGATACTTCTCATACAGTCCGAGGACTTCATTCATCTGCTTGGGTCCCGGAGCTCCTTTTGTAAGTCTCTTTTCAACACAGGTCTTTAATGTTATGGCATCATACAGATCTGCTTCAAACACATCCGAGATGCTCTTAAGCTCTTCAAGTTCGAGATCTTCTATACTGCAGTTCTTTTCTATGCATAAAAGTACGAGTCTTCCGATGATACCGTGAGCATCCCTGAAGGGAACACCCTTCTTAACAAGATAATCGGCAGCATCTGTCGCATTCGTGAATCCGTTCATTGCAGAACGTGCCATGACATCGGGTCTGAACTTCATTGTGTCTATCATTCCGGTGAACAGTTTGAGACAATCCTTAACTGTATCAATTGCATCAAATGTGACTTCCTTGTCTTCCTGCATATCCTTATTGTATGCAAGAGGCAGACCTTTCATTGTTGTCAGCATGCTCATCAAAGCCCCGTAAACCCTGCCTGTCTTTCCTCTTACAAGTTCAGCGATATCGGGATTCTTTTTCTGAGGCATAATGCTTGAGCCTGTTGAATATGCGTCATCTATCTCTATAAATCGGTATTCGTTTGAATTCCATATGATGGTCTCTTCACAAAATCTTGAAAGATGCATCATAACGGTACTTAAAGAAGATAACAGCTCTATACAGTAATCTCTGTCAGATACTGAATCCATACTGTTTAAAGTTGCTCCTTCAAAACCGAGCATGCTGGCTACATACTCCCTGTCGAGGGGATATGTGGTACCGGCTAAAGCTCCGGCGCCTAAAGGACAGAAGTTCATTCTGTTATAAAGATCCTTAAGTCTTGAGCGGTCACGCTTGAACATCTCAAAATATGCTCCGAGATGATGAGCAACAGTCACAGGCTGTGCTTTCTGAAGATGAGTGAAACCGGGCATATATGTCTCGATATTCTCAGACATGACTCTGTAGATCACTTTTAAAAGGTCATATAGAAGATCATCTATGGAAACGATCTCTTCTCTGACATAAAGTCTCATATCAAGAGCCACCTGATCATTTCTGCTCCTGCCGGTATGCATCTTCTTTCCGGCATCTCCGATCCTCTCAATGAGTTTTGCTTCGATAAAGCTGTGAACATCCTCAAAGCCTTCTTCAAATGTGAGTCTTCCCTGTTCAACATCCTCCTGGATGGATGTGAGTCCTTTTACGATCGCATCCTTTTCTTCAAGAGTTATGATCTTTTGTTTTTCGAGCATGACAACATGAGCCACGCTTCCTTCTATATCCTTATAGAACAGTCTTCTGTCAAATGAAAATGATTCATTGAACTTAAAAACGCTCTCTTCGGTCTCTTTTGTAAATCTTCCGCCCCACAGCTGAGCCATGTGGTACACCTCCAAACATTGCTATAAATAAATTAAGTCTAGATTTGATGATATCATATGCAACCTGTCAATTCAAGTTAATGACGCACAAAAAATACCGGACTTTTCAGTCCGGTATCGTCATATTTTATCAAGCTGAAAAAGGGACTCGAACCCTCGACCCCTTCATTACGAGTGAAGTGCTCTACCAACTGAGCTATTTCAGCATCTAGTCAATTATATCAAAATACAATCAGATTTCAAGCATTAAATTCTCAGCTTATCATTTCTCTTTAACATGAACATCAAGCTGAGGATAAGGTATCGAGATACCGTTTTCATCAAGTGCATATTTGATATCTTCCAAAAGGCCCCATCTGGCTTTGAAGTACTCATCGGCTTTTACGAAACATCTGACACCCAAAGTGACACAGCTTTCAGAAAGGTCAGCGACAAACACATTTTTCTGTAGATCGGTAAGAATGAGTTTATTCTCATCAACGACCTTTTCTATTACTTCTCTTGCTGTCTTTATATCAGCTTCATAAGAGATACTGATCCTCAGATCTAATCTTCTCTTGCCGTCATCAGAGAAGTTTACCATACTCGAATTTGCAAGAGTACCGTTAGGAAGTACTATCGTCTTATTGTCATATGATAAAAGCTTTGTATAAAAGAGGTTTATCTCTTTAACGGTTCCCTCGTTGGAGTGCGTATCCTCCTTGATGTAATCACCGACTTTAAATGGCTTTAATAAGAGTATAAGTATACCGCCCGCAAAGTTACTGAGCGAACCCTGAAGCGCAAGACCGATAGCGATGGATACAGAGCTTATAAGAGCGGCAATGGATGTAGCTTCCACTCCAAAGTTTACAGCTACCCATAAAATAAGTAAGATGGTCAGAACAGTCTTTATAAGACTGTCTGTAAACTGAATGACGCCCTTTTCGACATTCGCCTTGGTAAGTGCTTTACTAACTGCCTTTCTGAACATCTTGATAAGCTTTACGCCCACAAGAACTATGATGAAGGTGAGAAGCACCTTAACACCAACAGCGATCAGTCTGTCGGGCAGCTCGTTTAAATACGTCTGCAGTGCACCGCTCTTTATATTTTCGCTTATGTCCTCTACAGTCTGCATCCCAAACTGGTCATCTATGGGTTGCTGAGTGTTATCGACATCGTACAGGACATTTATACTGCTTTCAGCAAGTCTGTTTAAAAATATCATGATAATCTTCTCTTACTGAGGCTGTTGTATTCCTTTGCTTTCCTCAGTGCATCTTCCTCGAGCTCTTTAGCTCTTCTGTCAGCTTCCTTTTCGAGTTCTTTTCTTATCGCATCAGCTTTTTTAGCTGCGATCTTTAAGAATTCCTCTTCAACATAAGGTGTATAAGAGAAATATGAAACAGAAAGAGCTGGCAATCCAACAGTAAGGCTGCTTTCCTTGCCGTCATATTCTTCATCAACGGTCTCGACAGCCTTGTTGGCCATCTTGTAATCACCGCCGAATCTGCTCTCTTCGGAACAGAATATCCTCTTATATTTACCTTCATATGATATACCGAGTTTGTACTCCTCATAAGTCTCTCTTGAGAAGTTGCATACTACAAGTATGTTGTCTTTAAATATCTCACCTTTTCTTAAAAAGGCAATAACACCGTTTCCGCCTGAGAATGCATAAACCCACTCAAATCCCTCAGGATTCCTGTCAAGCACATGGAAAGCGGGAAGCTTTCGGTAAAGATTATTTAACTCTTTACTGATATTTTTCTCATCCTGTCCCATGTAAATGAGTTTTTTGCCGGGACGGGCCATCATGAATGCGAGTGTTGCTCTCTTGACTTTAAGCTTCTCTGAATTGTCATATGCAATGTAATCATAGAAGCCTGCACCATCAGCTACTCTCTCAAAATCATAATCATTTGCGGCAAGTACATCCTCTTTTGATACTGTAAGGATATAATCCTCACTGTATGCGTAAGCCATGTTGTCAGTTATCTTACGGATATCGGTATCACCTTTTCTTAAGAATGACATATAGTCATCTGTGAATCCGTTATCCCAGATGAAATCAAATCCAAGTCCTTCTTCCTTAACAGGATAAGTAACTTTGGGGAACATACAGGTTTCTTTTGTGAAAGTGAGTATTCCTGGATACTTTCTGTGGAATACGGTATTGACACTCCTTAAGAATTCTATGGCATCAAGGTTTTCGTTTCCACCATACATGTTCGGGATCCATTCTCCATCATTCTTGCCGTAATCAAGATAAAGGATCGTGCTTATCTCCTCGATGTGGAGTCCGTCTGCATGGAACTCATCAAAGAAATGGTTTGCATTTGACATTAAGAAGTTGTCTACCTGTTCTCTGCCGTAATTGAAGTTATAACCAAACAGCAGATTGTATCTCTTTCTGTCATCAAGATGACCGTAAAGATATGTGCCGTCAAATGACTTCATACCTTCCTCTTCGGGAGCAAAGCAGGTGGGATTCCATCTGAAAATGACACCCTTTCCGACTGAATGCATGGCATTTACAAATTTCTTGAGATTATCAGAATCACCGATGATCGGATTTACAGCATAGAAACTGTCTGTAGATACATTTATAAGAACATGTGTATATCCGACCTCTTCCATATATGAAGCGAGCTGTTCGGTATTCTTGGGATCATATGTCTCCTCTAAATCTGCCCACATATCGGAATCTATCTCAAAGATATTTACGATATCCTTTGAAGTATTCTTCTTTCTGTCTGTCATATAAGCTTTGTCATTCCAGCGGAATGCACGCTTTTCCTCGACAACACAGTGACCGTTTTTTATCTTTGTTGCATAAGGGTCGAGCTTTGTATAAACAGCCCCGCCTTTGGCACATATCTCAAACAGGTACTCTGAACCTGCCTCGAGTTCAGGAATGAAGAGACTGAATATACCTGTGTTCTCATCGAACATCATGGGATGTGAATGTCCGTCCCACTCATTGAAATCTCCTATAACAGATGCTCTTACCGCATTAGGAGCCCATACACGGAAAATAGTTCCTTTTACACCATCAAACTCAATGGCATGGCTCCCCATGAACTTATAAGCTTCAAGACATGCTCCTTTATTCCATGCATTTGTCTCTTCTTTGTTAAGTGCAACATCAAACACGTACGGATCATGTATGGTTGCTGTTCTTCCGTCTTTGTAAACAACCTTATACACATAGTCACGTCTATCTTTTCCGACGAGAGCTATTGCAAAAAAACCTGCCTCGTCAGCCAGCTCCATCGGATAAGTCTTCTTATCATCAGATATGCAAAGTGTCACACTCTCAGCTGTAGGTATGAATGTCTGATAAAGTGTATATGCTGAAATATTATGTCTTCCGAGTATCGTCTGCGGATTACCTTCCTCACCGTAAACGACAGCCTCTATCTGAGGCCAGCTCATCATCTTATATAGTTTGTCCTTCATTTCCTTCTCCTTCTTTATGCGCAGTAATAATTTAAGCTTTTATATCATGTAAGAAAATACCGCTTCTAAGCTTTGGCTCGAACCATGTGGATTTAGGTGGCATGAGCCTTCCCTCATTTGCTACTGCAAAGAGCTCCGAGATACTTGTCGGATACATTGCAAATGCAACTTTACAGTCGAGAGAACATCTTCTCTCAAGCTCGTCCAAACCTCTTATACCACCGACAAAATCAATACGTGAGTCTGTCTTTGGATCTTTAATTCCCCATATACCGTCCAGGATATATTTCTGAAGGAATGCAACATCAAGACCGTCTACGGCATCTTCGCTTGTAAACTCCTTCTTGAAAGTAAGCTTGTACCATGTGCCATCCATGTACATTCCAACCTCACCTTTTGTCTGAGGCTTGTACTGGCTCTCCTTCTTTTCTATATCACAGTATTTTCCGATAAGCGAAAGAAGCTCTTCGTCGCTCTTGTCGGCTTTATCCTTAAGAACTCTGTTGTAATCCATGATCTCAAGCTGATTGTCAGGGAATAAAACTGACATAAAGAAATCTGATTCGCAGTTTCCGTTTGATCTTCCCTCAGCTCTTCTCTTAAGACCAACCTTAACAGCGGATGCACATCTGTGGTGTCCGTCTGCTATATAGATAGCATCCATCTTCTCAAAGCATTCTTTTAAAAATGCTATATCCTCGTCAGCATCAATGACCCATACTCTGTGTGTTACTTCATCATCACTCGTGAAATCATATACAGGTGCTTTCTTTATATAAGAATCCATGAAAGAATCAATGGAATCATTTGAACAGAATGAAAGGAAAATAGGACCTGTCTGCATGTTTGTACGGTCTATATGGTTTATCCTGTCCTGTTCCTTTGCGGCAAGTGTATTCTCATGCTTCTTGATCACTTTATTCTCATAATCATCAATTGAAGCACAGCCAACGATACCTGTCTGCTTGCGGCCTCTCCATTCCTCCTGGTAAAGGTAATAGCATTCTTTGTCGTCCTGGACAAACTTGCCTTCTTTGATCCAGTCCTGGATCATCTCATTTGCCTTGTCATAAACCTTGTCATCATAAGTAGAAACATCATCGGGAAACTGAGTCTCTGCCCTGTCTATTCCAAGAAAGCTCAAAGGATTACTTTCAACGACAACTTTAGCCTCTGCTCTGTTATAAACATCATAAGGGAGTGCTGCTATCTTGTCCTCCAATCCCTTTGCCGGACGGTATGCCTTAAACGGTTTGATCTTTGCCATGTCTTAATTATCCTCTCATATCAATATTTGGGCATTTTGGGCTGAGCGAAAACGCCTTCAAATTCATCATTCATCTTGTTTTCGTAATTGACCGCTCTTTCGGTCGCAAGATCCATGTATTTTATAAATGTATCTTCCACGGTCATCTTATGCTTCATAGCCAGTTCCTGTAAGATGGGTCTTAACTTCTGAAGCTGCTCGGATATCTGTACTTTCTGAGGGTCGATATCGGGCATGACCTTGTCTGCATATTCCTGAATCGTATTTAAAAATTCAATATCTTCTGCTGTCATAACATATACCTCCAAACAGGCTTAATTATATCATAGAAAGCTTATACATTACAAATCCGGCGTCACATATGCAACGCCGGATAATGAATAAAATCACTCTTAAATTTACTTATTTAACTACACGTACTCTGTAAACGCCGTCTATAGCTGTAAGCTCTTTTACGATCTCTTCTGTAGCAGGGCTCTCGATGTCTAACATTGTATATGCGAACTCACCCTTAGACTTGTTTGTCATATCAGAGATATTGATCTTGTTATCACCGAATACCTTTGTGAAGCTTGCGATCATGTTAGCGATATTCTTGTGGAATACTGCAACTCTTCCTGCCTGTGCGCAGATTCCCATATCACATCTGGGATAGTTAACTGAATTGATGATGTTACCGTTTTCCAAGTAATCTCTCATCTCTTTAACAGCCATAACTGCACAGTTGTCTTCAGACTCCTCTGTAGAAGCTCCAAGGTGAGGTATTACGATACAACCTTCCTGACCTGCTGTTGTAGCGTTCGGGAAATCAGATACATACTTGCGAACCTTGCCTGCCTTGATGCCTTCGATGACATCTGCTTCATTGCAAAGAAGATCACGTGCAAAGTTAAGGATGATAACGCCGTCTTTCATCTTTTCGATGGCATCTTTGTTGATCATTCCCTTTGTTGAATCTAAAAGAGGAACATGTATTGTGATGAAATCACATTCTGCATATATATCTTCAACATTTATAACATGCTTAACGGCACGGCTTAAGTTCCAAGCCTGATCTACTGAAAGATAAGGATCGTAACCAAGTACTTCCATACCAAGACTTGTAGCTGCATTAGCAACCTTTATACCAATCGCACCAAGACCGATGATACCGAGTTTCTTACCCTGGATCTCAGTTCCTGCGAATGCCTTCTTAGCTTTCTCGGCAGCCTTTCCGACCTCGGGATCAGAAGCGTTGTCCTTTACCCACTGGATACCGCCTGTGATATCACGGCTTGCAAGGAGCATACCTGCAAATACGAGTTCCTTAACACCGTTAGCGTTCGCACCGGGTGTGTTGAATACTACGATACCTTTCTCTGCACACTTATCAAGAGGGATGTTGTTTACACCTGCACCAGCTCTTGCTACGCAAAGAAGCTTCTCGGGAAGTTCCATTTCATGCATGCTTGCTGAACGAACAAGTATGCCTTCTGCTTCATTGACATCATCTGTCTTCTCGTAATTGCTGTCAAAATTGTTAAGACCGACGGCAGCTATCGGATTAAGGCAATTATATTTAAACATATCTGACTCCTCTTACTTATTCTCAGCTTCAAACTTCTTCATGAACTCAACGAGTGCCTTAACACCTTCGATAGGCATTGCATTGTAGATTGATGCTCTCATTCCGCCTACAGATCTGTGACCTTTAAGGTTCTCAAAACCTGCAGCCTTTGCCTCAGCTACAAACTTGGCATCGAGTTCTTCATTACCTGTTACGAAAGGAACATTCATAAGAGAACGGTCTTCCTTAACAACAGTACCTTTGAAGAGTTCGCTTGAGTCAAGGAAATCATAAAGGATCTTTGCCTTCTGCTCATTTATCTCTTTCATCTTCTCAAGTCCGCCCATCTTTTTAAGCCACTTGAATACCTTACCGCAGATATAGATTGTGTAGCAGGGAGGCGTATTGTAAAGAGAATCTGCATCTGCCTGAGTCTTCCACTTAAGCATTGTAGGTGTTCCCGGAAGAACATCGTCTGTGATGAGGTCTTCTCTGATTATAGCGATAACACATCCTGCAGGACCTACGTTCTTCTGTACGCCGCCGTAAACTACTGCATACTTAGATACATCTATAGGCTCTGAAAGGAAGCATGAAGATACGTCTGAAACAAGATCTTTGCCCTTGGTGTTGGGAAGTGTCTTGAACTTTGTACCATAGATAGTATTGTTCTCGCAGATGTATACATAGTCCATATCGTCTGTGATCGGAAGATCTGAACAATCAGGAATGTATGAGAATGTCTTGTCTGCGCTTGAAGCGAGTTCTACAGCCTCACCATAGATCTTTGCTTCCTGGTAAGCTTTCTTTGCCCACTGGCCTGTTACGATGTAACCTGCCTTCTTGTTCTTCATCATGTTCATGGGAACTTCTGCAAAGAACTGGCTTGCACCACCCTGAAGGAAAAGTACCTTATAGTTATCAGGGATGTTCATAAGCTCTCTGAGATCAGCTTCTGCTTCTTTAATTATATTGTCATAAACTTTGGAACGGTGGCTCATCTCCATTACGGACATGCCGCTTCCCCTGTAATCCATCATTTCTTCTGCAGCTTCTTTTAATACTTCTTCAGGTAAAACTGCGGGACCTGCGGAAAAGTTATATACTCTTGCCACTTTTGTTTCCTCCTATATAAATCTGTTAATAGTTGCGACTTTTTATAAGTTCGCACTTGCATTATTTTACAATCATAAATGCGTATCGTCAAGAATCATTTATACAAATAATATTTAGAAAAAAACACATTTTGTTTACAAATTGTCTCATTATTTATATACATCTGTTACACTACTATGATAAAATATTAAAGTCACATGAAGGAATCAGGAGGTACCAATATGAAGAAATTGTTTTCAAAGTCAAATATGTCATTCATGACAGCACTCCAGTTACTGGTATTACCCCTTGTCATATGTCTTATCATATCGATCATAGTAATGGGATATCAGATGGATACAACGTACAACGAGACTTCCACTCTTTACTATGATACTTTATATCAGATAAACTCTAAACTTGTTAATGGCGACAGAGATTTCTATCAGGCGATGGTCGCAGCTGAACAGTATATGAGCATATCACAGTCTGAAGGTGCTCTTCCTCCGGAAGTAATGGATCAGCTTTATGCAGCAAAGGTTGCTGTATATGATGAAAATCTGGGTCAGCTTTTGGAAAGAGTCAACGGTGCAAGTGAGATCGCAAAAGCAAATCCGGATATTTATACAGAAACTGTAATAGATGGTAAGAATTACAAGACTTATGAAGAAGAATTCTATGCCAATTATGATAAATGGTTAAACAGCTATGATTATACAACTAACGAAGGTGATATAACCGAGTTCAATGAACAGTTTGAAATTGCCAGAGATTCTCTTTCATGTATGACAGATGTAGTTGAGCTGTGGGCTGAACAGGAAGCTGTAGCTGCAAGAAAAGCTATAAACCACAAAGCTCTTATGGCTCTCGTTGTTTTCTTTGTTATAGCAGCTTTACTTTATGTACAGGTTATCTTTACAGCCAGATCTCTTTCTGCCGGTATTAAGAGGATATCAAAATCCATGGACAACATGGGCAACGGCGATTTTGCAACAGATATAGATTTTGATTCACCGATAAAAGAATTCAAAGCAATAGGTTATTCTGCAGAGAACATGAGAACGAACCTTCAGAATGCCATCGGCAGGATAATAGGAAATGCTCAGAGTGTTGATAATGTGGCTGTGGAGACAAAAGAAAAGATCGAAGACAGCCAGAGATCTACTGCTGATATTAATCAGGCTGTATCTGATCTTGCTGCAGGCGCTACAGACATGGCTAATGATGTTCAGACAACACTTGATATAACCGTTCAGATAGGAAACGCAGTTACGGAAGTTTTAGGTGCTGCAAATTCAAATCTCGAAAACGGACGTGCAGTAATAAATGAATCAACAAGAGTTCAGGGTCAGTTAAGTGAACTCATGGCAACCGGTGAGAACACAAGAAACAAAGCGAAAATGGTTTCTGATTCAGTTACCGAGACAGCTCACGTTGTAAGCCAGATAAGTCAGTCAGCTGATCTTATAATCTCGATCGCAAGCCAGACCAATCTCCTTGCTCTGAACGCTTCGATAGAGGCTGCAAGAGCCGGTGAAGCAGGTAAGGGATTTGCAGTCGTTGCAGATAACATCAAAGATCTTGCTGCCGAATCGAATGATGCGGCTAATGAGATCACCGGAATGCTTAAACAGATTTCTACTCTGTCTGAGCGCAACAGATCGCTTACGGAAGATATAAGAACAGCTACAGAGGATGAAGGAAATGCTCTTGGCAGCATGAGCGATTCTTTCAAAGATATGCTTAACCTGCTTAAGGAATCTGAAGAAGGCAACAATCAGATCGTTGAACTTGTACAGTCACTTGATGATAACAAGAATTCAATCCTCGATTCAGTTGAATCTCTTTCATCGCTCTCTCAGGAGAATGCGGCTTCTACTGAAGAAACCAGTGCTGCACTTTCAATGCTTGACAATAATATGGAAAATGTTGTTGAACAGGCTGAGACACTTAAGATGGTTGCAGACGAGCTTCGTGAAAACGTTGGAATGTTCACGATCTAGATCATATAAAATCAAAATCCGCTTGATCAGATGGTCAGGCGGATTTTTTATGCTTATTCATCAACTCCGTTCTTTTCTATTGAATAAACGATGACTGGAGTTCCTATCTCAACATTGTCATATATCTTTTTCATGGCTTCCTCCGGAGTGTTTATACATCCGTGTGAGCCTCTGTATTTGTATTCGTCTCCTCCGTATACACTCCTCCATGAAGCATCATGTATACCTATGGCACCCTGTATGGCAACCCAGTACTTAACGAAGCTGTGCCATGTGGGACCTGTAAGCCATTTATTTGGTATCTTGGTATATACATAAACGACTCTTGGGTCTGTACCGCCGTGAGCATAACTTCCTGACGTTATCGGTGTCTCCACAAAAACTTGTCCGTCAACGTAATACCAAAGATACTGCTCATCAAGACTGACTTCTATGAACGTATTACCGAAATCATTCTTTTCCCTGTGCTTGGCTTCTATCAGATATACAGGAGTTCTTGTTGCATAATCAAGACCGCTGTTTACAAATTCCCTGAACCACTTCTTTTCAAGTGCGATATCAAGCTTGTTTCCGTAGTTTCCCTTTGTGACGTGAACGAGTGCTCCGTTATGTCCTCTGAAATATCTGTTATTGTAAGTGTTGTATTCGTCCAGAAAATCAGCGATGTACTTCTCAGCCTTATCTTCGTCTATCGTATAACTTATCCTGTCCGTATAAGCCATATCCGGTGTTATACGTGTGAGCAGCTCATCCGATGTGTTCATAAGCTCAGCCCATTCACGCTTTGAGATCCTTTTAGTCTCTTTTCCGAATACATAAGTCACCAGTCTTCTCTGATGTATCTCAAGCTCATCAAAATATCTCATGAGCTCCTTTTCTTTTGCGGTATATTCTTTACCCTCATAAAAGGAATCATCGATGGTTATTAGTTTTTCGTTTGCCTTTAACTGTTCAAAAAGATAGCTTTTTACCTTTTGAGCATTGAGTATCGGTTTCTTTCCGTCAATAAGCTCATAACCGTTTTCCGTAAGTTCTATATATACCTCATCGCCTTTCGGTTTTTCTTCTTTAAGATCAAGCGAATCAAAAAACTCAGAAAATCCGTCCTCATCAATGGTTATTACCGGTTCAACCTTTACAGAGCTGTTCTCACTCCAAAGCTGTTTATACCATGACCATGGACTCTGTTTATTTATGATATCCCTTACGGGTGTTTCATAATCGGCGATGTAACCGATCTTTTCCATGTCTATGTCATATTTGACATCTTTTATCAAAAGGACCGCATCTTCAGGCCTGTAGTCTTTTGGTATGGCCCTTAATGTCTCATCAACCGTAAGCCCCGTACAGTACACGCCGTTTATATATGTACCGTACATGAAGACCTTTTCTCCTGAACCTGACGCATAATTATGAGCATAATAATAAGCCGGGCCTATATAACATAAGCCCAGCATTATTACTGTTAAACAGATTATACGTCTGATCCTCTTCATTACTTTTTAGCTTTGAGATCCTTCTCGTCAAATGCATCAGAGATCGGTGCTCCCGCAGGAACCATGGGGAATACACTCTCATCTTTTTCTATGATGCAGTTAAGAACTACAGGTTTCTTTAACTTTAAAGCCTTCTTTATTGCAGGAAGTACATCTTCCTTCTTTTCAACAAGGATAGCTTCGCATCCGAGTCCTTCTGCTACCTTGCAGAAATCAACCTTGTCTTCAAGTACGGTATTTGAATATCTGTGATCATAGAAAAGTGTCTGCCACTGTCTTACCATACCAAGAACATGGTTGTTGATAACAACCTGGATTATCGGTATATTGTATCTGCTTGCCGTTGCAAGTTCGTTCATATTCATTCTGAAGCATCCGTCACCGGCGATATTGATACATATCTTATCAGGATTGCCTACCTGAGCACCTATACATGCACCAAGGCCGTAGCCCATTGTTCCGAGACCGCCGCTTGAAAGGAATGTTCTGGGCTTTGTATAGTGATAGAACTGTGCAGCCCACATCTGATGCTGTCCAACATCTGTAGAGATGATAGCCTTACCCTTTGTAGCCTTGTCGATCTGCTCGATGATATAAGGGCATGTGAGAACATCCTGATGATATTCAAGAGGATACTTCTTCTTAAGTTCGGCTATATGAGACATCCACTCGGAATGATCAGCCTTATCAAGCTTTGAGATCACATCAGAAAGGCTCTCTTTAAGATCACCTACAACACTTGCTGTTGTTTTAATGTTCTTATCTATCTCGGCAGCATCTATATCAAACTGGAGTATCTTTGCATTCTTTGCGAACTTCTTAGCATTACCTGTGACTCTGTCTGAGAATCTTGCTCCCAAAGCTATAAGAAGGTCACATTCGGTAACACCGAAGTTACTTGCCTTTGTACCGTGCATACCGATCATTCCTGTATATCTGTCGGAATAAGCGTCAAATGCACCCTTACCCATAAGAGTATCACAAACGGGTGCATCTATAAGATCTGCAAACTTTGCAACCTCTCCTGTTGCTCCTGAAAGTATGGCTCCTCCGCCTACATAGATGAAAGGCTTCTTGGCTTTCTTGATAAGTTCAACTGCTTTTTCTATATCAGCCTGTGTATATCTCTTTTTCTTTTCGGGCTTACTGGGCTTAACTGCCTTGTATTCGCACATTGCGGCAGTAACGTCTTTTGTAATATCGACCAAAACAGGACCCGGTCTTCCGCTCTGAGCTATATCAAACGCTCTTCTAATAGTCTTAGCAAGGATCTTAATGTCTTTTACTATGAAGCTGTGCTTTGTGATGGGCATTGTAACACCGGCTATATCAACCTCCTGGAAGGTATCCTTACCAAGAAGAGGAAGATTTACGTTAGCCGTGATAGCAACCAATGGAACCGAATCCATAAATGCCGTCGCGATACCTGTAACAAGGTTTGTCGCACCTGGGCCGCTGGTAGCCATACATACACCTACCTTACCCGTACTTCTTGCATATCCGTCAGCCGCATGCGATGCACCCTGCTCATGGCTTGTAAGGATATGTTTGATCTCGGGATGCTTATACAACGCATCATAGATATTTAAGATGGTACCTCCCGGATAACCGAAAACTGTATCAACACCCTGCTCCTTCAAACATTCTATAACTATTTCTGATCCTGATAACTGCATACTTATATCCTCTCTGATTAATTTTTAGGAATCTCCAAAATCGCTCCTCTGTTTCCGCTTGTTACCATTGAAGCATACCTTGCAAGGTATCCTGTTGTAACCTTGGGTTCTCTGGGAGTCCATGCTTCACGTCTCTTATTGAGCTCTTCATCGCTTACTTTGAGTGTGATCGAATAATTGTTGATATCGATCTCTATAATATCACCTTCGTTAACAAGAGCGATAGGACCGCCTACAGCTGCTTCAGGAGATACATGACCGATCGAAGCGCCTCTGCTGGCACCTGAGAAACGTCCGTCTGTTATAAGAGCGACTGTTGAACCGAGTCCCATACCTGCTATAGCTGATGTGGGATTTAACATCTCTCTCATACCGGGACCGCCTTTAGGACCCTCATATCTGATAACGACAACATCGCCGTCTTTTATCTTTCCTCCAAGGATAGCCTCGATCGCATCCTCTTCGCAGTCAAATACACGTGCAGGTCCTTCATGCTTTAACATCTCAGGAACAACTGCGGAACGCTTAACGACTGATCCGTCGGGAGCGAGATTTCCCTTAAGAACCGCAAGACCGCCTGTCTTTGAGTACGGATTATCTGTTGTTCTTATAACCTCGGTATCTCTGTTAACTGAATTCTTTACAGCCTCACCGATAGTCTTTCCTGTTACTGTCATACAGTTCTCGTTTATAAGACCAAGATCACAAAGCTCTTTAATTACAGCATAAACACCGCCTGCCTCATTGAGGTCTTCCATGTATGTAGGACCTGCAGGAGCCAGATGACAAAGGTTTGGAGTCTTCTCACTTATGGGATTTGCAAATGAGATATCAAAATCAAATCCTATCTCATGAGCGATCGCAGGAAGATGAAGCATTGAGTTTGTTGAGCATCCCAGTGCCATATCAACCGTAAGTGCATTTAAGATCGAATCCTTTGTGATTATATCTCTGGGACGGATATTCTTTGAAAGCATATCCATTACAGCATAACCTGCCTTCTTGGCAAGTCTTAATCTCTCCGAGTAAACAGCAGGGATCGTTCCGTTTCCGGGAAGTCCCATTCCGAGTACTTCTGTAAGACAGTTCATAGAGTTAGCAGTATACATACCTGAACATGAACCGCATGTAGGACATACATTCTCTTCATATTCTGTTACATCTGCTTCTGTTATCTTTCCGGCAGCATACTCACCTACTGCTTCAAACATTGATGATAAGCTTCTTTTACGTCCCTTAACGTGACCTGCGAGCATAGGACCGCCTGATACGAATACTGTAGGTACATTTACTCTTGCTGCAGCCATCAAAAGACCGGGAACATTCTTATCACAGTTAGGTATCATGACAAGTGCATCAAACTGATGAGCTATGGCCATTGCTTCTGTCGAATCAGCAATAAGATCTCTTGTAACAAGAGAATACTTCATGCCGATGTGTCCCATTGCGATACCGTCACATACTGCGATCGCAGGGAACATTACAGGAGTTCCTCCTGCTTCGGCAACACCAAGCTTTACTGCTTCAGCAATCTTATCGAGGTTCATATGTCCCGGAACTATCTCGTTGTAGGAACAAACGATACCGACCATAGGCTTCTTAACTTCTTCAGCTGTATATCCCAATGCGTTTAAAAGTGATCTTGCAGGAGCCTGCTGCATACCACATTTCATATTGTCACTTGTCATATCTGATCTCCTTTTCTGTTTATACTCTCTGAGCAATCAGAGTACCCATTTCATCACATTTAACTGTTGCTTCGCCTGCTTTTGCGATATCTCCTGTTCTGTAGCCTTCCTTAAGAACAGTCTTTACTGCATTTTCGATCGCATCAGCTTCCTTATCAAGATCAAATGTGTACCTTAACATCATAGCCGCACTTAAGATCGTAGCGATAGGATTTGCTATGTTCTTTCCTGCTATGTCGGGAGCAGATCCGCCTGAAGGCTCATAGAGACCAAACTTAGTCTCATTGAGTGATGCTGATGACAGCATTCCGATCGAACCTGTTATCATTGATGCCTCATCCGAAAGGATATCTCCAAACATGTTCTCTGTAAGTACCACATCAAACTGAGCAGGATCCTTTACAAGCTGCATTGCACAGTTATCAACGAGCATTACATCATACTCAACTTCAGAATAATCCTTCGATACCTCTTCAACGACTTTTCTCCAAAGCCTTGATGAATCCAAAACGTTTGCCTTGTCGATAAGTGTCACTTTTTTGCGACGCTTCATCGCTATATCAAAGCCTTTAATTGCTATCCTTCTGATCTCATTCTCATTATATGTAAGAGTATCCACGGCAGTCATTACACCATCGATCTCTTTTGTATATCTCTCACCGAAATAAAGACCACCTGTCAGCTCACGCATCATCATCATATCAAATCCGCGCTCAGCGACTTCTGATTTTAAAGGACATGCATCCTTAAGCTCGGGATAAAGATAGGCGGGACGCAGATTGGCAAAAAGCCCCAGTTCCTTACGAATCTTTAAAAGTCCTGCTTCAGGTCTCTTGTTAGGGGGCAGTTTGTACCATGGTGATGTCTGTGTGTTACCGCCGATAGATCCAAGAAGTACTGCATCCTTGGATTTGGCTATCGCAACAGCCTCATCTGTGAGCGGATCTCCGTAAGCGTCGATCGAACAGCCTCCCATAAGTATATGTTCATAATTGATCGTATGTCCGTATTTGGCACATACAGCATCGAGTACCTTCATCGCTTCGTTGACGACTTCAGGTCCTATACCGTCACCTCTGATGACCGCAATGTCCATGTTCATATGATTTACCCCTTATCCTTAAACCGATGAAACATTATCATCTGCTTATATTTAACCTTTTTTATCAAAACGCAACTATCGACTATTATATCACAAGTATATGATAATAAAAAGACCACCGCAGTTATGCAGTAGTCTTTAGATCTTTCTTTTTAATGACTGTATGTTATTCAGCCTGATTAGCTTTCTCTATCTGCTTTATAGCGGACTTTTCCATAGGAATTCTGCAGTTTTTATTGCTTCCGAATTCAACTATGACGGAATCATCCGTTATATCTATGAGAACACCGTAGAAACCGCTTGTTGTTACAACAGTATCGCCGATCTCCATCTCACTGTACATGGCAGCAACTCTCTTCTGTTCTTTCTTCTGAGGTTTTACCATCATGAAATAGATGAATACACCGAATATTATGATGTAAGCGATGATGATGATCCCGCTTCCCATGGTAGAGCCTGCTTCTGCAGCGGCTGCATCTGTAGCTAAAAGTAATGCGTTCATAAATCCTCCTTTATATGGTCCACAGATAATGGACCGCAACAATGACATGATACATGAAAATAAAGATTTTAACAAGCATCATTTCAATTTATTTATCATTTGTTCCAAGACTGTCGAGCATTTTGCTTTTGAATGAAGCATACTCATGATTGTCTATGGCATCCCTTATCCTGCTAATTAGATTATTGTAGTAATAAAGATTATGAAGAACACATAGTCTCATACCAAGCATCTCTTTGGCTTTTAACAGATGCCTTATGTATGCTCTTGAAAAACTCATGCATGCAGGACAGTTACATGTCTCATCTATCGGTCTGTCATCAAGTTCATACTGCTGGTTGAACAGATTGAGTTTACCGTTATCGGTATATACATGACCGTGTCTTCCGTTTCGTGAAGGATATACACAGTCAAAGAAATCAACTCCTCTGTCCACAGCTTCAATGATATTTGCTGGAGTTCCGACTCCCATAAGATATGTCGGCTTGTCTTTTGGAAGGTGTGGGACAACAGCCTCTATGATGCCATACATCTGCTCATGTGTCTCACCGACAGCAAGTCCGCCGATAGCATAACCGTCCAGATTCATATCTGTTATGGTCTTAGCATGTTCTATACGTATATCTTCATATATGGCACCCTGGTTTATGCCAAAGAGTAATTGCTGCTTATTGATGGTATCTTCCCTTGAATTCAGCTCATCCATATATGATCTGCATCGCTCCAGCCATCGACTTGTGCGGTCAACGCTGTTTCTGACATAGTTTCTGTCAGCAAGAGCAGGTGCACATTCATCAAACGCCATTGCTATGGTGGAAGCGAGATTTGACTGGATCTGCATGCTTTCCTCGGGACCCATGAATATCTTTCTTCCGTCTACATGAGAATTAAATGTAACACCTTCCTCTTTTATCTTTCTTAAGCCTGAGAGCGAGAAAACCTGGAATCCGCCCGAATCTGTAAGTACAGGTCTTTCCCAGTTCATGAATTTCCTTACTCCGCCGAGTTTTTTTACTATCTCATCCCCCGGTCTTACATGCAGATGATATGTATTTGACAGCTGAACCTGACAGCCTATCTGTTCAAGGTCTTTTGTTGAAACGGCTCCTTTTATCGCAGCGGCCGTACCGACGTTCATGAACACGGGAGTCTGTATCGTTCCATGAACCGTTTTGAATTCAGCTCTTTTTGCTAAACCGTCAGTTGTCAGTAATTTATATTCCGCCATATTTTATCTATCTTCTTTCTAAATATTCTTCGAGTGTTATATGCTCCTTATAGATCTCTTTAGCAGCATCAACACCCACATACCTTATGTGCCACGGCTCATAGATGATACCCGTCACTTCTTCCTTGCCTTTTGGATATCTTATGATAAAACCGTATCTGTAGCAGTTCTTATCAAGCCACTTGCCTGCATCAGTTGAACCGAACTCCTCATTCATCTTTTCATGATCTTCGCTTACTATATCAAATGCGAGTCCTATCTCATGCTCACTTGATCCTGGGATGCTGTTTTCGGTGGCAGTCTTTTTATAGGCTTCTGCATATGAATAACCATACAGCATGTACTGCCTTACCTTTTTATCAAAAATATCCTTCTGCCTGTCATAATCCCTGTATGCCGAAGAAATGACAAGCTTTATCTCTTCCTTTTCTGCATCCTCAATGAGACTTGTTATCGGTTCGAGAGCCTGTCTGTCACATTTCAGATCATTCTCTATTATAACAAGGTCAGGTTCATAGCCATCCGGTATCGGATGGGTCTTATTTACCAGGATGATATCAGAGTCTGTTTCATCAGGATAGTTTTTTTCTGATGCATCAGCCGATATGTTATCAGTTATCTCATCTGCTTTACTATCTGTGACTACATCGGTATTTGAACCTACTGCATCCGAAACAGTGTCATTGGAGATATATGTATCTTCAGGTCTTACATTTGAATCTCTCATCCTCCAAATACAGCATATCAGTATGATAGCCGCAGTTACTGCGGCTACCGTAATAAGAATCGCCTTCTTAAAATGACTGTATATATTTGATACCACGATAACGCAGAAAATATACACTGTCGCAAGTGTAAGACAGAATTCATTCTTCTTTGCAAAGTGTTTGCATTTTTCTATGAGTCTTTTTCTTTTATCATCCTTCATATTTGTCGACTTACATCAGCCTTCCAGTTTATGGAAGATAATGCAGTTTGGTTTCTGAACCTTTATCTCTTTCTGATTCATCATCAGAAGACCTTTTTCCAGATCCACGGTAAAGAATGTCATCGTATCTGATTCATGATTAAGACTTACCAGATGTCTGTTATCAGGGAAGAGACATGCGTCTTTTGGATAATCTCCGCTTATGGGAAGACAGAGAACTTTGCTCATCTCTCCAGTATGCTCATCCATCGAATAGATAACAACACTGTTATCACCTGAATTTGAGCTTACCATGTATTTACCGTCTTTTGAGATACTCAGAGCACTTGCCGCACTTCCTTTTGCGAAATAATCATTTACGGTCGTTATACTCTGTATCTTGTCAAAGGCGGGATCATTTCCTTTATCGATATACTCATAAACATCGATCTTATTGTTAAGCTCATGCACAACATACATATGGTGTCCGTCTTTTGAGAACTTTATATGTCTGGGAGCCGAATTCTGCTCTGAGTGCACGATATCTATCAGTTTGAGTTTTCCTGTTGTCTTGTTTACGGTATAGACATCGATATAATCCATACCAAGATCAGCGGCACAAAGATACTTGTTATCCCTTGTCATCTTTACGCAGCTTACATGCGGACGGAAGTTTCTTTCTGCAACATTTCCCCATCCTTTATGGAAGATCTCGTCACATACTCCTTCTATGTCTCCGTTATCCTTTAACTTTAAAACAGTGATCTTTCCGTCATGGTATCCTGCGACGAAAAGGAATTTATCTTCGTAATCGGTTGAAAGATAGCATCCTCTCATACCGTTTATCCCGGAACTTCCGAGTATTGTCAAAAGTCCGTCAGGCCCGATCTTGTATGCTTCAACACCGAAGTCAGTGATCGAGTATAGGTATTTAGAATTATGTGATATCGTTACATAAGAGGAGTTTGAGATCTTAACTTTATCCTTTAAAGTGAACTTACCTTCCTCAAGATCAACGTCATAAATGTGTATGCCGTAATTATCTCCCTGTGTATATGTGGATACATATGCTACATATTTGTCTGCCATGATAAACCTCACTTATACTATCTTCTGTCTTTTTTCTTATGTCCGCTGAAACCGTTTACTATTATCAGGAACAATAACTGGACTATCAGGAAAAAACTGAGTTCCATCAGAAATGCGCTTTTTATCATTCCATGATTTATCATTATCCCAAGCCAGCCCTGAAGCGGTTTTCCGTTCAAAAGAACAGTCGTGAAAAATCCGTCTCTGAATCTCGCGGGATTCATCTGCATGAATATGAAAAGAGAACCGCATCCTAAAAGGATCAATACCCATGCTATAGCGATCGTGTTTCTTAGAACCACAGCCCTGCTTTCCATCAGTACTATCAAAAACAGCGCAACGGAAACACCGATGAACGCAAAAGAGAGTCTTCTTAAAAGAATTATCTTTCTGGATGTCGAAATGATGCTCTCCTTGTCGGCATCACTGAAAAACTCAACACTCTGTGAATCTTTAGTTACCGTGGCCGAAGGTTCATACCCCTTCTTTAAGCCAATGATAAACTTTTCGATCACGTTATGCATCTCACTGTCGGTGATACCTATCTGTTTGGCAACCCCCTCGTTGATGCAATTCTTCTCGACAAAACGTGTATTGCATATACTGAAGTAAAAAGAAAGAAATGCTGTCGCGAACATCATAAATCCAACACAAAGTATGGAACAAATGACAACTATGGCGGTAACAGTGTTTCTGCTGCTTCCTCTTCCGATATACATTTTAGTCCCTCCCTGACAGATAACCTCTGTCTTTTTTAAGTCTCCTTTGTCCTCTCTTGCAGTAGTTAAGACAAAGTTCGAGATTTTCCTTCTTGTCAAAAACTTTTTCTCTTGATAATATATTCTCCCTTATAAATTCAAAAGTCCTTTCTTCTCCCCAGACTTCCAGCATATTTAAGAAAAGTTCCAAAAACGCCTGTGTCTTGGGATGTAGAGGAGCGGGTTCCATCCCTCTGTTGTAATATTCAAGCGGAGAGCTTGTTGTATATGCATCTCCGTTATATACCTTACATGCGGCTATCCTGTCCATCAGCATTTCAACTATGTATCTTATGGGCATCGGGGAAGGTAGCATACCGTGCATTCCCTTTGGAGCCGAATGTATCGAATAATCTATCCAGTATTCGTAATGATGTTTATTCCTGCCTTTATGATGCAACCATGCGGATGAATAGCCTCTGTCCTCACGTTCCGCATTGTTTGGGCTTCTTGTACCCTGATAGTATTTCGCACCGACAATAAACTCGGTTGGAGAAAACTTACTAAGATCATGCATTAGCCCCTGCTTATACAAACCGACCGCAAAACATCCTTCTCTTACAAGCTTTCTGTGTTTGGTTATAGTCTTAAGATGTTCAACTGCTTTCATGTCAAGCTTTTCCGAGCATTATAAGTATGCTTCTCTCCTTCACATTTATGAGTGCATGATCCGAATCGGGCACTTCTATGTCAGTCTTTTCATTGGTGTCTGCTATTATCTCCCACTTATACTTTTTAGGTAACTTGGGGATCGCAAATTCATGAGCTGTCCAGTGAAGATTGACTGCAACATATATGAAATCATTCTCCCCTGCATACTCACCGCAATACAGCATCGCAAACTGTCTGCTTAATATATCGTTATCAACCTTCCATAACTGTGAAGAATGAAAACTCAGATCAGGATATGAGCACTGCAGGTAATCATTCATCTTGAACGAATCTCTCAGATGAAGGATCTTATGATCACGTCTCAGAGCGATCATGCTCTTCATGAAATCATATATCTGAGAGTACTTGGTGAGATTATTCCAATTAAGCCATGTGACCGTGCTGTCCTGACAGTACGGATTGTTGTTTCCGTTCTGGCTGTTACCAAACTCATCACCAGCCACTATCAGAGGTGTCGATTTCGATAACATATTTAAGATTATGGCATTCTTTATCTGTCTTAATCTTAACTTTCTTACAGACTGTCTTGTTGTAGGTCCCTCATAACCGCAGTTCCATGAACCGTTATAAGGAGAACCGTCCCTGTTATTCTCACCGTTTGGCTCATTATGCTTTCTGTCAAAGCTTACAAGATCCATCAGTGTAAATGTGTTTCCATGGGTCATGTAATGAACATCACCGAGCTTTTCGGGTACATTCTTCATGTAGTCAAGCGCAGCTGCTACCATGCCTTCGTCTGCTTTAAGAAGCCTTCTCATGTCATACATGAATCCGTCTTTGCATATAGCAAGATTTTTGTATGTCGGTGAGAAGTTTCTCTCATATATCTCTTCAAGAGGGAACGATTCACAGATTATCTTCGTGTTGGCAAACATAGGCTCTGTTCCAAGAAGAGCCAAAGGCAGCTTGTTTCCCATCAGATGGAAACCGTCTATATGATACTCCTGCATCCAGTATCTTAATACTTCGATGATATATCCCTGTTTAATGGTATCAGGGAAGAAAAACTGGAGTATAACTTCGATGCCTTCACGATGAAGTGCTTTCACCATATCTTTAAATCCGATATCGGCAGATATGCCTTTGGCACTGTATGAGCATTTCGGAGCAAAATAGAAACTCTCCTTGTAACCCCAGTAGTTAAGCTTTGGTTCAACCTCTTCGAAAGGTTCTATGCCAAACTCGCCTTTTTCTTTATTTACAGGCTCCATCTCAACGAAATTATAAACAGGCATCAGCTCAACTGCCGTGATGCCAAGATCTTTCATATACGGTATCTTTTCTATCACTCCGGCAAATGTTCCGGGATGAGCCACAGCACTGCTTTTATGTTTTGTGAATCCTCTTACATGAAGAAGATATATAACAGAGTCATGATATGGCGTGAGAGGATTCTTATCTCCCTCCCAGTCATAATCATCATTGTATATTCCTGCTCTTAATTTCTCCGGTATCTTACCCCATGTCTCATTTCCGAGTATCACTCTTGCGTAGGGATCATAGAATACCTTTTCACCTACATAGAAATTGTAATCATATTGCCCGGGTTCAATGCCTGAAACCTTCATGCATCTTATATTGCCCACTTTGTTCGAACAGCAAAATGACAATCTCTCTTCAGTTTTATGTTTCTTATCATAAAGGATAACGCCACACTGCTCATCGGTGCTGACAACAACAGAGAAATTGACCTGTCCGTTGCCCACATAAGAAGCTCCGAGCGGATATGGCTTTCCGTATGAAATCTTCAGCTTTTGTTCCATCTAGTCCTCATATTCGCACTCATCGAGATATTCATCAAATGCGTCGCATACTGCTTCGTATTCAGCGTCATCTTCGATATATGTAAGTTCGGGTTCCTCGTTGGGATCGTCAGGATTTTCCGAATACTCATAAAACCATACATCCTGGTCGTCGTCATCTTCCTGGCCGTCAGGTAAAAGTGCGATATATTCCTTTCCTGCAACCTCCAATATGGTTATCACTTCACACATAACAGTGGAACCGTCATCAAGGTTTAATTCTACTTTCATTTCCTCATCGGGTGCATTCTTTTCCATTTAAATCTCCTCCTTTTTATCGGATTTGTCTGCATATATGCATATCCTATTTAATTTTACAGAAAAATCCAACTTATTTCAACCATATATGACAAAGACCGGCTGTAATAAGCCGGTCAATTGCCTGTATATTTATGTTTATTTGCTCAAAAGTTCTATTCCTGTTCTTATCCTCTTTAAAGTCTCTTCTTTTCCGAAAAGCTCCATGAGTTCGGTCGCACCTGCAGGAGTCATCTGTTTTCCTGATACCGCAGTTCTTACAGGCCATAAAACATATCCGTTCTTGTAGCCCTTCTCCTCAACATACTTGGTAAGAAGCGCATACAAAGAATCGTTGCTGTAATCATCATGAGCTTCGAGTATGGGAAGAAGATCCTTTAATACCTTAAGTGATGATTCGGCATTAGTCTTCATCTTTTTATGGGTATACATTTCAATGTCATAATCCGGAAGCTTGTCAACAAAATCGATAAGTGCACAGATATCCGGGAATACCTCTATCCTTGTCTTTACCCACTCAGCGAGTTTTTTCTTATCAACATCGGATTTAACAGCTTCATCTATGTAAGGCTTGGCCATTTCATAGTAAGTATCAAAATCCATTGCCTTGATATACTCACCGTTCATCCATTTAAGCTTTACTATATCGAAAACAGCCGGTGATTTGCTAATCCTGTGATAATCAAATTCCTTTATGAGCTCATCAAGTGTAAATATCTCTCTGTTATCCTCGGGGCTCCAGCCAAGCAGAGCTATGTAGTTAACAACCGCCTCTGTAACAAATCCCTGCTCGATAAGATCTTCAAATGATGAATGTCCGCTTCTCTTTGAGAGCTTTTTATGATTCTCATCCGTTATGAGCGGAAGGTGAACATATACCGGGCTCTCCCATCCGAAAGCATCATACAGTCTCTGATATTTGGGTGATGAAGAAAGATATTCATTACCTCTTACTACATGTGTGATGTTCATTGTATGGTCATCTACAACATTCGCAAAATTGTAAGTAGGATATCCGTCGGTCTTTATAAGGATCATATCATCAAGTTCAGAATTCTCAACTGTGATATCTCCGTAAAGCTCATCGTGGAATGTTGTTGTTCCCTCGTTGGGTATGTTCTGTCTTATTACATAAGGCTTTCCTTCAGCAAGGTTCTTTTCTATCTCTTCTTTTGTAAGAGAAAGACAGTGCTTGTCATATACAGTGATCTCTTTGCCTTCAACGACCTCAGTCTTTAAAGAAGCAAGTCTTTCTTTATCACAGAAGCAGTAATAAGCCTCTCCTTTTTCAATGAGTTCCTTCGCATACTTAAGATATATGCCGGTCTTCATTCTCTCACTCTGAACATAAGGACCGTATCCTCCATCCTTATCCGGACCCTCATCATGAATGAGTCCCGTCTTTTCAAGCGTTCTGTAGATGATCTCGGTCGCACCTTCCACAAATCTCTCCTGGTCGGTATCCTCGATCCTTAACATGAAGTCTCCGCCTTCGTGCTTTGCGATCAAAAACTCATAAAGTGCCGAACGCAGATTTCCCACATGCATCTTTCCTGTCGGACTTGGAGCGTATCTTGTTCTAATCTTTGTCATCATTTCCTCCTGTATTATCTGTTTTCACCCATAAAGAAAAGGGCGATAACATCAGGACCCGTATGGCTTCCTATAGTGGGTCCTATCTCATTTATCATAAATTTATCTATACCAAATCTGTTTTTTATCTCGTCAGCAACAAATTTTGCATCTTCTAAATTGTCAGCATGACTGATAAAAACTATATCATTCTGATCTTTGTATGAACCCATGGTCTTTTCCATGTAGTCCACAAGAGAATGAAGTGATTTTTTTCTTCCTCTCACATTGAACATGTTAACGAGATGTCCTTCATCATCTACATGTAAGACAGGTTTCAGATTTATCAGATTTCCGATAACTGATGCGGTCTTTGAAAGTCTTCCGCCTCTGTAGAGATGATCAAGATCATCCACTGTAAAGACATGAACGAAGTTCTTAAGATGTGCTTCAATGTAATCAGCAACTTCATCCATACTCTTTCCATTCTCTTTCATGCATACAGCCTTATGTACGATGAGTCCCTGCCCCATGGACGCAGAGAGTGTATCCACAACTCTTATGTTTATGGTCTCATCTTCCTCCATCAGTTCTTTTGCAGCGATCATGAAACTGTTGCATGTACCGCTAAGCCCGGATGAAAATGCAAGGCATAAAATATTTTTACATTTTTCGGATATCTTTTTGAATTCATCAAACGCTTCCTCAGGATTGACCTGTGAAGTCGTGGGCATACTCTTATTTCTTACTTTCTTATAAAAGGTCTTGGCAGCCTCTTCATCATCGTTATCATATGTTATTCCATCGATCGTATACTTAAGTGAGACACATGATACATTATGTTCCTTGATATAACTTTTAGGCAGGTCAGCCGATGAATCGGTTACAATGATATACTCCTTCATATGATCCCCTTTCATTTTCTTGATCCTTATGGATCAAAACTATCCCCTTAAAATCCTTAATATAATACCACCTGGCTAGTTATATAGCAAATTTAAAATGTCTTGAACATTAAAAAACGGGATAAGCCATAAACTTACCCCGTCATATCTTAAATAAACTAGATACCTGTGCTTCCGAAACCACCGTTTCTCTCAGTTACAACATCATCGTCGATCGTGGTACCAAATTCCATGAATATACCCTGCATGAAACCGACGCCTTTCTCAACTGTTAAAGTCTTATCCTCATTTGAGTCATTGGTGATCTTTGCAAATATATGGCCTTCATTATCAGAATAATAATAGTCGCTGTCTATTATACCGACCGTATTATTAAGCTGAAGTCTGTATTTGAATCCAAGACCGCTTCTGGGATACAAACAAAGGACCCATTCACTGTCCATCTTTACTCTTATGCCCGTAGGTATCTTTATTGTTTCACCCGGCTTTAATGTGAAAGAAAACGGTGCAAAGAAATCATATCCCGCGCTTCCCTTCGTAGCCCTTGTCGGAAGTTTTAACTCATCATACATAACCTGAACATCCTCGTTGGTAAGCTCAGGTCTTACATCATGAACCCCCACCATGAATTCGTCAAAACTCACTTTAAAAAATTTAGCAATTCCCTTCATGTCGTCTCCCCTTAATAAAAGTTTATTCGTAATCTCCGCAATGAAGTGTGGGTATGAGCTTGTCTGATTTTGCAAGAGTTGCCTGTACATCAATAACTCTCTGGTTTGAACTCCCCTTCCACAAAAGCTTTGTGTCACGCAGTTCCTCAACATATTCTCCGTCAACAAGCACATCTATATTCTTCATCATCGGATAATGCCATATCTCTTCCCACTTATATCCTGTGTAGATCCATATGGTCTTGTCCGGATATTTTTCTCTTATCTCTTCAACAAGAGCTCTCACATCGAGCCTGTTTGAGCAGTAAAGAGGATCTCCGCCCGAAAATGTTATACCTGAAATATATGATTTATCGAGCAGATCAAATATCTCTTTCTTGGCTGCATCATCAAAGAGCAGACCGCCGTCAGGATCCCACGTTATAGGATTCTGACATCCTTTACAGCAATGCGAACAGCCGGCAACCCACAGAACAACTCGTAAGCCGTCGCCGTTGAGCATGTCATCCTTGGTAATATTGTGATATCTCATGGTTACATAGACTTCCTTTCTGCGATCTCAGCCATCTTGGCTTCATTAAGTCTGGTGTCACCATGAACACGCGAATATGAAAGATAACCGTTCATTCGGTCTATCTTTGTGAGATTTCTGCTTCCGCACTTGGGACAAACATCCATCTCGAGTTCCTGATGTCCGCAATCATCGCAATATGCCAAAGACATATTCACACCTTCGTAAAAGCCCATTTCCATCGCTCTTCTGATAAGTGTCTTGATCGCTTCAAGGTTGTAATCTATAGGATACTTAACATACTGTATCTTTCCACCGTTACAAAGCTCCCAGAAACGGTATTCCGTATCCTGCTTCTCGATGGGTGTGATATCTTCGGTTACATGACAGTGGAAGCTGTTTGACACATATTCCCTGTCTGATACGCCTTCAACGATACCGTACTTCTTTCTGAACTGCTGAACCTGGAGTCCGCAGAGATTCTCAGCCGGTGTTCCGTAGATGGCATAGAGGTGTCCGTCCTCTTCTTTAAACTCATTTACCTTTTTATTGATATGCTCTAGAACTTCAAGTGCAAACTGTCCGTCTTCCACAAGAGACTTACCGTTATAGAGCATCTGAAGCTCGTTGAAAGCTGTTATACCAAAGCTTGCTGTAGCCGCATTAAGGATGGGCTTGATCTTATCCGTAAGCTTAAGGTGTCCGCCAAGGAAACCTCCTTCGCAGTAAGCAAGAGGATTTGTTGAGGCACGCATCTCTCCAAGATAAGCATATGTACGTATATGCAGTTGTCTTATAAGGTTAAGATAATAATCCAACACCTCATAGAAATCCTTGCTCTCATGTCTTGCCTTTGCAAGGATCATGGGAAGATGGAGTGAAACCGCTCCTATATTGAATCTTCCAACAAAGATAGGTGTATCATCATCGTCTGCAGGATGCATTCCGCCTCTCTCATACCAGGGTGAAAGGAAAGCACGGCAACCCATGGGAGATATTATCTTTCCGTATCTCTTGTACATTGAAGCTATATATCCCTTACCAGTAAGAGAAAGCCAGTCAGGATACATTGTCTTGGCAGAACACTTAACACCTGCCTCGAATACATCCTCCAATTCTCCTCCTGGTCCATGGAGTTTTTCATCATAAAGGAATACGATCTTGGGGAACAGTACAGGCTTCTTGCATTCTTTCTTTCCCTGTCCCCTGCGGCGTACATTGAGCATGCAGATCGTAGCAAGTTTTGCAAATCTTCCTGTTCCAGTACCTGCAGTAACAGTGATGAAAGGATAGTCTCCACGTGAGCTTGCTACCGTATTGAACTTATACTCCCATCCCTGGAAGCCCTGTTCCATATCTCTTACAACATCAGCATAAGCCTCAGCCTCTGCAGTTTCCTTGTCTATTCCGAGCTTCATGTACTTATCAGTGTATTTCTTATATGACTTCTCGGCATAAGGCTCAAGTATGTTATCAACACTGGGAACAGTAAATCCGCCATACTGCTGACTTGCTGCACTTAATACGATATCACCTATAACATCAAAAGCGGTATCAACGGTCTTGGGCTCGTTATACCAGATGTTACCCATCTCAAAACCGCCCTTTAATACGTTTTCAACATCAAAGAGACAACAGTTCATCGTATCTCTTCTTGCACTCATGTCATGAACATAGATATAGCCGTCACGGCATGCCTGTATCTCTTCTGTTGTAAGGAAGAACTTCTGATATAGCTCCTTGTTGAGCTGGTTGAATATAAGAGATCTCTTTGTTGAAACAAGAGCAGAATCGGTATTTGAATTCTCCTTGTCACCAACATACATGATAGACTGACTCTTCTTATATACATCATCGAGCATGCGCACGAAGTCCTGCTTATAGTTACGGTAGTCCCTGTAAGACTTTGCAACTATAGGCTTAACCTGCTCAAGTGCGCTCTCAACTATGTTATGCATGACAGGAATCGGGATCTCATCTGACTCGAGCTCATCTACCTTGTCACATACATACTGACAGATCTGGCCCTTTTCCTCTTCAGAGAATTTTGTAAGTGCTCTGTATGCACTCTTTCCTACGGCATTGACAACCTTCTGGACATTGAACTCTTCAAAGCTTCCATCCTTCTTGATGACAACAACATGTCTTTTGGGCATGTATCTTTCGCCGTAATAATTGTCATCCAACTCTTTAACCGACTCCACCACAACGCTCATCCTTACATCTCCTTATACATTAAACGCAAACGTAAGTCACGCTAAGCCACATCATCTAGTAAATGGCTTCGCGCAACTCACAATATCTTGTACCATATTATAATGTCATTCAATCTGTTGTGTCAATGAATTTGAAATGACATAATCTACAAAAAACAAATAGATTTTTTGTCAAATTAGTTAGAAAACGTATTAAACGTCATTTGCTGTCTGTATTCCGTTCAATGCATCTTTCATGTTGTTAAGCGTCGTATCTGCTATTGCCTCTAAGGCTTCAACCGTATAGAAACCCTGGTGAGATGTCATCATTACATTAGGAAAAGATAAAAGTCTTGCGGTAACGGAATGCTGCATGATCTCATCAGAACGGTCCTCATAAACATTTCCGGCCTCTTCCTCATATACGTCAAGACCTATACCCAGGAATTTGTTAAGGCGGATACCTTCTATAAGCTCATCCGTATCAATGAGAGCACCTCTTGATGTATTAACGAGTATTACGCCGTCTTTCATCTTCTTTATGCTCTCTATATTGATCATGTGATATGTTGAATCCATTAACGGACAATGCAAAGATATAAGATCACTTGTCTTTAAAAGTTCATCCAATGATACATACTCTACAAAATCCTTAAGTGAGGGATTCTCATATACGTCATATGCTATGACTCTCATACCGAAGCCTCTGCATATACGGCACATTGCGGCACCTATCTTACCTGTTCCGACTATACCCGCAGTCTTTCCGTAAAAAAGTACTCCTCTTAGTCCTTTAAGAGTGTAATCATTCTCTCTTACTTTGTTGTATGCCTTATACAGTCTTCTGTTTACAGCCATCGCAAGAGCCATTGCCAGCTCGGCAACAGATTCAGGTGAGTATGCCGGTACTCTTTTTACTACTATTCCCAGTTCCTTTGCCTTATCTGTATCAACATTATTAAAACCTGCACAGCGCATAAGAACAGCTTTTACTCCGCATTCTGAAAGTATTGAAAGCGTATCTGCAGATACATCGGCACTTACGAAAGCACATACGGCATCATATCCTTTTGCAAGGATAGCCGTTCTCGGTTCAAGCTCATGCTCGATATAATCTATCTCAACTTCAGGGAAATTTGGTAAAATCGTATCAAATGATTTCTTATCGTAGATCTTTGTAGCGTAGAATAAAAGTTTCATTTAAAATACCTCCTGTATTTTACATTTTACACCATTTATCAAGAAAATGCCCTCCCGAAGGAAGGCATTTTTCAAATCATATGTCGATAAAATTTATCACTGTTTGAATCTGTCGATGATATCATTTATCTCACGTGCATTGTTACTGTTGTCCTCAGCAACCTTCATGATCTTGTCTGCTGTATCGGTAGTAAGATCATTCTTGGCGATGATATCGTTTACACCCTGTTCGTTATCAGAAGAAGCTGCACTCACATGGTCAACCTGCTCCTTTATAACGTCCATTGATCTGCTGAATTCTACAGATGTATGCTCGATAGAATTAATGGAATCCTGTATATTCTTAAGATCCTCACCGTATGATCTTGCCATACCTGTGAAATCTCTAAGCTGAACAGTAACGTCTTTTTCCATGAATTCGATGATATCTTTAAAGCAATCCTTAACGCTCTCTATACTCTTATTGGCTGTTACACAGATATCCTGGATCTGAGATGCTGTATTAGATGAATCGTCAGCAAGTTTTCCAATCTCATCTGCAACTACGGCAAATCCTCTTCCGGCCTCTCCTGCTCTTGCAGCTTCTATTGATGCATTAAGCGACAGAAGGTTTGTCTGGCTTGTTATATCAAGGATTGTAGCTGCCATCTCATCTATCTTTGAAAGAGTTGACAGAGCATTTATAGCTTCTTCTATACGCTGTTTGGTGGTCTCTATCTTTCTTTCACTGTCAGACAGCTTCTCTTCTGACTGCTGGGTCATATCAGCCGCAGCCTTGATCATAGAGTTACTCTTTAATGAACCGGCTTTTACCTTGTCAGAGATATCATCAACCATTTCATTCATACGGTTAAGCTCAGAGACCATGTTGTTGATGGCTTCATTTGTATTGATGATACTAGCTGAGAGCTCCTCAGTTGTGGCAGCCGTATTTTCAATATTGTCATGCAGCTCACGGAATGTATCATTCATGTCCTGAGTATTGCCAGACAGGGAATCTGTACAGTTTCCCAGAGTTCCAACTATTCCTCTGAATGTATCGGAAAGTGAATCAACAGCCGTCGCTATAAGTCCAACCTCACTCTTTGCTCCTACATAAGGCTTGATCGATGCATCTTTCGAAAGATCAAGGTTTCCGAGATTTCTTATAGAATCGGTTATATTCGCAAGAGGCTTGGTAGATATCGTAACAGCAGCTCCTGCAAGAACCACTATAAGTACGAACGAAAGTATTCCAATGATCAGAAGCGTTGTAAGACTGCTTCTGGATGCTGCATAAAGCTCATCTTTATCAGCTGATATAATAACTGCCCAGTTTCTTCCGGGAATTACCTTGAAATTAACAATATCTGTTTCACCTGTTTCGGGATTCTTAAACTCAAACTGACCCTTTTCAAGTTTTTCGTTATTTATCTTATCAACTACCTCAAGGAGTACGGGACGAGTTATCTCTTTCGCTATAACCTCTTCCTGCTCTTCGGGAGTTGCCTCTGTATCTGTGTATGTTATGCCGGTCTCGGTGTTTATCATATAGAAATATGAGTTATCTACACCGTTAAGCTTATAACCCTGAAGAAGATCTTCTAGGTCTGTATGGAAAACGCCTGCTCCGACGTAACCGATCATCTCATTATCCTTATATACAGGACAGTACATTGAAAGACATAGCTGTCCGGTACCTGGTGAAACTATGATACCTGCATTATATACTCCGTCAGGATTTGCAGTCATGGAATCCATCAGCTGCTGTACTCTTGCAGGATCATCTCTTAAAACCTTACCTATTACAGGCGGAACGCTGTAAGTAAGGATCCTTGTCTCAAAGTTACCTATATATAGGCCTTCCCAGTTATCAAGGCCTGAATAATAATCAAGTGTATATGCCTGAGCTTCTGCATAATGAGGATAATTATCGGTATAATATGCAACCGTGTTATACGACTCATCATTAAACATCGGCATCTGTCTGTTGGGATTTTTAGCATAATCAGCTCTGTCATCCTCTATAACATCCTTAACGATCTTACTTTTAGAGAAGAGCTTAAGTTTCTCTTCAGACACAAGTACGAATTCCTCAACGGAACTTACCTGCGCATCGAGATATGTTGACATGTTATCATTGATCTTGTCTCTCAAGATCTTGTTAGAATTGTAAAAAGCCAGAGAACACAGCAGGAAGATTCCAATAGCTGCTGAAGCAGCGACGATCGCAATGATCAGCGTCCTCATCTTAACATTCTTAAACCCCATCATAAAAATACACCTCCACAATATATTTTTATATCAATAGTTTGATATCTAACTTTTTAAATATTATCATTTGAAGTGTAACAGATTTGATTTATTTAATGAGACGTCATCCTTTCCTTTACCTGCATGAATTTCTGTATTAAAGCCTCATCAGGATTGTTTCCGAGTTTGTTTATATTCTCAATCGGAACAAAGCCTCCTGCCATAAATGAGTGGCCTCCTCCAGTACCGATATCAATAAGTGCTTCTGACACCATCACACCACAGTCTATATCACTTACATTCTCTTCCGAACGAACCGAGAATTTATAGCCGGTATCTCTTTTGGAATATACTATTGCCACATAAACCTCTTCAAGCGACAGTATAAAATCACAGGTAATGGCTATAAGCGCATCCTGGCACGAAAAAGGTATAAATGCAAAACCGATGTTGTCGAATATCTGTATATTGGATATAGCCGCACCGTATGCCTGAAGATCCTTGAACTCCATAAGATTCTGTTCAAGGCTTGAAAGTATCTTTTGATCTATGAACGGATGAAGGAATCCGAATGCATGAATATCTGCATCGGTGACTCCGCGTGTAAATCCGTTCGTATCCATTTGCAATCCGTAAAGAAGAGCTGTTGCCACGTTCACAGAAGGGCGAATATTCATCTGCTCATAATATCCCGCTATGATAGTCGCACAGCTTCCGACCATCCTTATATCCTTATAATAATAGTCGATTATCTCAACTGTCGGATGATGATCTATACAGGCAACCTCATCTCCCTTAAGATCGATGATGTTTCCGCCATACTTCTGAGAGTCAATACATACGATAGGATCATGTTCCATCATATGATCTTCGATATCGTCCTTGGATACTATATCGATATCAAGCATCTCGATCATCTTCCTGGTATTGACTCTGTCGATCTTCCCATAATAGCATAATGTCGCATCGATGCCGAAATGTTCCAAAAGTTTTTGAAAACCAAATCCTGAACCTATCGCATCGGGATCGGGATAATTATGCGTTTGAACATAAACCTTCTTTCCTTTCAGAAAGTCGATCAACTTTGAAAACGTAAATGAATTATCTCGTGCAGACTCCATGCTTCCTCCTTAAAAAGGTGTGAAGATCCGTCAGCTTATTTTCTTTCCTATTGTAAATATGTTCTGTCCGTTCTCATGCCTGTAAGCGACTTCATCCATACTTTTTTTAACCATATAGATACCAAGTCCGCCTATAGGACGATCATCCGCGGAAAGAGTTATATCGGGATCCTCTTTTGCCAGTGGATCATACGGAACTCCGTTGTCATAAAAAGTGATGCTTACATAATCATCTTTAGGGAATTCTATATCTATTATAGCACGACCATCTTCTTTATTTGAATACGCATAATGAGCAATATTTACGAATATCTCTTCAACAGCGACATCTAACTGAACCTGAGCTTTTGGGCTGCAGTTATTCTCATCAAGCTGTTCCTCCAGGAATTCCAAAACATCATTCAGTTTATCTACATTGGCTTCTATATCCAGTCTCTTCATTCTTTTCCCCTCATAATCGGGCTTTCATTTTATCTTAATCCTTCTTATAGCCAGCATCGTAAGATCATCAAACTGAGGTGCTCCGCCAACAAATTCATCAACAGACGCTTTTACATTCTTAAGAAGAGTGGTTGAATCCGCATTAGGCTCACGGTTAAGAGCGTCGACCAGTCTTTCCATGCCAAACATGTTATTATCTGCATCGGTTGCTTCCGGCACACCGTCTGTATATACAAACAGGCAGCCATTTTCAGGAACTTCAAGTTCATACTCTTTGTATGACAATCCTTCCATTGCTCCAAGAACCATTCCATGCTTGTCTTTTATGATCTCAAAGTTACCATCCGATCCCTTTAAGATAGGATACTCATGACCTGCATTGGCAGCTACCATCTTACCTGTGCTGATCTCCATGATGCCGAGCCATACCGTAACGAACATGCTCTGCGCATTGCTCTCATTAAGCTGATTGTTAACAGTCTCAAGTATTGTCTTGGGTGAACGGCAGCTTGCAGCCTGATCCTTTATGAGTGTTTTTGAAATGACCATGAACAGTGCGGCAGGCACACCCTTACCAGACACATCAGCTATTACAAGTGCAAGATGATCATCATCAAGAAGGAAGAAATCATAAAAGTCTCCGCCGACTTCCTTTGCAGGAGTCATAGAAGCAAATATATCAAGTTCCTTTTTATCAGGGAAAGGAGGGAAGATGCATGGAAGCATATCTGCCTGAATCTGTGTTGCAATGTTAAGTTCTGCTCCTATCCTTTCCTTTTCAGCC
Organism: Lachnospiraceae bacterium; assembly: GCA_017619635.1. Taxonomy (GTDB): domain Bacteria; phylum Bacillota; class Clostridia; order Lachnospirales; family Lachnospiraceae; genus Colinaster. The sequence goes on along the minus strand of JAFZRZ010000040.1, from coordinate 27,619 downwards.
GTAACCTTTGTAAGGTTATCAATATACTCATTGATACCCATCTCCATCTTAAGGAGAGCTTCCGAAAGAGTCTGTATCTCGTCTTTGCTCTTAACATCCTTAAGCTTTTCTGAAATCTGCGTCTCGTTTTCTATAAAACTCTCAGCCTCTGATGAAACCATCTTAATGGGTGAGATTATCGTACGCATGAAATACATACCTGCGAGCAGAATTGCTATAACGATAGCAAGCAGCGTACCTATCATAACGTTACGAAGGAACATAAAAAGGTCGTTCTTAAGTGTTACCATAGGAATCTCAACACCAACCATGGCAACTGTCTTACCGTTTTTAACAACCGGATGCATTGCCGAGATGTTATAACCAAAACCTCCATCAGATATGATGCTTTCCTGAGGTCTTTCACCTGTCTTTATAGATTTATCCATAAAATCAATATAGTCATATGCAATCTTACCTGTATCTCCATAGAGGAAATCATATTCGGGCTCAATATATGAATCAGCGATATAGATCATCGGTTTCCATGTACCATTATCATGTGACTCAACAGTATAGGAATTCAGCATATCAACATCAACTGTAAATACAAAGATATCATTTGCATTAACGCTGTCTCTTAAATCCTTTAAATGATCAAGTATCTCATTATATTCAGGATCCTCGGTTATCTTTACTGCATCTTCTTCACCAGCCTCACCTTTAGTCATTTTGAAAGCTGTATCCGCCCACCCGATGATCTGCTCATCAGTAAAAAATGTTTCAGCCATGGCCGCAGTTTGGTAAGCCTGTGTCTCATAAAGATCGACAATGGAGAGATAGTATCTGTATCCACCAATGCCTACAGTTACGAGAAAGATGATGATACCCATTAATGCAAGTACAATGTTCAGTTTTCTTGATAACTTTCTTTTCATCGTTGCTTTTCCTCTCATTTTTGATTTATGTTCTAAAAAGATTAATTATAATGCTATATGAACAGGTTTTAAGTGTCCCAGATCCATGCCGAGATGTCTTCTCGATCTTCTATACTCTTCCTCGTTACAGAGTCTTATAACCGGCATACCTATAGATCCCATATTTCTTAAGTCTTCGTAATCCCTGCTGTATTTGATCATAAGTCTGTCAAATAATAAAGGAAGTTCATTGCTTTTTGTCACAGTATCCGTACAGACGATAATCTCATATCTTCCGGGAAGCTGTGTAATATCGGTCTTCGCAAGATATCCGGATAAGTTAATATTTGTTTTCTCCTTGAAATCACGCATTACAGAATCAAGTGTGAGTTCATCTACCTTCTCTCCACCGACATTCAGCATCAGATCTCTTCTGCATTTAAACCTTATGAGCGGGCTGTCATCTTCAAACCCTGTGACAGTGACTATATCTCCCGTAGCATATCTGTACAGGCCGCAGAAGGTTGTTATTATCAGTTCATAGTTTTTACCGACTGTCAGATCCATTGGAAGAAGTGTTTTTTCTTCATTTTCATCCTGTGGTCTGAACTCGAAAAAAGCGCTGCCTCCAAGCAGTCTGTAATCATAACTGTCATCCTTATCAGGAACACCTATATGACATTCACTTGATACATAACAGAAATGACTTACGGGTATATCTCCTGTATATCTCTTTAAGAGTATCTCTTCAGTCATCGCAGGAAGACTTCCTATACCGCTGATGAGTTTAATGTCAGGAAATATTCTTTTAGCTATATTCTCATATCCTCTTTCAAACTCACGTCTTAAAGAATCGAGCCTTTCCCTAGAGGGGATCATCTTTATAAGAGTTTCCTTGGATCTTTCCGATATCTTTACGCTTGAGGAAATCCTTCCGGTTTCCATATCGCTTATCACTATCCTCCAGTTACCTTTCATGTAATTGAAGAATATTAGAAGATCATATAAAAAGATGCCTTCCAGAGTAACGATCTTAGGGGAAGATAATGCCAACCACAGTTTTATATACAGATGATCGGAGTCAGTTCTTGAAAGAAAGTTAAGTTCTTTTCCTCCCACAAACTGCTCAACCGGCCACAGATTGTTTTCAAGCTGATATCCGTAGTAGAGTTCTGAAAGCAGCTTAGGAGATTTTTTTTCAACATCCTCATAACTTAGTATTCTGCTGACCAAAAGCCTCACTGAGCTTTTATCCTTCGCCAGATTTATAAGTCTTTCATCTATATGAGTGCCATATCTCTTAAGAGCCTCGTAAGTTACTGGAAATACCTTTCTCTTTCCTGCGCTTCCTGAAGTTACGGCATAATCATATATCTCATATGCTGTCAGAACATTTTTCTTTCCCTTAAACATCTCATCAACAGCATTCTGATAATCGGTATAATCACTTATCGGTACCCGGTTCATATATTCCTTAATAGAATTTATTGAAGAGAAGTCAAATTTCTTACCGAATTCTGTATCACTGTTATCACTTATGATCTTTAAGAGATTGTCTCGATTGACGTTATTCATTTTTTCCTGAATATAATTGTCGTTCAACTTAAAACTCCACTGAAAGTATATTCATTCCGAGAGTATAGATATACTTTCTGTTTTTAGATATTTTCTCAATCATTCTTATGCCCATGAACATTTCATCCTCATCATCACTAACGACAAAAGGATCAAATTTCTTTCCAAAGCACATGATACCGATTCCGAACACACCGTTGTATGCATAAACTCTGACCTCAACAGGATCATCAGATTTAAGCAGAGATCTTTTGGCGACCACAGTCATGACTTCTTCCAAAGAGAGTCCAAGTTTCATGGCCAGTTTGTGATCCATATCATGTTCTGTACAGAACTCCGTGATGCCCTCGCTTGCGCTGCATATATTCTCATCTGATGCAACTATCGAGAAGGTCTTTACTCTTCCGTTCTTTTCCATGAAATCGTCTAAAAGAAGAAGCTTTGAGAGTTCGTGTCCGTCCTCATGCTTAAACTTGGATCTTATATATGAAAGCAATGGTATTGATATTACCACAAGTCCCATTCCAATCGGCAGGAAAAGGAATATGTCAAATCCTGCTCTCATAAGAAGCCATGCGGTAAGCACCGGACATACCAGTATTCGCAAAGACATCAGTATGTTTGCAAGAAGTATTCTTTTGGTAACGTTATAAAAAGAACCAAGTATCGAGCATATTAGTTCAAAAACAACCGAAAGTCCGAGACATATAAGAGGAAAAAGGAACGCATTATCCATCTTATAAAAGATCCGTATCGGACCTGAGAATACAATTAAAAGGACCGAATATACCGATATCAGAAACAGTCCGGTCTTTACCTCTATCTTCATCACAAGTCTCAATCCCTCATTATCATGACCTGTATGATATATTCCAAGAAGAGGTATTGCTGTTCTCGGTATTCCAGTAAGTATACACAAAGAAAGTTCCGAAAGTGCATTAAGCACTGCCCAGACTTCCATGCCGCTCATACCTGAAGAAGAAAATATTATCCTGTTTAAAAAGAACAGTCTTGCCACATCAAGTAGACTTCCAAGTGCAGAAACGCTTCCGAACTTACATATATCACCGACATCATGGACTTTAAGTTTCCTGATATCGATCCTGAACATTCCGTTCTTATCCTGGAGACATATAAATCCGTATATTACTGATAAAGCAACCGAAAGAACACTGGCGGTAGCCGCTCCTCCTATACCAAGATCGGCAACATATAAGAATACGTAATCAAGAATGATATCCGATATGATCATTATCAGCATCATAACGGACAGATTCTTTCCTTTTCCGTCAAGCTGTAAATAATAATTCGGAACATATATAAGTATATAAAATGGTGCTCCTCTCAACGTTATGGTTACGTATTCCTTTACAGATGAATAAAGATTGGGATCAGCACAAAGTATTGTTGTTATAATATCCGTGCAGAATATTCCAAACGCAATAAATAAGATACCTGTTATAAGGCTTAATGTTATCATCGAATGATAATATCCTGTGGCCTTGTCCTTATCATGCTCTCCCAAAGATCTTGCTGACAGTATTGAGGCTCCGACTCCAAACAGACATCCGCAAAGGCACAGTACCAAAAACACAGGCATGCTGTAGGTTATCGCAGCTAAAGCTCCGCTGTCCAGTCTTCTTGTGACAAATGCAGAATCAATGATCGCATTTATTGTACCGCCAAGTACAGATATCATGACAGGCACAAGAGCTCTATGATATTCTTTAATCAAAAATCTGCTGTTTCTTTCCATTTTTACTTATGATAAACTTCGTCCAGGACCTGTTTTGTCCATTCTCCAAAGAAGGGTCCGTTGACTACCTGGACATCATCGCTTCCTCCTAAAGACAGATTACATTCTATTAAAACTGCCTCTTTTTTTTCGTCTATCGCTATATCCCACGACACCAGTCTGAAGTGAGCTATCATCGGATGCGCTTTCTTTACAAGTTCTAAAGCAGCATCTTTGCATGTAAGCCTGACATCACTGAATCTTACATTTGTATCGGGATGCTTAGTTATAACATCACCGTTATCAAGCGCTCCTATCTCTCCCAAAGATCCGTCTTCTTTTACTCCAATGTATATCCCGCCGGAAGACCCGTTATCAACTTTTGAATCTCCAACGCCTAATCTCAATGATGTTGAGAGTATTTTTACATCATCATTGATAATAAGCGATACTATTCTGAATGTGTTCACAGATGACGGATGAAGATCCGAAAGTTCCTTATACTGTCTCACAGGTCTCTGAACTATGAGATCGCCATGTTTCATACTCTTTACAACTGTCTTTATCTCTTCGGCTCTCTTTTCTCTTTTGGTCTCATCTGAAAATGAAAGAAAACGAACTCCGGCTCCTCCTTCAGAGAAGCATGCAGCTTTATAAACGCTTTCTTTTTCCTTAAGCAACAGTTTAAAAGCTCTCTTTTTATCTGCCATTTCATACTCATCATCAAGCCAGATGCCGTTTATCCTCATGGCTATCGTTTCAGGCTGCTTTATACCTGTAAACAGTCTGGGATAATAACACTTATGATCAAAATATGACGCAGCTCTCCTGTCGCTTAAATATCTCGTTATATCGCAGATATACTGTTCTTCAGGAATATAATCCGGACAGAAAACACCTGATTTACCCTTGTATATCTGATGATAGATAGTTGGAACATTCTTTACATAGGGATCATAATATTCCCTTATACTTGCTTTTTCTTCTTCACTAAGCTTTGGATATCTTAGAAGCAGCTTTTGAACACTGACCCTGTCGATCCTCTTAAGAGCGGTATTTGTAAGGACACAGTTTCTTGTAACTCCTGATTTATAAAAGCCGTTGATTATGCCTCTTAAATTGTCATAGATATAATGATAGGTCATCGACTGCTTAAACCCATCATTAAACTGTCTTTTATATCCGTTTTTATAAAAGACTTCTTCAAGAACTTCGTTTGTAATATCACCGAAAAGCGGTCCGCTGCATGACTGTATGTTGCCGATCCCCGCCATACTCAGGTTGGTCTCAATTAATACAGGCTCACCATTTATATCTATCGCTATATCCCACGCGGCAATACGACAGTGTGCCATTATGCCATGGGCTTTTTTAACCATTTCTTTTGCTTTATCTACGCCGGTTAGTTTTATCCCGCCGAGCTTATATTTCAAGTCAGGATGTTCAAAAAGAACCTTTCCGTCAGCACCGGCGCCTTTATCCATGGTGATGCCTTCTTCATCGATTCCAACAAAGAATCCGCCGCTTGTGATATTGTCAACTTTACCGTCTCCGGCACCTATACGGATACATGTCTTAAATATCTTTACTTCATCACGCGTAATAAGCGACATGATCCTTAAAGTATTGACTGATCCTGGATGCAGTGCCTCATAATCCTTATGCTGCATGATCTTTTCCTGGATAATAAGATCATCGTAATCTCTTTCAAGGATCTTTTTCAGATCTATCGCTATGCTTTCCCCGCTTATGAATTCAATCCCCTTACCGCCTTCTGAATTGAACGCTTTTTTTACTACAGCTTCTTTTCTGTCTTTTATCAGTTCCAAAACATCATCTTTATCGATGATCTTTCTGTCTTTTGATAAAAGATAACCATTCATCCTTAAAGCAATGGATTCAGGCTGCCTTATATTCGCAAAGAAACTGTCGTAATAACATTTATTGTCCAGGAAACGTGCTAATTCCCTGTCAGTATAGAATCTTTCTATCGTGCAGGCATAAAGATCTTCAGGAATATAATCCGTTGAAAAAAAGCCGCTTCTTGCCGTATACACCCTGTGATACAGAGGATCAATATCCGTATACTTTGCATAACGCTTTTTAATCTCTTCCTTTTCTTTATCTGTAAGATCACGATAGCCGTTTTCTTCTATCATCTTAAGGTTCTTCTTTCGAAGTATCCTTTTAAGTGCAACATTACAGAGGGTATTAAGATCTGTAATACCCTCTGTATACTCTCCTGTTAAAGCCGAGTAAATGTTATCACCTATTATGTCTTTTCCTTTTCTGTATCTCATGGTAATCAGTTTCAATCAGACATTTAAAGCACTATTATCTACTCTTTGATCATTCAATGGTAAGGATGTCAACCATTCCGGTGACTTCCAATATCTCCATTATGCTCTCATTAACATTTATAAGTTTCATACTGCCGTTTTTGTTCATGGTCTTCTGTGTAGCGAGAACAACCCTGAGTCCTGCAGATGAAATATAATCAAGATCCTTAAAATCATATATAAGTGACTGTATTCCGTCTAATCTTGTTGAAAGTTCCTTTTCAAGATCGGGCGATGTGGAAGTATCAAGTCTTCCAGCCAATTCAACCGTAAGTTCGTTACCTGCGTTCTTAAAATTCATATCCATGTGAGTATTCTCCTTTTATTGTGTATTGATTTTTAGCATATTATACTTTTTATTTTTTTGATCATCTTGCATCAGGAAGATCACCTCTTGCGATCTTTATCCTTCTCTTATCCTCATACATGAGACCTTCGGCTGTAGAAAATACCTCTTTGAGGTCATATGGTGCAGATGCGCTGCTGACACCGCATGCAACTATACATTCAAGATCTGTCTCTTCTCTGTTTGATCTGTCGAGAGCTTCCTGCCATCTTTCCCTAAGTTCTTTAGCCTTATTTTCATCGGCATTCTTTGCTATCATAACAAACTCATCACCGCCGGTCCTGAATCCGAAGATATCATCGTCGCATACTGCTTTTATAGAATCAGCAGCCTTGCATATGAGTTTTGAACCTGCTTCATGTCCGAGAGTATCGTTTGTCCTCTTAAGATAATTCAGATCAAAATAGAATACCGAGATGGCATCATAACCGCCAAACTCATCTTTTACAAGCTCTAAATATTTTCCATTGTTATAAAGGCCGGTCATCGCATCATGCTCATACTGGAAAACTATCCTTTCTCTCAAAAGGGCGTTTTCAATATAGAGCTTGAATACATTGAAATAAAGAGGCATCAGATCATCTTTGATATTCTCTGATTTCCTTATGTATAACCCGTATTCTTCGCCGGAAACGGTCTTACCGCCCGCGCAACATATATATGTATGCTCAAATCCGTTAAGTTCGCACTCTGTCCCTGCATCTTTGATAAAATCAACAGAATCTTTATTAAGCTTTTTAGTTGTTATATTTGAGCCTTTTATAAGTTCGCTGACTTCAAGTCTTTCACCCTTATCAAGGAAAAGCAGGGCACTTTCTGTCTTCAGATACTTTAAGATTATCGGTAGGATCTTTTTATGATCGTCTGAAAGAGCACTTATAAGATCTCCCTGACATTTTGAGAGTAGATGCCATTCTCTTGAATATGATGTCATGTCATGGAAAAGTCCAGCATAATCGCTTATATCATAGACATAATGAGCCATATACTCTTCATTTTCATCAACAATCTTTCTTGTTCTGACTGAATAGTATTGTCCTGCGGATTTTTCAGCCACTTCCCAGTCAAGAGATGTCTCAATCTCTTCGTTTTCACGATTGCCTCTTGTCCATCTTAACCACTTCTCTTCATCAATATCAATGTTCCCTGATTTATCAAGGAGATTCCAATTCATGTCGGTAATGATGAATTCACCGACTCCTTCACTTATGAACTTTCCAAAAATGCTGTCTTTATTCATATTTCAGGCAGTATCCTTTCGTTGAGAATGATTTATTTGATTTTAGAGATTATATCATATGAACGAAAAAAAATGTAAAAGTGTGCACGAAATGCACGAATTCGTGCACGAAATGCAGAAATTTTTATTATTTCTGTTGTTAAACGTTTAACCTTTTTTATTATAACACGCCCTTGAGCCTTTAACTATGACAATATTTACTAAATAATTGAATAATCGGCTTCCTCAGGAAATATCTGCCTTTAGGCTGTCATAGCCATTCGAAACCTGTTTCAGATCAGTCTTTCAAGGTAAGATCTGTAGTCATTTCTTATATCAGCAGGTGATTCTATCACCACATTCCCTCCAAGAGATGTGATCCATCCGTAAAACTGGCCGGATATATTGACCTCAACTCTTGCATTCGCCCATTCATCATCTATCTTTCTTATATCGATATCTGTTCCAAAACGGTCTATTATTATCCCCACATAACGATGTTCAAAACCAAGTGTTACCGTCTGCGTTTCTCCTCCATACATTCCGAATGATCTGTTTGAATATGTCGCAACATCAAAATTATTGAAGTTCTCGTTACCTTCCCTGTCCTTATCAAGCACATTTTCGTCTTTTATCTTATCAACACGGTAATGCTTTATCTTTCCTGCATTTGCATCAAATGCGATCAGATAATAATTCTCATCCTTTATTGTCAGAGCAAAAGGACTTACCTCATAAATCTGACCGTTTTTCCTTGCCTGCATCTTCTTGTCTATATTCCAGTCCATGTATTTGAAACCTATCTGCTTATTCAGACGCATAGCTTCATATATATCATTTATGACATAGTAAATGCTCTCATTTTCAGTTTTTACCCTGTTGTTGACATACACATCACGCTTTAACTGCACCTGATCATAATCAGATGCCATGTTTTCTAGCTTTTGTATCAGTTCTCTGCTCTTCTTTGCCGTTATGAACCTTGATGCCTGAACTGAATCAACCAGGAGTTTCAGTTCACTTAATTCAAACTGTCTTGAAGCCATATAGTAACCGCCGTCTCTTTTTGATTTGTTAATGACTATGTCATATCCAAAATCAATAAGCTGTGCTATGTCATCATATATACTCTTTCTTTCCGCTCCTATCTCGTACTTTTCAAGTTCTTTTATAAGTCTTGATGTACTCATCGGATGTGCTTCATCCGTCATCTTTTCAAGTATCTTTACTATGTATAACAGCTTGAGTTTTTGATTTATTCCTTTTGGCATATATTCTCCTGTTAAAAAAGACGTTCCACAAAGAACGTCTTTCTGCTTTCGTTTATGATCTGTTTATGCTTCTTTCTTAACAGCTGCCGCTTCCAGGCTCGCTGCCGACTCTGCTATCTCATCTTTTTTGTTCTTATTCTTTCTTACCTTTATACCTGCGAACACCGCGGCAACAATAAGAACCAGAAATACAAGGAACATGATCAGATATGATAAAAATGAATTTACAAAAAGTATAAGATTATTCATCATCAAACCTTCCAATACTAGATTATTTGCTGAACTTAAATCAACCAATGATAATAATATCATTCTTTAGGTTAATTTTCAATATTGTCAGCTGCTGTGGTCGCCAGCTCATCACATCTTTCGTTCTGTGGATGTCCTGCATGGCCCTTTACCCATGTGAATGTCACATTATGAGGTTTCATCGCTTCAAGGAGTCTTTCCCAGAGATCGATATTCTTAACCTCATCTGTCTTTCCCCTTCGCCAGTCCTTTTTGATCCATCCTTCGATCCAGTTCTGATTAAAAGCATCGGCCACATATTTTGAATCGGTAACAACTTCTACATCGCATGGTTTTATGAGTGCTTCCAAACCTGTAATAACACCCATTAATTCCATTCTGTTATTTGTTGTCTCTTTGAATCCTTCGCTGTATTCTCTTGTATGCAGTTCTCCCTTTGGATCGATATACTCCAAAATCGTACCGTATCCGCCCGGCCCCGGATTTCCTCTGGAGGATCCGTCACTGTATAATATAACTTTCATTTTATTCTGATCATTCTTTCAGTCTGTTAATGTCAAAATCTTTCTCAAGAGCTTTAGCCATATCTATGGCTTTGTCAGTGATGTCATTATCATATCCCATTGTTATCAAAAGCCTTATGGCATTTCTGCTGGTTGCCTTACCTTCCGATAATTTATATGTAAATCTGACATCATTTACATCGATCACTTCATCAAAATGATAATTGTCATACTCATTTTCAAGTATCGCCGTAAGTTCGAGATCATGTGTCGCAGCAAATACAAGGACTCCTTTTGAATTGAGATTCCTCAAGATTGCACTTGATGCAGCTATCCTCTCTACGGTATTTGTTCCTCGTAAGACCTCATCAACAAAGCCAAGTACTTTTGACCCTCTGTCACAGGCATCGATTATCCTCTTTATCGATCTTATCTCCACCATGTAATAACTCTCACCGGAGAGTATATTGTCCTTTAAATTTAAGGATGAGTATATCTCATAATATGGTGCCTTATATCTCTTCGCACATACAGTATGAATGCTCTGCGAAAGAAGTGCGTTTATAGCTATCATCTTTAAGAATGTAGATTTTCCGGAAGCATTTGAACCTGTTAGCAGAATGCTTCTTTTGGCATCTATACTGTTTGTTACAGGCTCAGATATAAGGGGATGATATCCTTCTTCTATTTCTAATCCTTTATAACCATCATCAAGTTCAGGGATACAGTGATCATTAAGATATGTCCTGTATTCTCCAATGCTCATATATGCATCGATTTGCCCTGTTATCCTAAGTATCTGATCTATCTCACCCTTATGCTGCTTTACTTGAGCCAGCATCGAATCAAACTTTAACAGATCCGTATGAGTGAGCATCTTTACATAGTCCAATATGACAGCAAGGGGACCTGTTCCAAGATCACCAACAACCAAAGATGAGAATCTCCTGAATGAAGCAAAAGCCTCTGTAGTCTCATTCAGAACCTCCATCTCTTCATCAAGTATGCTGCTCCTATCATTCTTTAAAGTCACTATTAAACTGTCACAGTTCTTTAAAACCTTAAATATGTATTCAAAGCATATGATATATGGCTCGATCTTTCTCTTTTGTTTAAAGTAGAAAGCTATGTTATAAACAGCAAGTATGAAAACAAGAGCAATCCCCACAGGCAAATTTAAAAAACATATTGCTATAGCAGGTATATATGCGATCACACCTGCCATATTTGCTCCAAATGATATGCCTTTGGCTTCATCCAGTTTATCAAGATAACTGTAGATACTTAAGTTGCCGCTCCTGCCGATATCATGAAGACACAGAGCCAGTTCACTTCTTAAGTTTTCATCCAACTTAAGTCCTTCAACCTTTTTTTCAAAGTCTGTCCAGTCATGTCCCAATGTTTGCGGATGCCTTAACATGTTGTAGAGATACTCATCACCTGAAGAGCTCTTACAATAGTTCATCCTTGCGTATATCAGGTTCATATCTAGGTCGTTCCAGGTGGTATCATCAATAAGAAAATCATTCTCATCTCTGTGATACAGCTCATAACCTCTTATACTTTTTAACTCATCAGATGTGAACTTTCTGTTATTTACTTTTCCGTAATCTTTAAGAAGACTTTCCTTGTATGCCTTCTTCTCATTCTGCTCCCTGTAATATCCTGCTCCGAATATAATAAAAAGAAGGATAACAGTCACAACAATAATCTGTGTCATCTGCTTCAGATATCCTTAAGCTTTTCTGTGATCTGTGCACATTTCTCATATATAAGATCAACATCCGTATCAATGAACTCACCGTTCATGTAAAGTATCTTTCCGTCGATCATAGTCATCTTTACATTGCTCTTTGAACCGCTGTATACGATGTTCTTTGGTATGTTCAGTATCGGCTGCATATTAGGCTGCTTAAGATCTATCATTATGACATCTGCAAGTTTTCCCTCGCTCAGATCAGAGCAGTCCTCATGATCAAGACTTATAGCTCCGTTTACGCATGCCATCTTAAGTACCTCGTCAGCACCTACGGCTTTAGGATCCATATCTTTTAATTTGGCAAGTCCTGTGACAAGGAACATCTCCCTGAACATATCAAGGCAGTTGTTTGAGCTTGGACCATCAGTTCCTAGGCCCACAAGGATTCCCTTATCAAGATACTTTGCTATGGGAGCGATACCGCTTGCCAGCTTTGTATTGCTTCCCGGATTTGTTATTACAGAGATATTTCTCTTTTTAAGTATCTCCATATCGGCATCATCACACCATACACCATGATATATGCTTCCGCCAAAATCCCAGAGACCGAGTTCTTCAAAAAGAGCAACAGGGCTTATACCGTAGCGTTCCTTACACCCTTCTACCTCTGTTGTCGTTTCTGACATATGCACATACAAAGGTGCTTCATACTTATGTATCAGTTTTGAAACCTCTTCAAGAAGCTCTCTGTCACATGTGTATTCTGCATGAACACCCATCTTGAAGCCAACCAAAGGATTCTTTCCGTTAAGATTATTGTATCTGTCCTCCAATACCTGCAGTGTCGGACCGAACTTGTTAAGTCCTGAAACGATCTCACATCTCATTCCCATATCTGCACATGAATCAAGGATAGTCTCTGGTGTGAGATACATATCTGCGATAAGAGTTACACCGGTCGTAAGATATTCGAGTATGGCGAGTTTGGTCAGCCAGTAGATATCTTCTCCGGACATAACTGCTTCTCTCGGAAAGATCATATTGTTTAACCAGTCCTGAAGATTAAGATCATCGGCAAGAGATCTGAAAGCTGTCATGCCGCTGTGAGTATGAACGTCTTTAAATCCTGGCATTAAAAGATTCTTTTCACAGTCTATCTCTTTATCCCATATAACATTGCTGCTTTTAGACTCTCCAACGTAATCTATCCTGTTTCCTTTGACCCATAATTCACCTTCAAAGACATCAACACCGTCTTTCATGGTCATGATCCTGGCATTATAAAATCTGATATTCATGTAATATATCCCTCTTTATTGATTAAAATTTCTTTACCGATTCTGTGAGCAGCTTTTTGAATTTGGGTGCCGCTTCATTAGCTGCCGCCTGAACTTCATCATGTGTTAGCGGATTATCTGTCATGCCTGCAGCAAGATTACATACACATGATATGCCACATATCTTCATTCCCATATGATTTGCCGCTATAGCTTCCACTACTGTTGACATTCCTACTGCATCAACTCCGAGAGTTCTTAACATCCTTATCTCTGCAGGACTTTCAAACGAAGGACCTGTAAGCTGTGCATAAACTCCCTTCTGAAGCTTTATATTGTTCTCTTTTGCAGTCTGTTCGATTATGTCTCTAAGATCCTTATCATAAACATGAGTCATATCAGGAAAACGAGTTCCGAGCTCATCTATATTTGCACCTATTAAAGGATTGGGAGCAAAGCATGAAATATGATCTGTGAGCATCATGAAATCACCTGCACAGAATGTTGTGTTAAGTCCTCCTGACGCATTTGTTAGGAAAAGGATCTCAGCCCCCATAAGCTTCATAAGTCTTGTAGGAAGAACAACATCGCTTATCGGATAACCTTCATAAAAATGAACTCTTCCCTTCATGCATACGACAGGAACCTCACCAACATATCCGAAGATGAACTTGCCTGCATGTCCGGGAACAGTAGATACTGGAAATCCCTCTATATCATGATAATCAATCTCACACTCGACTTTTATGTCATTTGCATAATCACCGAGTCCTGATCCTAAAACTATTGCAACTCTCGGAACAAAATCAGTCTTTGCTCTAACACTTGCAAGACACTTTTCTAACTTATCGTAAATTGGATTCATAAGTACCCCTTTCTTTGTGTTTTTTATATTTATACCTGTCAATCATTTTATCATATTTCACAAGTCTCACTCAAGTTAAAAGAGGCCCCCGTTTGGAAGCCTCTAAACCTTCTTATTTGATCACAAGCTCATCCCATGAATCTGAGGGAATAAGTGTGATATAAGTCTTACCTGTATTGATCTTTATCTCTTCACCGTTCGTGTCATAGAACTTTGTGAGTGAGTTGTCCTCTCCTCCCTTAGCCCATGTGATCGGTATGCACTTTCCATTTGTGCAGTAGTAACCTTCTTTACCTGAATCGATTACGTTGTAGATAAGATATCCGTGATCATCAAGCTGAGTGAATGTACATCTCTGGATGATTACATTGTCAAAGCAAAGAACCTCTCCGGTCTTACCGTCCTTATGAGGAGCATTGTACTCTGCATAGTAGTACTTCTTGTCTGCATCGTTGTACTCAAGTTCTGAACCATTATGCTTGAACGGAAGATCTATGAAAGTACATGTCTTTGCATTTGAATCACCTTCAAAGGTTATAGGATCAACCTTGGGAGCAAATGTGAAATGCTCACCAGGATAATACTCTGTATATGTTGTAGAGAACTTAGAGTTATTGAATGCCTTGTCAAGGTCACCGGGCATGATATACTCTGTGAACTCTCTGGCCTTACCGTTATCAACACGTGAGAATATTCCTGAGAAGTGATCCTTAAAGATCGTCTTTGAGAAATATGCATCGATATAGAACGGACCACCGTCATGACAAAGAACTGCATTGTACTCTGCAGCGAGCAGAATATTTGTAGGTCTTGTTGAACGGATAGAACCAAGCTGTTCAATACTGCCCCAGTCCTTCATAAGTACCATGAAACGTGTGATCCTATCGTTCTGTGTTGAGTTCATCATCTCATAAACGATATCAGCTTCATTCATACCGAAGTGTGGCAATGCTGTCTTTTCATTATCTACCATTGCAGCGATAGGTCTCTGATCTTTAAGCTCAAGAGATATCGGCAGATGTGTAAGTTCTGAGAAATACATTCCCTCGGGAAGCTCATCTTCCTTAGGCTCTGATGTATCCTCTACTACTTCTTCTTCAACTGGTGTTTCGTCAGTCGTGGGGATAGTCTCTATCTCCGGCTGAACATACTCTACTGTGGCTTCTTCTTTACCGCATGCCCCCAACATGCAAAAACATAAAAGAACAGCCAAAGCACTAACTACTTTTCTTTTCATCTAAAAACTCCCTTTCTTTTCTCCCGGTAAATCCCACTCACCGGGTACTATATGTTTTTGACACAAACCTTTATCATTATAGTGGAAAATGTATTTATAGACAAGTGTTAAATTTGTGCAAAATAAATCGTCGGTCTTAATGAACTTTGTATCTTTCGATACCTGGTAGGGAACCAGAACACTAAACCGACGATTTATTATTCCTAATTGCAAGATGAATAACTATTGAATTATTTGGGCGGAGAAAAACTTTCTTCCATGACTTTATAATATACTCATCATAATCAAAAAGGAATAAACAAATCCTTAAGTTGTCTTAAAATTTGTTAAGGTTTTACCTCGTTTTACTTTAGTTTACCATTTTGACTCTCTTGTAACTCTTCTTACCTCTTCTTACGACTATACCATCGCCTGAAAGATCTTGAGGTGAGTATGTTTTCTTGATATCAGTTGCTTTTTCATCATCAACGGTAACGCCACCCTGTTCAACAGCTCTTCTTGCTTCGCTTCTTGATGTGCAAAGGCCTGAGTTTGCAAGGACACCCAAAATATCGATCACACCGTCTCTTAACATATCCTCTGTAATCTCACATGTGGGCATTTCAAGAGTACCGCTTCCTGAGAATAATGCTCTTGCACTCTCCTGCGCTTTAACAGCCTCCTCCTCACCGTGAACAAGTTTTGTAAGCTCGTATGCGAGGATCTCTTTTGCCTTGTTAAGTTCTGAACCTTCCCATTTATCCATCTCATCGATCTGTTCAAGAGGAAGGAAGGTTAACATTCTGATCATTCTTAATACATCAGCATCAGCAACATTTCTCCAGTACTGGTAGAAATCGAAAGGAGATGTCTTGTTAGGATCAAGCCATACAGCACCGCTTACAGTCTTACCCATCTTCTTTCCTTCCGAGTTAAGGAGAAGTGTCTGTGTCATAGCCTGTGCATCATTCTTTCCGAGTTTCTTTCTGATGAGTTCTCTTCCGCCGAGCATGTTGCTCCACTGATCGTCACCACCGAACTGAAGGTTACATCCGTATCTTCTATAGAGCTCCAAAAAGTCATAACTCTGCATGATCATGTAGTTAAACTCAAGGAAGGTGAGTCCGCCGTCTCTGTCCATACGCTGTTTGAAGCACTCAGCTCTTAACATGTTTGTTACAGAGAAGTAAGGTCCGACTTCACGGAGTACATCAACGTAGTTAAGTTCCAAAAGCCAGTCTGCATTGTTTACAAGTAATGCCTTACCGTCTGAGAAATCAATGAACCTGCTCATCTGCTTTTTGAAGCATTCGATATTGTGATCGATATCTTCCTTTGTGAGCATCTTTCTCATATCTGTTTTACCTGAAGGGTCACCGATCATACCGGTTCCGCCGCCAAGCAGAGCAATAGGCTTGTTGCCTGCCATCTGTAATCTCTTCATAAGACACAGTGCCATGAAGTGACCTACATGAAGGCTGTCTGCCGTAGGATCAAATCCGATGTAGAAAGTAGCCTTACCGTTGTTGATAAGCTCTCTTATACCTTCTTCATCAGTAAGCTGCGCAAGAAGTCCTCTTGCCTGTAATTCCTCAAAAATTCCCATTTTATATTTCCTCGTCTTTCAATAAAGATGCGTATCATTTACCCGTCATCAACATGGTCATAGCCTGGTTAAGTCCGTCAACAGTGAGTTTGTACATCGGAAAGATTGTCTTTACCGCTGTCTCGGCTTCTCTCCACGGAGCATGACCTACTGCCATCTTGGGATTCATCCATACGATCTTTTTATAATGCCTTTTCATTAAGAGCAACCAGTCCCATCCGCTAAGTCCGCCGTTGGGTCCTCTGTAATTGCCCGAATCACTGTACAGTTCCTCCGGAGCCATGGCTGCATCGCCCACAATTATAACTTTATAATCACTGTCAAGATTTCTGAACATCCATTCAGTATCTATCCAGTCGCCATTCTCACACTCCGGAGTATTATAAAGCTTACTGTAAATACAATTGTGGAAATAATAGACTTTAACGTCCTTATAGTGATTCGATTTGTTTATTGACTGAAACAGCTCATTCATAAGGCTCGAATATGGTATCATGGTACCGCCGCTGTCCATCAAAAGCAAAAGCTTTACGGAATTCTTCCTCGGCTTTTCCATTACGATCTGAAGCATGCCGCCATTGTTGCATGTCTTATCTATCGTACCGTCTATATCAAGCTCAGTCTTTGGTATATCAAGCTTTGTTGAAAACTGTCTCAGTTTCCTTAAAGCCTGCATGAACTGTCTGTTATCTATTATCCTGTCGTCTCTGAAATCGGCATACTTCTTAGCTCCGATTACCGCAAAGGCAGACTGGTATCCGCTCTTTCCGCCGACTCTCACACCACCTATGTTCCCGCCGGTGTTTCCAAAGCTTGTTTTTCCCATGGTCCCGATCCAATGGGATCCGCCGTTATGCTCGCTGTCCTGATCCTTTAATCTTGCTTTGAACTTCTCCTCAACATCATCCTTGTCGATCTGAAGATCCTCGCTCTGATTAAGCCATTGTCTCTCAGTTTCGGCTATGAATTCATCCATATCGGATTTATCAAGCCATTTGAGCATATTTGCACCAACTTCAGGCTCATAGTGAGCACCTTTGAAGTTGTTCTCAAAGACCATGTCAAACTTATCATATTCAGTTTCACTTTTGACCAGTATCATGCGGCACAGATAATAAAAATCCGTCAGAGAACTGTTCGCGAGTCCCTTATCGAGAGCTTCCTGCAATGTAAGAAACTCTGCGAAGGTAACTTTAAGTCCCGCCGCCCTAAGGTCGTAGAAAAACTTAGTAAACATATATCAAACCAGTTTTTGTCTTACCGTTGAAAGGTCCTCATCCTTTTTAACTATAACTCCTATAAAAGGAAGCTTCTTTCTTATCTCATCAGCAGGTATGCCGCCCAACTGCAAGACATTTATCCAATCAATAAGCTCAGAGGTTGAAGGTTTCTTTCTCACATCCTTCATCGCCCTGATATCATAAAATACTTCAAACGCCTGCTTTAAAAGATTATCTTCAACATTGGGAAGATGAACCCTTACTATCTCTTCCATCAGATCAGCATCCGGGAAGTCTATGTAATGGAAGATACATCTTCTAAGGAATGCATCAGGAAGCTCTTTCTCAGCATTACTTGTTATTATAACGATAGGTCTCTGTTTTGCTTTGACCGTACGCTTTGTCTCGTGTATATAGAATTCCATCTGATCAAGCTCCCACAAAAGATCGTTGGGGAATTCAAGATCAGCTTTATCTATCTCATCTATAAGAAGGATAACCTGCTCATCACTCTCGAATGCCTCACCGAGCTTACCGAGCTTTATATATCTTGCGATATCGTCAACTCCCTCTTCACCGAACTGACCGTCATAGAGTCTCTGGATGGTGTCATACATATACAGACCTTCCTGAGCCTTTGATGTTGATTTGATGTTCCATATTATGAGTTTCTTTCCAAGTGATTTTGCAACCGCCTCGGCGAGCATTGTTTTTCCTGTACCCGGCTCACCTTTTATCAAAAGAGGCTTTTGAAGAGTGATGGCCACATTTACCGCTGCAAGAAGCTGTTCACTTGCAACATATTCACCTGTTCCCTGAAACTGTGTACTGATATTATCCATTTTTATCACCTATTAAACTTGTTTACGATTACCACTCGAGATCGGGATGTTCGACTTTCTTGTCTCTGAGCATCAGATTAACGAGTGCTTCTTTAGCAGGCTGTCCTTCAAAGAGTATGTGATTCACTTCCTCAATTATAGGAAGTTTAACATTATATTTCTCAGCAAGCTTTATGGCAGCTTTTGCGGAATAAACTCCCTCGACCACCATCTTTACTTCAGCCATTGCTTCCTCATATGTCTTGCCCTGTCCGATAAGAATTCCGGCTCTTCTGTTTCTCGAATGCATGCTGGCACATGTGACTATCAGATCACCTATACCTGTAAGTCCGCAGAATGTCTCAAACTTACCGCCCATGGCCATTCCGAGTCTTGCTATCTCTGTGATACCTCTTGTGATAAGAGCTGCTTTTGTGTTATCACCAAATCCAAGACCGTCAGCTATACCTGCCGCTAGTGCTACAACGTTTTTAAGCGCTGCTCCAAGTTCGATACCGAGTATATCCGGGCTTATATAGACTCTGAAGACCTCGTTCATGAAAAGATTCTGTATGAATTGTGCATCCTCTTTTTTCTTTGCACCCACAACTACAGTAGTCGGAAGACCTCTTCCTACCTCTTCTGCATGAGATGGTCCAGACAAAACGCAGACAGGAACATTTTTTATCTCATCCTCGATGACCTGCGAAAGTGTCATCAGAGTTGATTCCTCTATTCCTTTTGCTACATTCACGATGATCTGATCATCGGATATATATTCTTTCATTGAAGCGGAAGTGCTTCTTGTAAATGGACTTGGTACAGCAAGAACTATAAGCTTCTTACCTGTAACAGCCTCTTTAAGATCTGTCGTATATTCTATAGATTCATCAAGTTTTACGCCCGGTAACTTATCAACATGCTCATGCTTTTCTTTAAGCATGTTTATCTCATCTTCGATTATTGACCATACTGTGACCTGATGTCCGTTTCCTGCAAGTAACTGTGCAAGCGCGATACCCCAGCTGCCTGCTCCGATAACTGCTATCTTTTCCATATCTTCACCTTCTCATAAGATTATTCTGCCTGTAGTGCCTCTTTTTGAGCCTTGTATTTCTCTTTACCCTTTTTACTTAAGAAAGTCTTGCTCTCCTCACCCTTTAAAAGTCTTACGACATTTTTTCTGTGCTGGAAAATGGCAAGAAGACACATAAGTACAGCCAGTATATATATTTCGGCAAGCTGACCTTTACTCAGAGTCTTTCCAAGTAAGCCCAAGTTACCGTATATGAATGTCTCTATAACAAAGAATATATAAGCCACCATGCATCCCAGTGATACATAGTGCAGTGTTAGAAACAGTATCACAAAGAGTGAAAACGTGAACACCAGATAATACCAGGGAGACAGTGCTATCAAAAGCCCCAGTGTTGCAGCCATTCCTTTTCCGCCTTTGAATCCAAGATAAAAAGGAAAGTTATGTCCGAGTATGACACCCAGTGCCGTATAGAACATGAACACTGAAACCAGCTCCGGATATTTCACTCCAAGAGTAAGTCTTATGACCCATATGGCAGCCACTGTTTTTAATGCGTCAAAAAACAGTACCGTCAATCCCGCTTTTGTTCCGAACGCTCTTAATGTATTCGTGCTTCCTGCATTTCCGCTTCCGACTGTTCTTATATCAACTCCGTGAAGTCTACCATATATATATGCACTTTGGATGAGCCCAAACGCATAACCTACGACCAAACATATAATTCTGTACATATCGTATCAGTCCTCTTTTCTCTCACGTATAATAAACTTTAACGGAGTTCCGGCAAATCCGAATGCTTCTCTGATCTGATTTTCTATATATCTCGTATACGAAAAATGCATCAGCTGCTTATCATTTACAAAGACAACAAAAGTCGGCGGCTTAACACTTGCCTGAGTAACATAGAAGATCTTAAGTCTCTTACCCTTGTCAGTGGGCGGCTGCTGCATTGCAGTAGCTTCCGCGACTATCTCATTAAGAACACCGGTCTGTACCCTGAGTGAACAGTTCTCTATAACTGCATCGATCGTCTCAAACAGTTTAACGACTCTCTGTCCTGTCAGAGCGGATATGAACATTATCTGCGCATAGGGCATGAAGCTTAATGTTGAACGAACCTTTTTTGTAAATTCATTTACAGTCGAATTATTCTTCTCAATAAGATCCCATTTGTTGACTGCGATAATAAAGCCCTTGCCTCTCTCATGTGCGATACCTGCTATCTTTGCATCCTGCTCTGTAACACCCTCGTTGGCATCTATAAGAAGAACAACAACATCAGCTCTTTCAACGGCAGATACGGTTCTTACTATCATGTATTTTTCGAGATCTTCCTTGATGCTCTTCTTTCTTCTTAAGCCCGCGGTATCTATGAAGACATATTCTTTACCGTTTGCTTTTACGGGAGTATCTATCGCATCTCTCGTGGTACCCGCTATATCGGAAACTATGAGTCTCTGCTCGCCTATAATCTTATTTATAAGTGAAGATTTGCCGACATTGGGTTTTCCTATGATTGCAACACGCGGTCTGTCATCGTCCTCTTCCTCACTCATTGACTTGTCAAAGTGTTTTGCGACTTCATCGAGCATGTCACCCAGTCCAAGTCGGTTTGCAGCCGAGATCGGGATCGGATCCCCGATACCAAGGTTATAAAACTCATAAGTATCGTTCATGAATTTCTCAAAGCTATCCACTTTATTAACGACAAGCACAACGGGTTTTGCAGATCTTCTTAACATATCCGCAACTTTCATGTCATCATCAACAAGTCCCTGTCTTACATCAACGATAAATATGATGATATCAGCGGTATCCATCGCTATCTGAGCCTGTTCTCTCATCTGACTTAAGATGACATCATCGCTGTCAGGCTCTATACCGCCTGTATCTATCAAGGTAAATGACATATCAAGCCATGATATATCAGCATATATCCTGTCTCTTGTTATGCCCGGTGTATCCTGTACAATTGCTATCCTCTCTCCTGCAAGAGCATTAAAGAGAGTTGATTTACCCACATTCGGTCTGCCTACCACGGCAACTATGGGCTTTCTTTTTCTGGTGCTCATAAAAACCTAACTTTCATACAATATACAATCAACAAAATCGTATCCATTTGATTGTACAATACTAATCTTAACTTGTAAAATATCCCTAAACTCAGACAGGGTCATATCATCAAGAAAGATCTCCTCATCTGCTTTAAGTATATTTTCCGATATAAGGACTCTGTCACCTATATCCAGCGACTTTAAAGTTTCTGCGATATCCTGTCCTGTTAAAAGTCCCGTAACGGTTATGCTCTCTCCGAAAAACTTATTGACTACAGGCACAACCTGAACATTCTTTTCAGGATGTTCTTTCATGACCCTGTCAGCCATCAGTTTTATATACGGATGCATCAAAACGCCGCTTACTATAGTTATCTTTTCAGGTGTGACTTTTGCATCCCTGTTATGCTTTAGTTCTTCCTCAAATTCATCGAGCATCGATCTTATCATACCGACGCCGTTTGCTATCTGAAGATAACCGTCATATCTTTCAGCTTCCGGCAACTCACGTTCAGCATTTATATACCATTCATCAGAGGCATGAACAAAATGTATGCCGTATTCCTCATATGCTTTCTTCTGCCATCTCTCAACCTGGTCTATAAGATATTCAGCATCTTCCTTATCCCATGCTTTCATGGGAAAGAGTCCTTCCCTGTATTTTGTAACGCCTACAGGTACAACTGAAACACTTTGAAGATGCGGAAGAAGTTCATACAGATCAGACAGAGTTCTTTCCAGTTCATCATGATCATTGATGCCTTTACAGAGAACTATCTGGCCGTTCATGGTAAGACCTGCCTCATAGAATCTTTTAGGTTTTTCCAGAGCTGCTCCGGCGAATCTGTTGTTAAGCATCATACATCTGAGCTCAGGATTTGTCGTATGAAATGATATATTGATCGGTGACAGATTATACCTTATGATACGCTCTACATCCTTCTCACTCATGTTTGTCAGAGTGACATAGTTTCCCTGCAAAAACGATAATCTAGCATCGTCATCCTTAAAATAAAGTGTAGGACGCATACCCGGAGGCATCTGGTCTATGAAGCAGAAGATACATTTGTTTGAACAGCTGTGGTACTCATCCATCAGACCGTTCTCAAATTTAATGCCCAAATCCTCATCTTCATCCTTGTCTATCTCAAGGAGCCATTCCTCGCCGTTTTGTTTTAAAACGCCCACTTCTATATAATCACTCTCACACAGAAACTGGTAATCAAAGATGTCTTCGATCTCCTCGCCGTTTATGGATACGATCTCGTCACCGGGTTCTATCTCCATCTCCTCAGCGATACTGTCTGGCATGATCTGTTCAACTATATGCCTGTTTTTCTTCATTAAACTTTATTTCTTTTTAACCTCGTCAAAATCAAAATTCTGACGCTTGTTGTATTTGTTTATCACATCACGTATCTTCTCGGCAGGTGTGTGAACGTTACTCATGCTCACATCATGATTCATGAAATCAATGATATCTGCCAAAAATCCACTCATATCCGCTTCTATATAATAGGGCTTGGTCTTTAATTCCGGAGGGAAATAGTTAAGGTTTGTAGTAACCACCTTATCAAAATAGCATTTCTCGTATGCTTCATCAAAAGCCTTTAAACCGTTTGTGAAAAGGCCGAATGTGCAGCAGATATAAACTCTCTTCGCATTCATCTCCTTAAGCTGTCTGGCTGTATCGAGCATGCTCTCGCCGGAACTGATCATGTCATCCATTACGATGACATCCTTGCCGTCTATATCATCACCTAAAAATTCATGTGCAACAATAGGATTCTTTCCGTTTACGATCTTGCTGTAATCCCTTCTCTTATAGAACATACCAGTGTTAACACAGAGCACGTTCGCAAAATACACGCTTCTGTCAAGAGCACCCTCATCAGGGCTTATAACAACAAGGTGATCCTTATCTATGATCAGATCATCTTCCGAACCAAGAAGCGCCTTTATGAACTGATAAGGAGGCGTGTAATTGTCAAAACCGCTTAACGGGATCGCATTTGCAACTCTCGGATCATGAGCATCGAAAGTGATGAAGTTATCGATACCCATGTGATAGAGTTCATCAAGCATGAATGCACAGTCAAGTGATTCCCTGCTGTTTCTCTTATGCTGTCTTCCTTCGTAAAGGAAAGGCATTATAACATTTATCCTCTTTGCCTTACCTGCAGCTGCAGCTATCATACGCTTAAGATCCTGATAAAGATCATCAGGAGACATATGATTTATGAAGCCGTTCATCCTGTAAGTTAAGCTGTTGTTACATATATCGATAAGCATGAAGACATCTTTTCCTCTTATCGATTCCTCAAATACAGCTTTGCCCTCACCGGTACCAAATCTCGTACACTCCATATCAACGATATAAGACTTACGACAGTATCCTTCTATTACAGGACTGCCCTCATACTGTGTACGGTCTTTCTTCCTTTTTGAGGAAATTATCCTGTCGACATCTCTTCCAAGGGAAGCTGCTGATTCATGTACCGCGATCGCGAGCGGTGCAACAGGTATTGAATTCTCTATCTTTCTAAAATCGGTAGTGCTGCTCAAATTTGTTCTCCTTATAAATATGTATCTTTATCACCTATGGAATTTTAACCATTTAAACATCAATAGTCAAGATTGCTCATTGTATAATCAACCTTTATCTCATCCTCGTAAGGTGCTATGAGTTCATTGACTGCCCTGTATCCGAAGTCAAGGCATTCATCAGCCATTTTTTCTGTATCCTGACTTAAGACCTCATGATCACCGTTTAAGAGCATATCTGTTATCCTCTCATTTATCTGAGGTGAGAAATGCAAAACATCCATGTAGTTATCAAGATCAGTCACGACCTCTTCGTCTGTAAGAAAATTATAAAATCTCACATTGTCATAAGCAAGCAGTGTATCCGCACATTTTTTCATATTTGAGACATAGGCTTCCATATCACCGTCTCTGTATATATTGTCCCACCATACAAATGAATATGGAGGGATAAAGAAATAGAACTGTGTCTCAGGATGACTCTTAACCTGCTCTTCTATAAGCTTTATATTCTCATCACATTCGTTTTTATATGTGTCAGCTGCTCTCATCTGTTTTATCTGAGGAGATCTTATATAAAGTCCAGTAACCATATCGGCATGGAATTCCTTCCACTGTCCCCAGTTAAACGAATTGCCCTCATCATATTCTCCGATATAAGATTTTGTTATCATATATGGAACCTTTTCAAGGAGCACATCTTTATTAAGAAGATACTCTATATCATTGAAAGGATTCTTATCATACAGATACATCGGACAGCCCGTCTCTTCAAATGTCAGATGAGGTGTTGCTGCAAGAGATCCGGGATCTATGTTATAGAAGACATACTTAAGATCATGCTCCTTATATGCCTCTTTTATAAAGTAGCACAGATCCGCCGTTGCCCCGTATGACCTTACTGCTTTTATCGCCTTAACATCAAATCTGTCATCAAACCATGTATTGTTGTAGTTCTCACATACAGAGGAACCG
Source organism: Lachnospiraceae bacterium (assembly GCA_017619635.1). Taxonomy (GTDB): domain Bacteria; phylum Bacillota; class Clostridia; order Lachnospirales; family Lachnospiraceae; genus Colinaster. Next base: position 2,170 of record JAFZRZ010000040.1, on the reverse strand, counting down.
ACGATCAGAGCATCATAATCAAAGTTCCTGATAGTTCCTATACACTGATATTCCTTATCTGTGAGCACAGCTTTCAGTTTAAGCCACGGCTTATGATAATGAAAAAAAGGATCTGTCACAAAAACAAGCATGATACACAAGGCAAAGAACACGATCACAGTCAATATGAAGTTTTTTAGATTTTTCTTCTGTTCCATGTCTTATCCGATCAGAAATTGAAATATATAAAAGTACTTACCTGTGAGAATGATATAACAGACCATCCAAGTAAGATCGCTGCCAGATACCATTTAGCTTTACCGTTATTCTCCTGCATTATCTGAACACTGTTTTTTCTGCTTATTATAAATATAGATACAGCAAGCATAAGAATGAGTATTAAAAGATAAGCCGTGTTTAAAATCGAAGGTGCCTTCATATTTATAACCTGTTTTATAAGATAAAACTCAGGCACATCCATATACGGAAGAAGTCTCGAAATACTTCCTGTTATCTTAAACGAGAACATGTTCTTAAACATCAAGACAGCATCAGCAAGGCTGTTCGCTCTGAAAACAAACAATGTTGCCAAAAAGAAATTGAAAGTTATAAACTGTCCAAGAAGTTTCGGTATCCCGATCTTTGGCTCATTCTTGTCACCCTGTCCTTTAACGCCTATCAGATAAAGATTATCCCAGACAAGAGCAAGGCCCTGGATTATTCCCCAGACAACAAATGTCCATGCGGCTCCATGCCACAGACCGCTGAGCATAAAGATAAAGAACACATTAAAAAGAGCTCTTGCCTTTCCTTTTCTGCTACCTCCCATAGGTATATAAACATATCTTACAAAGAACCTCGAAAGTGTTATATGCCATCCCTGCCACAATTGTTTCATGCTGCATGCCTTGTAGGGCGAATTGAAATTCTGAGGAAGTTTTATATTGAACATGAGACCGAGTCCCATGGCCATATCACTGTATCCCGAAAAATCAAAATACAGCTGAAAAGCATAAACAAGTCCCACTATGAAAGTTGATATCGAATCAAGAAAGATACAGTTATCAAACCCGTATGTGACAACCGGAGCAAGGACATCAGCCAGAAGGACTTTCTTTGCAAGTCCTATCGTAAAAAGCCAGAGTCCGTTTGACATATTTGTTATGTCAGGCTTTCTTTTATCCTTATTGGCAAACTGAGGCATCACCTCATCATAAAGAACGATGGGGCCTGCCACAAGCTGCGGGAAGAATGTCACAAAGGCAGCATAATCGAGAAGATCATAATGCGGTGCTCTTCCTTTATATCTGTCTATTATGAATGATAACTGCTGGAATGTGAAAAAACTTATACCCAAAGGTAAAAGGATATGTTTAAGACCAAATCCCGCATTGAATACAGCATTCACATTCTCAATAAAGAAATCATAGTATTTGAAATAGAAAAGGATTCCCAGATTAAAGAATATCCCGATAAGCAGCCAGATTATCTTTGATGAGCGATTCTTTATTTTGTCATAAACAGCACTCAAAAGATAATTCACTGCAAGACTCGATATGATGATCAGCAGATAATATGGATTGAAATAACCATAAAACCAGAGCGACATTCCGACTAAGAAAGCGAGTGCCGCCCTGTGATGATTTAATCTGTTTAGACCGAACCACCCGATTAGAGCGATCGGCAGAAATACAAATATGAATAAATATGAGTTAAAAAGCATGTCCCGTTGTATCCTTTGATCACTAAGTGGATGAATCGGTATCTTCCGGAGGTGTTGGCTGTTCCGGACCTGGTGTTGGTGTATCTCCAGCAGGTTCTGTAATTTCCGGCTCAGTCTTTTCTGTAGGTCCCGGCTCAGGAGTTTCTGTTATTTCCGGCTCAGGTTCAGTTGTTGGTGTAGGAGTTGGCGTTTGTTTTATCTCTGGTTCAGGAGTCGGTGTTGTCTTATTCTCCTGCTGTGATTGAGTCGGAATTGGAGTGGGTGTGATAGTCGGTGAAGGAGATAATGTCGGTTTAGCGCTCTGACTCTCACTACTCTGTTCTGCGACAACTGTTGGTGAAGGAGTTATAAGAAGTTCTTCATTGACTTCCTGATTAACCTCTTCAGGCTCGACAACCTGGACGTTTGCAGGCAGAGTCGTAGTCTCTTTCATCATCTTCTTGAAATCACCCGTAGGCTTTACATACT
>JAFZRZ010000039.1 GCA_017619635.1 Lachnospiraceae bacterium | reverse complement strand
CCTTAACACTTTTATTTATGAACATGAAGAAAGGAGGAAGTAAAAAATGAAGAAAGAAAAGCCAAACAGAAAAAGAAAAAACGCACATCTTTTATATCTGTCAGATGCTGAAGAAAAAGCTATTAAAGAGAGAATGGAGCTCGCACATATAACTTCTTTTTCGGAATATGCACGTCGAAGTATGATCAATGCATACTTTTTTGTGATCAATGATTCTGAACAGATAAAGGAATTCACCTATGAGCTAAACAAGATCGGTAACAACATAAATCAGATAGCTCATGCATTGAATTCCGGTGACAACGTAAGCAAAGAAACAATAGATGAGATAAAGGAGATGATGGTGAGCATATGGCAATATCAAAGATACATCCTATCAAGCACTCAGTATTAGATGCGATCAATTACATAACCAACCCTGAAAAGACAGATGATGAATTACTAGTTTCATCTTTCGGTTGTTCTCCTCATACTGCTGATATCGAGTTTGAACAGACAGCTTCTTATGGATCCAAGATCGGAAATGTGAAAGCACATCACATCATCCAGTCATTTGCACCGGGTGAGATATCTCCCGAACTCGCACATGAGATAGGTAAAAAACTTGCCATGAGGTATACAAACGGTGAGCATGAATTTGTCCTAGCGACTCATGTTGATAAGGATCATATTCATAACCACATCATATTTAACAGTGTGTCATTTACCGATCATAAGAAGTACAGACAGAACTTTAATTCATTCGATAAGATGAGAACGATCAATGATGAACTGTGTGCATCGTATGGTCTGTCCGTGATAAAAGATAAAGAAAGAAGTGCTGAGCCTTATTACAAATATAAGGATGTAAGGACAAACAACTCTAACAGACAGGTATTAAAAAACACTATCGACTCATATATACCTCTTGTCGATTCTTTCGACGAACTGATCGAGATGTTAAAGAAAACAGGTTATGAGATCAAGATAACCAACGATAATTATTCGATCAAAAAGGAAGGCTCTCAGCGTTATATGCGTCTAAAAAATCTCGGTGACATATATACTAAGGATGCGATCATAACAAGGATAAGATACAAAGGTATCGGCGCTGTTCCATACATTGCTCCACCAAAGCAAGAGATCGGTCTTTTAAAGGATCTTTCAGACAGACTTGATATGATAAAGAGTCCTGCATACCAGAACAAGGTCGCTTTATCCGAAGTAAAAAAGATAGCAGCCACATATAATTTTTTAAATACACATGGCATCACTTCTCTTTCTGCGATCGAAGAAAAACAGGATGAATGGAGTCGTGAGATAAAGAATCTGCGATCATCCATCAGAGGATATGAAACTCAGATCGCTGAACTCAAAGAGATATATGAGTCACTGGAACGACGAGAAAAATACAATGCTGTTTATGCCGGGTACTTAAAGTCAGGTAAGAGTAAACAATATGAGGAAGAACACTCGACCGGTATGATGTTATTCAGATCGGCATGTACTTTTCTTTCATCTAAAGGTGTAGATCCTTCTACCAAAGCTGCAGATATCAAAGCTAGGCTTGATGAGCTCATACAGAAAAAGGATGCACTTTATGATGAATATCACAAACTGAACTCTGACCATAAACAGCTGATGACTGCATCAAAAAATATTGAGACACTTATTTCGAGAAATGAGAAAAACGTAACCAAACACAAAGACAATAGTATTACAAGATAACCACTTATACATCTCTATGATGTTCTTATATTTAACGACTGCTTTGTATGATACATGCAGTCATTTTTAATTTACAGCTTTGAAGAAAGGAGGCCGTTATGGATAATGTTTTTGAAATTTCTGTGCAGGAATTCATCGATTATGCTAAAATTAATAACATCAATGTGGCAGAACTTTCTACTAAAGAAAGTGAGCACATTATGAATATAATACAACTTAATAAACGAAATGCATGGATCAAGGACTTTGTTAAAAAACATCATGTTAACAAAGACGGCCTTCCCAGAGCTATCACTCCGCCTAAGACTAAAGACGGTTATTGGTCTACCAGAGACCCTCGTAGTACAACTAACAAGGTCAGAGCTAAGGATCTGGATTCGATGTACGAAAAGCTTTATGAGATCTATTCGCAAAGTGAGGATATCTCTTATACAGTCAGAGCTTGGTATAACATCGGAATTCGACACAGGATCAATAGTACCAATCCTCAGCCTTCTACAATCGAAAGACATGAACGGACGAAAAAGAGTTATTTTACAGAAGAATTTCTTGATTGTGATGTCAGAGATATAACGAGTTCGTTTCTATGGGCCTATATGAGAGAGACTCAGCAGAAGCATGATATGTCTCTTTCAGAGGTAAAGCAGTTAAAGGGAACTCTCAATATTGTCTTTAAGGCAGCTTCGGATCCTGAGATCGGATGCAGAGAGAACAATCCACTGATCAACATCAATCCGTCATCCCTGTTCAAAAACAATGTCAGCGCATTCAAGAATATCAAGCCTAAAACAAACATGGCATTCTCTGATGCGCAGGTAAAAACTCTGAGAGAGAATTTTCAAGAGCGCATTGATAAAAACAGGCATTCATACGAAAGATGCAAATACTCTTTTATGGGGCTCTTGTCAAGCTACACAGGTATGCGGGCATCTGAACTGCCGGCCATTAGATGGGATGACGTAAAAGAGGATCACATATATCTTCATCAGATGCAGATAAGGCATGATGGCAAACATGGAGATGACCGATTCGAGATAGTCCCGTGGCTGAAAGAAGAAAAAGGGAAACCTCATGGCGGACGTAAGATACCGTTTATAGATCCGAGCATTCCGAAGATTTTGAGTGATATCCAAAGTATTCAAGAAGAGCTTAATATAGAATCTGAGTATGTATTTCCTGAAACAGACAGCGTATCATATGAAAGATCACTGTACAAACTCTGTAAAAAACTTGGATATAATGTCACAAACAATCATGCTTTTAGGAAGTCCTTCAACATGTGGATGGTTTCAATAGGCTTGAATGTAGCTGAACGGGCAGCGATACTTGGTCACTCGACTACTATTAATCTTGAAAGATACACAGTTACCACAGACAGCTTTGTTGAAGATGCTATCCAAAAGTCAAAATTAGGCGTTTCTTAACCTTCGTTGGGTCACTAAGTTGGGTCACTGACCCACATTTCAGAAAATCAAAAAACTTCAAACCCGCATAAACACTGGGTTTGAAGCCTTTCAAAAGAAGTGAGACATCGGGGATTCGAACCCCGGACAACTTGATTAAAAGTCAAGTGCTCTACCACCTGAGCTAATATCCCACATATATTAAGCAGCAAGTTCTTGCTTACTTCAACTGGGCTAGCTGGATTCGAACCAGCGAGTGCAGCAGTCAAAGTGCTGTGCCTTACCGCTTGGCGATAGCCCATTGTTTGGACTAATTATCCCTTTTATCGGGATAAAGGGTGGGTAGAGGGACTCGAACCCTCGGCCTCCAGAGCCACAATCTGGCGCGCTAGCCAACTGCGCCATACCCACCATAATAAAATCATGTCATCGGCCATACAGACCGATGACAGAGTGTGCTCGAAGGGATTCGAACCCCCGACCCACGGCTTAGAAGGCCGTTGCTCTATCCAGCTGAGCTACGAACACATAACCTTAACTGAAGCATTTTCAGCACGATATATTCTATCAATTATAATTTACCATGTCAACAGTTTTATTCAATTTGATTTATTTTCCTATGACATTACCCTAAAAGCATGTTATCATAAATAAGAACGATAGTTCAAATACCAACAGGAGGATAAAAAAATGAGATTAACCAGTGCAATCGCTCCATGCAGGGCTTGAGGAGACTGTATGGAGGAATATGAATTCCTCAAGCTTTGCTCTATCTTTTGTAAATGATCTAGAAAAATGAGGAGCAAAGAAATGAATAAAAAATATAATAGTTTAAGAGATTTCTACATTCTGTGGAGTACCCAGAGTCTGTCACAGCTTGGAAGTGCGATTACAGGTTTTGCACTTACATTGTGGCTTTACGAAAAGACCGGATCGGCATTAAGTACGGCAGCGTTAACGATATGTACCTATGCACCCTATGTTGTGATGAGCATATTTGCAGGTGCCATATCGGATAAGTTTGATAAAAAGAAGACCATGCTCATCTGCGATGCTCTTGCAGCGCTGAGTACGATTATTGTCTTTATTCTTTATAAGAATGATGCTCTGTGCGTATGGCATCTGTATCTGATCAATGTGATAACAGGTCTGATGAATACGGTTCAGCAGCCCGCATCAGAAGTCGCATATACGATGATCATACCCAAGGAATACTACCAGAAGACCGGTGGTCTGCAGGCTTTATCAAGGTCACTTATCACTATAGGTAATCCTGTGATAGCTGCAGCTCTTTACGGACTGGCCGGACTGGATGCAGCAATAGCAGTTGATCTTATAACATTTGCGATAGCATACATCGCTCTGGCATGTTTTATAAAGATGCCCGATTTGACCGGAGATAAAAAAGATCCGGGAAATGTCATCCAACTTGCAAAAGAGGGACTTAAATATCTCAAACAGAATCCAATGATCTTATATGTGATCCTTTTCTTGTCGGGAGTCAATCTTATAGCATCAGCATTCAACGCTACTCTTCCGGCACTCATCATTCCAAACCCCAGGGGCGGAAACAGCGTTTTGGGTATCGTTTCATCCTGTTCTGGAGTTGCAATGGCTGTTGGAAGCCTTATTGCAATGAATATGCCAAAACCCAAAGACCGCATTAAGGTCATATACCTGACAATGCTCTTTTCACTCGGGACAGAGAATTTCATTCTCGCTTTTTCAAGAAGTCCCATGGCATGGTGCATAGCAGAGGTACTGGGATGGATATTTGTACCGGTCATGAATACTAACCAGAATGTTATAATGAGAAATTCGATCCCCGTTGAACTTCAGGGACGAGTTTATGCATGTCGAAACACTCTTCAGTTCTTCACCATACCTATAGGCCTTTTATTTGGCGGATTCATGGTAGATGAGATATGCGAGCCTTTTATGGCTGCAAAGAGCGGGATATGGATAAACCTTTTTGGCAGCGGAAAAGGATCGGGCGCAGCACTTATGATGTTCATACTCGCAATAACAGGAGTCATAATGTGTCTTGCGTTTGGAAATAGATTGAGTAAATATCATTATTCGGATTAATGGTACACAAAAGGACTGACACTTTTAGGGCGTCAGTCCTTAAATATTTAATTCTGTCTTTCGGCACCGATCTCAAAATGACACTTTACTATTCCCAGATCAACACGGCTGAAAACTCCGCCGTTATTGATAAACTCGACCGTGTCATCATCATTCAACTTAATGGTGAACTTCTGCTGATTTATAGCTGTTGGAGCAAGGAGAGCAAGTTCAACGCCATTATTAAACCACTCAGGTCTGTCTTTGCGTCCTGCTGTCACCTGATCAGCACTCTTTGATTTACGAATCCTTCCCTGATCCGTTCCGTATCCGACAGCTATGCATATGACAAGCTTCTCTCCGCTTTTGATCTCTGCATTCACATTCTTTTTGCTGAAAGTTCCAGTCCAGCATGTATTGAGTCCAAGCTGCTGTAAAAAGATAACAAGTTTTTCTCCATAATATCCTACTCTCTCCTCCAGATCATCCGCCTCTTTTCCGACACATGCTATAACACTTGGTGCGGAACCGAGTCCTCTTGCTTTGTTGATGAAACTGCCGTATGTCTTGTCCGCATCTTCTATAAACTGCAGATGCAGATCTCCGATCAGGTTGAGTTTTTCTATCTTATCCTTTATCTGTCTTACAACATCCTCATCTATCTTTTTATCTTCATATGATCTTACAGAATGTCTTTGTAAGATCGCTTCTTTATCAGTCATTTATCATACCTCCTGCAAGTTCAGCCTCCACAAGCTCTTTCTTTTCAAACAAAACACATCCGCCTATATGATCAGCATTAAGGATATCCTTCTCGTTAAGTGACTTAAAAAGTTTTGATCTCATAGCTTCTCTTAAAGAAGTATCTCTTACATTCACATCCGAATAAGGAGAAAACGGGCAGGGTTCTGCTCCTCCATGTGAGTTGATATGGAAAAAGCCTCTGCCTGCTGCCAGACATCCGCCAGATCCCTTTTCATCACCAGGGAACGCTACGAATACCATATCCTGATGCTCGGCTCTCACTCTGTCAACCTCACTTATAAGATGATCTCTCTCTTCGTCTGAAAGAGCCAGTTCCGTACTCTCTTTTGTGACCGGAACATACTCAACATATATGACAAGCTTACATCCCCTGTCAGAAAGCGATCTTAAGAAATCCTCGGAAGTGACCTCGTTTAGATTTTCGGTTGTCACCGTTACCGATGCCCCGAATATAAGATCTCTTTCGTGTAATCCGTCCATTGCTGCTATCAGCTTGTCATACACGCCATCGCCTCGTCTTGAATCGGTCTTTTCTTTATCTCCTTCTATACTGATGACAGGGATGAGATTTCTGTTGTCATCAAACGCATCCATATATTTGTCACCTATGAAGGTACCGTTTGTAAATACAGGGAAGAGTATATTGGGTCTCTTTGCTGCCTCCTCTATAACATCCCATCTTAAAAGAGGTTCACCGCCGGCAAGCAGGATGAAACTGACTCCCAATTCCTCTGCTTCATCAAAGATCTTTTTCCATTCTTTACCGGTCAGCTGATCCACCGGCTTACAGTCTGTTGTAGCCTCATTACTCCTTGAGTAACAGCCTGCGCAGTGCAGGTTACAGCTTGATGTTATACTTGCGATAAGAAACGGAGGTATATGTTCTCCATTAGCTTCAGCCTTTGCTCTCTTCTTTGAAGCTTTTTTGCTTGCTGCAGCGAATTTGAGCATATATGCGCTCTCTTTCGGATTCTTTACCGTTGCTCTTAATGCATCGGAAACTATCCTCTCTACTCCCTTTGTCATATATCCCTGAATATCAAAATCGCGTTCCATAAGATATATCTCCTTAAAGTCTTACTTATATTTTTTCACAAACTCAACTGCTGCCGCGATATCATCATTGTTTGGTCTGCCCTTATGGATGCCCTTGAACTCACCTTTGCAGTGGAATTCCTTTTCATCCATGGCAACGCCTGCCTTGTCTGCCACTTCTTTTACTTTCTTGTATGTTGAATTCAACATCGCCGCAGAACCGAAATTAACGATCTTTCCGATCTTATCCTTATCAAGAGAAGACACAAAAGCCTTCACTTCGGGATCTATGTTAAATGCATAGTATGAATTTCCCAAGAACAGATAATCCACAGCTTCATTTACAGGCTCGCTTATGGGAAGAGCTTCAACGCCCAGCTCCTTTGCCATAGCCTCAGCAAGTCTCTTTGTGTTTCCGGTCTTTGTATAGTATCTAACTGCATATGTCATATTATTTCCTCCTTACAGCAATGCCCTGATGCATTCTTCAACCTTACCCATATCAGCAGTGGGTTCAAAACGAGCTACAACGTTGCCTTCACGGTCAACAACAAATTTGGTAAAGTTCCATTTGATATCAGGCTTGGATGCCCAGTCAGGGTCAGCTGCATTAAACATATTTTCAAGAACAGCCTTTAACTCATGATCCTCAAATCCCTCAAAACCTTTCTGTGCTTTAAGATATGTGTACAGAGGCAGTTCATTTACTCCGTTTACATCAGACTTTTTCATCTGCGGGAATGTCGTATTATAGTGAAGCGTACAGAATTCATGGATCTCCTCATCACTTCCAGGAGCCTGTGCTCCAAACTGATTGCAGGGAATATCCAGGATCTCCAGCCCTTTGTCATGATAATCCTCATACAACTTCTCTATAGGTTCGTATTGCGGTGTAAAACCGCAGCCAGTAGCCGTATTGACTATCAGGATGACCTTACCCTTATAATCTGCAAGACTCTGCTTTTCTCCGGTTCCCTTTATGACTTCATAATCATAAATCATATTTCTTCCTCCTGTTTAATCTTATGCTTTGATCAAGCTGTTAACTTTATTCTGCGTCTAAAAACAGGTATAACAACCTGTAAAGTTCCTTTGCATCCTTTTCATTAAGTGGTGAACCCTTTTTTGCCATCTTAAGCGGGATATCCTTACACTCTTCTTTAAGTGCCTCACCTTGTGGTGTTATGGAGATTATCGTGATACGCTCATCCTCCTTTGAACGGCCTCTTGTTACATATCCTGCCTTTTCAAGTCTCTTTAACAGAGGGGTAAGCGTTCCCGCATCAAGATGAAGTATCTCACCTAACTGTCCAACATTTACACTCTCCTTCTCCCAAAGGACCATCATTACTATATACTGCGTATATGTAAGTCCGAGCGGTTTAAGGTAAGGCGTATAACTGCCAACGATCTTTCTTCCGCATGCATACAAAGGAAAGCATAACTGGTTTTTTAATAAAAGCTGTTCATATTTCTGTGCCATAAGTCCACCTCATGATTTTATCTTTTGCACTATTATATTTTGCGCAATATAATTTGTCAATAAATTTTCTATAAACTTTTTTACCTTTTGCAGTTTGTAAATCACTGTTATAATAAGTAGATAGCGGGGAGGAAACAAACATGGCATCATGGATGATACACTTACGGATAGCAGATCTTATGCTTAATGAACTTAAAGACATAGATGAGGCAGCCTTTGTTATGGGTAATATCGCTCCGGACAGCGGAGTCCCAAATGAGGACTGGACAAAGTACCATCCGCCCAAAAACGTTTCTCATTTTAAAACAAAGCCTGATGATCCGACATTCTTTGACATTGAGAAGTTCATCCTGGAATATTTTAATGATGAGTTAAAAAAGACTTATACTAAGCAGGAATATTCATTCTTTTTGGGTTACTACGTGCATCTGCTAACGGATATAGAGTGGACAGACAACATATATATGTCTCTCTTGAATTCTTATCCCGATGAAGCAAAGTCCGACCTTTACAAACTGGTATGGACTGCCAAAGCCGACTGGTATGATCTTGATTTCTTGTATCTTAAACAGCATCCTGATTTCATGGCATTTTCAATATATGAAAACTGTGTTGATTACGATAATGTCTTCATGGACATGTTTGATAAAGATGCTTTCGAAAACCGCAGACAGTATATATGCGGTTTCTATCACAGCGATCAGCATGGAGATCTTAACAGGGATTATACATATCTTACTCCCAAACAGGCTGATGATTTTGTGATAAACACTATAGAGAAAATAAGAAAAGCAATCTGACCCATAATCAGATTGCTTTTTCATATCCTCAATATATGTTCTCTATTCAGATGCAGGACTCTCAGGTTCCTCAGTATCCTCATATATCAGTATATTCTTACCATGCTGTTTGCCGTAATACATTCGCGCATCAGCCTTCTTTATCACCTCTTCAGGCTCATGATAAATATCTTTATATTCTTCAAGGCCTATGGTCACAGTGGCTGTGATACGTTTGTTGTAAAATATAGTCGGTGTAGCCTCTATACTGCTTCTTATATACTCCATCTTCTGCTTTGCAACAGTAAAATCATAATCCTTTAAAAGGATAACGAATTCTTCACCACCCCATCTGCAGATGTCACATCCCTGCATTTCCTTCTTTATCAGCTTGGAGATATGTCTCAATACCTCATCACCGCAGTCATGACCGTAAGAATCGTTTATACGCTTGAAATTATCAATATCCAAAAATGCTATGCAGAAATGATTTGAATGAGTACTGTTCATCAAAGCTGCAACCTGAGGCAAAAATCCTCTTCTGTTAAGCAGGCTTGTCAGAGCATCTTCCTGTGCATCAAGTGAGAGCTTCTCATTCTTCTCTTCGAGACTGGTCATCTCAAACTCGCTCGAATAGATATATATCACGTTGTAGAAGATAACAGAAAGCACCATGGCAAGCGCAGAGAAAACGTAATAAAACGTCTTGGGACCATATGGTACTTCATATATAGGTTTAGCCTCAGAAAATCCTATAAACATGAATACGAACATCGCAAGATTAACAGCCAGCAGACCTACTATGATCCATCTTTGCTGACCTTTAAACAGGAAACATCCAAAATACAGGATTATGGGGATTATCGAGAATAAGAAATAATAAGCACCGCATTCCCAGCCTGTATAACTGACTGATACTATCGCATAAACGGTAACTTCAGAAAAGATACTTATATATACCGGTAGGATATGTCCATACTTACATAACAATATACAGAAGATATAGATGATAACACTTACTATATTGAAATTGACTAAAGGCATAACGCCTGCATACCATGATATTCCAAGCAGGACCGCATGCACCAAAAACATTACCGCAACAGTGAAAGTAAAACTATTGTGCAAAAGAAAATGCATGATATTTTCAATTATGCTCTTATTCTTCACTATGCTTTTCCTCGCCTGACATCATTTATACATTCTCTTATAAGAACGCTACATATCTATTATAACGCTGAAAGTGTAACAATTATCCATTAAATCTGCCGGTTCGCTTAAATTTTTTTAATAAATTCAGGTTATCCGATAGATTGTTTTTTTAATAGTTGCAAAAAAGTATGACATTGTCAGCTGTGATGACTATCATGTTATAATAGTCAAGAAACAGTGGATGATATCTGCAAGATAAATCTGACAGAAAGGAAAGGTAACCAGGCTGCTGATATGGGTGTATTTGGATTAAATATAGATTCGGTATTTGATCTTAAAGACTCTGAGACTTTTATCGCGGAAGCAAATGATACATTTTCCGGATATTATAATAAGGAACATTTTAACCATGACTGGGCTTATAAGAATTTTCCTGCGGGAAGATATGTGATCATTGTATATCAGATCCACTCCGTCTATCAGGATGGAAAACAGATATGGACCAACGATCATTTCATAAATGAAGTCGGAAAGGATTCGAGATACCGTTCACCCAAATTTGTGATAATATCCGATCAGTTAAAAGAATACATGATACCAAGCTGGGGGCAAAGTCTTTCTACCCACACGATCCATGATGATAAAGCTCCCCTTCAGGCAAAAACCTTTTCACTTGAAGAAGCAAAACAGTATGCGATCACCAATTCCTCTAACGGACATAAACTTGCCGTTATGGAGTGGTATGAAGATTATGACATGTTCTAAGATCAAAAGAGGCAGTAAAAAAGCCCCAAAAACGTAACTTCTGTTTTAGGGCATAAAAAGAAGCAGGTGATGGGAATCGAACCCACGTATCTAGCTTGGAAGGCTAGTGTTCTACCATTGAACTACACCTGCATATTGATTAAAAATATATACGATTTTATCGGGGTGACAGGATTCGAACCTGCGACCTCCTGGTCCCAAACCAGGCGCTCTAGCCAAGCTGAGCCACACCCCGGTGTCGTGACGCAAGATATATTATATTCAACCGTCGCTTTAATGTCAACTGTTTTTTCGAATTTTCTTTACATATTTCGGTTGAATATCAGTCGCATGTATCTGTCAGATATACCTCAGTTCAAAATCGGCTTCCCCTTTATCATCTATCGTCATGACGATATAAGTAGGCTGTCTTCCCTCCTGCCTTGGATATGTAAGGCTTCCCGGATTTATCGCAATGATATCTCTTTCTCGCTCGATGACCGGTCTGTGTGTATGCCCATACATAACTATATCGATCCCCCGGCTTCTTGCCTCATCTTTTAATATCTCATTTCCCATAGATACATAGTAGTGATGACCATGGGTAAGCCATATCTTATACTTACCTATAGTAAATTCCTCATCACTTCTCGTATCAGAGAAGAAATCATTGTTTCCGGATACCATTTTTACCGGACATCTTGCCGCTTCATTGATGATATACTCACTGCCTTCTATATCACCGCAGTGAATGACCATATCAAGCGGTGATAACTGTTCACACAGCCTGACATACAGATCGTTTTTCCTATGTGTATCGCTAACTATAAGTATCTTCATGCTCATACCGTGATTCTGTCCTTAAGTATGTTCTTAATACCTTCAAGTGCTTTGCCTCTGTGGCTTATCCTGTTTTTCTCATCGGGATCGAGTTCTGCAGAATAGAGGCCTCTGTCGGGAAGATAGAATATCGGGTCGTAACCGAATCCGTTAGGGCCCTTCTCCTCATAACCGATCCTTCCTTCATATGTGGCCTCATAGCATTCCTCGCTTCCGTCAGGGAACACTGCAGCCATCGCACATACGAATCTGGCGCTTCTTTCTTCATCCGGGACTCCGTTAAGCCTTTCGATAATCTTCGCATTCTTTATCGAATACGGCGTATCCTCTCCCAGATATCTTGCAGAATATATACCGGGTTCTCCGTTAAGCGCATCTACAACAAGGCCTGAATCATCGGCTATAACTATAGCTTCAATGCCTTTATCTTTTGCGAGTTTCGAAACAGCTCTTGCCTTGATGAATGCATTCTCCATAAATGTGGTGCCGTCTTCAACAACATCGGTGTACACATCCGCTTCCTTCATTGAAAGGATCTGCGCATCAACATCCGACATTATCGCACGTATCTCACGCATCTTTCCCATATTTCCTGTTGCAAAAATGATCTTCATGTCAATTCTCCGTACTCATGGATTAGCTTTAGGGGGCTTTGGTCCCATAAACTGATAAAAATATGTCTTCATCATGCCGTTATATATCTTTCTGTTTCTGTCGGCTTTACGTCCGATAGCTTTTTCGGCATCTTCATAGGCGGTTATCATGCAAAGAGACCAGCTGTCAAGTGCTCTGAAACGATCACCCAGAGTCCCGTACAGCCCTGCCATCTCACTCTTTTCCATTATCCTTTCGCCGTAAGGCGGGTTCGTGATGATGAATCCGTATTTCTTGGGGTGTGACAGCTGTGCCACATCTCTTCTTTGAAAATGGATCATGTTCTCAACGCCTGCCTTGGCAGCGTTTTGTCTGGCAATACTTACCATCTCATCATCTATGTCATAGCCCTGGATATCGCATACAACATCCCTTATAACTTCATCATGGGCTTCCTCATATGCATCTTTCCATACATTTGCACCTATAAGGTTTTCCCAGCTCTTTGCTGTAAAGGATCTGTTCATTCCGGGAGCTATATTTGCTGCCATCAAAGCTGCCTCTATCGGAAATGTGCCTGAACCGCAGAAAGGATCCACGAGTATCCTGTCACCTCTCCAGGGTGTCAGCATTATAAGTGCTGCTGCAAGGTTTTCAGCAATGGGGGCTTTGGCTGTGAGCTTACGGTATCCTCTTTTATGAAGTGAATCTCCCGTCGTATCAAGTCCGACTGTCACTTCATCCTTCATAATGAACACTCTTATGGGATATTCGCTGCCATCCTCGGGAAAATGCGTAATTCCGTACTTCTGACTCAACCGGTCAACGATTGCTTTTTTCATTACAGACTGTATATCCGAGGGGCTGAACAGCGCACTTTTAACACTTGCTGCCTTTGCTACCCAGAATCTGGCATCTTTAGGAAGATAATCCTCCCAGGGTGCAGCTTTTGTACCCTGAAAAAGCTCTTCAAAGCTCGTGGCATTAAAACTGGTTACCTTGATCAGTATCCTTTCAGCTGTTCTTAATCCGATATTGGCCCTGCACACGGCCTCATCATCACCTATGAAAGTGACTCTTCCGTCTTCAACCTTGCTGACATCATATCCAAGATCCGTTATTTCTTTTTTTAAGACTGACTCCAGGCCAAAATGGCATGGTGCCATGAGTTCCATAGTTTTCATCAAATATCAACCAAGCTGTAATCTACACAGCAGAGCTCTCATTATATGCTTTTCTTACTGCTTTTGCAAGCTGATCTGCACAGCTTGTGTTCCTCATGCCGCAGATATTTCCCAGAAGCTTGCCTTCGATAAAGTCAACGGTGCATCCGTCAACCAGCTTACCGATAGCTTTAAGGTTACCGTTACATCCTCCGGTAAACTTAACATTGGAGATAACATCCCCGTCTATATCAAAATTTATCTCAGATGAGCATACTCCGCTCGTCTTATATGTATAATTCATCTTTTTATACCTCCAAAACTACAGCCGATTCGCCGTATCCGTTTGCCTCACATTTGTTAAGACCGTTAAGGCTTACTGTGATGGTCGCTTTATCGGAATCGACAACTCTTAAACCGTCACTGTTAACAACACACCATGCCCTTAAAGGTATCTCAACCTCAAACGCTTTCTTCTCGCCTGCTTTTACATGTACTCTCTTATATGCTGCGAGTTTTCCGTTATCAGCTTCAAACTTACTGTCTGTCTTAACATATATCTGGATAACTTCATCCGTATCTGTCGCAGAAGGATTCTCAAGTTCAACCTTAATAACAGCACTTGTGCCCTCCAGTACAGAATAGATCTCTCTTGCACTCTTGCTCTCTGTTATGTTTTTCATTGAACTTACTGCATCAGCAAAAGTTCTGTCTAAATTCGCTGAAGAGATCTTAACATCGGCATAGGTCAGACCGAATCCGAAAGGATAAAGCGGTTCGCCCTTGAAGTATCTGTAAGTCCTTCCCTCCATTGAATAATCTTCAAATGAAGGCATCTTATCAAGGTCACTGTTTCTATAGAAAGTAAGCGGTAATTTGCCTGAAGGTGAGATCTCTCCAAACAGTATGTCAGCCACCGTCTTTCCACCCTGTGCACCGGGATACCAGCACTGTAAGATCGCATCAGCCTTTTCCTGTTCAAGACTCATATCTATTGAGCTACCCGACATCATGCATACGACAGTGGGCTTACCCACTTTAAGAACAGCTTCTATAAGTTTTCTCTGTCCGTTAGGAAGATTGAGATCTTTCTTGTCTCCTGAAGCATATGAGTTACCTGTATCACCCTCTTCTCCTTCGAGAGTCTCATCTAAACCGACACATAAGATCACAACATCAGAATGCTTGGCAACAGTAACAGCCTCTGCTATCCTGTCGTTTTCCTTTGCAAGGAATTCTTCTTTATCAAGGAACAGATGCGATCCGAGTGAATAAAATACTCTCACATCGTCTTTGACATAGTCCTGAATACCTTCGAGAACTGTCGTATATCTGGATGCGGTTCCGTGATAGTTACCCATCAGAGCCTTTCTGCTGTCTGCATTGGGTCCGATGACGCCTATAGCCTTTATCTTATCTTTGTTAAGAGGAAGTATTCCGTTGTTCTTAAGCATTACGACAGACTTTTCAGCAGCCTCTCTTGCGAGTTTTAAATGCTCTTTGCATTCAACCGTCTCATAAGAGATCTTATCAAACTCATTCTCATCAAACTCACCGAGCAGATATCTTGTTGTGAAAAGATTTATTGCAGCTTTACGGATATCTTCTTTATCTATAAGACCTTTATCATATGCGGAAAGGATCGATCTGTATGTACATCCGCAGTTAAGGTCACAGCCCTTCTTAAGTGCAAGAGCGGCACTCTCTTCAGGGGAAGCCGTTACCTTGTGATTCTCATGGAAATCTCTTACTGCCCAGCAGTCAGATACGAAATGACCTTCAAACTCCCATTTCTTTCTGAGCACCTCTTCCATAAGGTAGGTGTTAGCACAACACGGCTCACCGTTTGTCCTGTTGTACGCTCCCATGACAGATTCTACATCGCCTTCGATTACAAGTGTCTCAAATGCAGGAAGATATGTCTCCCACATATCCTTCATGTCACAGGTCGCATCAAAAGAGTGTCTTAAAGCCTCGGGGCCCGAATGCACTGCAAAGTGCTTTGCACAGGCTCCGATCTTACGATACTCTCCGTCACCCTGGAGTCCTTCTACAAACGCAACTCCAAGACGGCTTGTAAGATACGGATCCTCTCCGAGAGTCTCATGACCTCTTCCCCAGCGGGGATCTCTGAATATATTTACATTGGGAGACCACAGTGTAAGACCTTTGTATATGTCTCTGTCTCCTTCTTCAGTATATGCATTATATTTGGCTCTTGCTTCTGTTGAGATAACCTCAGCTTCCTTACGGATAAGCTCATCATCCCATGAAGCGGCCATACCTATAGCCTGCGGAAAAACGGTAGCAGAACCTGCACGGGCTACTCCGTGTAAACCCTCACTCCACCAGTTATACTCAGCCACGCCGAGACGATCGATAGCCGGAGCATCATATCTTAACTGCTCTGCCATCTCCTCCAATGTCATCTTGTCTACCAGCTGCTCGGCCAGTTCTCTTGCTTTTTGCCTGTTCATACTGCTCGCCTTTCTAATTTACAGATATTGCTTGTGATGATACAAATATTGCTACCAATCGTGATCTGTATTATAATCAGATCATGAGTATATTACACGAATTAAAATTCAAAGATTACCAGCAACCGGTCAGTACGCCGTATTCGCGGATAATGGAAGGTCCAGAGGAGATAATCCAGTATCTTCCGGATTCACATGTCCGTATATGGCATAACATCGAACCGAATGCATATGACAATCACTATCATAACTGCGCAGAGATAATCTATATGTACGAGAATGAATGTACCATAAAGGTTCCTTCAGGTAATTTCACTCTCTCAAGCGGTGACATGATACTGATCCCACCATATATGATGCATCGTTTATCCAGTCCCAAAGCATGCCGTCAGTTCATCATACTTTTGGATGTGGAACCACTGTCAAATTTCGGTGTCTACAGTTCCCACAAAACGGCCATCAATGATATTTTACTATGTAATAAAGAGAATTGTCCACACATATATATTGATGTGTGTAACAATATCATAGATATGATAAACTCGTATTTTACCAATGATACGCTCTGGGAGATCGAGACCTATTCATACTTTTTACAATTCCTTACCCTGCTTGGCAGAAATATATCTCCGCCCAAACCCACAGGAGGTCTTTTAACCAGTGCAGGCAACAAGGAACACTACGATAAGTTCTCCGAACTCTTGCAGTATATCGAGAGAAGTTACAGTGAACCCATTACCCTTGATATGATCGCCGGTCATGTCGGCTTTTCGAAATATCACTTTATAAGACTGTTCAAAGAGTACACAGGTACGACATTTTATGATTATCTTACCAATAAACGTATACAGCATGCCAAGCAGCTCCTTGCTTCAAACATGGGTATAACGGAGATCGCATTCTCATGCGGTTTCAACAACCAGACTTCATTTTGTAGAACATTTAAAAAAGTCTGCGGCTGTCCTCCCACCGAGTACAGAAACAGACTTAAATCCAAAAACTGACATCAAAAAAACGCCCTCCATAAGGAAGGCGTTTTTTAATCTTATTAACCCTTTACTGATCCAAGTGCAACACCGGCAACGATGTACTTAGCAAGGAACAGATAAACGATGATCAGAGGAAGTACCGTAAGGGTAAGTCCCATGTAAACTGCACCGTACTCTGTCTTGTAGATATCACCCTTTAAGAGTGATACCATGATAGGCATCGTGTACTTCTCCTGCTTTGTAAGAAGTACCATGGGTGTGAACAGGTTGTTCCATGAGCTAACAAATGAGAAGATAGCCTGTGTAGCTATAGCGGGCTTCATGATAGGAAGAGCTATAATGTTGAATGTATAAAACTCCTTAGCACCGTCGATTCTTGCTGCCTGAACGATTTCAAGCGGAAGCGAAGGAATCATGTACTGTCTCATGAAGAATACCATTGAAGGAGCCGCTACAGACGGAAGGATAAGCATAAGGAGACTGTTTGTCAAGCCAAGCTTATAAGCCATCTGGTAGAAACCGATCATGGTAACCTGTGCAGGTATCATCATAACTGCCATAACGAAACTAAAGAATGCATTCTTTAACTTCCAGTCATAAACAACTACTGCGTAAGCTGTAAGTGTTGAAAAATATGTAGCACACAGTGTAGCGCATGTTGATACTATAAGGGAGTTTTTGAAACCAACCATGGGGTTGAAACTCTTACCTGTAAGTATCTTAAAGTTGTTCATCATGTAGGTTGATGGCATGAGTGATACAGCGTGCTGCTGAATCTGTGTTGTGCTTCTTGTTGCGTTAACTATCATGATCCAGAAAGGAAGGATACTAAGCACTGTAAGAATAACACACACTATGTAGATAAATACTTTAATAATTTTGGTTTCTTTATTGTCTAGCATGTATTACATCCCCTTTCCGTTCAATAATTCCTGAGCTTTAAGTTCAGCCAAGCGAAGTTTATCCTGCTGTTTCTTCATCTTCTTTAGTGCTGCCTCATCCTTATCTCTCATGATATAGAACAATACAGCTGAAAGGATAACGATGATAAGGAACATGATCATACTAGCCGCACCTGCTTTGTTATACAGATAACTTCCTGCAAATGCCTGGTCGTAGATGAATACGCTTGTTGTCTTAGTAGCGTTATCAGGACCTGAGTTGGTAACCAACAGTTTAGGTATATCGAACATATTCAGACCACCGATAAGTGATGTAACGAGAATGAATAACATAATCGTCTTGATATTCGGCAATGTGATCTGGAAGAATGTCTGTGTACGGCTTGCTCCGTCAACCTCTGCTGATTCAAAGATTTCGGGGCTGATACCGTTAACACCGGCTATAATATTTACAGTTGTATAACCATACCACATCCATGTCTGGATGAAGATTACAACGCCCTGTGCGATATTCTTACTTAAGAAGAAATGTACGGGCTCATCTATAAATCCAAATCTCTGAAGAAGGTCATTCATGGGGCCCATCGGATATCCGAAGATAGCGCCGAACAGGATAGCTACTGTAGCTGCCGTGATGATATTGGGCAGGTAGAATATAACTTTGAATATGCCTTCACCCTGAACCTTGGATCTCTTATCCGTAAACCATGATGTGAGTAATAAAGCCAGTAAAATCTGTGGGATAAAGTTGAGAACCCACATCTTTACGGTATTTTTCATAGATTGCTGGAATGTACCATTGCTGATGACATCCTTGAAGTTCTTAAAGAGATTTTCTTTAAGAAGTCCCATTCCGGGAGTCGATATAGTATTTCCTAATCCCTTAAGACCTGTAAATCCGATAAACGCGGTATAGAAGATCGGATAAAGCATGAAAAACAGGAATGCTATAGTAAAAGGAATAACGAAGATATATCCGAATTTTGAATATTTTGCATTGATATTGTTTTTATTCTTCATATTTACTAATCCCCGTAAGATGATAATGAATAATAGAATTTGAGGCGGACGGGTTAACCATCCGCCTCAAAGGATTATTTAGATGTTAGTATTATTCTACTGTTACATCAAGGTTATCAGCAACGTTCTGCTTGAAGTCTGCGATAGCCTGCTCTCTTGACTTATTACCAGCTGTGTACTCACGTACCTGCTCTCTCCAGTAAGAGTTGATTGTCTCATCGTACTGAGTGAGGTTCTTACCATTTGCATACTGGTTAGCGGGAACGAAAGCTTCGAACATATCCTGTCCAGCGAGGAAGTCGAGTTCACCATTAGAGATGCCCATAACTGTACCTGAAGCTACGCAGTCCTTTGTGCCGCCTTCGCCATTGAATGTGCCGTTAGCCCACATGTACTGAAGTCCTGACTCTGTGCAATCAAGTGTGATCCACTCGATGATCTGCTTAACAGCGTCTGTCTTTGTTGTATCCTTGTTAGCAAGTACCCATGTACCACCCCAGAAGAATCCGATAGGAGGTGCACAGCAAGCCCAATCGCCGTATGTACCTTCGCCAACCTTCTCACCACCACAGTTAGGAGCGAGTGTGTAGTTGATCAACCATGCAGGACCGAAGAAACCAAGGATACCCTGAGCGCCTTCACCCTTCAT
>JAFZRZ010000038.1 GCA_017619635.1 Lachnospiraceae bacterium | reverse complement strand
CCAAGAGTTTGCTTACAGCTTCCTTCAGATTCCACCTCGCAATGGACACCCTTGCTGTTCAGCTATACACTTCCTCGTTGCCTAGGCGTGTTTGGGACTTTCACCCATTAGAGCGCGCCCATGGCGCGCAAACAAAGAGGCGTGACCGTTTGATCACGCCTCATTCTTATTTAATACTTTTGTATTACATTACAACTTCTACATTGTATTCCTTCTGACCTTCAACGAACGGGATGATGTTTCCTTCAACTGCCTGTCCGTTTACTGTCATAGACTTAACGCCCTTCTGTGAGCCGTTTGTCTTAACAGAGATGTTGTATGTACCGCCACGATACTTACGTGTAACAGTGTAATCACCAAAGTCTGAAGGTACACAGGGATCAACCTGAAGTCCCTTATGAGTAGGATATACACCAAGGATGTACTGAGAGATATTGCAGAATGTCCATGCTGCTGTACCTGTCAGCCATGAGTTCTTACCTTCACCGGGGATGTAAGCATCATTACCTGCTACCATCTGGCAATATACGTAAGGCTCTGTCTTATGGATCTCTGAGATCTCCTCTGTGTAAGCAGGACATGTCTTCTTGTAGATCTCGAATGCTCTGTCACCACGTCCGATAACTGTCTCAGCGATAGACACCCAAGGATTGTTATGACAGAAGATACCTGCATTCTCCTTGTATCCCGGAGGATAAGATGTGATCTCACCAAGCTCGAGGTGATATACCGTATATGCCGGCTGAAGGATCATTACACCGTATTCGCAGTCAAGATATTTCTTAACAGAATCAAGTGCCTTCTCAGCAAGACCTTCCTTAACACCGATACCTGCAAGTGAGCAGAAACCGTTTGACTCGATAAAGATCTTACCTTCTTCACATTCCTTTGAACCGATCTTATTGCTGTATGCATCGTAAGCTCTTACGAACCAGTCACCGTCCCAGCCATCCTTAAGAACAGCATCGTACATGATCTGAACTTCCTTACGTGCTCTGTCAGCCTCTGCCTGATCTCCAAGGAGTTCAGCAAGCTGAGCGTACTCTTCACCGTACTTAACAAACATACCTGCAATGAATACAGACTCTGCAACAGGTCCTTCTGAAGGTCCGAAGCACTGGAATGACTCACCGGGATGCTCTGAGAAGCAGTTTAAGTTAAGACAGTCGTTCCAGTCTGCACGTCCGATAAGAGGCAGATTGTGAGGTCCCTTGTGATTTACTATATAATCAAATGATCTCTTTAAGTGTTCCATCATTGTTGTAGCAACGCTCATGTCGTTGTCATAAGGAACCATCTCTTTAAGGATCGATGTATCGCCTGTCTCACGGATGTAAGCACTTGTACCTGCGATGAGCCAGAGCGGATCGTCATTGAATCCTGATCCGATATCTGAATTACCCTTCTTTGTAAGAGGCTGATACTGATGGTATGCAGATCCATCCTGGAACTGTGTTGAAGCGATATCGATGATACGCTCTCTTGCACGCTCGGGGATAAGATGAACGAATCCCAAAAGATCCTGGTTTGAATCTCTGAATCCCATACCACGTCCGATACCTGACTCATAATATGAAGCAGAACGTGACATGTTGAAGGTTACCATACACTGATACTGGTTCCAAATGTTGACCATACGGTTAACCTTGTCATTTTCTGACTTAACAGTGTAGATAGAAAGAAGATCGTTCCAGTAATTGTTGAGTCTGTCAAATGCCGCCTCAACATCTGCATCGGTCTGATATTTTGCAAGGAGTGCCTTTGCAGGTGCCTTGTTTATAACACCCTTTGACTCCCACTTCTGATCCTGGGGATTCTCACAGTATCCGAGTACGAATACAAATGACTTTGTCTCACCGGGGTTGAGTGTTACATTGATCTGATGAACAGCAACAGGTGACCATCCGTGTGCGATAGAACCTGTGCAGGCACCTTTCTCAAATACAACCTCGGGATCGCGGTTGTCATGATATGCACCAAGGAAAGCATCTCTTGATGTATCAAATCCGTCGATCTTTGTATTTACAGAGTAAACTGCGTAATGATTACGACGCTCTCTGTACTCTGTCTTGTGATAGATGGTAGAATCGATGACTTCAACTTCACCTGTAGAGAAGTTACGCTGGAAGTTTCTAGAATCATCATCAGCATTCCACAGACACCACTCAACATATGAGAAGAGTTTGATCTCTTTTGCCTGTGAAGACTTGTTTGTGAGTTTTACCTGGCTGATCTCACATGTGTCCTCGTTGGGAACAAATGTAAGAACATTGGCTTCAACATCATTCTTAACACCTTTGAACTTACTGTAGCCGATACCGTGACGGCACTCATACTCATCAAGTGCAGTCTTTGTGGGCTGCCATCCGGGATTCCATACAGTATCTCCGTCCTTGATATAGAAATACTTTCCGTTGAAATCTGCCGGAATGCCGTTATAACGATAACGTGTGATTCTTAAAAGCTTTGCATCTTTGTAAAATGAATATCCGCCGCATGTGTTGGATATCAATGAGAAGAAACCGTTGTTTCCAAGATAGTTGATCCACGGAAGCGGAGTCTTCGGTGTTGTGATGACATATTCTTTGTTGGCATCATCAAAGTAACCAAATTTCATAGTTTTTTCTCTCCATTTTGTGATTTTTGTTTGGTCGCATCGTGCGACATCCTATCTCTAATAATAGAAGATGAAAAGGTAAAAAGCAAGAAAATAGCCCTCTAAAAAAGCTTACGAAATCATTTTCGTGCAAAAAGCACGGAAACTTGATTTATGTGCACGTTACACATTCATAAATATGTCAAATATTACATGAAAAAGACACAATCATCCCTTATAATATCCTTAATAAATGCATTTTCTATGGGAGGATCATTATGCCGGGACCGCTGGGAAACAATTTAGGACCAAGAGGATTTCTTACAGAACAGGAGAAGGAAAACCTTCCCAAAGTGGATGGTAAACTCATCAAACGCATTCTCTCGTATCTGAAACCTTACTGGCTTCAGTTTACGTTTGTTTTTATCGCCATACTGTTAAGTGCGGTTGTCGGACTTTTACCTTCGATCATCACGGGTAAGATAGTCGATCAGGCTCTTATAAACCAGGATATGGCTCTGCTCATACGACTGCTCATGATGGCATTCGTTACTCTTGCAGCCTCCCAGATAGTAGGCGTTCTGGAATCATACATAAATTCCTGGATATCACAACGTATCATCTTTGATATGAAGAATCAGATGTACCGTCATCTGCAGTATATGCCGCATTCTTTCTTCACTACGGAGAAACAGGGAGATATCATCACAAGAATGAACACCGATATAAGCGGAGTCAGCACTGTGATTTCAAACACCCTGTCAAACGTGGTATCAAACCTTGCTACGGTTATAACCACTCTCGTTGCTCTCTTTACAATGAGCTGGAGACTTGCGATAGTCGGGATAATCATAATACCCCTCCTTATACTCCCCACAAAAAGAGTCGGTAAACAGCAGTGGAAGATCCGTTCTGACTCACAGGCAAAGAACGATGAGATGAACCAGCTCATCAATGAGTCATTAAGTGTCAGTGGTTCTGTACTCGTTAAACTGTTCACCAGGGAAGAAAAGGAATATGACAGATTCGTAAAAGTGAACTCGGAGCTTACTGCCTTGAATCTTAAAGAAAGAAGGAGCGGTAGCTGGTTCAGGGTTGTAATGGGCATGTTCACACAGGTCGGCCCGCTTCTCATATATTTTGCCGGAGGATATTTTATCATCTCACATATGGATGAGAGCCTGACTGTCGGAACCATAACCGCGATGGTCGCACTGATAAACAGACTGTACCGTCCCGTCCAGGATCTTTTGAACATACAGGTCGATTTCACAAGAAGCCTTGCTCTGTTCAGCAGGATATTCGATTACTTTGACATGAAGAGCTCGATCGAAAGTCCCAAAAACGGCGCTAAGCCCGATGTCACCTGCAAGGATATAGTTTATGATCATGTGGCATTTGCATACGATCCCGAAGTACCCATCCTTAAAGATGTGAACTTCACTGTACCCGGAGGCAAGATGTACGCAATAGTCGGTCCTTCAGGTTCGGGAAAATCCACTGTTGTAAACCTCATACCCAGACTCTATGACGTACTTAAAGGTTCTGTGCGTATAGGCGATACGGATGTCAGGGATTTTGATCTTTCTTACTTAAGATCAAACATAGGTGTTGTCACCCAGGAGACTTATCTTTTTAACGGTACGATCCGTGAGAACCTTCTGTATGCAAAAGAGGATGCAACAGAGGAGGAACTCATTGAAGCATGTAAATGTGCGAGCATACATGAGTTTATAATCAACCAGCCTGAAGGTTACGATACCGTTGTCGGTAACCGGGGACTTAAACTCTCAGGCGGTGAGAAACAGAGGCTCTCAATTGCCAGAGTCATACTTAAGGATCCCCGCATACTAATACTGGACGAGGCAACAAGTGCTCTTGATTCCATTTCTGAAAACGCGATACAGGATGCTTTGGAGATGCTGATGAAGGGAAGGACCAGCATAGTTATAGCCCACAGACTTTCCACCATACTTAAAGCGGATTCCATACTGGTCGTTAAGGACGGTGTTATAGCAGAGCAGGGTTCGCATGAATCTCTTCTTTCTCTCGGAGGTATTTATAAAGATCTTTATGAGACTCAATTCAGACAGATCCTTGATATGGAAGGTGGTGATCCCACCTCAAAATCGGATTACTGGGGTTCGATCGAAGAAGAGACCATCGGTTTTTAGATACGACGTCAACTTTTTAAAATATCTTGTTTCAGGATTGATAGTATTATAGAATGAAATTGGAGAGTTGAAGAAAGGGTTACACTTTATGATAAAAAATATAGCTGCCGTTGTTTCCGGAATGGATGAAGAATATCCTTATCACATAATAACGGGGATCAATGAATACGCAAGGGAGCATGATATCAATGTCTCTTATTTTGCCGCATTCGGAGGTATAATCGACAGCAGGGATTTTGACCTTGGTGAATACAGCATCTACGGTCTTCCCGATTTCTCTGAATTTGACGGAGCACTTCTTCTTTCAAACACTTTCGCCAATAAAACAGTCCGTGGTCTTATCATAGACAGAGTCAAAGCCGCAGGTATACCCACGGTCATATTTGAATGCGAAGATTATGATGAGTTTTACAATATCGGAATAGACAATTATTCCGTAATGAAAAAACTTGTTGAGCATCTTATCACTGTTCACAACGCAAAGACTTTTAACTTCATATCGGGTCCTTCAACAAATCCGGAGGCCAATGAAAGACTAAGGGCATTCAGGGATGTCCTTAAAGAGCATGACATAGAATTCGACGAGAGACGCTTCTTTGCCGGTCGCTTCAGAAGTTATGACGGTATCAAGGCTATCGAACAGTTTGTTGAATCGGGTCTTGAACTTCCTGATGCTTTTGTCTGTGCAAATGACAGTATGGCACTTACAGCAATGAGCAAGTTGCAGCGTATGGGTTATAAGATACCCGATGATGTGATAATCAGCGGTTTTGACAATACGTTCAATGCACAAAACTCCTATCCCACACTTACAACCGTAAAACGTCCTCTTTATGCATCCGGACAGAAAGCCTGTCAGGTTCTGTTTGACCTGATGAACGGTAAAGAACAGCCAAAGGATATAAAGTTAGAGGCAGAAACGGTATTTGCCCAAAGCTGCGGATGTGATCTCCATGATTACGAGGATGTCATGGAGTTTAAAAGGAGCACCTATCAGCGTATTGAAAGAACATATACCAGTGTTCATATGTTAAACAGGCTGATAGCCGGTCTTGCCGGTGCGCAGAACATGAATGAGTGTGTTGATGCCATAGAACAGATGGTAAAAACCCTTGAGATGAAAAGCTTCAGTCTGTGTCTTATAGAGGACTGGGAAAACACTTATCATACGCTCTCTCTGGCAGACAAAGATTCATCTTATCCCGATTACATGACGGCACCTCTTATCTGGGATAACGGAAAGCGGATGACACTTGAAAGATTTAAGAGCAGCCAGCTTCATCCCATACCGTTTGAGACAGGCGGAAACGTAAGTTACTTCCTGCCGCTGCACTTCGATGAGAGATGTCTCGGATACTATATCATAACAAACGATGACTTCCCGATATACAGCATGCTCTGTCATACAATGACCATGAGCATAGGAAATGCGATAGAAGGTATATCCAAGCTTAACGTACTCGATCCGCTCTGCAAGATATATAACAGAAACGGTTTCACGAGAACTTCTGAGGAACTGTTCAAAAGATGCGTGTCCCAAGGTAACACACTTATGGTCAGCTTCATAGATATGGACGGATTAAAGTATATAAATGACAACTTTGGTCATAAAGAGGGTGACTTTGCGATACAAAAGGTTGCGGAGGCCATTACGAGTTGCTGCAGAGGCGGAACAGATATCTGTGCACGATTCGGCGGTGATGAGTTTGTTGTCATGTGCATAAATGTTCCTGAAACTTTCGAATTGCTGTTTGAGAGCAGATTAGACAGTAAACTGGATAAGATCAACCAATCCGTGAACAAACCTTATACGATAAGCGCGAGTGCCGGAAGCGTATTCACGACACCCACGAGAAATGACAGACTTGCCGATATCATACAAAAGGCGGATTCCCTGATGTATGAGATTAAAAGAAAGAAGAAGCAGTCAAAAAACACGAATTAATCATCAGATCTTTTCAAGTGAAAAACCAAAATAATCTATACTGTTATTGTAACTGATATCCTTGACGATTTCGCCAAGGATATCGTAGTCTTCGGGGAATTCCCCGTTTTCCACGAGTTCACCGAACATGTTGCACAGTATACGTCTGAAATACTCATGTCTTGTATATGACAGGAAGGATCTGGAATCCGTGAGCATACCCACAAAACCTGACAGGTTGCCCAAGGCAGCGAGTGAACGAAGCTGCTCTGTCATGCCGGGTTTATGATCATTGAACCACCATGCACTTCCCTGCTGGATCTTTGCAACGGCAGAAGAATCCTGGAAACATCCGAGTATAGTACCTATAGCTGCATTGTCGGAAGGGTTCAGGCTGTAAAGTATGGTCTTTGGAAGACTGTCAGTCTCTTCAAGAGCATTTAAGAAATCTGCAAGCTGAGTAGAAGGTGTATTGTCATTTATGCAGTCAAATCCTGTATCGGGACCGAGTTCTCTGAACCTTGGCTTGTTGTTGTCACGCTTGCATCCGTAGTGAAGCTGCATGACCCAGTTCTTTTTTACATATTCTTTGGCCAGTGCCTGCATGAAAGCAAACTTATATTTAAGCTCTTCCTCACGTGATACAGCACTGCCTGCAAGTCTTGAAGCAAATATCCTCTCAACCTCGTTTTCTGATGAGGGGGCATACATCACAAACTCAAGTCCGTGATCTGATAAAACACATCCCATATCCGAAAAGAAATCCATTCTTTTTCTCAAAGCTTCAATAAGATCCTCAAATGAATCGATCTTAACACCGCTTACTCTCGCAAGTTTTTCTATATATTCAACAAAGTCAGGCTTTTCTATGTTCATTGCCCTGTCAGGACGCCATGCCGGCAAAACCCTGGCTGTGAATTCACTATCTTTTCTTATCTCGTCGTGAAACTCCAAAGAATCTATGGGATCATCCGTTGTGCATATCAGTGTGACACCTGATCTCATTATGATATCCTTAGCCCCCATATCGGGTCTGTTAAGGACTTCGTTACATACTTCCCACGCTTCTTGCGCAGTCTTTGAGCTTAGCGGTTTATTAAAGTCAAAATATCTTTGAAGCTCAAGATGACTCCAATGATACAAAGGGTTTCCTATTGCTTTACCCAGACACTCCGCCCACTTTAAGAATTTATCCTTATCATCTGCATCACCCGTAATATATCTCTCTTCCACTCCGCATGAGCGCATAAAACGCCATTTGTAATGATCTCCGCCAAGCCATACTTCGGTTATATTCTTAAAGTGCCTGTTCTCAGCTATCTCCTTGGGACTGATATGGCAGTGATAATCTATTATCGGCGCATTCTCTGCATACTCGTGAAAAAGCTTTGATGCTGTATCTGAATTAAGTAAAAAGTCTTTGTCCATAAACTGTTTCATAATGTGTACCCTTATTCGTATCAATATATATCTACGATTAGTATACTAGAATACATGTTGGCTTGCCAAGAGATTTTTTAAGCAACAACCAATAGTGCTACAATACCTGCCACGATACTGAATATATTTGCAAATACGGCGTAACCGACATTTCTCTTCGTACTTACCTCTCCGTTTTTATTTACAAGTCTTTTTTTGTATATCAGACTCTCAGTGATGATGATCGCTATCTCTGCTACCGGCCAGATCAGTACAAGTAAGATATCCATGCCCTTGTAATCCATATATACGATAATACTGTTTAGCATTATCTGTGTGACAGTATTTGCGATAAGGAAGTATTTGAGATTCTTTTTGTTAAAAAGTCCAAAGATAAAAAGTGCGATACCTTCAAAAAACAACGTGGCAAGATAACAGCCTATCACAAATAAGAGATATTTTTTTGTACCTGCAAAAACATTCTCTTTTATCCTGCCGTTTGCAATATCATACGTGCATTCGGCATTGAATTTTTTCTTTGTAATCTTATCGCTTATATATGTCTGACCGTCAAGTGAAACAACAATGACTCTGAAAGTGGAAGGGACCATATATGTAAAATTGTACTTATGGTCTGCATCCGACCTGAAGCGTGTACTCGTTACCGGATTCCCATCCCAGTATATCCATCCGTCTTTGTCGAATCCTGTCATGGTATTTAGGGCATTGAACTCTTCTTTACTCAATTCATCATCGAGCTGCACATCTGCCTTACCGTATTTATCCGATTCAACCAAAAGACCGACATAGTAGTCCTCAGGGGCGTTTTCCAATATCAGGCTGATACTCGGTTTGGGACCCATATCCGCATAGGACGGAAAACAACAGATAAGGAGTGCTGATACCATTATTCCAATTGACAAGAGTATCCTGTTGATTATTTTCATATGCTTTTATCTCTTTTTTGTGTTTTTTGAAAGATAGTGTGAGCAGTAATCCTTTAACATGCATTCCAAACATTTGGGACGGTTTGCAATGCATATGGTTCTTCCAAGTCTTATGATATGAATGTTGTATATGATCCAGTGATCTTTGGGCAGTTTCTTCATCAGATCAAACTCGATCTTCACCGGATCTGATTCTTTGGTAAGTCCCAAAAGATTTGATATGCGTTTTACATGAGTATCAACAACGATACTCGGTTCATTATAAATATTTCCCCTTATGACGTTTGCCGTCTTTCTTCCGACTCCCGGAAGTGAGGTCAGTTCCTCTATGTCGGAGGGCACTTCTGACCCGAAATCATTCACTAGTTTTTTACAGCAGTCTATTATGTTCTTTGCCTTATTATGATAAAAACCCGTGGATCTAATATCCTGTTCAAGTTCTTTAAGATCAGCGCATGCAAAAGCATTGACATCAGGATACTTAACAAACAGATCCTTTGTCACGATATTGACTCTTGCATCGGTGCACTGCGCACTTAAGATAGTTGCGATCAAAAGCTGCCATGCATTATCATGGTCCAGATAGCATTTGTATTCTGTCCCGTATGCCTCATCAAGTGCACACAGTATGTTTTCAACCTTCTTGCTCGCCATCAGTCGTCTCTTGCGTCTCCTCGGGCTTAAGATCCTCCCAGTTTATTGGGGTGGCTTTCTTTGCCCTGTTATCGTATATTTCCATACAGTCATTCGATCCCAAAACATCAAGTTTGCCCTTGCCTGTATTGAATGCGTTTGACATTATCCTTACATTGTTAACAAAGTTATTCTTCTCTTCCTGTTTTGCCTTAAGCACGCTCTCATTAAGACAAAGCTCTTTGATCACGTTAAGAGCAAGTTCCTTATCCTTGCAGTCTTTGGTGACCATAAGCCAGGGACCTGCTGCCATCTCGTCCTTCGTTCCTTTGCAGACACCCCATTTGTCGTTAAGATTAAGCTTTATATCCGATGCAAACTCATCCATGAGTCCGTCCATGTCACAATAGAATCCGAATACCGTCGTTTTTGATCTGTCATCACGGTATTGCGAAAAACTGTCAAGGATCCTGTACTCTTTACCTGACTTTTTCTTCATTGCAAGTAATGTATCATCTTTTGTATGCTCATCCTTTATATAAGACTGCACATCTCTCGGATCATCACTTCCAAGGTATTCTACAGCCATAGCCCTGTTATAGATAAAAGCTGTAGGATCTATACTCCATGTCACCGCCCACTGATTGCCGTCTTTATCGGTAACGCTGTCCTTTGTATACTGATACATCTGTGTCATATCATCCCCGGTAAGCCCAAGTTCGTTCATGGAGATCACCGTTTCTGCATTTACGTATCCGTAAAGCTCATCCGTATCAGCCAGGAAAATGTCAGGATATACAGGAGGTGCTGTCTCCTCTCCCGATCCGGTCTGCTCCTCATTCTCAGGCTTTTCCTCTCCGTACAGAGCCACTTTCAGTTTCTGGTCATATTCATCTTTTGAAATGACAACAAGTTCAACTCTTTCTTTCCAGTCTGCATGACTCTCATACAGCATGTTCATGGAACTGTCTAAAATGTCATCATAGGTATATATGCTTATCTTTACCGGAGCAGCCTCTTGTTCAACTTCCTGCTCAGAACCGCAACCTGCCAAGACCGATATGCCGATAAGCATGCACATCAGCAGGCTAATAACAAATTTCCTCATGTAAAACAATGTATCCTTAATATATTTAATCCAGTTTGCTCTCAAGATCGTCAAGAGACTTATATCCGTATAAAAGCGCCGTGTTTGTCATGATCTCTATCGCAAGGTTCTTCTCACTCTTAACATGATCCACAACATACTGACCGTACAGTGAAAGTGTTCTTTCAGAGTATGTCAGAAGCTCTCCTCTGAGGTATGTCTCATAACTGGTATCGTAAGGCGTATCCTCATATGTATGGATGGCTCTTGCCGTACCCGCAACCTTGGGATAATCCTCTGCCAGCTCTTCCATAAAGCCGACCTGGAATTTAACTATCTCCTCAACTATTGCTTTTGTATGATCATCTTTTTGAGGCAGCTTATCTGCTATCTCGGCATACTTTTCGGGAGCTGTGCTCGCTTCCATTCTGGCATATTTCTCGGTTATGAGATTCCAGCCTTTTGCCTGTGCCTGTCTCATATCATCAAGGAAGCTTTCAAGCATTTCTATGCTCCATGTCATGTACTGGCTCTTTCTCATCTTTGAGAATGTCTCCCAGTTATCCTGACAGTCAGCTCTTCCGCCTTCGTTTTCCACCTTGTCAAAAGCTTCCCACTCGGCAGCGACAACCTCATCGACCAGTCTGGCCTGCTTGTTCTTTACGCTGTCAGCATTTGCTGATGCTTCTCCCGGAAGGAAATTGATGCTGTTTAGGATCTCATGTCCGTAAGGCTCCAAAAAATACGGATCCCTTCTGTTAAATGCAACGACAAGTCCCTGGTGCTTGAGTTCATTGAGTACCAGATTTGCTATGATCTCTATGCTGCCTTTGATATTGTCATCATATATATCCATATCGGATATCGCTATGAGTATATCAGTTACCTCGGGAAGTATCTGAAGCTTTGTTGCCGCAGACTTCATCATCCATTTCTTATATGGCGCATACTTTCTGTTTATGAGGAACAGCACATGAAGTGTATGCTCCATGAACTCGGAAAGATACAGCTGGGCGGTGACTTTATCACCTCTGTTTAAGCATCTTCCGAAATTGTACTGTCCTGTCTGAGACATGCGCACAATCTCGTATGCGAGTTTTCTTCTGTATACGCTCTCAGGATAATAAGCCAGAAGATCGTTTCTCAGACTGAAGAATATACCGTCATCATCCCTGAATATGGCACCGTTTGTTGCTGCAGCCAGATCTGCCTCATCCACTGTGAGCCACTCGTCATCGTTTCTCGGTATACCGTTTTTCATGCGTAAAAGCTCGGAATAGAAATCCTTTACACGCATTACACCAAGACGTCCCTGGGCTTCTCTCGTGGTCATCCTTGTATATCCCATGAACTGGGCCGGCAGTTCATCATAAGCCGCCTGAAGCTCTTTTCCTATTGCATCGTATGTGACATCATCAAGCCACATGCAAAAGCCCGGACCCCAGTCATGATCTCTCGAGATCTCATCATCGAATCCGAAACAGTCTGAGCCTTCTCCGACAAGACCAACAGATATCCTCGTCTCATAAGCAGGGAATCTCTCATGGATCATCGGTGCTCCGACTTCCTCATAATATTTTCTGCAGATATCCAGCCCTCTTAAAGGTTTCTCTGTCTCATTCATAGCCTTTGCTTCTCCATCCTTCACGGTTCCTTCATCACAATCGAATGCCTTTATGGTCTCCGTCAGTTCAGATACATCCTGTCCGTTCTCCTGTGCTTTTTTCATGGCTTCATCTCTGTTTTCCATGAGTATGTCATAGTTGCCGGTCTTTCCTATATGCTTTTTAAGCTCATGCATTGCTTTGTTGTAATACTCTGCTGCCTTTGCATACTCACCCTGCTTAAAAGACATCTCTCCGCAGACAGAAAGTGCACCGGAGTAATGATAATCCCCCTGTCTTCCGGCCTCAAATATATACATTGCCCTGTCGATACTGTCTTTGGCCGCATCTATATCATCAAGTCTTAACCTTGACTGGGCAAGGTTTGTATATGTTATGGCTTCTTCGATGATCTTATCATCATAAAGCTCTATTATATCCAGTGCCTTTTCAAGACACACGCAAGCTGATTCAAAGTCCTTCATCTCCTGATAAAGGAGTGCCATGTTGTTGTTTATGCTCGCAAACAAAAAGTCGCCCGGTTTTAACTCTTTTTCATATATGGCATAAGCCTGTTTATAAAAATCCAGTGACTCCTCAAGATCTCCGCTCGCTCTGTCGGCATTTGCTATATTTAAGAGCGATGTCGCATAAGCCTGAGATTCCTCGAGATTCTCGTCTTCGAGCAGAGTTAAGAGTTCGTTGCTGTATATCTTTGTCTTGTTAAACTGACAACTGTCACGGCAGAAACCTATCATCTCATTGAGCAGTGTGATCTTTGATCCCATGTCATGCTCTTCATCTGCCTGCTTAATCATCTTAAGCAGATACCCCTCAAAATCCTTGTATTCCAAAGAATCCAGTTCCTTCAATACCTCCGCTATATTCATATGTTCCCTCCAATACGCCATATGGTTATACGTTCATGGCCTTCATCTTTGATCGTCTGTATCCAGAGTCTGATCGTATCCTGATCGGCATACCACACCTCATGTGACATACCGTCCTCATCGGTATATGTATAGACATGGTCTCCGCTGGCTTCATCAGTATGCTCCATTGCATCATACCTCATTGCAACAGCTTTGGCTGTCTTTGTATCTATCTGAGCCACACTGCCGTCTTGCGCAAAATCAAATCCGCCTGTTGCCAGAGCGAAGTTTATGGTTCCGGGCAGAGTTTCCATCTTGGTGACCATCTCTTTTAAGAACTCCTTATCCGCTTTGGGTCCCGGTTTTGTACCGTATCCATAAAGATTGTAACACATCATGACGTATTCAACATCTTTGGGCCACTCATATTTTTCGATCGGAGCACCCGGCTCAAAAAGAACTCGGACAGACAGACCCTTTTCATGTGCCATCGGAACAAGGATATTTAAAAAGTCGCGGAAATGCTCCCACAGCTCATAATCCTTCTTAATGGCCTCATAATCTATCTCTATGCCGTTACAGCCAGCAGATACTGTCATATCCGTTATCTGTTCGGCATGCTTTTTTGCCTTCTTTTCATTACCGATAAGATCATATAAGAGCTCAGTGTCTTTTAGCGATGAACCCTGAGGTAAAAGCTTGTCATTTACAAAAGTAAGATAGTTTACCGTATTTGAAAAGCTTCCATCCTGTTTAAGCTTATCCATAGTTCCGAGTGTTCCCTCGGGTATGAACGGTTCACTGTTATTATCAAAATATGCGGCAAAATAACACAACGTATCCAGATCGTCCTTAAGAAGATCGAGTTCATCATATGCCGTATCCAGATCCCAGTATGTTATCCATGCTCCCACACTCTTGCCGTTAACGTCATTCATATGCTCACTTCCCGACGTAGTCTCCATCTTAACGGTTTCTGAAACCGGATCCTTTATGACATGCACATCTACCGGATCCTGCTCCTGATCATCACCATGAGCACATCCGCATATAAACAGTATCAAGACCAAAAATGATATGATTAATCTCTTTTTCAAGTAAATCTCCCCGTTATCTGAGTCTGTAGACATCAACAAACGCTCTCTCAGATATCATGTCGTATCCTTCAAATCCCTCATTCATATCCACTATACTCTGTATTATAGCATCAGTCTCATCACTTCTGCATGCATATACGTAGATATCGCTGCTGACTGACAGTCTTTTATCATCTATTTTGTCTTCCGAATCATACGGAACAAAGTAAATATCCCTGTACTCCATGAGTTCCGGACCGTCATTCCATATCATCCAGTCATTGTTGGGATTATAGATGTATACTATATCAGCATCCTTATGCTGTCTTGCGAACTCAACAAAGTCCTGAGCTCCCTCATAGATAAAGAATACCTTGTCGCTGCACAGTCCGTATATCTGACATCCGACCGCTATAACAAGAACAAAAACAGAGATCATCTTTTTGTTCATGACCTTCTCAAATACTCTCACTATACCCAAAACGATGAGCATTATGATAAGGCCGTATACCGGACATTCGTATCTTAAAGCTTCCGCAGGATTGGAAGGAGTCATGGCTGTCTTGCAGACTATAAGGAAAAATCCCACAGTTACCGCTATATTTAATCCCAGTACTGCCTTTTTATGTTCCGGGTCCTCTTTTTTCTCTGCGGTTTTTTTTGTTTCAACGCTTTTTTCTTCTTCTCCCGTCATCCTTCCTGCCCATCTTACTTTACGTCTGTATGAATAGAACATGTAAAGGAGCAGTCCGACAAGGATCAGTATGTAGAACATGCCGCTGAACGTGTAATCGTTTAGCATGCCGACAAAAAACTCAAATCTGTCAGCTGTATTTGACATATCCATAAACGCCTGTGTTGATTCGGTCCCTCTGTATCCGGAGAAGATATGACTTAAGCATACAGGATAGTAAGCGACTGCCAGAGCCATGCCAAGGCATACGCTTCCTCCATATATAAATGCCGCTTTTTTGGTCTTGCTCCTGATAACCAGATATATACAAACATAGGCTGCAACAAAGAAAGCAAAGACCATGAAGTAATAATGCGTAAGAAATCCCAGACATGTGACAATAACTGTCGGTATATATGCCCTCTTTAAATCCCACGTGTCATCCCTAACACATTTGACCGCTGTAAGGAGCAGGATAAAACAAAACATCGTCAGCATGACATACATCCTGATAAATGTGACTGTGCTCAGATAACCCGGAGACAGACCGAATATGGCCATGGTGAACAGATTCACATATCTGTCATGATCAGAAACGATATCCGTTATCCTATAAAGCAGTAACAGACAGATGAAATATAAGACCAGATTTATGGCAAGACCCTGCCATTTTGAAAAGATGCCTTTGGAAAAGAAACAGACTATTCTTAAAACATAATAATACAGCGGCGGATGGACATCATAACCCTGGTTGGTCTTTACCATACCAAGAGACAGAGATTCCCCCGGAAGCACCATATACTCGCTCTTTATCTCTTCGGTGCTCTTCCATTCGTGATCCGTCGGCCACAGACCGTATGTTGAATTTGTTGAATAATAGGAATAGTTCTCATCATAATGAAAGCCCTGCTTCATATTACAAAACAGGACCGCTATGATCATGGATATGACAATGATAAGCCAGAGGGCAAGCCTGTAGCCCAAATTGTTTTTACCTTTAGACTCCATATATTACCACCACTTCTTGTAAGCAAGAAGAGCTGCAAGAGGAATGATGATCTCACACAGCTGAAGGAAGAATCCTGCGCTGTCTTCAGTGATACCACCAAAATGCTTATGTGTGACAAACCAGTAATATAGGAACGTCAGAAGAGCTCCTATAACACATGCAAGTCCTACTGAAGCATTGAAGAATACCATAAAATATGCTCCGACCATTGCAAGCAGGCCAAGAATGATTATCTCCACCATCCTTAATACCGAACTGTCGGGAACATAAGAAACACACTTACTCTCATCCGCATGATTGAGTGTAAGTATTGAAAGTCCAAATAAAGCTCTAGACATCACGAATCCGATAGCGAGTATCGGTATTCCGTCTATAGGCATCTCACTCCAGATACCGATGCCCAAAAGGAAATAACTCAGACAAACGATGATAGCGAAGTATCCGCCATGTGAATCAGCAAGGATCTCCATCTTTTTCTCTCTGGGCTTATGTGCGCAAAGAGCATCGACCGTCTTTATAAATCCCTCAAGGTGTCCGCCGCCGGATATGATGATCGGCAGGATAACACATACGACTGCTGGGAGCAGTTCAAAATTGCAAAGATATGGCCATCCTTCTGAACATATGAATATAACACCGCCTATTATGAACCCGATTAAGGGCACAAAAAGCAGGATATATCTGTTTTCAGTATCTTCATGATCCTTAAAACGGGCCTTAGGGCTTATCGAATATTTTGAAAAAGCAAGCACGAAACTTCTAAAAACTGCGTTCATACCTATCCTTTACTCTATGACTACATCGTCTGCGAAATCATTCCAAATGACACATACCCAGGTCTTACCGGGTGTTAACGGTATAGGATTACCGTCTGCATCTATATAACTTGCAGGAACAGTATCTTCATTTCTTACCCATGTTCCTTCTTTCATCTTACCCTTGGTGAATACCTGTACCTTGTATCCGTTGTCTCCGTGACATCCGAATGCCAGATAGTCATGCTCATCTCTTACTTCACCGTGGCAGTACTGGAATACCACATTATCAAAAGCAAGCTGTTCTCCGGTGAGCTCATCGATATGCTTATCACCGTACTGGAATCTGTAATACTTGCCGTCCTCGGCATTATATTCAAATCTCGACTGAACGGTTGAGAATCCGTTTGCCTTTCCTGTCTCCTTGCCACCCGGATACAATACGTTTGCTGCGCTGTCATCCTTGTATGGATCCTCGCCGTCTTTTATATAGGTGAACTTGGGAGTATAACCTTCCCTGATAGTCGTTCTGTATCCGAACTTCTCGATATCGGTCAAAAGACCTTCGGGATCGATATATACGTTGTGAGGAGCTTTCCTCTCTGTAACTCTGTAAAATGTATTGGTCGCCGGTCTTTCGATACCTGATACGGCACCGCTTATATTGTCAACTCCGTCTGAGTTGAGGTAGTCACCGACATAAGGTGTTGCCTGACCGAAATGACAGTAGATACAGTCGTATTCATTTGCAAAGAACACAAAATAGTCTCTGCAGCTTCTTATCGAACCGATCTTCTCCACATGCTCATAATCTTCGAATATACCCATGAGACGTGTGATACGTCCTTCTACCGGGCACTCATAGATTATTGAAGCCTGTGCAGTACCGGACTGAGGACAGCCTTCCTTGATGTTGTTTAACATCACAGCCAGTGGTCTGTGCTGCTGCTGTTCCACAGTACATGGTAAACCGGTAAAGTAACTGCATATCTCTTCATCCGGCTGTTCGACTTCCTGTTTTACTTCTTCGGTAGCCTGAGCGGTAACCTCAGCTTCCTGTGTATGTTGTGTATCCTCTGCCGCTTCTTTCGGTGTTTTGCAGGCCGTAAGAACAAGCGCCATGACCAAAACGGCAAGTATACTTAATCTCTTCGACATCTGATCTATCTCCCTAGCCACCCAACAGATTACATAGATAGCTATTCTAAATGATTTTACAACTATCGGCTCAAAAAATCTACCCTTTTCACACTTATTTGATATTTCCTAGAGTAATCTCATCCTCTTAAATATACGTATGAGAGTCTTCCCTTTGGGCAGTTCTGCGATGGATTCTTCATCCAGGGCCTTCAGTTTGATAAGTAAAACCCCGTAGATAAAGACAGATAACAAAAGATCCACAGCCAGAACAACTGCATTCGCATACCAGTTAAGCTCATCTGCTCCAAACAGGTTAAGATATGCATTTCTTCCTAACAGGTTTATCGCCCAGGACATAACTCCCATTATCAGAGCACAGACAAAAGGAAGTGTGAAAGTCTTTGTGACCTCCTGTTTGTA
The DNA here is from genome assembly GCA_017619635.1 of Lachnospiraceae bacterium. GTDB lineage: Bacteria > Bacillota > Clostridia > Lachnospirales > Lachnospiraceae > Colinaster. The sequence goes on along the minus strand of JAFZRZ010000038.1, from coordinate 50,601 downwards.
ACCAAGCTTTGTTCTTAATGATCTTCCGTTCATTATGCACATAAGCAGTGAATAAATGACATTTGCAAGACAAAGGGAATAAAGTCCAAGATCGGTCTTAAACAGCATGAACACCAAGAGCAGTGCCTGGATGACAAGAGCGATCGCAGCATGTACTACCGGTCTGTTAACAAATCCGGTACCCTGCAGCATACCGTTACTGAGTGTCGAAAGACAATATAATACCACTGCTATAGCAAGAACTTTTATAAGAAGAGATACGGTATCAAGCGATGCCTTCTGGGGATATAAAAGCATGGTCACAGGATGTGACAATACAAAGAGTCCCACACATGCCGGTATCGCGATCAGCATCGTAACTCTAATGGCACTTGCCATCCTCATCCTTGTAACATCATATTCTTTTCTTTCATATGACGAGGAAATGACAGGTATAAGAGCCGATGACATAGCTGTTGCGATAGCAACAGGTATATTTATGATCTGCATGGCTTTTCCCGAAAACAGTCCGTAAAGCGTTGTCGATGTAGCCTCATCCATGCCCTGATATTTCTGGGTTATCGTCTGATATATCTTAAGATTTGATGCTGTGGAAAGATTGTATATGCAGGTACTCAAAACTATGGGAGTCACCATGCTGATAAGTATTTTTGCGGTCTGAAAGGCAGAAAGGACTTCAGCATGCTCATCCTCCTTTATGCTCTTCATGATATTCTGTCTTCTGTGAAGATAAACCGCAAACACAAAGATAAGTGCTATGACCACTCCGCTTCCCGTACCGAGTGCGCTTCCTATCGCTCCGTATATAGCTCTTACAGTATCGGTACCGTCAACGACCGATGCCATTAAAAAATATGCTGCGGTGATACTGACTATCGCGTTTAATATCTGTTCTATTATCTGTGAGACCGAGGTCTCCACCAGACTTTTATGTGCCTGGAAATAGCCTCTAAGACATCCGAGAAAACCCGAAAAGAAAATGGTCGGTGAGAAGACCCTTAATACCATTGTCGAATTGTGGCCAACAAGCCTGTCCGCACATGTGAAGCAAAACAGTGATGCCAAACCACCCACTATCAGAACATAAACCAGTGAGCCTATAAAAAGCCTGTGGGCATTTTTGTACTGCCCAAGACCAAGACGGGCCGCCATGACTTTTGATATTGCCGAAGGGATACTGTAAGAAGACACCAGCAGGATGATGGTGTAGATATTATAGGCAGTATTGTAATATCCGTTGCCTTCATCACCTATGATGGCGACAAGCGGACTTCTGTACAGAATACCTATTATCCTGACTATGATACCTGCTGCGGCCATTATACCGGCCTGCAGGATAAAATTGTTCTTAGATTCCTTTTTCATACACAAGTATTATAGATTATCCCGCCAAATAAAAAAACCCCTAAGGTCAGGGGTTCTTTCATTGTCTCTATCTTATACTCTTAACAGGGATGCATATCTCACTCACATAATCCTGTGAACTCGGATCGCCGGGAAGATAATTCTCGATATCATAATCCGGGATCATCTCATAATCCGATGTGGGAAGCCATTCCTTATATATCCTCTCCCACATATCCTGGATCGCCTTTGGTGACGGGCCGACACATTTAAACACCGCCCATGTGTACTGTGGGATATGGATCAGCTCAAATCCTTCAGGTATTCCATTGACATCCGCTGATCTGCATCCTATACCATAGCGGAATACATCCCCGCCGGTCTTTTTTTGTGCACATACTCCCAGATATCCGGGGATCTTTCTTAATTCCTCATCCGCATAATACTCATCCCAGAACTTCGGAATCTCTTTTTCGCTTGTTTCAGCACTAAAATCCCTCGCATGCACGAGCAGATCCATTGCTTCCCATTTTTCTATTTTATATTCCATGATACAGCCTCCTTCGATAGTGATCTTGACGGTATACCTGCTCATGAACTGAATGGGACTTCCCTTTTTTGCCTGCATGGGAGAAACACCATGATGTCTCGTAAAAGCTTTGCTAAAACTTTCCGGTGTCTCATATCCGTACTTTAATGCTACGTCTATAACCTTTTCATCTTTGTTGATCAGGTCTGCTCCTGCCTGTGAAAGGCGCCTGTTTCTCAGATACTCTGCAGGGGACATGCCTGTGAGCATGGAGAATGCTCTGTGAAAATGAAAGACCGAGAGATTCACACTCTTTGCGATATCATCAAGTGTTATCTCATCTGTCAGATGGTCTTCCATATAGGTTATGGCATCATTGATCGTCCTTATCCAATCCATCGGTATCCCTCCTGTCAAAATTTATCCTACACTCTATATCCTTAGAATACCTGTCTGTACTTGCTTTCTTTTGTCAGAAACGTATCTGGTGTTCAAAAATAAAAAAAGTCCCATAAATGGGAGGATGCCAAGTACACTCTGTGTACTTGGCATTTTATTATGAAAAAGTTATTTATTTAACTGTGAATGTCTCTCTCTATAGTTAGTATTGTAAAGTAGGAATTTGTCTAAATAATGTTATGTTAATTAACTTACCGTTAATTAATTGTTAACGAAATATGAACAAGCGCCCCGAAAGGCGCCTGTTTCCGTACTTTTTTGCTATTTATGCTATGTTTTGCAATTTAATCCTATACATGATCTGCTTCCGGATAGTCCACACCGAATGTCTCTACAGTGATCGTAGCGATCTTCTGATCCTCGAGCGGTCTGTCGTTCCAGTCTGTCTTTGTCTCTGCTATCTTGTTAACGATATCCATGCCCTCTGTGATCTTTCCGAATGCCGCATAGCTTCCGTCAAGGTGAGGAGATGTCTTATGCATGATAAAGAACTGTGATCCTGCTGAATCCGGATGCATTGCTCTTGCCATTGAAAGAACACCTTCCGTGTGCTTAAGATCATTGGCAAATCCGTTCTGTGCAAATTCACCTTTTATGCTGTATCCGGGACCACCCATGCCTGTTCCTTCGGGACATCCGCCCTGGATCATAAATCCGTTGATGACTCTGTGAAAAATAAGTCCGTCATAAAACTTCTTGTTTATAAGGCTAATGAAATTGTTAACAGACTGAGGAGCGATCTCGGGATAGAGCTCCGCCTTCATAACATCTCCGTTTTCCATCGTGATAGTAACTATAGGATTCTGTGCCATAGATTTCTATTTCCTTTCGTCTTTAATTGATTTATTATGTTATTAGGTTTTAACCTGTGTCACTTATTTGATTTTAACCTATAAAAAGGGAATTTTAAAGAAAAATGCGTTCAAAATTGTTAAGAGCCATATATTACGTAACAATAGATCATTTTGTTCCAATACCACAGGAGCTCATCGCTGACCTTTCGTACCATGGGATAAAGATATTTCAGGTACCTTATCATTCAATAGAAAAGTTCCTGCCTCCAAAGAACATGACACCTCAAAACTGTCTTATCCTTTGTGATGTTCCGGAACTGGCACACGCATTTTTGAATGCAGGTTACTATGTTGTCGCTATCTTCCACAGGGATAACAAAGATGCACATTTCAGTATAAGATACGCACTTGAAGACTTTACAGAGGTCGACTGGCACTACTTCATAAAATACTGGCAGCGTTATGCAGATATCCCCTGGCATGTGATGGATACCGAAAGATGCAAGATCCGTGAGATGTGTCCCGATGATCTGAATGATCTTTATGATCTGTACAAGGATAAAAGGATATGCCAGTATACCGAGGATCTGTTTGAAAACCGCATGCACGAGCTTGATTACATCAAAGATTATGTTAAAAACATGTATCACTTCTACGGTTTCGGTACCTGGCTAATAGAAGACAAGTTCTCAGGAAACCTTATAGGAAGGGTCGGTTTCAATTACAGACCCGGTTTTGAAGATCCCGAACTCGGATTTGTCATAGATCCGAAACAGTGGAGACGTGGTTATGCTTATGAGACCTGCTCTGCAGTCATTGAATATGGAAAGAAAGAACACGGCTTTAAGCGCATCCATTCATTTGTCAGAGTGGAGAATGAGCCTTCAATAGCTCTCCTTAACAAACTGGGATTCCGTGAGTGCGGACGTTATACGATAAATGAACAGCTCCATGAGCGCTGGGTGCTCGAGATGTAAAAGAGCAAAAAAAAATAAGCAGGCATTAAGCCTGCTTTATTTTATATGAACCTATCGACCGCTGAGATAGTTCTCGATACCTGTAAGTGCATCGCTCTCGTCAGCGCCGTCAACCACTACATTAACCTTTTCACCAAGGTCGAGACCAAGGCTCATCATGCCCATGATACTCTTGGCATTGACTCTCTTGTCTCCTGTCTCAAGATAAACGGAACTGTCAAACTGGCTCGCTACCTGGACAAGAAGGGCCACAGGTCTGGCTTCAAGACCATTCTCCAGACGGATGGTAATTTCCTTACTGATCATAACTTCTCCTCTCATCTGCTAATTCGCTTAGCTTTCGCAACCTATGGTTCACGCCGCTCTTACCCACCGGCGGATCCAGTAACTTACCCAATTCCTGTAGTGTGGCATCAGGATTATCAAGTCTTACCTGTGCCATCTCTCTTAAGCTGCCCGGCAGCTTATGAAACCCATATACCTTTTGTAAATAGAGGATATCCTCTACCTGTCTGTTCGCTGCTCGTACTGTCTTTGCTATGTTTGCGGTCTCGCAGTTGACCTTTCTGTTTATGGAATTGCTCATCTCCTTAAGTATGCGGCGATTTTCAAATTCCATAAGGGAAACATGTGCCTCACACAGTCCCAAAAACTCAACTATTGCGCTACCTTCTTTAATATATACAACAAAATACTTCTTTCGGCAAATGGTTTTTGCTTCAATTTCGAAGGTTGACAGTACCTGTGCTATCTGCTCAGCCTGCTCACTGCTCTCACAGACCATCTCAAGGTGGTATCCCTTGCCCGGATCGCTCATCGAGCCCGCACACAAAAATACTCCTCTTAAATATGATCTTCTGCAACAGGCATTCTTTATAAGTAAGGGATCTATACTGTGGGAAAAACCTGAAAAACTGGACTCCCTGTCAATGAGCTTAAGCCCTTTGAATATATCCCAGACTTTATCGTAATCTGTTATTACTATCTCGTATCTGCCGTTTGAATCACCCTTACCCGGTAATGCTCTGGCAGACGCATCATCTATATTATATGTTTTCTTCAGCAAAGTAAAGCATTTTCTGAAAAGAGATTCACGGTCCATGCTTATCACAAGAGCATCAAGACCGTTTTCTTTCCTTAAGCTTCCGCAAAAAGCAATGACTGCCGCCAGTTCTGCTATCTGGCAGTGTCTGGCACTGCTCGTGTGCTTTGCCATCTCTTCTTTTACATCATACGAAAATGACATATCAATCAAATTCTCCCAGGAATATCACCTCAGGCTCAAGCGTTACACCATAACGGGTATGCACTTCTTTTCTGACCTTAGCGATAAGATCATACATGTCTTTGGCTGTGGCATTTCCGGTATTTATGAGGAAACCTGCATGCTTTTCAGATACTTGGGCCCCTCCTATCGTAAAGCCCTTAAGGCCCGAATCCGATATGAGCTTTCCTGCATAATAACCCTGAGGTCTCTTAAATGTGGAGCCTGCCGAAGGATATTCCAGCGGCTGCTTCTCCTTACGTTTTGCGGTAAGGTCGCGCATGATACCCTCTATCACCTGTCTGTCTCCGTGATGGAGCATGAATTCCGCCTGAAGTACGATGTAACCTTCTCTCTTAGCCCTTGAATTTCTGTATTCAAATCCCATCTCGGTATTTGTCAGGTATTTAACCTCACCGTCAGGCATGATGACTTTCACTCTGTATGCAACCTGGCGCATCTCACCGCCGTATGCTCCGGCATTCATTATCATGCCACCGCCTACTGTTCCCGGTATGCCTCCTGCAAACTCAAGTCCTGTCAGTTCATTCTCCATTGCAAAGTGAGACAGTTTGCTCATGGTTGTACCAGCCTTTGCTACTATGATGTCATCCATCATCCTTAAGCCGCTGTAACCCGAACCTATCTCAACGATAACTCCGTTGTAACCTTTGTCAGAAACGAGAAGGTTGCTACCGTTACCGATGATAAAATACGGCACATCCTTACTTTTAAGCAGATCGATCAACCGCGAGATCTCATGTTCGTTGATTATCTCAACATAGACATCTGCGGGTCCGCCTATCCTGAAAGTCGTATGCAGGCTCATTGGCTCGTTTATACGCACATTCTCGGGTGTCACTATGCACTTGATCTGTTCGATGATTGCCGGATCTTTCATATCACTCTGTTATTCAAGAACCAATTTTGCTGCTCCGTATATTCCTGCATCATTTCCCAAAAGCGCAAGAGTGAATTTTGCTCCTTTTGCTCCGGGGAAAACATATTTCTCAAAATGAGGCTTCATGTAATCTATCAGGATATCACCGGCTTTGGAAACTCCTCCGCCGATAACGAATATATCGGGATTTACTACATCTGCCACTGCTGCGAGTCCCTTACCGAGATATTCTCCGTAGACATTCGCAACCTCTATTGCCAACTCATCGCCTTCCTTGACTGCATCCCATACACTCTTTGCAGATACTTCCGTATCTCTTAAGATACTGGGCTTATCAGTCTGGGCAAGCTTTTTATTTGCGATACGAACAACACCTGTTGCAGAAGCATACTGCTCTAAACATCCGTGTCCTCCGCATCCGCATGTATCCGTCTCATTGTCATCAAGGTGGATATGTCCGATCTCTCCGCCTGCGCCTGTGGCACCGCTTAGGATCTTTCCACCAATGATGATACCGCCGCCTACTCCTGTTCCGAGTGTCACGGCCACCATGTTCTTATAGCCTCTTCCGCCTCCGCGCCACATCTCTCCGAGTGCCGCAACGTTGGCATCATTACCAGCCATTACTGGAATCTTTATGATATCAGAAAGCTCCATTGAGATATTGCGCTTACCCCATCCAAGGTTTGCAGCAAGCAGAACGGTTCCGTCTTCCTTTACAGGTCCCGGAACTCCGAGTCCTATACCAATGACGTCTGTTCTGTCAATGCCGTGAGCATTCATCTTATCTTTTATGCTCTCAGCAATATCGGCGATTATATGATCTCCGTTGTCTTCCTTTCGTGTCGGTATCTCCCACTTTTCCCTGATCTCTCCTTCGGGACTGAACAGTCCGATCTTCACCGTGGTGCCGCCTACGTCAACACCGAATACATATTTCTTCATCAATCCTCTTCCTCTCGTCTCTGTGCCAAAGATGCCTGAACACGCTCATACAGAACCTGGGCCGCATTGTATCCCATCTTCTTCTGTCTGTGATTAACAGCCGCAGATTCGCAGATGATGGCAAGATTTCGTCCCGGACGGATCGGTATGCTGTGACAAACTACTTTGTTACCGAGATATTCTATATATTCTTCCTCCAGACCAAGTCTGTCGTACTCCTTATCCTTGTCCCAGTCCTCAAGCTTGATGACCAGGTCGATATTCTGTGTCTCCTTAACGCTGGATACACCGAACAGGGTCTTTACATCAACGATACCGATACCACGAAGTTCGATAAAGTGCTTAGTTACGGCAGGTGCTGTTCCGATAAGTGTCTCATCGGATACCTTTCTTATCTCAACAACGTCATCTGTTACAAGACGGTGTCCACGCTTGATGAGCTCAAGTGCTGCCTCGGATTTACCGATACCGCTCTCACCCGTTATCAGAAGACCTTCGCCGTAAACATCGACAAGTACGCCGTGAACCGTGATACACGGAGCAAGCTTAACATTTAACCATCTGATGATCTCAGCTGTAAATGCACTTGTTGCCTTCTTTGTCATTAGAAGCGGAACGCCTTTTTCCTTGGCTGTCTTTATGAACAGCTCGTCGGGAATGAGCTCTCTGCAGAAGATGATAGCAGGAATGGGATAAGACAGAAGTTTGTCATATATATCCTTCTGCATCTCAGGTTCCATGCTCTGCATATAAGTATATTCAACAAAACCGATTATCTGGAGTCTTGTCGCCTCGTAATGTTCAAAATATCCTGCCATCTGAAGCGCAGGTCTGTTAATATCCGGCTGAGTAATCTTAGACTTGCTGATATCTATCTCAGGTGTAAGATTCTCAAGCTTCATCCTTTCGATGATCTCACATAATTTTACACTTGCCATATATGTCTCCCTTAAGAAAATGATATGAAAGTTAGCCTACGAGTATCATTTTAACATATCGTCGTGGAAAAAAGAATATATATCTTGAGCCACGTTTTTGGGGATCCCGGGCACTTTTGAGAGTGTTTCGACATCCGCCGATTTTATATGATCGATGCTGTCAAAATGCTTCATAAGAGCTTTTCTTCTCGTCTCTCCGACACCGGGGATATTGTCGAGGACAGATCTTACCTGATCCTTACTCCTTAATGACCTGTGGAACTCTATGGCAAATCTGTGAGCCTCATCCTGTACCCTGGTTATCAGCTTGAATCCCTCGCTGTGGGTATCTATCGGCAGTTCCACATTGTTATAATAAAGACCTCTGGTATTGTGATTGTCATCCTTTACCATGCCACAGACCGGAATATCCAGATGAAGCTCTCCCAAAACCTGAAGCGCTATGTTCACCTGTCCTCTTCCGCCATCCATAAGGAGCAGATCCGGAAATCTAGTAAAGCTTCCGTACTCACTGTCCTCGATGTTCTTTGCTTCCTCCATACCGTGAAGGAATCGTCTTGTAAGGACTTCTCTCATGCAGGCGTAATCATCCGGACCGCTGACTGTCTTGATCTTAAACTTCCTGTAGTCGCTCTTCTTCGGACGGCCTTTTTCGAATACCACCATAGAACCCACATTTTCAAATCCGCTGATATTGGATATATCAAATGCTTCCATACGGTTGATGCCTTTTATACCCGTCAGTTCCTCGATCTCCTTTACGGCACCTATCGTTCTGCCCTCTTCCTTCTTTATCCTCTCTTTATCTCTCGAAAGTATAAGATCCGCATTTTTAGCGGCAAGTTCGACCAGTTTTTCCTTCTTTCCGGCCTTTGGTATCCTGATATATGTCCTGCTGCCTCTTTTATCACTCAGCCAGCTTTCCAAAAGTTCGACATCTTCTATATCATACTGAAGCATGATCTCTTTTGGTATGAACGGGGTACCCGCATAAAACTGCTTTACAAAGTCTTCCATTATGCCCTGGGGCTGTCTGTCCTCCACACCCTTCATATAAAAGTGTTCACGTCCAATCAGTTTTCCAGCCCTGATAAAGAATACCTGGACAACAGCATCCGATTCGCTTTTTGACATTGCGATAACATCCTTGTCATCAAGATCGCTGTCTGTTATCTTCTGTTTCTGGGTCGTGTGTTTTATACTGGCTATCAGATCCCTGGTCGAAGCCGCCTCTTCAAATAATAAATCCTCAGACTGTTTTAACATCTTTTTTTCAAGATCTGCCAGAACGTCTTTAACATTTCCTCCAAGGAAAGACAATGCCTCATCCACACTCTTTGAATAATCGTCTGCTGATATATTTCCCCTGCAGGGTGCCATGCAAAGACCCATGTGATAGTTTAAACAGGGTCTGTCATTTACCTGACCTTCTTTGATGTACTTGTTACATGTCCTCAATTTATATATCTTGTTTACCAGCTCTATAGTATCCCTTACGGCAAGAGCACTAGTATATGGTCCAAAATACCTTGATCTATCCTTTTTTACCTTTCTTGTCAGCACGATCTTTGGAAATTCGTCATCAACCGTTACCTTTATATAAGGATAGGTCTTGTCATCAACGAGCATGGTGTTGTACTTTGGACGATGCTCTTTTATAAGGTTATTCTCAAGCACAAGGGATTCGAGTTCGGAATCGGTCACTATGTATTCAAAATATGTAATGAGCCTGACCATACGGTCTATCCAGGGACCTCTTCCGATATTCTCACGAAAATAAGAGCGTACGCGACTATGCAGGTCTTTCGCTTTACCCACATAGATGATCGCATCGCTCTTATCATGCATAATGTACACCCCCGGTTCATGGGGGAGTTTCTTTAATTCTTCCTGTATATCAAACAGTTTCTCCATCAGCCGTTTCCTCTGATGATTCGTTTATTTCTTCAGACTCTACCTCGTCAGTGTCTTCTTTCACTTCGCTATCTGCTTCTTTAACAGTTTCATTCTTGTCATCGGTTTCTGTTTCAGAAGAAGTTTCACTCTTTTCCTCTTCAGGTTCCGGTATTCCTTTAAGCTCTCTGAATATCTTCATGAATTCCTTGCCTGTGATAGTCTCTTTCTCAATAAGGAATTCAGCCAGCTTATCCATGACTTCTCTGTTTTCCTCGAGAAGATTTTTCGCTGTCTCAAATGCTTCTTTGAGCATGTTCTTGACTTCTTCGTCTATCTGAGCTGCAGTCACATCTGAACACTCTAAATGTGCTCCTCCCGACAGATACTGATTTTCGATCGTGGCAAGACCCATCGGACCGAATCTCTCACTCATACCGAATCTGGTAATCATGTTCTTGGCAAGATTGGTCGCCTGTTCGATATCATTTGCAGCACCGCTTGTTATGCTTCCAAATACGATCGTTTCAGCGGCACGACCGCCCATATATATGGCAAGCTTCTCTTTGAGTTCAACATTACTCTCCAGATATTTCTCCTCTTCAGGTACCTGAAGGACATAACCGAGAGCTCCCATGGTCCTTGGTATGATAGTTATCTTCTGGACAGGCTCCGTGTTCTTTTGAAGAGCTGTGACAAGAGCATGACCTATCTCGTGATAAGATACGATCTTTCTCTCTTCCTTGCTCATGATACGGTCTTTCTTCTCCTTACCGACCATTACCTGCTCTATTGCTTCCATAAGATCCTGCTGACTTACGAACTCGCGCTTACCCTTTACTGCATTGATGGCAGCCTCATTTATCATATTTGCAAGATCCGAACCTACGGAACCGGCTGTGGCAAGTGCTATCTCCTTAAGATCCACCGTCTCATCCATCTTGACATCCTTGGCATGAACTTTAAGGATTGCCTCCCTGCCTTTGACGTCGGGTCTTTCAACAACGATACGTCTGTCAAAACGTCCCGGACGAAGTAGTGCCTTATCAAGGATCTCCGGTCTGTTTGTGGCACCGAGTACCAGAACACCCTTTGAGGGATCGAATCCGTCCATCTCACTCAAAAGCTGATTAAGAGTCTGCTCTCTTTCTTCATTTCCTCCGCCGTATTTTGAATCACGGCTTCGACCGATAGCATCTATCTCATCTATAAATATGATACAGGGAGCGTTCTTGTTGGCTTCCCTGAAAAGATCTCTAACACGGCTTGCACCGACACCGACATAAAGTTCTATGAAATCAGAACCCGTAAGTGAAAAGAATGGTACATGTGCCTCACCCGCTACAGCCTTTGCAAGAAGAGTCTTACCTGTTCCGGGAGGGCCTACGAGCAATGCACCTTTTGGAAGCTTGGCTCCTATCTTGGTATACTTGCCGGGATCATGAAGGAAATCAACCACTTCAACCAATGATTCCTTGGCTTCATCTACACCCGCAACATCGTCAAATGTGACTCCTGTCTCTTTTTGAACATATACCTTGGCATTTGACTTGCCCACTCCCATGGGACCTCCGCCTCCTGCCATCTTCTTATATGCAAACGAGAGTAAGAACCAGATAAGAAGGATTGGAAGTACATATGTCAAAAGTATTGACAGTATCCATCCTGAGTTATCCGGAATATAGGTCTTTATCTCAACACCTGCTTTGGTCAGTCTCTCCACCAGTACATCACCGCTTTCGGTTATACCTGTGTAGTATGTGATCTGAGGAGCTTCCGCACCAAAAGGATTGAATGCAGGTGTATACAGATCCTGAATAGGATCCTTTGTAGTCTGAGCATTATCACCTTCCGTCTTAGGAATGATGTTTAATGTATCCGACTTTATCTCTACGGTAGCTATCTCTCCGGCATCAAGTTTTTGCAAAAACTCGTCGTATGTTATCTCCTGAGATGCATCACCTGAAAACACATTCATGAAAAGACTCATGCTTATCAGAGTAAGAAGGACCGCAATAACAAGAAACATAAGGCTCTGTTTCTTTGGCGGCATGTTGCTGTTATTCCTGTTGCCCTGATTGTTGTTACCGTTTTCGTTGTCATTATTATTGTTTCTTCCGCTGTATCCTCCCTGTTCGGAGCCACCGGAATTATATCTGTTGTTTCCTTCTAAATCGCTCATATAAATATCCTCAAAATAAAAGTATCATGCCTAAAACGGCATGATACAATTATAGAGATTAAAAAATCTAAAAGCAATTAAATTTCTGTGAAAAAACTATGATCATTTAATATTGATACTGTCGCCGGTCTTGCCAAGAAATACGATGTATCCGTCTTTTGGCAAAATGATGTCACCGTTACCGCCCTTCATGAAAGTGCTGTATACCATCTCTCCGTACTTGTTATAGACAAAGACAGAGCTCTCAAGAGGTCTGTCGACCCTGATAGTCGTATTTGATACATCGCCGCAGAGTCTGTACCAGGCAGCCTCCTTACTTACAAGATCGATCTCTTTTAACTCTGACGTAAGCACGGGTATCTTATCCAAGTCAAGACATGCAAGACCTTTGTTCATTGTATCAAGGACATTGTAGCTGTTATTGTTTATCTTAACATCCTTTTTTAACCTAAAATCATACTGATCTCTCGAAGCATCTCCGGGTATTGTAATAAAGCTGTGCGCTTCATCTTTAGATACGATCTTTTCAAGTGTATATGTCTGTTCGTTTCCCACAAAGATGTAACCGGGGATCTCATGAACAAGTTTGTATGAGAAGAAAGGAGTCTCATAAAATCCCGATGAATAACTGTTGTCATATACAGCATACTTCTTTCCTTCATTTGCCTCCCAGTTTTTTATCACGTCATCACTTATGCTGTTTTCATCAAGCTTCTGTCCCATATACATGCTTACGTCTTCTTTTCCGAGTCCGGTGATCATCTGAAGTTCATCACATTTAAGATATGTCTTTTTGTCCTTGTACTCTTCAAACGAGACAGTCTGACAATCCATTGTCAGATTACCGTAATCATCTATCTTTGCAAACTCACCATCACCGATATATTTATATGTATATGTATCGCTTTTATACATACCGGTAACTTTAACATTCATGATATTGTCATCAAAGCTTATGTTCCAGATATCAATGGCGCCTGCGCCCTTTGAGACTGCATAGGATCCCTCGTATTTAGTGAAATCTTCATCGATCTCTTTAAACGTAACTTCAGATGCAGCAGGTTCTTTTACATCTATTCCTCTATCCTTAAGTACCACATCAAGAAGTGCCTCTGCCATGGCTACATTATATGAGCTGCTACCGCCGCTTGACAAAACAGCCACGCTTATCTTCTCATCGGGTGCTACGATCAGCATCGCATGGTTATCCAGGGCATCTCCACCCTTTCCCATGACATTCACGTTTGCTTCCTTGTACTTAAGTTCTTCGACATAATCCCATCCGAGAGCCGAATCGGCAGTATATATATCAGTATCCTTTCCTGCATCGTTCCAGCGTGTTTTCATCTCATCCTTAAGATCTTCGGATAAAAGTGTATTGTTTCCGGTATAGAATGTTGTACCAAATAAGGCCGTATCCTTTGCGGTAGCATATATTCCGCCTGCACCTACTGCCTTTGTATGGATCATTCCGTATTCGATATTGCCCTTTCTGAATACTGGTGCGGTCTCATATTTATCGATCATGTTTAGCGCTGTGCCGGTATGAGAAACCCCCATCTTCCTTCCCATCACATCCGTGACATAATCGGTATAGGACATGCCGCTTACTCTCTCGACGATAAGCTCAAGAAGATCAAAGCCGTCATTGCAGTAGCATGCAAACTCTCCCGGATCGGCTTTCAGTCTCTGCTTTGAAAGCAGACTTAAAAGATTGTCATGATGATACGGATCGTTGTCATCATAAAGGAATGTATCCTTAAAGGAGCTTCCCATCAGGCCGGAGGTATGATTCATCAGCATCCTGACTGTTATATCCTTATATCTTTCATCAGCCATCGTAAACTCAGGTATATACTCTGTAACAGGTAAGTCAAGATCAACCTTTCCTTCATCTGCCAGCATCATTACAGCCGCCGTCACATAGACCTTGCTGACAGAACCCACACAGTATACTCTCTCACCATCCTTAGCAGTCTGTTCACTTTCCTTTCCATCATTTACCTCTGCAGCATATGAATATCTGTCTGTCAGACCTATGGCTGACAGTACAGATACTGTCACAAGTGCTATGATGATATGTTTAAAATATCTTAATCTCATTTTTCTCTCTCCTATTCCGTCATAAGCTCCGTGACTGAGATTTTCTTTATCCTTCTGGAACTGATGTAAGTGATAAAGAAGCAGTAGATGATAAGAAGGATATCAACGACTATGATCAAAAAGATGCTGTAGCCCATGTCAATTCCCAGTCCGTATAACCAGAAAGCCTTTGTAAGAAAGATCGCAAGGATCGAGGCAAAAATAGCTGCGGTCACGGTGATCGGCATGAACTTTACAGACATCTGGATCATCAGATCCTTTGATGAGTATCCCATGCTCTTCATTATCCCTAAAGCCTGTCTCTGTCTTCTTATATTTGAAACGGTAAGTATATAGAGGATAACACCGACTACGATCGCTATGAATATCAAAGCTCCTACGGAATAGCCCTTGATCTGAGTCGCTATGGGTTCCATCTGCGACTTTGTAAGATCCTGTAAGGATGAGATATTCTTGATAACAAATTTCCTGCTGTCACCCGTTATTACCTCATCGCCTATATATATGGCGTAATCAACATCAGTCACACCGTACTCGGATATGAGGATGGCCATCTTCTCATCTGCCACTTTGCGTATCCTTGATTCAAGATCACCGTCGCTTTCAGATACTGCCTGTGAATCCCTAGCGCTGCTTCCGTACATTTCCCCTAAGGTATCCTCGAATTTCTTTCTGTCATAATCCTTATCAAGGTATACTTCCACACTGCCCGGACGCGCATTCGGGTTAAGCCTTAGATAACCTTCTTTTGTCAGATACAGATTGTATCCGCTGTTCATCATCGAATTGACGATCCCGCATATCACATAGGTCTTTTCGATGGAGTCATTATAAACCGTGATACTGTCACCGAGTCTGTATCCTTCCAGCTTAGCCCTCTTTAATGAGATCATGATCTCATTGTCATGTTCGGGATATCTCCCTTCTGTTGTAAAGATGTTTTCGGAATCGTTAAAGTCTTCAAATACGATCGCCGTTCCGTCCTCAGCGGAGTTTTTTACTCTTATGTAGGGATATCCGTAATTTAACAAAACCTTTCTGACACCATCAAGCTGACTTATTTCATCCGCGAAATCTTTAGCATCCACGCCGTTCATAAGCTCGATCTGAGTCTCAACAATATCACATCCCATTAAGGATACAAGGCCGTTCACTCCCGTCTTAAAGAAATCAAGCATTTGTACCGCAAAGACCAGTGCCGCTCCGGCTATGATGATACATATCCCGGTCCCTATCCCTGATCTGTAATTGATAAAGAAATCCTTTAGTGCAAGTTTTATATTTATATTTCCGCTGTGCTTTTCAAGCGGAAGGATATTTTTGCCGAAATGATGTGTCTGTATCCCTTTTCTGAAAGCGATGACAGGCGGGAACTTCTTAACCGCTCCTGCCTTTAAAAGAGCAAATCCCATTATTATCATCGTAACGATAATAGCGATAACGATATCGCCAAATACTGTCGTCATCCCGTGATATCTTCTGCCCATCATGGTCCCTACTATGCTGTTCATTACAGGAGTGAACAGTATGGATGCGATACAGCCGAGAAGCGAACCGCTCCCTCCGGAAAACACATATTCATACAGATATGATAATGATATCTCGCCTGATCTGTATCCGAGTGCTTCCAGTACCCCGATCTGCTGCATCTGATCCTCGATATCATTGGTTATCTTTCTTCTTATCAGAAAGGTTGCCGCAACAAGAGTAACTATTGAAAGAAACGAGCTTAAGACGATAAAGATACTTAAAAAGCTGATCTCGATCAGTTTTTCACCTTCCTTGTAATATGCAAAGCAGTATGAACTGATATTCTCTCCGGTTGCCTCGGTGCATTTCTCATAGTACTGTGACCGATCCCATTTATCACTGGCATTAAATGACAGACATACTCTCTCATTATAGTTGTAGGATAAAAGTTCATAGTCCTCATCGGAAACGATAAGCTTGTATCCGTGTCCCGAACTTGAAAGGAGGCCTGCCTCATAAAACCCTGCAACCGTAAAAGGATAATCCCTTCCTGCGCTCACAAGCGTAAACGTATCTCCTATATTATATTTAAGCGTTACGCTAAACGGTGTCGGAAGCCATATGGGATGTTTCAGTGCTGCTATCTCGGATTCACTCATCGACTCAGTCTTAACAAAATCCTCGATCTGCCTTTCTGTCTTTTCGGTACAAAGATACATGTTGTAGGCGATCGTTTCGCCGTTTTTATCTCGCACAACTCCCGTGCCTGTCATTCCGTCTAACATCCTGTTTTTCTTTACATCGCTTACATTGGGATCGTCCGTGAGTAAACCTAAGTACTCGTCCCTGTATTTTTCCCTGGTTATTACGATCATGTTGGTGACACATCCGGTACGATCAAAGCTTTCATCAAATGCGGTGTTCATCTTTGTCGCACCTGTGACCACTCCTCCCATGAGAAAGACAGTGATGAATGTTAGGAAAATGATCGCGATCACTTCTTTTTTGTTCTTCTTTATATTGAATAATGATAATCTGAATATCTTCATTACATTTACCTCTAAACCCTGCCTCAGCTTATTTTTCGTCTTCGTGACTGAGGCTAATTGCAGAAATCTTTTTCTGCGCTTCTACCATCCCATCTCGTCTAAAAACTTCTGAAGATCGCTCCTTCGCTGCTTTATATCATCAGTTCCGTAGACGGGCATCTCATACTCCCCGACTATTCCTCCGTCACGTAAGAATATAACTCTCGTTGCTCTTAGCGCTGTCTTAAGATCATGCGTTACCATCACTATCGACTGGCCGTTTTTATGGATATCAGAAAATATGTCAAGTACATCCTTGCTTGAAGCCGAATTTAGCTGTCCTGTAGGCTCATCCGCAAAAAGAATTGTGGGATCGTTTATTATCGCTCTTACTATACCTACTCGCTGAGCCTCTCCTCCCGATAACTGGTTTGGATATTTCTTCATATCCTCATCGCTAAGTCCTACCTTTCTTAAAAGGTCCTTGGCTTTGCTAACAAGCTCAGGTGAATTTTTCTGAACTATAAGAGCGCCTG
This sequence comes from Lachnospiraceae bacterium, assembly GCA_017619635.1. Classification (GTDB taxonomy): domain Bacteria; phylum Bacillota; class Clostridia; order Lachnospirales; family Lachnospiraceae; genus Colinaster. Next base: position 33,238 of record JAFZRZ010000038.1, on the reverse strand, counting down.
TTAAGACGTTATCTAAAACCGTCTGATTCTCTAAAAGATATACACTCTGGAAAACAAATCCGCAGTTGCCTCTTCTAAAGACTGCCAGCTCGTCATTGGAAAGATTTTGGATCTCTCTCCCGTCAAACTTAACCTTTCCCATCGTAGGCTTATCCATTCCCGAAAGAGCATAGAGAAGAGTTGACTTTCCGGAACCCGATGCTCCCATGATGACCGTGAAGTCTCCCTTTCTTATCTCCATATCTAAATTCTTTATCACATGCTGCTGCATTCCGCCGTTTGAAAATGATTTACAGAGCTTTTCTGTTTGCAAAATAGAAGAAACCATATATACTACTTCCTTTCATAATCTGTCATCTTATGAAATCAGTATATATGGTTTCTTTTGATACTTCCTTGTCGAAGTATTATTAAATTCTTATCAAATTCTTAACAGAGAGGAATGAGCAGTGTGATGATAAGTCCGTCCCCATTACTCTCGGGAAGCATCTCTCCGTTCATCTTTTCCATTAACATCTTTGCTATATACAGTCCAAGTCCGCTTCCGTCTTTTGAACTCTTTTCCCAGTCCCTGCCGCGATAGAACTTGTTAGCGATTAAACTCAGTTCATCTTCGGGAACTCCCGGTCCGTGATCGTGTATGCGCATCTGCAAAAATTCTTCTTCTATCCTGTAATCGATATCGATCCTCGTCCCTGCATACTTATATGAATTAGAAATGATGTTTCCAATAACCTGGCTCATTCGCCTTAAATCTATGCGTATAAGAACATCCGGTATAGGTGATGATACGACAAGGTTTTTATCGTCATACTTTTTAACGATGTCTGAAAGCACCTTTGTTTCTTCATCACTCAAGCTTACCTTGAATTCACCAAGATCATCGAGTACTGATGAGAAAAGGTCGCTGACTAAAACATCTATCTGGTCTGCTTTTTTATATATGTTGTCAAGCTTCTCTTTAATATCCCCTGTGTTTTCGTTCTTTTCATCTGCCGCTTCAAGCTTTGCCTTTAAAAGCTCGGTAGTAAGTTTTATCCCTGTTATGGGAGTCTTTAAGTCATGGCTTAATGATGCCACGAGCTCTCTTTCCTTCTTTTGAAGGGCTATCTCTCTTTTTCTTGATTCGGAAAGTTCCTCCCTCATTATATCGAAGCTCTCGCTGAATGCCCCGAACATGTTTCCCTTATCCATCATGAGGGGTTCGTCAAGATTGCCTTCTGCTATCTTGCCCGCAAAGCTCTTCATGTTTTTAAAAGGAGTGATTATGCTCTTATCAATATATCTTCCGTATAAAAACGTAAGAAAAAACAGACACAGGCCCAGGATCAAAAGACCGATGATAAGTCTTAACCTGATAAGTTTAAAAAATCCGAGTCCGTCATCTGCCATGATAATGTATCCGACCGATTTTTCATTAACGGTAAGGCATGCATACGGATAGCGGTTCTTTATCGCATTCTCAACAGAGACGGTTTCGATTCTTTCATCCGACAGATTCGTTTCATAGAGAATTTCATTATTTAAATCTATTACCGTAAAGACAACGCCGTAATCGGTACTGTCGAGTGCGTTAAGATCATACCAGTTATCTTCGACATCTCTTGCAATGTCATTCAGTTTTAATACATCTTCATCTCTTGAGTTTGTCTCGTAACCCTTTTTACCTGTTACTACCGCTACTATGATCACAGCGGTAAAGTATAAGACAAAGAGTACGATGACAAACCTACTGTAGTTTTTCATAGCTTTCTATTATATATCCGACTCCCCAGATAGTCTTTATGACCTTTGGCTCTTTGGGATCATCCTCTATCTTTTCTCTTAAATGCCTGATATGGACCGCAAGGGTGCCTTCTCCGATGAATTCATCATCCCATACATTCTTTAAGAGCTCATCCTTGGTAACTACTCTTCCGCAGTTTAGGATAAGATAGAAAAGCAGCTTGTACTCCATTGCCTTTAAGCTTATCTGTTCATTCTCACTTTTAAGCTTATGGGTCCCTGTATCAAGGCATATCTTATCCGTAAGCTTTATGATATCGCCCTCTGTTATACCTGATTCCTGTTCACCGGAATCATCCTTATTTGATGCACGTGCCATCTCCTTTGCCTTTTCGTATCTGGAAAGAATGGTCTTTACCTTTGCTAGCAGGATACTTAATGTATAAGGCTTTTTAATGTAATCATCTCCGCCTATGTTAAGAGCGATCAGTACATCATCATCACTGGTCCTTGCACTGATAAACAGGATTGGCATGTCATAGTTTTCTCTTACCTTCTTGCAAAGATCAAAGCCCGATCTTTCACCGAGATTGATATCAAGCAAAAGAAGAGATACTGTGTTAACTTCAAGGAATGAGACAGCCTCATCATAACCTGTAACATATGCCGTCTTCACATCAAACATGTTGAAGTACTCTGCCGTAGACTGAGCTATGACCTCATCATCATCTATCATCAAAACACTGTACTTGATATCTTCCATACTTATCGCCCTGCTTTTTCTTCTATTCCGGGATCAAATCCCGGCATCATCTGAAGTTTGAACAGATTCATCTTATGCTTTCTGTCTATCAAAGCCTTATGATCAAGATCGTCTATGACACCCTCTCTGATATATCTGTCAAGCTCTGCATAGGTAAATCCGAGATTATCCTCATCAGTTTTTCCACAGAGTCCGTCTGAAGGAACCTTTTCTATCAGTTCTTCCGGAAGGTTAAGTTCTCTTCCGATAGCCTTTACTTCCTGTACGGTAAGATGAGCAAGCGGACTGAAATCTCCTGCTGCGTCACCATATCTTGTTGAATAACCCACCCAGTCCTCAGAAAGGTTACATGTATTCGCAACTCGTCCGTTACAGCTTTGTGATACGGCATATACCGTAGCCATACGTATTCTAGGTGAAAGGTTTATGATCGTCTGACTTGTAAGTTCAAGTTCTGAGGGGATAGCGCCTTTAAGACCTTCGACTGCATCCTGTATATTTACCACATAATGCTTTATACCCAGATGATTGACTAAAAGATAGGACATATCTATGTCAGGCTGGTCCCCGCACGGCATCAAAACACCTACAACCCTGTCTTTACCTAAAGCTTCAACACAAAGTGCTGCCACGACGGAACTGTCCTTTCCTCCGCTTATTCCCAAAACGGCATTACATCCGGGACCGTTTTCCTCAAAAAACTTCCTTATCCATGCTACGCATTCATCTTTAACTTTCTTAGCATCAAACATAGCTGACCTCCCTCATTCTTATATGATATTAATCTGGCACATCTTCATAGCTTCAAGTGCCGTCTCATGACTCTTTGGTGTTACTCCCGCGCAGCATGATGAATCAACAGTTACGGGTATCTCAGGTAAAAATGCCTTGATAAGAAGTGCGTTTGATATAACACATATATCCGTGCAAAGACCTATGACTTCTATCTCATCTATCGTGTTTTCCTTTGCAAGTTCTTCCAGGTATAAACCAAGTTCCTTGGATCCGAAAGTAGGCTTGTTTATTATCTTGTCATCATCCGATACAGGTAAAACTTTAGAAATCTGCCAGCCGTCACTTCCTTCTATACAATGCTCAACCGGAAGATTCTTTCCCTCGAGGGTATTTAGGTATTCAGGTTTATGTGTATCTCTTGTAAATATCTTCTTTCCGTCAAAACCTTCTATCTTTTTCTTTACATTCTCAACTATCGCCTGTGCTTCTTTGGTGCCAAGTGCCGCATCTATAAAATCGTTTTGCATATCAACAACTACAAGTATCTTCATCTTTCATCCGTCCTTTCGTTTTGTATGTATGATTTAACATTTTATCACAGAGAAAAACTCATGAAAATGATATCTCCTTTATAACCTCTCTTAATGCGTTTGCTTCCATCGGCCGTTTAAAGTATTCAAACGATGGAACGCATTTTCTGAGTACCTCTGCATATCTTTTATCCTTTGGCTGGTTATCTGAGTTTAAATATTCCCATGCCTCATCCAGTAAGGACTCAACCTTTTCATAAGCTGTATCGTCACTGTCAAAAGTAAGGTGTGCGAGCATCAAAAGAGATATCGCTATCTCACCGTCATGGAAGCCTGTCTTCTTTAATATATCTATAGCCTCAAGCCAGTCTTTCTTTGCTTCATCATATCTTAGCAGTCCGTACAGTGTTGCCGCCTTATTGTTGAGCAGTGAAGCATATTCATAAGACTCTGTCATACCGGCTTTTACAAAACATAAAGCAGCCCTGTCATATAACTTTAATGCCTCCTCTTCCTGCCCGAAAAAAGACATTGTTGTAGCCGAGTTTATAAAAACGGTCGCTCCCGATATACTTTCAGAAAGTCCCAGTTTATCAATCAGTGAAAGGCATTCTTCCATATAGTTAAGAGCCCTGTCTTTTTTTGATGCACGCCTGAAAAAACCGACAGATTCATTAAGTACTGTAAGAAGTCCTCTGTCATCACCCACTCTTCTGGCTTCACTCTCCCAAAATGAAAGACACTCTTTCGCACCCTTCATATCATTACGTGCCAGATGATCATCCAGTTTGTTTATGAAACGTGTAACATCTATTCCCATATCTGTCTGTCCTTTCTTTCCGATTATAGCATATACAACGGTAAAATATGGTATTATATAGTCATAACAGATATGGAGATAAAGCATGTATGACGGCATTTTATGAGAGATTTGCATCCGGGTCGAATGTACCGGAAGATATCCTTTCAATTTCAATAATGCTGCTTACGGGATTCCTTGTGACAAGGATAACCAAAAAGCTTAAGCTGCCCAATGTGACGGCTTATATAGTTGCGGGAATCCTTATCGGTCCGTATGTTCTTAATCTTGTCTCTGACAGATTTATAAGCGCCACGGCTTTTCTGCCTGATATAGCGCTCGCATTCATTGCTTTCGGTATCGGTGAATTCTTCAGACTTGATACTCTAAAAAAGAGCGGTGTTAAAGTGTTCATCATAACTCTGCTGGAAGCTCTGATGTCAACTTTACTGGTTTTATTACTCTGTCTTTATATATTTAAGCTTCCGCTGGCATTCTCCACGGTGCTAGCCGCACTGGCTGCTGCCACAGCGCCTGCATCAACCATGATGACCATAAGACAGACAAAGGCAAAAGGAGAATTTGTCGACATACTTCTTCAGGTTGTCGCACTTGATGATATAGTGGGTCTTATCGCTTACAGTGTCGCGATATCCATTGCCACATCACATCTTGCAGGTAGCAGTATAAGCTTATCTGGAAGTCTCATACCGTTTTTTACAAATATAGGTGTCCTGATCCTTGGAGGGATATTCGGATGGTTCATCGTACTTTTCATGCGTCACAGGCACAGCACTGATAACAGACTCATAATAGCTATAGCGATGCTGTTCTCGTTTTGCGGAATAGCCTCAATACTCGGGACTTCCCCCCTGCTTGGCTGTATGGCAATGGGTTCTGTATATATAAACATGACTGATGATGATAAGCTCTTTAAACAACTCAATTACTTTAACCCTCCGATATTGCTTTTATTCTTTGTAAGGTCAGGTATATCGTTTAACTTAAGTGCTCTTTTCAGCAAAGGATCGTTCGGAACCCTGCCTCTTATATGGATAGGAATAGGTTATTTCTTTATCAGGATCGTTGGTAAATTTCTGGGAAGCTTTGCAGGAAGCAAGATGATGCATACTGCACCTTCAGTTCAAAAATACCTCGGTTTTGCCCTGATCCCTCAGGCCGGTGTTGCGATCGGTCTTGCCGAACTCGGTGCCAGAGCTTTAAAGGGAGAGATGGGAGAAGCTCTTCTTACTATCATACTTGCATCAAGTGTGCTCTATGAGCTTATCGGTCCGGCTGCAGCAAAATTTGCTCTCTTCAAATCCGGTTCATACGATGATGAAGATCCAAAGAGTAATTATGAGCATCAGGAGGATGATAACGATACTCCTTCTCAATCAAATGATAAAACTCCAAATGCCATTCATATGACACAGGCAGATCTTAGCGATATAGAGAACATGGAAGAAAAGTTCTACGATGAAGCCGCTCTCGAATACTTTAAGGGGCAGTATGATCCCGATGAACTGCGTACCATAAACTTAGAAAAGAAGAAAAAGAATAAAGCTAAGAAAGACAAGAAAAAGAAATCTGAAAAATCAAAGAAAAAACAATAGTCTCCTCTCACATATGAGTAAGGAGACCTGCAGACTTATGAGCAAGAAATATATACCACAGCAAATGATCTTAAAAAGCAGGTTCAAAGACCTGTATCAAAATTGGAGTGAAGAGGACAGAGATCTTCTGATCGATAAAATGAACGTCCTCATTCAGGAAAACTCCAAATTCACAGATCCCAACAATTACGGTTTTATGTGCAACCTTCTTTCATCCCTTGCCATCATCCAGGTTTTGGAAGATAAGAAAATGCCAAGAAAAGAAGCACAGCAATATGTGGCCGATGCTATGTATAAGTTCATAGAACCGCAGATCAAGTCAATGAAAAAACTTGCCAGCCACAGCTTTTTTGTTCGTATGCTTAAGATAACCATGCCCTTAAAGTTTAAGAAAACTCTTGGCTATGGATGGGATGTTGAATTTCCAAAGTGCAAAAAAAATGAGTTTACAATGATCACACATAAATGCATTTTTCAGCAGATATTTGAAAAATACGGGATGCCTGAAATGACAGCGGTATTCTGTAAGGTGGATGATATTCTCTACAGCGATCTGCCCTGTGCGGATTTTCTCTATACGCAGCAGATAGGTACCGGTGGGAAAATATGTGATTATACCTTTAGAAAGAAATAACTATAAAGAAGGAGTATCCTTAAAGTGTCACTAGTATTATTATTCTTTGTTATTCTTCTAACAGAGATCTTTGCATTCTCTATATTAAAGAAACAGCAGCGAAAGAAGGAAACAAAGAAGATATATCGCATTTTAACGTTGGTTTTGTTTATCCTCATATGGATGATCACTATAAGATTTATCATATTTCCTCCGGTTAAAAGCATTCCGACAACCGGCAGGTATCAGATCGATTCATCAGATTACTGGATCGATGAACAGAAGACTGATCCTTATCTTGATGACGGTACCATTCGACAGCTGCAGGTCAGAAAATGGTACCCTATAGATTCAGATAAACAACTACCTGTGATAGTTGCTTCGCACGGAAGCTGCGGAACTATCGATAACAATGTTTCTTTGTACCGGGAACTGGCCAGTCACGGTTATACTGTTCTTGCGGTCTGTCATCCGGGTCAGGCAGCCAGTATAAAATATAAAGACGGAAGAAATGCCGGTCCAAGTATGACTTTTCTTAATCAGATGTCCACGTTGCAGCCTCAGAAAGATCCAAAACAGGCTTACGGGGTATTCTCTGAGTGGATGGATATCCGCATCACAGACCTTAATGCAGTCATGGATGATCATACAGATAAAGCCGGTGAAACAAGTTTTATCATGCTTGGACATTCGCTGGGAGGCTCTGCGGCATACGCCATGGCAAGGATCAGAGACGACGTTATCGGATGCATAGCTTTAGAATCACCCTGCATGTATGATATAAAAGGTATAAAAGACGGAGAGTTTGTTTTTGATGACAGCGATTACAAGGTCCCGCTTTTGAATATATATTCTGATTCGTCCTATCCTCATCTTGATGAGTGGGGACAATATAAAAATAATGCGATGTTCCTTAATGAAGATAATAAAGGATATACAAATATCTATTATGAGGGAACCGGTCATATGGGATTGTGCGATCTGTCAGTCGCTTCACCTCTTCTTTCTGCTGTATTGAGCGGAGAGTTTCAAAAAACAGATCCCTACGAACAGCTTGAAAAACTTAATTCTGATTGCCTTGAATGGCTGAATACAATGGATCAATAAACGATTATATATATAAAAGGATGAAAGTCATATGATAAACAAAGAGATAAGGGATGAGCTTTTTCGTCTCCAGGATACAAAATACAGGGATTTTCAGGTAAAACTCATACCCGGCAAGACTGCAGATGACATGATAGGTGTCAGAACTCCTGATCTTAGGAAATATGCCAAACAGCTGGCCAAGAGACAGGACGTAAATGATTTTTTAAATACACTGCCGCATCAGTATTTTGATGAAGACCAGCTTCATGCCTTTATCCTTTGTGAAATGAAGGACTATGATCAATGTATCGAAAAAGTGAGCGCCTTTCTTCCATATGTCGATAACTGGGCAACATGTGATCAGATGAGCCCGAAGATCTTTAAAAAACATAAGGATGAACTTCTTATTAAGATAGAAGAATGGATATCTTTAAAAGAGACTTATACAGTGAGATTTGGTATAGGCATGCTCATGGAACACTTTCTGGATGAGGATTTTGATATACGATATCCTGAAAAGATCTCAAAGATACGATCTGAAGAATACTACGTTAACATGATGATCGCCTGGTATTTTGCAACAGCTCTTGCCAAGCAATATGATACGATCCTTCCTTTTATAGAAGATAAGAAGCTCTCCGCATGGACACATAACAAAGCCATTCAAAAATCTGTGGAAAGTTATCGTATAACTGATGAGCAAAAGAAATACCTTCGTACGTTGAAGGTATAGCCATCTGATCTTTTATGAAATTGGATAAGAGACACCATATATGTTATACTTAAGCAGTCCGGTATTACCGGTCATAAAGAAAGGAGCTAATCATTATGGGTATTATCATAGGTCTTATCGTTGGTGCGATATCAGGTTGTATCGCCGGAGTGATCATGAAGAGCCAGGGCGGATGGATCAGGAATATCATCCTCGGTATCGTCGGTGGTTTTGTAGGCGGTATTTTATTCGGGATCATAGGCTTCCAGGCATCTAACATAATCGGAAGCATAATCACTTCTGTTGTCGGTGCATGTCTTCTGATCTTTATCGGACGAAAACTGATGAAATAAAAAATCCCCGTAAGGGGATTTTTTATTTGGATATTATTATCTTACCGTCTTTTACTTCTACTTTGACCTTGTTGGAATCTATCCCTGCCATTTCAAGTAATTCCTCACTCAGCTGTACTCTGTGGGCCTTATCCATGACAGAGTATTCCTCATGAGACTCAACCTGTGCAAGATTTTCTGCGGAAAGCTCATCCAGCTTTTTCTTATACTCATCTTTCATGATCTTCTCGGTACTTATCTTACCGTCGGAAACCATGATAACTCTCGATACCTTATTTGCAAGGCTTATATCATGCGTTACTATGATGATCGTAATGCCGAGTTCCTCGTTTAGCTTTCTGAACAGATCCTGTATCATGTTGGATGTCTTTGAATCCACGGCTCCTGTAGGTTCGTCAGCCAAAAGGACTTTCGGATCACAGGCAAGAGCAACTGCTATCGCTACTCTCTGCTGCTCACCCCCTGACATCTGCGGTGGATATGAATCGGCTTTATGATCAATTCCCGTAAGTTTAAGCAGATTCATGGCTTTCTGGCGGCGTTCTTTCTTGTTGCCCTTCATAAAGAACATCGGGGCTTCAACATTCTGCACGGCCGTCATGTAAGGGAAAAGATTCTGGCCGCTGTTTTGCCATACAAATCCCACAGTGGTCTGCCTGTACCTGACAAGTTCAGATTCTTCCATTGCAAACAGATCGTTACCGTCAACATATATCCTGCCGGCAGTGGGTTTCTCAAGGCCGCCTATCATATTTAACAGAGTAGACTTTCCGCTTCCGCTCTTTCCGATAACGGCAACAAGCTCACCTCTGCCTATCTCCAGATCAAGACCCTGCAGTGCCATTACTTCTATATCTTCAGTTTTGTAGATCTTTACGAGACCGTCACATACCAAAATGTTATCCGGCGTCGTATTACTCTCCTGTGACATATATACCTCATCAATTGTTTGATTCAACTATCGTTGCATCATGACACATACCGTCTTCCATGCTGTAGACCACATCTCCCAAAGGCATAAGGTTCGGGTCATGTGTAGTCATAACTATCGTGATACCCTCACGGTCTATGAGCTCCCTGAACAGCTTCATTACCGCTATACCTGCTGCCGTATCAAGTGCTCCCGTAGGTTCATCCGCAAATATGATCTTCGGCTTATGCGCAACGGCTCTTGCTATGGCAACTCTCTGCCTCTCACCGCCCGAAAGCTGTGATGGCATATGATTCATACGGCCTCCGAGTCCAACGATACCGAGTACTTCCTTGATCCTCGCATCCTTGTCCCCATCATATTCTGCAAGCTTAAGCCCGAAATCAACATTCTCGTATGCGGACATTATCGGAACAAGAGCAACAGACTGGAAAACAAATCCTATGTTGTAACGTCTGAAGGTCTCTTTTTGGGAGCTGTCCATTTTTGACACATCTTCATCATCGATCAAAAATGTTCCTTCAGTCGCGTCGTCAAGCATGCTAAGAATATTTAAAAGTGTTGTCTTACCCGAACCGGAACGGCCTTTTAAAATGGTCAGTTTCCCTTTCGGTACAACAATATCTATACCCTTTAAGACTTCCAGTGTCTCTTTGTTGCCTATGGGAAAGCTCTTATGGATATTTTTTGTCTCTATCATATATTCCGACATATCAATCCTCTCCCATCTTCAGTGCACTGGTTATATTCATGTCCTTAAGTATCCTGCCTATGATATAGAAGCAAACCGCAAATGCAGCTCCTATGATGATTACCATCTTTATGCTGTCCTGTGCTTTTATGAATATCTCTATCGGCTGATTATGTTTTCTGGGCAGATATACGATGGATATCAGCTTTGTAAATAACAGTGTCGATATACCGCCAACTGCAAATCCCGATAAAGCAGCCAGTAAAGAACTGAATATCTGCTCTGTCACAAGCATGGTCACGATCTCTCTCATGCTCATACCCATGGCACGATAAATTCCGTAAAGCATCTCTCTCTCTTTTATGGTCAGTATCCAGTAGATCAAAAATCCGGCAGCACAGATCAAAAGCGATATGATGAATCCTATAGAGAACATACCGTTTGTTATCTGTATCATTGACGAATCTCTCTGATTCTGTATAGTCTTTTTCCTGTCACTGATACTCTTGATATCGATTTTGTTGGCTCTTAATCCTTCTTCTATCTTCTCGGTGTCTGCATCTTCAGACAGTCTCATCCATACCTGGTAAGGAGTGATCCTTCTGTTGTTTATTACAGTCTGCAGGTTAGCGACTATCAGATATCTCTCTCTTGGCTCAATGCTTCCGTCCGATTGTGTCTCGTAAACAGTACTCTCATATCCGGGAAAGGCATCAACTATACCGCATATCACAGCAGATGTGTCAAGATCGGCTTTCTTGGGATCGAGCGGGCTGTAACGCAGGTAATGTATGCTGTCTCCCTCATGAAGATCATACTTTTTAGCCAGGTTTGAAGATATCAAAACTCCCTTTGGATTCTTACCCAGTGCATTCAGATAATAAAACCAGTGCTTATCATTTACATTTCCTTCCAGTACGGCTGTCTCACCAAACTCCTTGGTGCTTATAGCCATCAGCATGTTTCCGACTTCAAGCTTGTCTCCTACCTTTATATCGGTGCTCTCATCTATCATCACTTTTGTGAAGCTCTCAACACCGTAATCCTCTGAAAGTTTAAACCTCTCATAATCGGGCTCTTTGTATTTCCATGTATACTCACCGCTTTGAAGCTTTATGGTGGTCAGTACCCATCTTTCCTGAACCACATAGTCTGTACCTATGTTATAGTTTGTTCTTTTCTCAACATTCTCATTTACGGTTCGCGCCAGGTTTGCATTGAACACACCCATGGCTATGGTCATTACAAGGAATACTGTGATAAATCCCTGTCTTTTGGCATTTCTTATGATCTGCAAAAATGCAACGTACCCAGCAGGTTTCCATCTCTTTTTTCCAATGTGATAAATCAGTCTTACCAGGTATCCCGTCAGTCTTAGGAACAGAAGTCCGCACGCTAATATAAACAGACTCGAATCAAGGAAGATGACAGGATCGACTGCTCCTCCCGATATGATCTGAACCGCCATGGCATCTTTCTGCTTGTAATAGTTATATAAAAGGTAGCCCGATACGATCAAAAGTGCGATGTCAAAGAAATACTTCTGCCACAAAGGTGTGCCTGAAGATGATATCCTGAGACCTTTTCTTTCTGTTATGGTAAGCTTTGACAGACCGATAACAGGCAGTGTCATAAAGAGCACAGCAAGCAAAAATGCAAGGATCACAAAAAGGATCATATTTAATACCGGCTCATATATGCTGACATCCTTTATCGTAAATGAAAGAAACGCATTTGTTGAAACAGCCATCTTACACATGCCATATCCGACAGGAAGTCCGATCAGACAGCCAAGTCCTGCGATGATGGATGACTGTAAAACATAAACACCGATGATCTTTAATCTTGAGACACCACGGCTCTTTAACATAGCTATCTCTGTTGTCTCCATCTCAAGGATCCTGCTTGAGATCATGTATAAGAACAGAAGCATCAAAGCCACGATCGGCAGCTCAAATGCAAAGAGTATCAGGCTTATACTCTTTTCCTGTATAAGATACGAGCCAAGGATATTGCTGAAGTTGTTCTTCACATCCTTGTCCTCTTTATTGAGCCATTTCAAAAATCCTCTGTATGAGACCGCGTTGACACTGTCTATATATGTGTAATCATACATAACGGCCAGATCATAATATGTCTCATTGATCTCAAATTTTCTTATTATGCTGTCATAAACTTCATAAGGCAGAATAAGAAGGTCTTTATAACTCTCCAGGCGGTTATGCCAGTAGAATCTGTCTTCCTCCTTCTCCTCTATGATACCTGTTATGACAAAACTCGATACATCGGCTCCGCTGTACATCTTAAACTTAAATGAGAGTGTCTCACCGACCACAAGTCCGTATCTGTCCATAACAGACTGCGATATAACGCACGGATAAGCTCCGTTTGCCAGAGCCTCCTTAACCATATCGTTATCACTGTTTGCTGCTTCCTCGGCCTTAACACCGTACAAAAGATCAGCATGATCGTACAGACCGGGGATAGTTCCTATTGATACCACTCTCGATTTTGAACCAAAAGTAGTGTCAGCATTACCTGTTTTGACATAGAGAACACGCTGGGTATCAAGCTGGGGGCAGGTAAGACCGCTTGCCCACTTCTTTTCTATACCATCCATCTCCTCGCATATCTTATCCACAGATTCAAACCGGTCGAAAGGCACACCTCCGGTATAGTAAATGGTGCAGGGATATTCCCTGGTCTCTTTTGCCTGTTCAACAAACATTGTCTGTATCAGACGGTTTAAACTGCCTTCTCTGAACATCGGGTATACGCATAAGAAACCGGCCAGCATTATAACACCTACCAAAAGGCTGCAGTTCAATAGCTTTTTATTTGTGATCTTATATCTGATAAAATTTAACATCTATTGTTTACTGCTCCTCATCCGTAGCTGTCTTAACCGCGCTTGATTCTTTTGCAAGCACATCACCGGGCTCTAAGCCGCGAAGTATAACAACACTGGCCTCATCACCGATACCGTATGTGCTTCCCTTAACTACATATTGCTTAACAGGTTTTCCGTCCATCATCTTCCAGACAAAGAATCTCATCTTGGAAGTCAGTACATTTTCCTCTTTATAAACGACACTTCCCGGAACTATAACAAGATTTTCTGCATAAAGGACCTGGATCTTTGGTTCGCAGTCTTTTATCTTCACCTTGTCAAAGAATTCCTTGTCATCAAATTCAAATATAACAGACTTGCCGTTACTTACTCCCGCACTTTCACATACTGAGAGTCTTATCTTATCATCCTCGGTAAATGCATAAGCTTTTCCTCCGACTATACAGCTTATTGCTTTACCTGTATATTTATCATCAGATTCATTTATGGATATCTCTATAGAACATCCCAAAGGCGGTATCTCGCCTCCCTTTCCTACTGACAGGCTTCCTATCCCTTCCACGGATCTGGTGCATGAGAACAAAAGATATTTATCTCCGCCACGCTTAACGATATCGCCTTCCTTTACATACAGTGAGGATACGACACCGTCTTCTTTTGCAATGACACTTATCTTTCCGCTTCCGTTATTGTTCTTTTTGATCTTTGTTATCTGCCTGTTTAATCTCGCAAGAGAATCCTCATATTCGATTCTTCTTACTTCTTTTTCGATCTTTGCGATACTTACCTGATGATCAAACACATCCTTCTGACAGTTGATTGCATCCTCTTCATGCTCACCCAAAGTACCGTAAAAATTTCCCTGTTCGATGACAGTAAGGAGCTGAAGACCCTGTACAGTCATTGTCTTTATGTTTTTATCAGCATCCTTAACATATTTCTCATAATCCATGTTAAGATGCTTTATCTCATTTTCGATCTCCTGGATCGCAGCCTCTCCGCTTCCGCTGTCAATGACAGCAAGAACATCTCCCTTATGGACCTCCTGTCCGGGATCAACATTCAGACTCTCGATCTTTCCGTCACAGGGAGTGAAATACGCCGTGTTCACTATCTCTGCTTTCTTAAGATTGGAACCCAGAACCGAAGTCCTCTGTGTTCCTGTTACAACCGTATATTCCTCATATGATACCGGAGCTACGGATTCCTGCGTGTATAAGACTTCCTCTCCCTCTTCAAGACCGCTTAATACCTCATAATAATAATCATCGGTTATACCGACCTCTATATATCTTTTTTCAAGACTGCCATCCTCTTTTTTGACATAAACATAGATGCCGTTCTCATCCGAATTTGATGAATCATATCCGACAGTGAGAACATCCTGTCTGTCTCTTCTTACAAAGCACAGTATCACAGTCTCCCCGATCTTAAGTTCCTGAGGAGTCAGAGTTTTATATCTTACGCAGGGGTAACTACCCTGAGATTTTGCATATACCTGTTCCCTTGAAGAGTACTCTATCTCTTCGATCGGTACTTCCTGCCCTTTGATCACAGCATACTTTACTTCATACTTACCGTATGTATTGGTTGCTGTTGTGGTATCCGGCACTTCAATATAAAGGTCGTCAAAATCATTGACTATTACTATCGCTTCCTCATTCTTTGCAGTACTTCCCTTGGAAGTATCCTTTATATAGGTAACATATCCCGATACTTTGGCCTTTAAAGTCTTTTCATTTATGCTCTTTTCAATCTTGGCTATCTCTGACTGATAGTACTCCACCATGTAGGCATAGAGTTCCTCATCATAGGTATGGTCCTCTTCTGTCTTTTTTATCTCGGTGGTATACTGTGATGCGCCTTCCTCATCATATCTGTACAGACACTCCTGACGTTTCGAACTGAGTATCTTTATGTTCAGGTCATGCAAAGGCTCTTTTGCCGTATGCTCGTCAATAAGCAGTTTAAGTGAAGCCTGCATTTCAACAAGCTCATCCTTCATGGACTCGGTATCTGCTGTCACAAGCACATCACCCTTATTGACATACTGTCCGACAGTACAGTTGATCTCATCGATAACAGTCTGTCTTTCGAAATAATGACAATATGGCATGGGAGTAACATTTCCTATGCTTACCTTTAACTCACCGACATCCATACGTGTAACAGGTCTGAACAGTTCCCTCTCTGTGACCGGTTCTTCCAATACAGGGATATCTCTCTCCTGTGCACAGCCACCAAGAAGTAAGGAAAGGGTAAGTATCAATGAAGTTGTCCTGATAATTCTGCCAAATCTTCTCATTCTGTATATGCTACCTCTTCCGTTCCGTCCAGTCCGCTCTTGATGACAACCCAGTCATCGATCTCTTCACCTGTCTCAACAAAACGACCTTCCAAAAAACCGTCTTCTTTGACAATATATACGAACTTTTTATCATTCTTTGAATACACGCAGAGCTTGGGAACATAAATGCAGTTCGACAGTTTTCCCTTCTTTATGTCCATGGTTATATCCTCGGTGATCTCAACAGTATCATCGAGGGGCACAAACACTACGGTCCTGCTGAAATCGCTCTCATCGATCACATCAACAACTTCCATGTCATAGCTTGCTTCCACAGTCTGAGCCTCATACACATCACCGATATTAAAGGCAAAACTGTCCTTTGTATTGGCAGTGTACCGTGTCTGACCGCAGATCTGGGTGACAAGCGTCTCTCCCGGTTCAGCTATACCGCTCACGATGTTCTTACTTATAAATGATATGATACCGTCACGTTCTGCTTTGATCTGACATTTGTCGAATCTTGCCTGCTCTTCGGCAAGATAAAGCTTTGCCAGTTCGACATCGTCTTCAAGCTCTTCGAGGATAACGGCATACTTTTCATCCCTGTCGGTATAATCGACATTGTACATACGCTTGTAATGATCCAAGAGGAGCTGTTTTTTCGTCACTTCGCCACTGTATTTTTCGATATTCTTTTTTATCTCTTCGGATTTAAATGAGATGAGCATCTGACCTGCACTGACATGATCACCGATACTGACTAGGATCTCTTCCATCTCAAGATCACTCTCATCAACACTGTAACTGATCTTTTCAGTTTCCTGTCTGGCAAGCTTGAGTTTAAGGATAGGCTCAAGATCTCCTGTCTGCACAGGAGTGATCTGATACTCTTTTTTCTGATACATTATTCTTGATATATCAGTGATCGACTTGTATGCTTTATTACCGCATCCGGTCAAAAGAATTGCACATATGAGAATAAATATTGTATATCTTCTGTAATTCATACTTCCCCATAATCCCACTGGTAAACGTACTGAAAACCATTTTATCAGCATATATTGCGCTTAACAATGGACAAACTCTATATTTTTTCCCGAATTTTTTTCTATAAAAGAAAAAAGGCCGCACCCTCCCCCTTTAAAGGTGCGACCTCAGAATTTACATATTGCTTAGATGTATGTAACTGCAACACATCCGAATTTAACGTTTCCGACTATCCTTAACTTGGGATTTCCGGTTGTTATACTTCTGTTTCTCTCTTCAACTCCGCCAAACATTATACCGGCCTCATTTGTCACATACCACTCCTTGGGCACATAAAGATTTATTGTACCAAAGCTGTTATTCACATATATGTATGCTTCTCCGTCATGTATCTGTGCATCGTCAAAATAAACCTTTGCCTCACCGAATGAGCAGTTTACCCTTCCTTCTGAGAAGTTATCGGCCTTTACGTACTTAACACCTGAACCGAATGATGTTGAAAATGAGAATACATTATCGTTTGAGTTTACTGTTCCGTCATCGGTTGAGCCCATGCTCTTGTCTTCTATGCGTTCCAAGTCATCCTTCTTAAACATCTTGTTCTTGCCCCCCGACAAAAACGAAAGACCGATGACTGCAAGAAATGCTGCGAAGAAGATCGTAACTTTTGATATGCCAAGATCATCTATCCATGTGCATACCAGAAATACTATCGGGAATACAAGGCTCGCCCAGTCCTTCTGTTCCAGACCGTGCTTAAGCCACATAACCAAAAATATAGATAACAGTATCTTCCAGATAGGAAAACCGATGGCTATGTCAAATCCGTTTAACAGTACCATCACTGCAGCTACTATAAAGATTATTCCCCATGCAATATTCTTTCCCTGTTTCATATAACTTACCTCCTTGGATTTCCTCCTTTTACAGACCCATGCACCATTATGCTTTGCTTTCCAATCTCTCTGTCAAAGTCTTGTAATAGTGTCTCGATACGAATACCTGCTTGTGCGTGTCTCTGAATGAGACAACGCTTGATGCATATAAGCTTCTGTCGATCGTGAAGATCTCTCTTATATTGAGTATTGTCGACTTGGATACTCTCATAAAGTATGACGGAAGCATCTGCTCAAGTTCGTAGAGCTTGTATCTTATCTCGTAGCGGTCATTACCTGTGTGAGCACTGATCCCCTTTTCATCAGTCTCAAAAAACAGAACCTCTTCTGTCGAGATATACACTCTCGTATCACCTTTATAAAACTCAAGCGACTTTGTTGCCTTTGTGGCATCGCCTATCAGTTTCTGCAGTTGTGATATCTCCGGTGTCAACTCGGGAGCTCTTATTATGATCTCCTGCTCCTGTAAGCTGTCATCAAGCTCAATCCGTATCTTCATGATATCATTCTACTCATTCTCTCTGTAAAGTAAATGCTTTATAAGTAACAGGTAATAAATCCGATGGTAAGTTGCAAAAAAAGACTCCCGACATGTAAACACACCCGGGAGTCATGTAAGATCAATGCTTGTGATACTTCTTGTTGTCTGCCTCATACTTGGGCTCACAGGTCAGATACATACCAAGCCTTTTGAATGTCTGCTCATCTACTGATGAGAGCATTACTGAGGAATGCGCATCGCAGCCTCTTAACTTTGGCAGCTGTTCAAGTGCGAGTTTTGCGTTTGCATCTGTCGCTGCCGATATTGAAAGAGCTATAAGTATCTCATCTGTATGAAGACGGGGATTTTGGCTTCCCAGATATCCCGTCTTTAATTTCTGTATGGGCTCTATAGCTTCCGGACTTACAAGGTGAAGCTTATGATCAAGTCCGCATAACTCCTTTATTGCATTTAAAAGTACTGCTGCCGATGCACCCAGCAGATCTGTTGTCTTTCCGGTAACGACTGTTCCATCCGGAAGTTCTATACTCGCAGCGGGATGACCGGTCTTTTCCTCTCTTTCAAGTGCAGCATTTACAACTACTCGATCCTCTACTGTCAAAGATGACTGCTTCATCAGAAGCTCCAGCTTGTACTGTATATCTTTGACATCCTTACCGCACTTCTTATCATAAAGACATTTATAATATCTTCTTATTATCTCCTGATCAGATGACTGTCTGCATATATCATCATTGATGATGCAGTTTCCGGCCATGTTTACGCCCATGTCTGTGGGTGACTTGTAAGGACTTGTTCCCAGTATGCTCTCAAATATGGCATTGAGAACGGGGAATATCTCCACATCCCTGTTGTAGTTAACTGTGGTCTCTCCGTATGCCTCCAGATGGAAGGGATCGATCATATTTACATCATTTAAGTCTGCAGTAGCAGCCTCGTATGCAACATTTACAGGATGTTTTAGAGGAAGATTCCAGATAGGGAATGTCTCAAACTTTGCATATCCTGCCTTTATGCCTCTCTTATGCTCATGATAGAGCTGTGACAGACAGGTCGCCATCTTTCCGCTTCCCGGTCCCGGTGCGGTTACCACAACAAGGGGCTTTGTGGTCTCGATATAATCATTCTTTCCAAGTCCCTCTTCACTTACTATTGTTGCAACATCACTGGGATATCCTTCTATGTTGTAATGCTTGTATGTCTTTACTCCAAGTTCATGAAGTCTGTCCATGAACTTGTCTGCAGCTTTCTGTCCCGCATATCTGGTCACACATACGCTTCCGACATAAAGTCCTCTGCCCTGGAATGCATCCATTAACCTTAACACATCCTCATCATATGTGATCCCGTAGTCTCCTCTGATCTTGTTTCCTTCTATGTCAGCAGCGTTTATGACTATGACTATCTCAGCCTGTTCCTTAAGCTGCATTAACATCTTTAACTTACTGTCAGGCTCAAATCCGGGCAGAACTCTCGATGCATGATAGTCATCAAAAAGTTTTCCGCCAAACTCCAGATAGAGCTTGTTATCAAACTTCTTTATCCTCTCCCTGATATGCTCTGACTGCATCTTCAGATATTTTTCATTGTCAAATCCTATTTTCATACCGTCTCCTACCTGTAATGTCCCTTTATTTCCCTAAGAGAATATTATATAACCGACATCGTTTAATATCAATCTTCTTAGAATATCAAACATCATCATCCTCGTCATCTTCATATACGGAAAGCGAGAAGATAAACTCGGTACCGACTCCTTCAGTTGAGATAACATTGATGTTCTCGTTGTGGGCTTTTATGATCTCCTTTGTTATCGCAAGACCAAGACCTGTACCCTTTTTGTCCTTTCCTCTTGAAAGATCTGTCTTGTAAAATCTGTCCCAGATGAGTTTCAGACTGTCTTTCGGTATTCCGATACCGCTGTCTTTAACGGATACAAACACCTTGTTTCTCTTCTGTGTAGTTTCTATCTTTATCACAGAATCATCATGCGAGAACTTTATGGCATTATCCATGAGATTATAAAGGACCTGCTGTATCTTACTCATATCGGCTTCGACCAAAAGTGTCTCTCCCGTGAGCACCAGATCGACTGAGATCTTTTTCTTGTGCAGTGTGCCTTCAAAGGACTCAACAACACTTCGTATTACCTGGTTTATATCAAATATGGTCTTTTCCAGTACCATACCCGTCATGTTTAAGTTGTTCAATGTCAAAAGACCGTTAGTAAGTTTGGTAAGTCTCTCAGTCTCATTTAGTACGACCTTCAGATACTTTTCATGCATCTCTTCGGGGATCGTTCCGTCTATCATCGCTTCAAGATAACCTTTTATCGAGGTAAGAGGAGATCTGAAATCATGTGATACGTTTGCTATGAATTTCTTTTGATCCTCTTCTGCCGTGGCTACCTTGTGGGCCATGTAGGAAAGAGCTCCTCCCAGATAACCAAGCTCGTCGTCACTGTCTATTGAAAGCTCATAGTTCATATCACCCGTGGCATAATGCTCCGTGGCCTCCGTGATCCTCTTTATCGGTACATAAACAAATTCCGTAAAGAATAACAGGATTATGAGTGAGAGCAAAAACAGAAGTATCAGTAAAAGATACGAGATAGACAGCAAAGATTCCGTAGAAGCCTTGATCTCTTTCATGGATGTATGGATCACAACATAACCTTTTACGGTAAAGTCAGTTGTGATGGGTGCATAGACACTAAGCATATCCTCTTTGAAATAACCGAAGAAATCCCCGGTCGTATAATATGAACCGAGGGTCACGGTCGAGTCAAAATTCTCGACTATCTTTTCTTCATTTATATCAAGTACGGTAGATGATTCTACAATAAGACGGCCGGAAGGATTTATGATCCAAATGGTCGCATCCAGATAAGTATCCAGAGCATCAAGCTGCTTTTGAACCGCATCAAGAGATGTCTGGTTATTGTAAAGATCGGTCGCATAAGTGTTGGCGATGAGCGTAGCTTCACCATACATCTTCTCAGCCTGTTCCCTGACAAGATGCTCAAGAGTCATAGATGAAGCAAATGTGGAAACCATGATGAATCCAAAGATGCCAAATATGATATATGCAAGAATAAGCTTCAGATAGAGGGTTTTCCTCATGCTCTTACCTCAAACTTGTAACCTATGCCCCAGATGGTGGCTATTTTCCACGATTCGTGATCGTTTATCTTTTCTCTTAAACGTTTGATATGCACATCAACCGTTCTGGTGTCACCCATGTATTCGTATCCCCAGATCTGATCCAAAAGCTGCTCTCTGGTGAACACGTGATTCGGACTTGCTGCCAAGAAATACAAAAGTTCCAGTTCCTTTGGAGGCATATCCACATTTTTTCCCATATATATAACAGAATAATTTGTCTGGTTGATGATAAGATCAGGATACTCAACACATTTGTCGATAGTTTCCGTTACGGTCTCCGGAACGGCTTTGTATCTTCTGAGTACCGATTTAACCCTTGCCACAAGTTCCTTTGTGTCAAAAGGCTTTTCCATGTAGTCATCCGCACCGAGTTCAAGACCCAGAACCTTATCAAACACTTCTCCCTTGGCTGAAAGCATGATGATCGGTGTGTTGCTGCGGGCTCTCACCTCACGGCATACCTGGTATCCGTCCATTCCGGGTAACATCAGATCAAGCAAAATAAGATTCGGCTTATATGTATCCAGCGCCTCAAGTGCAGATTCTCCGTCATTGTAGATCTCTGCCTCAAAACACTCTTTTATAAGATAGAGTGATATAAGCTCCGCTATGTTGTTGTCATCATCAACGATCATTATTCTTTGCTTTGAAACAGCCATATCAATTCTCCTTAAATACCGCTATAGTTACACCTGCGTCGCCTTCTCCGAATTCACCCTGTCTGTAGCTTGCAACATACTTTACACGCTTAAGATGGTTCACGACCGCATTCCTTAAAGCACCGGTACCCTTACCGTGAACTATCCTGACACTTGGAAGATGCGCAAGATAGGCATCATCGAGATATTTGTCCAGCTCATGGATGGCTTCGTCCACAGTCCTTCCCAAAAGATTAATCTCGGGAGATATGCTGTAGCTCTTGCTCATCTTTATCTTGCTCATATTGGATTTGTTTTTCTTTGAAACAGTTTCCTTTATGCTGTCTTCTTCGATAAGCTCGAGGTCGGATACATTAACCTTCGTTCTTATGATACCACATTGTACAAATAGATTCCCCTTTGGATCGGGTAAACTGTTCACGATTCCCTTAAGACCCATTGATAAAACCTTGACATCATCACCAAGTTTTAACTTTTCGGGCTTAAGTGACTTCTTTTTGGGTTTTTCAGTATTAAGAGAAAGCTTTGAATTTGTCTGACCTATCTTGCCTCTTAAGTCACTTCTCTTTTTCTCGAGTTCTCTTACATCTATTCCCTGGTTTGCCTTGTTTAAAGACATGATCATGTCATCAGCAGTCTCTTTGGCATCCTGTAAGATCTCTCTTGCTTCTTCTCTTGCTTCCCTTAATATATTCTCTTTCTGCTCATCTATGCGGTTTTGTTTTTTTTCTAAAGCCTGCTCGAGTTCTTTG
Organism: Lachnospiraceae bacterium; assembly: GCA_017619635.1. Taxonomy (GTDB): domain Bacteria; phylum Bacillota; class Clostridia; order Lachnospirales; family Lachnospiraceae; genus Colinaster. Next base: position 10,580 of record JAFZRZ010000038.1, on the reverse strand, counting down.
ATACGCTTCTTTGACTGGGCGATCTCCTCCCTGTCTCGTTCAACCACAACTCTCTTTGTCTCAAGGTCGCTTATAAGATCTTCGAAGCTTTCCTTGTCTTTTTCTATCTGAAGCTTAGCGGCTTCTATTATATTGTCCTTTAATCCGAGTCTCTTTGAAATGGCAAATGCATTACTCTTTCCGGGAATTCCGATAAGAAGCCTGTATGTTGGGCTTAGTGTCTCCACATTGAATTCACAGCATGCATTCTCAACAAAAGATGTTGACAGTGCATAAACTTTTAACTCACTGTAATGCGTTGTCGCCATTGTCCTTATGCCTCTGTCATGCAGATGCTCAAGGATGGCAATGGCAAGGGCAGCTCCCTCGGTAGGATCTGTTCCTGCTCCCAACTCATCAAAAAGACACAGACTGTCCTCATCGGCATTCTTAAGTATTGCCACTATGTTTTTCATATGTGCGGAAAATGTGGACAGACTCTGCTCTATGCTCTGTTCATCTCCGATATCGGCATATATCTTTCTAAATATGGAAAGTCTTGATCTGTCACCTGCGGGTATATGAAGTCCTGCCTGTCCCATCAAAGACAGCAGACCGACAGTCTTAAGAGAAACCGTCTTTCCTCCGGTATTCGGTCCGGTGACGATAAGAAGATCAAACTCCTCTCCAAGTCTTATATCTATAGGTACGACTTTATCCTTTGGCAAAAGAGGATGTCTGGCTTTCCTTATGTTTATTATGTGTTCCGTATTGAATACAGGTCTTGACGCATTCTGTTCTATCGCAAGTCTTCCCTTTGCGAATATGAAGTCCAGTTTTGTCATAATCTTCTGGTCTTCTATTATCTCAGCTGTGAATTCACTGAGTTTCGCACTCAGATCAGCCAGTATTACTTCTATCTCTTTCTGCTCATCCATGAGCAGTTCCCTTATCTTATTGTTAAGATTAACAACCGCTGCGGGTTCTATGAATACGGTGGAACCGGTTGAAGACTGGTCATGTATCATACCGGGAACCTGACTCTTATACTCGGCCTTTACGGGTATGCAGTATCTGTTGTCGCGTATGGTGATAACAGCATCCTGAAGATAGCTCCTTACGGAACCGTTCAGCATACTTGTCAGCTGGCTGTGTACCTTATCATTCGTTGCAGCGATCTCTCGTCTGATCTTTTTAAGTGTCGGTGACGCATCATCCGCTATCTCATCCTCTGAAAGGATACATCGGTTGATCTCTTCTGCGATCTGAGTAAGAGGCTCCAGGGTATCGAAGGACTCAGTCAGCGAATCATCAGCCTCATCCGGTTTTTCTTTTCTGCCGTATGCCTTGACACGGTTGACATTCGCCAGAAACTTAGCCGTGGCAAGAAGTTCGGGTGCTGAAAGAGCAGAACCTATCTCCAGACTCTTCATGCTGAGTGTCACATCCTTGTTACTACCGAAACTGATGCCGTCTTTATGGATAAGTCTGTTGAATGCATCCTGTGTATTGATCTGGGCTTCCTCTATCTTTTCAAGATCAGATAAAGGAACCAGTTTAAGGCACATATCCTTACCCGGTGCAGAACTTGCATAATCCGCCAGCTTTTGCGTTATCTTATTGTATTCCAGTACTGATAAAACTTTTGTATTCATGCCTTACTTTAATGTCACTCTTAAAGCGTCTCCCTCAAAGGCCGCGCCTGTTACTATCTGAACGGTCTTATCGTTTAACATATCTTTATGATAAAAATGGATATGTCCTGCAAGTACTAACACAACAGGACTGTCATCTGCCAGCACAAGGTCCAAAAATTCCCTTGTGGTATCATTCGGATAACATCCGTTCACACCCATTGTTACTCTGGATTTATCATCTGCCGACGGTCCCCACACTTCCTTGCATTTCTCTGTAAGAGAATCGTCTCCCGTCACAGGTTCTATCGGAACATGGACAATAAGCACAATGGGTTTTCCCTTTGCAGCTTCTTTCTTATAAGCCTCCAGTATTGGAGCATCGATCTGACTGTTATCGTCATCAGCGGCAAATATTATAAGATCATCATATTCCTTCACCTGATATGACTCACTGCCGTGTATGTCATTAAGTCTTGGAAGGTATTCTTCATAAGCTGCAGGTGAAAAGTATTCCGTTCCGTATTCAAAGTCATGATTTCCCATTGAATACATATACGGTATGCTTAGTGTCTTAAGCTGCTCACTTACATGATCTATCGATGCATACATTGCGGAATCAATGATATCTCCTCCGAGTATCACTATATCATTCCCACCGTTTTTCGCATCTGTGATCATGGCGTCAAATCTGTCCCACGCCTCTATGCCTTCAGCCGCAAACATCGGGCTTCTGGACATAGCTTTTTCCATAAGTTCTTTATCTCTGTCATCACAAAGAGATATATGCGAGTCTGCAAGAAAGAAGATGTTGAATTCCCTGTCAAAGCCCTCAACATCAACCGTTTCCTGTGATATACGAACAGGTATGGCTGTTAGTGTATTCTCATTATTATCTGTTACCTGCTCATTGTCAGCACTTACATTCTCATCAGATGTCACTGTGTCTGTATTATTTCCACAGGCACAGGCAAACATCATAACTGCAAGCAGCAACGCATATATCTTCTTCATAGTAGCTGTCTTTTCTACAGAGTATCACTGCTCATCATCAGAAAGATGAAGGCTCTTGTCCACTCTGTTCATCACCTTTACAAGTATGGGTCCGAATATATAACATGATATGACCTCACCGGCACCTACCGAAAATGCCATGAGACCCAAAACGGCCAGTTTAGACTGGGCATTTCCCATGCTCGTGATCCCATATCCATAATATAACACAAAAGGTATGATTATTGCATTCACTAATACTGTGGGGATAGGTATCAAAAGACTGTGTTTGATATCCAGACTGGATCCGCACTTCTTCTTAAGAGCTTTTGCAATCGGAATGGTAAGCAGGGCTGCTATAAGAGTTGCAAGTGATCCGAATACGATATCGATCCATGATCCTCCAAAGATATTTGTGATAAGACATCCGACGAATACTCCCCAGACACCTGCGGGGGTGAAGTAGATCATCATGCACAGTGCCTCTGCCACTCTGCACTGGATCTCAAGATACGAGAATTGGTATGTGGCTAGTGAAAGCACCACATACAAGGCTGCTATGATAGCCGCCTGAGTAATAAGCTTCGTTGTTTTGTTTTTCATATTTTTCTCCTAGTTTTGTTTTGAGTGAGGATGGTCTCGAACTCACTATTTTTTGTAGCACAGACAATAATACTACCTGAAAGCTGATAATACAACTGATTTATTTTTTTCCTGTAAGATAATATACTGCCAGGGCGGTTCTGTGCGACAGCCCCTCTTTTGAAAGGATCGTGGTGATGTAATTCTTTACGGTTCCCTCTGATATGAACAGCTTTTCTGCAATCTCTTTGTTTGAAAGACCCTCAGCAACTTCTTTTATTATCTCTAACTCCCTTGTTGAGAATACAGATCCATCAAAGCCTAAAGCTGCTTTAGACTGTTGTGAGACTGTGCCTGCCCCGGTAAGAGATTCCAGTATGTTCTCCTCCATTACTCCGGTTCCGTTGTATACAGACTTTATCATCTGTTTTAAATGCTCGGGAGTATGATTCTTTATAAGATAGCCTTTTGCTCCGGCTGCAAGTGCCTGACGCACCAGCTCATCATCATCAAAGGTTGTCAGGATCAAAACTTTTCCAAGTCCGCTGTTTACGATCTCTTTTGTTGCCTCAATACCGTCCATTACCGGCATCTGTATATCCATAAGGAATACATCCGGTGTTTCTTTTTGTGCTATCTCTATTGCTTCCCTTCCGTTTGAAGCACATCCCAGCACCTCAAAATCATCATCCACCTCAAGTATGATCCTCATACCGTCACGGACGAAATCACTGTCATCAGCTATGATAACCCTGATCCTGCTCATACTGTTTCCTCCGCGTCATTGTCAAAAGACTTATGCTGCAACATGTTCATCTTTAATGCCGATAAATATATTCGTACCAATAGCGCCCATACTCCGACAAGTATAAGCAGATTGAGTATCCCCGAAAATCTGGCAAGTATCAGACCTATCACTATGGAGATAACTATGCCAAGATAATACAGATACTTTGACAGCTGATATTCCTCCCCGGTTATCACAGTCGAGTTCCTTATACCTATAAATCTAAGCAAAAGAATAGGGATAAGGGTAAATATCACTTCTGCGACCAGTAATATACAGAACAGGAAAAAGATCACCACCGTGATCATCCCGTTAACGGCATGTCCAAGCAGCAGGACAGCCCATGTAAAATCACCGCCGTCAATACTGACATCATGCACATCCGATGTATCCACGTAATTGCTGGCAAGACCACCGAAATTTGTCTCCATGGCATAACCTATACTGCAATATGCACACCACGCTAAAACAAGAGCGAACACAAACAGTCTTATCTTTGCCTTTGTATCCAATGCATTAAGTTTATCAAGCATGTCATCTCTCCTTATTAAAGCGGAATAAGCATCGTAACGCAAAATCCCACTTCAGATTCAAAATCAAGTGTACCGTTCACAGCACGCATTCTTCTTCGCATGCCTGATATTCCCATTCCGTCTTTTATATTACTGCAACCTATCCCGTCATCACTTACCGTACATTTAACCATCCTGTTCATGACCTTGATAGCTATATCGATATGATGACACTTGGAATATTTCATCGAATTTGAAACAGCCTCATACGCATTATCCAGAATGATCTCCCAGACCGTATCCGTTATCATTGAAATATCTCCTTCGACATTAAGATCTGTCTTTACACCCTTATCATTACAGTCCTCACACAGCTTATAAAGCTGGATCATCGCAAGTTCCTTTTTCTCCGGTCTTTCTTTTCTTAAGATGGCTCTTATCTCATCCATACCGGTTCTTAACTGATCTATGACCGCCTGTATCATTGACCTTGATTTTTCGGGGTCCTTGTCCATCAGTACCTTTACTCCCTCTAGCTGATAAATGGACCCGTTTATGCTGTGACCCAGTTTGTCATGTAGAGTCTGGGAAAGAGCAGCCCTGTCTTCTAAGATCTGATTCTGGGCATTGAGCAGACTCTGTTTAAACTCAGCCTTGGCAGAATATTCCCTGTACAGCATGTCTTTTTTCAGGTTCTGTTCCGTTTCCAGATCTTTTTGCATCGTTTCCATATATCCTCTGATAACGAAATTCTGCTGCACATATAGGATAGTCATCATAAACACTATCACGAACAGATTCAGAAAACCTATCGGGGAATCCACTACCACTCCTATAAGCGGCACAAAATAAAATCTGTGATCGATACCTGGAAAAAGAGACAATATCTCATATATGCTCAAAAATCCGAACAGGATAAAATATTCTCCGCCAATATATGTGAGTATCAGAAAGATCATAAGGGATGCAATTGTACATATCGCCTTTTTGTATCCGCTCATGAACTCTTTGCCGGCAAGTACTCCGATATAAAACGAAACAAGCAGGAGTATCTTTACAGATACCCCTGTCTTGTCAGCGGTGTTCATTATCCCGTATATGCTGAATACTATAAGCAGTACCAGCTTTATCAATAAGAAATACTTATCTCTTATATGTTCACTCATTTTTCTTGATCTTTACCCCAATGCTTCCCAGACCCAGTGTTACGATCAGATATGCTACCGTAATACATAATATCATAAAATACACATTACTGTCTTTTACCATCAACATCTCCGTGACATCCAAAAACCATTTGGACGGCATCATATAAGACATAGACTTTATGGCTTTGCTCGCCGAATCAAGAGGGAAATACAGTCCTGACAGCAGTGATGACAAGACCCATACCACAAATGCAGCGACAGTCGCACTCATCACATCCGCAAAAAGTATTCCGATCATTAGACTGATCGAGCAGAATATCAGCCCAAGAAAGAAGATCATTATAAAGAACCCGATCCTGCTCATTCCCATCTTTTCACTGTCGACAGAAAGTGCAGCAATGCTTGTCACTCCCGTTATCATAAACGATACTATCGCTCCGCAGATAAACTTGGCCGCGAAATACTGCGAATCGGTAAGCTGAGACAGTTTTACCCTTGTAAGGACCATGTTCTTCTGCTCGTTTATAACCGTATAAGCTATCAATACTCCTCCAAATACAAAACCTAAAGTCATGAATGCAAACGCATATCCCATAAGTGCTTTCTGGTCAAGCTGGACATTGGTGAGATTCCTGCTGTTCTTTCCATCCAGTAAAACAACATTTTTGTCAGGAATGTTTTCACTTATCTTATCGAGATTAGCGATGATATCATTTTGTCCCCCCATCTGCTTTGCCATATTTATACGGCCCATGCACATCTTTATCTCATTTTCTAGGATCTTTGATCTTTCATCATCCGAAAGGATATAAACCGTCATGGCCTTTTCACTGTCACCGTCAAGTATGGCCTTATCGAAATCCTTATCAAGATAAAGTGCTGCTCCCATTCTGTCATCGTATCCGTTGAAATGCATCTCTTTTTCAACCTGATCTTTTGTTATATCCTTAGTCTTGATCCTGACCACAGTGATCATTCCGCTTTCTGAAAGGCTGTTGAGCATATATTCGGATAATTCTGTGTTAGAAGCATCATATACTTTGATGACGTATTTTCCTTTTCCTCCAAAGTAAGCTACCTTTTCATCTGTTTTATCCATCTCGATTATTTCCTCTGCGCCTACCACTTCGTATGCACCGAGATTTTCAACTTCCAGCCGTAAGACCAGTGTCGACAGTATCGGAGTGAAGATCAAAAACACCCAGAAGACTACATTTCTAAACAGAAGTTTCATCGTTGTTTTTATAATACTAATCATTATCTTTTTCTCCTTTTGATCTCGGCACATCCAACAGATATCACTGAAAATATGACAGCAAGCACACCTGCATACAGGATCGCGCTCATCACATAATCACTGTGACCCATGCCGGAAAGCTCTACCAGTGCTCTGTTCTCATGGTAAATGGGCATCAGATTCTTCAATGTTTCCGAATGTGAGGAAAGCATATATGTCTCAAACGATCCTCCGATAAAGCCCATTGTCCATACGACCGCAAATGACAGAAATGTTGCTGCCACCATGTTTTGTGTCAACTCAAACAGCATTAGTCCGAACGCCGATGCGGCCAGTATCGAAACAAATACTATAAGTGCCGAGAGCAATGCATTTCCCCAGTGTACTCCAAGCAAAAACACATTCAAGAAAGAAGATATTGAAAGTGTTATCAGTACTGATGTCACAAGCGGTATCAGTCTTGACAGATACGTCTTTAAAGATGACAGATCGGATACGCACAGTCTTTCCGTGATCCTGTTTTTCTTCTCATTTGATAAGAGTCCGGCCGCACAGATGATGGATAACCATCCGAAATATGCGATGTATATGATCCCGTAATAATCTGTGGAATTAACACTTGGTGCATGTTCGGGATAACTGATCGAAAGCTTTAATGATTCCGTATCTCCGCTTATTATTGCATTAAAGAATGCAGTCATAAGATATTCGAGTGTAGCCCCTTCAACTTTTGAGTCAGCAGATTCATATACCGTGTAACTGTCTCCTTTGATCTTAACAAAGCCACCCAGGTCATTGTTTTCAATGATCTTTTGGGGATCGCCTGTCTCGTATTCCGTTAAATAAATCCCGTTATCCTGTGCAACTTCCTTAAGTGCATCTATATACAAAGCCATACTGCTGTCATCTTCTATACTGTAACCAGCCCTGAACTGGCCTGCACTTTCATAACTCTCAAGCAAAGATGAGAATGCACTGGCAAGCACAGCAGATATTAAGATCGGACCGATAACGTATATCAGAAGATTAACTCCGTTTCTGAACATTATCTTGAAATTGTTCTTTATCAAATATCTGATCATCACATATCCCTCAGTTTCTTTCCCGTAAGTGTGAGGAATACCTCCTCCAGAGTAATGGACGATGTGTCCTCCACAACAAGTTTCTTTAATTCTTCGCTTGTTCCGCTCGCGATTATCTTTCCGTTATCCATTATCGCGATCCTCGTGCATATCGCTTCAACTTCCTCCATGTAATGACTTGTATATATGACTGTTGTACCGTTTTTATTTGATTCCTTTATCTTCTCCAATATGAAGTTTCTCGACTGTGGATCTATACCCACCGTAGGTTCATCGAAGATAAGAAGATCCGGATGATGCCCTATCGCACAGGCGATGTTAAGTCTTCTCTTCATTCCGCCTGAAAAAGTCTTGGCATAATCATTTCTTCTCTCCATCAGTCCTACATATTCAAGCGACTCATCTATCCTAGACTTTAACTCACTGCCTTTTATCCCGTAAAGGGAAGTGAAAAGCTCAACATTTTCCCATGCCTTTAAATTTCCGTGGATCGCCAGATGCTGCGGGATATATCCAAGCTTTGAACTCAGTTCCTTTTTGTTCTTTCTGAAATCCTTGCCCATAAATTCCACATTGCCAAGATCAGGCTTTATAAGATTGCATATCATGTTCATTGTGGTGCTCTTTCCCGCGCCGTTAGGTCCGAGCAGTCCGAACACCTCACCCTTTTTTATCTCAATGTTAAGATTATCCACCACTACGGTATTTGAGTATTTCTTTGTCAGATCTTTCGTTTTTAATATGATCTCGTTACTGCTTTTGTTTTCCATTGTCTGTCCTTTCATTTATCATCATGTACCTTGTAGTAACTTTTCTTTCTGTTCACAGTAACCATGATATCAGTCACTTACAATGCCTTGTAGTGAAAAAAGAAACGAATGAGATATGACTTTTGTCACATTGTAAGTGTAATTAAAAGCATTGACTGAAGTTAAATGTGTATATTACAGTAACTAAAGAAGAATCACTTTATCGGGAATTGTCTGAGATATCATGAGTTCAAAAAAAGAAAAGAACAACAGCACATTAAAAAACGATCTGTTTATCCTGATCGTGTTCCTTATGATATCAGGATGTCTTTTTATAGTGTTTGGAAGATCATCAAAAGAAGACGGGGCTTATGCTCTCGTTACTGTAAACGGCGAGGAATATGCACGACTTGATCTTGATAAAGATACAGATATCATTGTTTCCACAGACAAAGGTACCAATACGATCCATGTATCCGGCGGGGAGGTTTATGTCGATTCTGCTGACTGCCCGGATCAGATCTGTGTCAACCACGTGGCTGTAAGATATGACGGAGAATCCATTGTATGTCTTCCCCATAAACTTGTTATAGAAATCTGCAGTGAAAAGGAGGGTGATGTCGATGCGGTCTCACAATGATATCATAAGTCCCAAAAGTCCTGCAGGATATGTTGCCATATCAGGATTCCTGGTTGCCGTTGCTCTTATATTCAGCTACATAGAAACCCTGATCCCGTTTGCCATTCCGATACCTGGAGCAAAACTGGGGCTTGCCAATCTCGTGACTCTGACAGGTCTTTTCTTCTTAGCCCCGGGACAGGTATTTATTATAATGATAGCGCGTATCATTCTGTCAGGATTTATGTTTGGCACCTTTTCTACGATCATATACAGTCTCGCCGGCGGGATCATCAGTTTTGCGGTCATGCTAATCGCAAAAAAAACAAAGATACTCTCTCCTCTCGGCGTCAGTATCCTAGGCGGTGTCTTTCACAACATGGGACAGCTTATCGTTGCCTGTCTTGTTGTAAAAAGCTATGCTCCCACGGTATACCTTCCTTATCTTGTATTGCTGGGAACGATAACCGGATCCCTTATCGGACTGATCGGGAGAACTGTAGATTCACACCTGTAAATTGGATTTCAATAAAAAAGGAGAGATAAAAATGTCAAAACTCAGTTGGAAACCCGGAAATATGCTTTATCCGCTGCCTGTAGTAATGGTCAGCTGCAAAGAAGAAGGAAAGGCTCCAAATATCATCACGGTTGCCTGGGCGGGCACGATATGCTCAGATCCTGTCATGGTATCAATATCTGTAAGAAAAGAACGATATTCCCATGATATCATTGAAAAGACCGGTGAATTTGTCATTAACCTCGTCACACAGGATCTTGTTTATGCCACGGATTACTGCGGTGTAAAATCCGGAAGGGATATAGATAAGTTTGTAAAGATGAATCTTACCCCCGTAAATATAGAAGGTGTTGATGCACCTGCGATTGCAGAAAGTCCTTTAAGTCTGGCCTGCAAGGTTAAGGAGATAAAAGAACTGGGAAGTCACGATATGTTCATCGCTGAAGTGGTTGGCGTAACGGTTGATGATAAATACATGGATGAAAGCGGTAAGTTCGAACTTAACTCAACCGGACTTGTGGCTTATTCACATGGAGAGTATTTTTCACTGGGAGAAAAACTCGGTAAATTCGGTTATTCAGTTAAAAAATAGATCGCATCAAAAAAGGGGCTGTCGCTTTAGATGATTAAATCATTTGGGCGAGGCCCCTTTTTCATGCCATTAAGTTATGCTTTTGGGCTGTTCTTTTATTGCCGTTGAAAAAATTTGAGTACTTTAACAAGCCGATTTTCTAATCGGTG
>JAFZRZ010000037.1 GCA_017619635.1 Lachnospiraceae bacterium | reverse complement strand
TATTTTGAAGCCATGAAGGAACAAAGATACAGCGTGGATCTGTCAGGATGCGATAATCTGGATTATGCACGTATTGAGGATGGACAGCTGATCTCTTCTGTTGACCTTGGTGATTGCGGCAAACTTAATGCATTCTCAATATTCGAGCTGTATTACTATGGTGAAGATAATATAAACGATGAAGCCACCTTAAATATCTGTGGCTCTCCAAATATCAAATATGCAACTGTCGGTTTAAGGGGGCTTAAGGAACTGGATATAAGTGACTGTCCATATCTGATATCTCTTTTGGAAACACCTCCGACCAGTACCGAATACAGCATAAAATATGAGACTGATGGCGGAAGTTTATATTGCTCAAACGAGAATGTGGTGTTTATAAAGTGATAAGCCTGACGGATGATATCAATGGCCTTTTTATCATAATTATAATGACCGGTGTATGATCTTATTTCCGGTAAGTATCCACCCGTTATCGTAAGATCATTGAAGAATATATTCCTTACAAGAAAAGTAATGTTATGGCATTTAATAATAAAAATAAAAGAGATGTATTGATAATGGTTGATTTTCCCAATATCGATATGATAAAAGAAATACAGAAAAAATACTATGATATCGCAGACAAGATAGAACCTCATATCGCTGTGACATTTCCTTTTGATTCGGATATATCTGATGAAGAACTATATGAAAGACTAAGCAAAGTATTGGAAAGATACAGACCATTTAAGATCACCTGCCACGGTGTTTCAACTCCTGTTGGTGAATCGGATTACAGATTCTTAAATATCACAGAGAATAAAGATATCATAAAAAGTATGAGTGATGATATTTACAAAGATATCATTCCGGGTGAAATAGAATACCGCGATAGATATAATTATGATCCACACATCAGTCTGGCAAATATGCCTTTGGATGAGGAGATCGATTTGGATGAAACCTTCGAAATGATAGTTGATTCTATATATGTCGAAAGAATAGGAAGTAATGATGAATCGATCAAACTGTATGATATTGGATTAATGACCTGACAAAAGGTTTTAAATATCAAACAAAATGAAGGTAGCGCCTGTAAAATAAAGGAACCAGTATATGAATGAAGTGCAGAGACTGGCAGTTTTCTGTCACAAGATGACAAATGCCCTGAATTCGGGATTTGACATAGAAAGAGCTCTCATGGTCACAAAGGAGAATGAGACAGGGGCTTTAGCCGATGCGATCGAACGCACGCTTAAAAGAGTGATGCAGGGCATGAATCTGAATGTCGCCATGAGGACAGATGAAGCCATTTATACGCCCGAACTTGTGGATGCGGTATATGTCACTGAACAGACCGGACATGTCGAGAAAGCCTTTTCAAAGATGGCGGTATTGTTTGATACAAAGGTCACCACCAGACGAAGGATAATGCAGGCATCTATCTATCCGGTCTTTGTATTCTGTATCCTTATCTGTGCAGTGTTTGCCGTATCTGCAGTGGCAGATCATCTGGCACAGGCTGTATATATAACAGGCGGAGTATTTGCGATCATCTTTCTTATACTGTTTTTCTTTTACGGAGGAAAAAACCTTTCAAGAAAGAATCTCATAATCGGAAATGTCCTGATCAGACTTCCAAAGATCGGAAAACTGATATTAAAAAGCGAGCTTGCGGATTTTGCCGACAACATGGCGATCTTTTACGACTGCGGAGTACCTGTGTACAAAGCTTTGCAGATCAGCTCAAAGACTGTAAGAAACAGGGCATTAAAGGAAAAGATACTTAGGGCTGCCGATCATGTGAGCATGGGAAATCCACTGTCGGAGGCACTTAAAGATCAGGAGATCTTTCCGTTTGATCTGGTAAGCTCGATAAAGGTAGGAGAAAAGAGCGGCGATGTGACAAATATGCTTGAGTATGTCGCGAACTATTACAGAGAGGATATAAGAAACAGTACTGAAAAAATGTTTGCTCTTATAAGATAAGAAATAAATATGACATTAAGAAAGTCCACAGATCAGTGATCTGCGGGCTTTTTTCAATAATAAGAACAGTTATCTGCAGACCGTTCATATAGTCAGAAAGTATTACACTTGGATGGTATAATGATTAGAAGTTATGATGGAAAGTATCAGGAAATTATAAGCCGATTGAAAAACAAAATGGTGGAAGGAAGATGAAGAAACAAAAAGGATTGAGCATAAAGATCGTTTCAGCCCTATATGCTGTTATTGCCATATGCATCCTTACAGTAGCGATAGTGTTTATCGGTTATCGTCTGTTTGAGAAGCACGTAAAGGAAAATTACGAAAAGTATGTGACAACCGTGCTTAACAATGCCTACGGTATCACACAGGAGCATTCTTTTGGTGATATGATAGCAACGCGCACGATGCCTGAAGAATATGAGGAGCTGAGAGATAGTCTGAACAGGATCAAGGAAAACTCTGATATCAAATATATGTATGCCATATATTTTGAAGATATCGATGACTTAGGCAGTCTTACATATGCGATCAATACAAAGACAAGAAAAGAGATCTTAGACGGCGGACAGTACACATATCTTGGGACACCGTGTGAAGAAGGAAGTTTCGAAAAAGAAACGATTATCATACTTCAGAATGCAGTAAAACACCGTCTTAAAGAAAGTGGCATTCTTGAAGGATATTCCGAAGAATACGGCCACATGTTAAACGGATACCATGTCATATATGACAGCAAAGACAATGCTGTAGGCCTTTTGTGCGTTGAAATAGATATAGAAGATATAAGTACAGAGTTACATTTGTATATTCGTTCCATAATTGTCTTTGTAGCTATCTTTACTATCCTTATAATAGTATTCTATGTAACAAAGATTGAATATTCTCTTATCTATCCGATCACCAGTATCACTGATGCTGCCAATGACTTTATAAAGAATATCGGCGATCAGTATGCAATGGATGAAAGCGCTAGAAAACTTGGGCAGATGGATATAAAAGCCAAAAATGAGGTTGGAGATCTTTACAGGACTGTCAGTAAGATGGAAACAGACATGGCCAACCAGCTGCGTGACATACGTCAGTATACCGAGAACATCTTAAAGATGCAGGACGGTCTTATGGTTCTTATGGCAGATATGGTTGAGGTACGTGATTCCGATACCGGTGCACACATACAAAAAACCGTTGCATATGTACAGATCATTCTGGACGGGCTTAATAAAAAGGGTTATTACAGCGAACAGTTAACACCACGGTATATGGAAGATGTTGTTAAATCTGCTCCTTTGCATGACGTCGGTAAGATAAATATCCCGGATGCGATCCTAAATAAGCCGGGAAAGCTTACAGACGAAGAATTTGAGATCATGAAAACACATACCACTGCCGGTATGGCTATAATAGATAAAGCGATAAGTACCGTGGAAGGTGAGAACTATCTTCGTGAAGCCAGAAACATGGCTGCTTACCATCATGAACGATGGGACGGTAAAGGATATCCGGAAGGACTTCATGGCGCAGTCATACCGCTCTCAGCCCGTATCATGGCTGTTGCGGATGTTTTTGATGCATTAACCTCTGCCCGTGTATATAAACCGGCATTTCCTCTTCAAAAGGCTGTCAGCATTATCGAAGAAGGCAAGGGTACACAGTTTGATCCAAAGTGCGTGGAAGTGTTCATTGAGGCATTGCCTGAAGTTGAGAAGGTACTTATAAAATTCTCACCTGAAGCCATGCAGTGATCCATACAGATAACCCAGAGTCTGTTTAGTACACTGTAGCGGTTAAGAAACAGATTGATTGTTCACGCATAAGCATGTAAAATTTTCTAGGATAAGCAGAAAAATCAAGCTGATCTGAAGGAGTTATCAAGAAAAGAAATATATTTACGACAGTTGCGATCGGCATCATGTGTATTTTCATGGCATCCTGTAACAGCGAACTTTGAACCTGATGATGAAAAAACAGAGTACGTATATGATGAATTTAATCTCTATCCGGGTACAGATGCAAAAGAGACGAGCGGGATCCCCTATGTTTTTATAGGAGGAAGAATGGTTGTAAATGACGGGTCAACAGTAACACAGTATCTGAAATTCTCAGATGAAGAGCTGAAAGATTAAATAAAAAACAGTGTAAAGACAGATGATCATCTCAATTGCAGGATAAGGCACATGATAGGTAGGAGGAGTATATGAAAAAACTATTTGTACAGACAATTGTGGCATGCACCCTTGTGTGCACACTGCTTCTTAACGGATGCGGTGAAGTTAAAACGCAGGAAAATGATAATGCTGATGAAAGCGTGACCGAATCAGTGAAGGATGATGAAAGCGAAAAAGAAGCTGATGATAAAAATGAGTCTCTGATCGATGTCAACGATCCGGATGCTGTTAAGAAACTGTATCATGATGTTTATGCTGCAAATACGCCTGAGAGCATTTTGAGCAATCATGAATCATATTCCACCACATGGTCCATGCCTGCATCAAAGACAGCCTATGATGAATTACACTACAACGATAAAGAATCGACCTATACCGAATGGAGTAACGGTATCTGCGAATATCATAAGGACAGATACATATACAGCGCATATTACACACCTGAAGCATGTGATGCGAGATTTGGATTCGATATAAATGATGATTGCAGTTTAAAGTATTCCACAGTGCTGGCTCCGGTTGAAGAAGATGCATATGATCTTTCAATGGAGATCGTCGATAAAGTCTATAAAGAAGACGGACTTCTTTATATAGAATCGCATCTTACTGAAGACGGTGTGAAGGCATGGATGAAAGACATGATGGGAACAAATGCATCCGGAGAGAAACTGTATATCGAGTTGATCGCCGATGCTGATACATATGAGATAAAGAGTCTTTGTTATACAGGGAAAAAGGACAGAGAGATAGAGACGATGTTTATCGGTACCGCTTCTTATGATGTGAACAGACCCGGAGGAGCAAACGCTCTGTGTGCGTTCTTTGAGCAGGAAAAGGAAAACATGATGACATGTACTCTCATTGCAGATAAGGGAACCGACAGGGAAGAGACCTTTAGCGTAACACTGCCTCAAAACACTGAGGTCATATATTACTATGACAAAACAGCTGTTTACTTTAATGATCCTGAATATGAAACCATATCTCACTGGAACAGAATGGATGACTGGACACTTTATGTTGTGAGAGATCCTGATAAAAAGATGTATGATCATTTTCAGGATGTGTTAAACAAGGCATTAATAGATATTATAAGGGAATGATGCTTTGTATGTATTAAGGCATTGATTATAATAAGATCTTTCGTTTGGATCATAACAACGGAGCCAGTGAGATATGCAAGAGTGTATGGAAAGCAAGAAGATGTTTCAGGAATTTGAACCCGGACAGGTGCAGATGCTTGATCCATATTGTGTAAATGCTTTTGAAAAAGAAAAGGAATATTTAAAGAAGATCGATATCGAGCGTCTGCTGGCGGGATTTTATGAAAATGCCGGGATCGCCTCACCAAAGATTCGTTACAAAGGGTGGGAGGATTCTTTGATCGGAGGTCATACTCTGGGACATTTTCTTACGGCTGTTTCCCAGGCTTATGCCAATGAAGCCGGCAAAGAAGATAAGGATCTGTTTCTTTGTAAAGTGACAGATATAGTTGATGCTCTCTCAAAATGTCAGAAAAACACAAAGGGAAAACCGGGATTTGTATTCGGAGCCACTCTGACTGATCCTGAAAATGTTGAGATTCAGTTCGATATGGTCGAGCATAACAGAACCGATATTTTCAAAGAAGCATGGGTGCCCTGGTACACAATGCATAAGATCCTTGATGGACTGATAAATGCTTACCGCCTTACAGGATATGATGAGGCGTTAAGAGTTGCTGCCAACCTTGGCGACTGGGTTTATGAGCGCACATCCAAATGGTCAGAAAAGACACATAAGACTGTGCTTTCCATTGAATACGGCGGAATGAACGATGTGCTTTACGATCTGTATTCGTATACGGGAAGAGAAGAGCACCTGATCGCTGCACATCTTTTTGATGAGGAAGATCTGTTTAAAAAAGTAGCTTCGGGTGAGAAAAACGCATTAAGCGATCTTCATGCGAATACAACGATCCCGAAGTTTTTAGGGGCACTTAACCGTTACCTGACGATCGGTGATAAAGCTTATCTTGATTACGCAGTAGAATTCTGGGATATGGTAGTAACCCATCACACTTATGCGACCGGAGGAAACAGTGAATGGGAGCATTTTGGCAAGGATGATGTTCTTGACGCAAAACGTACCAACTGCAATAACGAGACCTGCAACACCTACAACATGCTGAAAATGACGCGAAAGCTTTTTATGATCACGGGCGATAAGAAGTATGCTGATTATTATGAGAATACTTTTATAAATGCTATCCTTTCTTCGCAGAATCCGTTAACGGGAATGACTATGTATTTTCAGCCCATGGCCAGCGGATATTTTAAGGTCTACAGCACTGAGTTTACCAAATTCTGGTGCTGTACGGGCAGTGGGATGGAAAATTTCACGAAGCTTGGCGACAGCATATATTTCAAAGATGAAAACTCGATCACGGTAAATATGTTCTTTTCTTCTGAAGCATATCATCCTGAACTTGGAATAAAACTGATCCAGGAATCAGATATACCCCAAAAAGATACGGTTCGCTTTACAGTGCGTCTTTTGAATGGGGCATCCAGACATGCAAAGATACGTATAAGGATCCCTGACTGGGCTTACGATCATTCGATATTGTCAGAGAATAAAAGAGTTACGACTAAAGACGGATATTTATGCCTGGATGGAGAATGGACAGACAAAGAGAGTTTTTCATATGTTTTAAGATCAAGGGTTATCGCAAAAAGTCTGCCTGACTGCAGCAATGTGTTTGCGTTCTCTTACGGACCCGTTCTTTTATCCGCGGATCTGGGATGTGAAAACATGACAGATTCATCAACGGGTGTCGACGTGACTATCCCGGCAGATAAGATCGCAGGAAAAGAAGTGCTAAAAGTGACAGACACAAATGTCACTGGATTTATCAGGGAAATAGATTCGCACATGAAGCGAAACGGTGAAAGCCTTTCGTTTGATCTGAAAGGAGTCGATCGTGATCTGACCTTCAGTCCTCATTACAAAAAGACACGTGAAAGATACGGTATTTACTGGTATTTTGAGTGAACCGCGGGAATACAAAAAATCTTCTGTTACACATGATATGTTAAATTGATAAATCATAAAAGTATACGATTCACGGATGATAGAGATACTATGGGACAACTGATTCAATTTAACAATTACACACCTGTCGGCGATCTGACCGTTATAGCCACATGCATGGTCGTTGCGGTTTTGCTCGCAACATCGTATGTCACAAGGACAAGGACGTTCAGACTGTTTTTAAACATGCTGATATATCTTGCACTGGCTGCTCTTACGGATGTGGTCATGCATGATTTCTATACTCACATTACAGATGGAAGATACACGGCAATATATGTTTTAAAGATCATATATCATATCCTTTTATTCTCACTATTGTTACTCTATATAGTTTATTTCGTTGTGGTCTTGCAGCTTGACAGAAAGACTCGAAGACCACTCATGGTGTTGGCCACTGTCATATATATGATCGTTCTTATAAATGATATTGTTTCCACCATCAGGAAAAGCGGTTTCAGGCTGGATGGGTCCGGAGAGGCTGTATCAGCCTTCAACATTTTTGTGATCGGATATGTGTCACTGCTTAGTATCCTTGGTTATCTCATGGTCAAATACAGGAACAGAGTGTACAAAAAAGCTCTCTACGGTGTTATCGGTACGGCTGCAGTATCTTTACTCATTCTGTTTAATCAGGCAAAACACGAACAGAGTTCATTCACCGTGGTATCTTTTATGTTTCCGATGATAGCTCTGATGTATCTTCTTCATTCCAGCCCGTATGATATAAAGACGGGTACTATAAACGCTTCCGCATTCTCGGATGCAGTCTCATACAATTATCTGAAGAAGCGTACGTTTTACCTGATAAACCTGTATCTTCCGGGATACAGTTCGGAAGGGAAACCACTCCCAAAAGATTTAGAGGCTGTAATAAGAGCGTTCCCTTCAAGACATTTCAAAAAGACAGTCCTGTTTCATATAGGAAACGGTGACATGCTGCTCATGATCTCTGCAAAAGCCAATCCCGATTGTGAGGAAAAGATGCAGGATGTCATAAACGACTTCTTTAAAGAATATGAGATCTTCAATGTGGATTATAAACTCATAATAGGAAAGTCCATAGATGAGATAAGTGCAAGGAATGAATATTTAAGCTTTATAAAGGACATGAGAAGGAATATGCCTCTTAATTCACTTCATATAGTGTCTGAAAAGGATGTGACTCTGTTTAATAAATCCGAGGTCATTATAAAGGAACTGGAGGATATAAACCGTAAACAGGATATTGAAGATGAGCGTGTTTTGGTATATTGTCAGCCTGTGTTCAATATAATGACAGGAAAGTATGACACGGCAGAAGCCCTTATGAGACTGGAGCTTCCGGGACTTGGCATGGTTTATCCTGATCAGTTCATATCTCTTGCTGAAGAGTATGATTACATACATATGCTCACAAAGATCATTCTGCATAAGACCTGTATGAGCATAAAGGATCTTACTGATAATGGTTATGATGTGAAACGTATCTCTGTTAATGTTTCAATGCCGGAACTTAGAGATGAGGGATTTACGGATGACATAGAAGGAATCATCAATGCCAGCAAAATACCCAGCGGAAAGATAGCAATAGAGATAACGGAATCACAGACAGAAAGTGATTTTTTGCTTGTGAAAAAAATGATCGACAGATTAAAGGGTGCAGGCATCAAATTCTATCTGGATGATTTCGGGACCGGATACTCAAACATGGAACGAATAATGAAGCTTCCTTTTGATATCATTAAATTTGACAGATCACTTGTTTTGGCCTGTCAGTCAGACAGCCGTTCACAGGAGATCGTCGGACGTCTTGCTTCAATGTTTGCAGATCTTGATTACTCTGTGCTTTATGAAGGAGTAGAGGATGAAGCAGATGAGAAAAGATGCATCAGCATGAGTGCATCATATCTTCAGGGATATAAGTATTCAAAGCCCGTTCCGATAGATGAGTTAAAGAACTTCTTTTGTAAGACAGCCTGATATTGTTCACAAGACAAAAAGAATATGAAAACTTAAAGATCTCCATACTGTGGAGGTCTTTATTTGTAGCGTTAAACAGTTGTTTATGAGGAGTCTGTTGCATTTCGTGCACGAATTTGTGCATTTCGTGCACAAATCCGCCAAGAGAATCAAATATGTGTTAATCTGAAAAACAAAGGTAACCGGTTATCTGACCGGTATGGAGGAAACATGAGAAAGAAAATCAGTAATAAAAAGGTCATACGTGCAATGGCATTTGGAATGGCAGCCATGATATCCGTAAGTGCAACCCCTGTAAAAGTATTTGCTCAGTCGGTACAGGATGATCAGACAAACGAGGTTAACAATACTGAACAGACAGATACTGTAACAAAAGAATCTGCTCTTAATGATACTTATGATAATGCTCAGACTGCAGAGACATATACCGGTTCATTAAAAGAAGGATCTAATGAAGCTAGCGGTGATATAGGTAAACTGGCTCAGTCAGCTCTTGATGACATAAACAAAGCAGGTGAGTCTATACCGGCAGCCACTCAGGCACAAACAGGATTTACAGACAGAGCAAACACTGTGGAAGCATATGTTGATGAAATGACAAAAGATGCTACTCCGGGTACCCCTTACGCCTATACGGCACAGATAAAAGGAGCCGAAGAGGCGGAAAAGGCTGCAGAGACAGAATTTGGTGTAAAGCTTGATTCAAATGCAGGAGTTTTAAACCGGGACGGGCTTGATAGAAAGGTGTCTAATGCCAATGAAATGATATCCAAAGCAGATGAGGCAAAAACTGCAGCCAATACTGCTCTTGGTACAGTTTCAGCTGCAGTTACCGATGCAAGTGGAAAAGTATCATCAGCTGCTGACAAAAAAGAAAAAGCTGATTCGGATTCAAAAAAGGCTAAAGAAGCTATAGCAGGTAAAAGCACTCTTGATGCGAATACAAAGGAAACACTTGACTCTTATGCGGATACTTTAAGCAACGCTGTAAATGAAAAATCTGTCACAGATGCTGTTACCGGTTTGTCTAAAGCAGGTACGGATGCATACCAGATTACAACTGATAATATTTCCGTAGCTGATAATGCATTTAAAAGTGCCCAGGATGCTGCAGAAGATGCCCAAAATCACAGTGCATCTTATAATCGCCAGCAGATGATAGCTCTTGCAATTGCTGCACAAAATGCCGCTGAAACAGCTCAAAAGGCCTCAGAAGAAGCACAGGAGGCTGTAAATGCTGCGACTAAAAAACAGACTGAACTCCAAAACAGTCTGGATGAATTGACCAAAGCAAAGAAAGATGCTGCCGTTGTGCTTAATGCATATAAAAACAGACTCGATGAGATAAATAAACTGGTATCTGATGCAAACGCTTCAATAGGAGAAGCAAAACCGCTTTTGGAGGCAGCAAACAACTCCATAAATACAGCACTTACTCTGATGAATGGTGATTCAAGCTCCAATGCGGACAGTGCGAGAAAAAAAGTCGAGGCGATGAATGAAGCAATAAAGAATGCCAATGATGCGATAAAGGCTGTCACAGGCCTTATGTATGATGAGAATGATACAGCAGATAAGAAGGCCCAAAACGCTTTTTTCAATGCACAACAAAAGTATAATGATGCAAGTGACAATCTGACCTCTCAGCTTGACAGTTTAAATGAAGGGGGAGAAATATATTCCGGTGTTGATACAAACGACAGACCATACGCAGGAAAAAGAAATATAGCTCAGGAAAAAATCCAGGAACTCGACAAGCTTATAAATGGTAAAGAGGGTGAATACACAAGCAAATATGACACCTTAAAGGAAAAGACTGAGCAGGATATTAGGGATATCAAAGCCTTAGCTTTGACAGGAAAGACATATTCGGAACTGACAGCAGCTCTTAACGAAGAGAAAAACGCTCTGATCCAGGCAAACAGAGAATTTGATAACAGTGAAAAGAATCAGAACCTTACAGCTGATCAGATCGTTGAAAAATATAACGCGGCAGTTGCTGCAGTTAACGATTTAAACAGTAAATATCAAGATATTGACGAAGAAATCGATACGCTACAGTCTATATTGGTATCGTCGGAAGCAACAGATCAGCAGAAAGAAAACGCCAGAATAGCACTTTATGGAGAAAATGGCAACGATGACTATCCTGAGGATGGAAGCCTGTGCGCAATAAGAAGACAGATTGAAGATAACAATAATCTTATAGAAGCGCTTGGACCAAATGTGGAGAATATCACACAGATAAACAATGATCTTAACAGTATTGAGACGCATGATTTTACCTCAGATAACTATGTACTGACAGCAACAGCCAATCTGAACAGGATAAGTGCAGCCAAGCAGAAAGCCAACGGTTTTCTTACAAGTGCAAGTGACAGATTAAATAAGCTGGATGAGGGAATACAGAACGCAGAAAGATACAAAGCAGTAAAGAACAAGATAGATGAAGCCAGAGCAAGACTTAACACGGTAAACAGCAAGTTAACTGCCTTAGATAATCTTCAAAAGTCAGCTAAAAAGCAGCTTTCTGCGACATCCATGGATGCAAAAGTGGTAAATGCGGATTCATCTGTAACTGATCTTGATACATTGGATTCTACACTTAATACCACTTTGTCTTCACTTGCTAACAGCCGCGTTGATCTAAAGGATTATAGTCCTTTAGGATATGTATATCCTTTAAATATGGATGGGAATCCGGGCAAAGATCCAACAGGAAGCTTTGATGAACTTTCGATCGATGTGGTCAGTGAAAAACTTGCTGCAGCGATAAACACAGTAAGTGGGTTGCTTCAAAGCAAAGAGAGTACTATTGAAGATCTCTTAGACAAAATAAAAACTGCTAAAAGTAACGCGAGTCAGATAGAAGAACTGGCTAAAAAAACAAAGGATGAAGCAGACAAAGCTGCTAGAGCACTGGCAGACTGGCGTAATCCTCATGATTCTCAAAGAGAAGATGACGATGATGATTCGGGCTCAGCTTCAAACTCAAGCAGTGATGCAGACACAGCTTCAGTCTCAGCATATACAGCGACTGGGAATGATATCACCCTTGTTCCACTAGCGGATACGGGGGCAGGTGTAGCTGGCAGCGCCAGACGTTTGGTTGCAAACAACAGAGCTGCAGACATATCAGGAGTTCTCGGCGTAAAAAACAAGGCAGAAAGTAAGACGAACAATAATACGGATGAGGAATTTGATGATACAACACAGGAAGATGTGATCTCTTCTACGGATGATACGCAAAATTCAAAACCTCAGGAGATTGTCAAGACAAATGAAAACCAGGCAACTATTGAAGAAAAACCTTTGGATAATGCCTCTGGAGGAGGTAGTACGATGGCATGGATGATCGGTTTGGCGGGTGCAGCCGCAGGAGGTGCAGGTGCATTTGGTTACGGAGCATCTTCTGTTTTAAGAAAAAGCAAGATATTGAAAGAAGCAAACGACTTAAAAAAACATAAGAAATGATTTTTCGATGGGGATTATATTCATGTATTTTGTTAATGTATTTATATCCCCATATGGTTGAGGGTATAAAACTTAAACCGGTGGATGAATTCTCTGCACCCACCGGTTTGACATTCACTGAAGATTATCGAACAAACCTGCCATTGCCATTATGAACGGTATCGCATCCAGGAGCACGTGCTGCAGGTATGATGTCAAAATGTTCTTTGACTTTAGATAATTGTATAAACAAAAGAACGTGGCCAGCCCCTGGTTTATCAGGATCTGTGCCCAGTTAAACTCATATGCTGTGGCGTGAGCAAGAGCGAAACATAAAAGTGTGATAAGTGTTGCAACCACAACAGACAGCATACGCTTTTTTGTAAATCTGTATATCAGGATCAAAGCTACCAGAAAGATCAGTAACTTATATAACTCTTCACCGAACAGCTGGAACAGTATGACGATCCAAAAGGTTGTATTCATCTCAGCGCCCAGGATGGAATTTGAAGTTGGCTCTGCACCAAAATAGATTTTTCGTACCATCATTATGGAGATGGTAAATACATACTGAAGGATCAGTGTTACTATGATCCGCACAAAGTCCATCGCTTTAAACTTTTTGACGATCAGGGATATCTTACAGCGTGATCCTGCCAGATAGGCAGCCAGCGGGATTGCACCGAATAAAACAGCGCCCCAATAGCCGGGATACTGGAACTCAAAAAATATTGATAAGGTCAGGTAGATCGCTGCCGCTGCAAATACAATGATCCCCCACGGCTCGATCTTTGGAACATCATTATAGAAGGGAAAATCCGGATCTATAACTTTTACTTTGTTTTCTTTTTCGCTCATAATTCCTCCAATAGTTTGACTGATCATCATGATGATGATATCTAAGATGTGTCATCTTTATTATATAAGCACAAAACCATAAGGTAAACAAAAAAACATTTTTGTGAGCAAACAAGCGTATTTTCAACAATCTGTACGATATGTTATGATTGTATATGTTAGATTAAACGGATCAGTAATGTGCTGATCAAGAGGGATGAAGGAATGAACAGAATACTAAAAAGATCATTCATCAGGACAACTCTGGCTGTGTCAGGAAGTGTCAGAAGGATAATTGCGGCCTTACTGGCTGTAAGTCTGCTTTCAGGCTGCGCATCTTCTGATGTATCACAGGACAGCTTAAAGGATGTCAAAACGGATGAAACACAAAGTTCAGAGGGCTATATAGACAGTTTGACGCCGGGAACGGATTTCTACGGCTATATAACAGCAAAAGATCTGATGGCCATGAACCTTGGAAACAATGAAAACAGTACAGGAGTGTCATCTATCCTGCAAAAAGAGATCAATGATCAGATCGATCTTATAATAGATGACATCATAAATAGTTCAAAGGATTATGAGCGTGGCAGTAATGAACAGCTTATCCATGATCTGTATTATCTTGCGTATGATCAGCTGACAGGAAAGATCGATGTGGACAAAGAGGACACAGAGTTTGTTGATCATATAATTGAGATGATTGATTCGGTCAACAGTATGGATGAGTATGAAAAACTGTCACATTTTCTTTATAACGAGTATGGTTTTACCGTATATCCGTGTATGGTAGCAACACCAAACATATATGATAATGAGGAAAATCTCCTTGTATGCAGCTTTAACTGCGAGGTCGATCTCGAACAGATTAAAGACAATCAGATCTATGCTGTTAAGTACAGGGATATCATCGCGGATTCGTTAAAGAAGACCGGTGTCGATCCTGAAGAAGCAAAGGACCGTGCGACAAATGTTATATATATGCTTTATGAGATATCATCTCATACGGATTATGAGCTGGCAAACGGTGAAAAGGAAAGGGAGGAATGTTTCAATATATACACCGGGCAGGAATGTGAAAAGATGCTTGACAACCTGACCTTTGATGAGCTTGTTTACGCCGGTGGTTACGGCGGCAGTTTACCTGACAGGATAGTTATATATGATCCGGATCAGATCGATACCATTGACAGTGTGAGTGATGATGCACATGTGACACAGTGGAAGGATCTTCTCATATTTACAATGCTTGAGGACAATACCATCTGGCTGCCTCATAAGTACAACTATTCGGGACTGGATGTACCAGATAATGACAAGGCAGCACGCAGTATCGTAAAGAAGCTCTTACAGGATGAGCTTTGTGAAGAATATGCAAAAAAATACATGACAGAAAATAAGCGTCAGATCATAACAAAGATGTGTGAGGACATCAGAAATGAGTACCGCGTGATGATAGGCGGCGCTGACTGGCTTTCTGAAGAAGGAAGGCAGCTGCTTTTAGACAAGCTCAACAACATAGAGTTTTTTGTCGGAGCGGGAGAGCCTCATAAGGTAGATCCAAAAGATGCTGATTACATAGATTCAACCATGTTACAGACCATGGTGAGGCTTCAGGGTAAGATTATTGCACAAAACCATAAAACCCTTAATGAGAAAGTACAAAGAGACGGATTTAAGGATGTTGATATAACAGAGGTAAATGCCTTTTATCAACGCTCGATCAATACCGTTACCATAAACTTAGGAATACTGGGAGATCCGTTCTTTAATGAGAATGCCGATTATGCCACAAACCTTGGAGGCATAGGCGCCATAGTGGGCCATGAGATCTCACATGCTTTTGATTCCGGAGGCGTCAAGTATGATGCCAAAGGCAATTACAGGCCTGATGCCATGCCCAAAGCCGATATAGAAGCGTTTAAACAGATACAGGAAAAGACTGTTGAATATTATGACGGATTCACGGTTTTAGGATCTCATGTTAACGGAAAAAAGACACTGGGAGAGAACCTGGCTGATATAAGCGGATTCCAGTGCGTACTTGCCATAGCAGGAGAAAAGGACAAACAAAAGGAAGTCTTTGAAAGCTATGCAAAAAGCTGGGAACAGCTCTTGGTTGACAGTTCTGCCAAAAACCAGCTTGAAAATGACGAGCATGCACCCAATATCGTCAGAGTCAATGCGGTGGTCGCATGTTTTGATGAGTTTTATGAGATATATGATGTCAAAGAAGGAGATGCCATGTACGTAGCTCCCGAAAACAGAGTACGGAGGTGGTAGGATATGCTTCTTAAATATACTTTAAACAATATATTACAAAAAAAGGGAAGACTGTTCATAATCCTCTTTTGCATGGCGATCGCCTGCTGTGCAGCCTTCCTTGCAGCGGATTTTGTCAATTCGCTCCAAAAGATACTGGAGACCAATTCGGGAAGATATGTGGGGACTACAGATTACCTTGTTATCTATCGCGGAAGCGGCGGAGTGACTGACGAACTCTTTACCGGTGTTCCCATAGAAAATTATGTGTGCAAGCGTGATGTGACTAAACGTGAGATCACAAGGGATGAGAAAATGTACAATTATGCCCTTTCCGAAACAGTCACATTTT
Source organism: Lachnospiraceae bacterium (assembly GCA_017619635.1). Classification (GTDB taxonomy): domain Bacteria; phylum Bacillota; class Clostridia; order Lachnospirales; family Lachnospiraceae; genus Colinaster. The sequence goes on along the minus strand of JAFZRZ010000037.1, from coordinate 6,425 downwards.
CATCATTCACCGACTTTGATAAGGCACATGAGATGGACCTCCTACCCGAAACGGCAATACCCAAACAGGGTGAGGTGACCATCAATAACAAATACAGTGAGAAGTATGGCTATAAACAGGGCGATACCATAATTCTTTATGACTCGGATGACAATGAATATCCGTTTGTGATCTCATCCGTGTTTTCTGAGAATAATACCACCAAGGGTGAGTATTACGGATATATGAGCAAAGAAGACTCTGAGATGGTGACCAAATCCGAGGTGTACTATTATGCCTATGTGGATATAGGTGATAATGAAAACAGAGAAGTGTTTGAAAAGACGATGGAGGAAAAACATCCAAACGCCACTTTAAACAAACTGTTCTTTACGGAGAATTTCCAGAAACTCTTTGATCAGCTCACATCGATATTCTATCTTGTGTTCGTGATGCTGTTTTTGCTGGTTTTGTTTGTAACGGTCAGCTTTACGGAAAAGATCATAAATGAGAGGATGTCTGTCATAGGTACTTTAAGAAGTATCGGTGTATCCATGAGAAAGACAGCATTCATCCTTTTGTTTGAAAATGTGATGTATGCTCTGATAGGAAGTTTTATCGGATTTATCATTTACCTTATAGGCAGCAGGATATCGATGAATATCATATTCGGGGATGAAAATGCGGCAAACTTAGGTAAGATAAGTCCGCTCACGGTAGTGATGGTGGTTTTGGGAGCGATCATGGTCCAGCTTTTGATACCTTCCGTAGAGATGTTAAAGGCTGTAAAGACATCGATAAGAGATATCATATTTGAGACCAGGGACAGTGAGTACAGATTATCATATCCAAGGACGATACTCGGAGGAGTATTTATCATACTCGGTCTTGTTTTGGGCTTTAGTGTGGATGATCTTACGATCGTTATGATATCGATAATACTTACCGTAGCGGGTGTGGCCATGTTTTTGCCCATAATCCTAAGAAAACTCTCAGTCCTGTTTTCTGATCTGTTTGAAAAGTTAAAGATGCCTGTCGCAGAACTTGCTTCGACCGAGGCGGGAAGCAAAAAACACAACTTTGGAAGCGCGACACTTGCTGTGGCTTCGATACTTGTCACATCAGTCATCTTTGTCACCGGTCAGTCACTGTTATCAATATTTGAAAGACCGGTATATAACAGCGACATTGTCGTGACAGGAACGACTCTAAAAACATCCAAATATGATTTTGTAGATGAGATCGAGGATGTGGACAGAGTGGATTTCCGTTATCTTGAGGATTCCACATTTAACGATATAGGATACGGTGACAACGAAAAGACAGGTATAACCGTTATGGCACTGACCGACATGGATACCTACAAGGGAATGGGAGATCTTCCCAAAACACTTGAAGGAAACGAGGTTGTCATCAATCAGTCGGCGGCAAGAAAGCTTAATGTTTCAAAGGGAAGCAGAATAAAAGTCACTTTCCATATCAGTAACATATTTCCGATGGAAAGGGAGATAGTCATAAAAGAGATCACTGACACAAGTGAGTTCATGAGTGCTCCCACCTTTATAATCACACCTGAGATGTATAAAGAGATCTATACGGATCAGCCTACGGAGATGTTCATACATACTTCAAAACCCGATGAGGTTAAAAAAGAAGTAGAAAATGAGATGACATACGGAGAGATCGTCAAGACAAATGATGAGATCATAAAAGAGAATGAGAAAAACAACAGATCACTGGTCTATGTGTTATCCGGAGTCATAATCGTTTCAGTGATACTCTCACTGGTAGGTATATCAGGTAACCAGGTGATAAGTTTTGCCAGCCGCAAAAAGGAGTATGCAATGCTGCACTCCTGTGCGAGTCCCCTAAAACAGATAATCAGTCTGATATGGATAGAGAATGCATTTGTTTTTGCCATCTCGGGCATACTGGCATTTATCATGTGTTTCCCGATAACAATGCTTGCCTCAAAAGCTTTTGAACTGGCAGATACGGGAGTCAGTCTCAATGTCAGGTTCTCAACGCTTATCTTATATATCATGGTGCTGTGGCTTATTACCATGATGACGGCAATAACGCCGGTAAAGAGCTTAAAGAAAATGAATACGGCAACCGAGCTTAAGTATGAATAAGGAATCAAGGAGTGGATCTATGGAAACTATAATGAGAGTTGAAAATGTCAGCAAGACTTTTGGAACAGGTGAAGCATTGAATAAGGTATTGGACAATGTTTCCCTGGAGATAAAGAAAGGAGAGTTTGCCTCCCTTATGGGCGAATCCGGAAGCGGAAAGTCCACACTGTTATATATCATGGGCGGACTGGATGTCGAATATGAGGGAAATATATATATAGCAGGTCAGAAGATGACAGGCATGAAGGAAGCCCAGATGTCTGCCTTAAGACTTGAGAAGATAGGATTTATATTTCAGTTTTATAACCTCATCCAGAATCTTTCGGTTGAAGACAACATCCTTCTTCCGATCAAAATGGCAGGAAAGGAAGTGCCCGGTTATAAAGAAAAACTCGATGAGATACTGGAGATAACGGGACTTACAGAGAAGAGAAAGTCCAAACCTGCACAGCTTTCAGGCGGACAGCAGCAGAGGGTATCGATAGCAAGAGCGGTATTGTCAGAACCGGAGATACTCCTTGCCGATGAACCCACAGGAAATCTGGACAGCAGGTCAACAGCAGAGATAATGGAACTGTTCAAACGTATCAACGAGGAAAAGAACATAACATTTTTGCAGGTCACACATTCACATGAGACAGCAGCTTACGGAAACCGTATAATCCGTCTTGACAGCGGTAAACTCGTAGGTTAAAAAAGAGGATCCGGATCCTTTGATATGTCTGATCACACAACAGACAAAAAAACTGCTGCAGATCTCACATTTTGGCACTTCGGGCGGGGCTGTATGCTTCGCCCTATTTGTATGTGTCAATAACACTCTTGCGATCCAAACCCGGTTTTTTCGATCTGTGTTAAATAATGACATATGTGCTGTTTGAAGGATTGACGGTTGATCCGTCAATTTTATAATATAAGTATGAATCATTTGGAAAGAAGGTAACTGATAATGAGAGAAAGCGGAATATTATTCCCGATCTTTTCCATCCCTTCAAAATTCGGGATAGGAAGCTTTTCTGAAGAAGCATTTAAATTTGTGGACTTTTTAGAGGGAGCAGGCCAGGGCTTCTGGCAGATACTTCCGATAGGACCTACAGGGTACGGAAATTCACCGTATCAGCCGTTTTCGGCTTTTGCAGGAAATCCCTATTTTATCTCACCCGAGGTACTGATAAAAGACTCGCTTTTAACATGGGATGAATGTAATGCACTAAACTTTGGAAACGATGAGACCAAAGTTGATTACGGTGCCATATATGAGAACAGGGATGATCTTTTGGAGAAAGCTTATGAGCGTTTTTCAAAAGAAGGTAAAGAACAGGCTGAATATAAAGCCTTCTTAAAGAAAGAGAGATACTGGCTTGAGGATTATGCCCTTTTCACATCAATCAAGAGGAAACAGCTTGGTAAGCCGTGGTATGAATGGGAAGAGGATCTTAAAAGAAGAAAACCCGAGGCATTAAAGAAGATCAGTGAAGAATTAAAAGATCATATCGAATTTGTTTACTTCAAGCAGTATGAGTTTGACAGACAGTGGAAAAAACTGCGTAAGTACGCCAATGACAAGAATATAAAGATAATAGGCGATATGCCTTTTTATGTTTCACTCGAAAGTGTGGACTGCTGGGCACATCCTGATATATTCCTTATGGATAAGGATCTAAATCCCAAAGTGATCGCAGGATGCGCACCCGATGCTTTCTCACGCACCGGACAGTTATGGGGAAATCCCATATATGACTGGAAGACTCTTTCCAAAAACGGATATGACTGGTGGGTAAGCCGTATAAAGAGAAATTATGATTTCTATGATGTGATCAGGATAGATCATTTCCATGGTTTTTGCGAATACTATGCCGTTCCGTATGGCGACAAGACAGCCGAAAACGGAAAGATGCATAAAGGCCCCGGCATGGATCTGTTTAACACGCTTCATGATAAACTCGGAAAACTGAGTATCATAGCGGAGGATCTGGGTACCAATACACCTCAGAATGTGGCGCTGCTTGAAGAATCAGGTTTCCCGGGAATGAAGGTCCTTCAGTTTGGATTCACAAGCTGGGATAGCAGTTATGTAAACCACAGACACATAAACAACTGTGTGGTATACACAGGCACCCATGACAATACTCCAACCAGAGCCTGGGTGGAGGAGATAAAGGATGCAGAAAGGGATTTCTGCAGAAAATACATCAATTCAATGAACAGTGATTACGGTCAGCTCGTATGGGATATCATACGTGAGGCATACAGATCCGTTGCAAATCTTTGTATAATACCGCTTCAGGATTATCTGTGTTTTGGAAAAGAAGCCAGGATCAACACTCCCGGTACCGCAGACGGCAACTGGGAATGGAGACTGCGTCCCAATTTCCTCTCAGACGATCTTATGAGGAGCATACGGATGTTGGCTGAGATATACAGCCGTATACCAAAAGCAAAAGAAGGGGATGCATAGCACCCCTTTTTTGGCAGAATTAAAAAAAGCCCTTTTTACTGTATGTCACGGCTGATATCCTTATTTTTTTTGTCTGTTTTTTGCGAAAGGAATAAGCTTATGTTCTTTGAAGCGCTCTTAAGCTGTTTTAGATCGTCCACATCCATACGGTAGGATTCGATATGTGAATCCTTTGTTTTTATGAGTTCACCGAGTCTTTCAAAGCTCTCGCTGTATCTTACAGTGGGATCCACATTCATATCAAGTAAGAAGATACAGGATGCCTCAAAGAGCTTTATCTCTTTTAAGTGGGCATCCCTGAATGTCTGATCCCTGCCCGATCTTAAATAAGAGGCATATATGTTGTTAAGCTGTTCCTTCCTTTTAAGATGCTCACATATGCTCTTTAACCTGTCGATCTCTTTTTCCATCTCATGGATCCTGTCATGCTTATCCTTAACCGACTCCGTTAATGATTCCTTTGTTTTCTTTAATTCACTCATGGTCGTTATACAGTGGGAAGACAAAAAATCGTATGCGACAGTCAGACGTTTTATAAGAGCGGGTGAGACCGTGTCTTTCTTTTTGCCTTCCTTTATCATCTGAAGCCTGTCTGACAGATCCTTAAGGATGCCTGGATTTTCTGCACTGTCAGGTAAAGACACACCTATACGTGAAATTAGCGCATCCGTGGTGTATCTTTCACCAAGATCACTGATATTGGTATAGAGCTTTGCGCTCTCACTCTTAAATGAATATGAAGGGAAAGAACCCTTTATGTCATAACCGTCATTTGCAAGTTTATCAAAAAGCTCATCTATCGATGTGACACCCGGTATCAGAGCATCTATCTTATCCTTTAGGATCTTTCTGTGGGTGAGCGGATAGTGCTGCTCTTTGGGATAGGTATCACTTTGGTTTTGAGGATCATCCATCACATACAGCCCGTGCATCGCGCACAGCCTGTCACTTATGCTCTGCAGGCGATCCAAAGTACCGGGCGGCTGTCTGAACTTATGATGATCCACAAACGATACGTTATTAATGACGGCATGATTATGGATGTGATCTTTATCTATATGTGTAGCCAGCACAAACTCGTGTGAGGCGCGGGTGAATTCCATGACAAGCTGTCTTCCTATCTCATGCGCCGTTGCCGGATCCACCTCTCCCGGAACAAAGGACTGTATCAGATGGAGCGCCTTTATGCTGCCTTCACCTGTTCCCATAGATGCCGTGAGCTCAAACTCCAGATCGGCCGTGTGCACACCGCAGTTAAATGATGACACATAATACTCACCCTGTGTCTTTTTACTGTCCGTTATGTACCTTATTGAATTTAAAACTGATTTCCTGAGTTTAATGATCTTTGTGATTGCCATACTTTCTCCAGTGAATCCAAAAGGGCCTTTATACTGTCCTCAGATACGGTTGAACTTTTTATCGCCGCATGTGTTATCTGATTGATGTTTGTGCTTATCTCATTGATACTAAGGTTTAATCTCTTAAGCTCAGCAGAATCGTCTATGATGACGATGAAACCGTTTAACATCATGTTCTTGCAGTACATGGAGAAGTTTTCCTCATGACAGAACTCCATGCGCTCTTTGACGGCTTTCATTTCGGCCGCATCAAGCAAAACTCTCTTTAAAACGTGCTTCTTTTTCTTTTGTGTGTCTTCCTGCATTTTTAAAACTCCTTTCATATAAAAAAAAGACACCGAGAGGTGTCTTTTCAGAGTGTAGACAAAGTCAGAGGCATTTGCCTCTGGCTTTTTTTAAGTGCGCCTAGCGGCGCACGTTTCTAACGGGTTAAAGTCCCGAATCCGCCCGGTAGTGGGAAGGATATAGCCGAAGGCAAGGGTGTCAGTCGTG
>JAFZRZ010000036.1 GCA_017619635.1 Lachnospiraceae bacterium | reverse complement strand
CCCGATTGGTTACGGCAGATGTTGTCATTTCTGCAACACGAGACATACTCAAACTTATTGATTGTTCACCCCTTCGCTCCATTTCCATTACAGAAACTTCTTCACTACTATGGGTTTGGCTGACTTCTCACAGTTCGTTGTTACTAGGCTAATGAAACCTCTGTGAGACCTCCACGCTTAAGGTGCACGCTCTTTCTCTCCATATATCCGCCACATTTACTCTGCTACTACAAATGTGATAGTTATTAGACTTTGTTGTTGTTTGCCAACTTATCTCTCGTAGCCTAGCCTTATATGTGATTTCTGTCCGTCGGACCAGAGATTTGCTTACAGCTTCCTTCAGATTCCACCTCACGATGGACACCCTTGCTGTTCGGCTATACACTTCCCACTATCTGGGCGTGTTCGGGACTTTCACCCGTTAGAGCGCGCCCATGGCGCGCAAACAAACAAAAAAGACCGGATGACCGGTCTTTTTGTTTGCCTTCTTTAGGCATCCATCGGTTTTTCATAGAAGAAATTGCCTTTTCTTCCATATCCGATGTTCTTGTAGTTTAAGATCTGCTCCGTGCTTCCTATGAACAGAACACCGCCTTTTGCAAGCGAATCATAGAATTTGCGGAAAGTCTCATCCTTTGCTTCCTCAGTGAAGTATATGAGCACATTTCTGCATACTATAAGGTTGCAGTTCTTAAAATAAGGATCTTTCAAAAGGTTGTGCTTGCGAAACTCCACACATTTTTTGATCTCATCGCTTATCTGATAGAAGTTTCCGTTCTTTGTAAAATACTTTTCCTTGTATTCGGCAGGAACACTGGTCACGCTCTTCGCACCATAGATACCGATCTTTGCCTTCTCTATGATCTCATCACTAAGATCTGTCGCATAGACCTTGATCTGCGAAAGCGGCATAAATCCCGATAACGCCATGACAAGCGAATACGGCTCATCTCCTGTCGAGCAGGCCGCACTCCACACTGTAAGTCTCTTTCCGAATCTGTCTATGAGCATCGGAATGCATTCCTCTGTAAGATACTTCCACTGCTCAGGATTACGGTAAAACTCTGATACGTTGATCGTAATATACTCCACGAATTCATTGAGAAGGACCTTATCCTTCTTTATCTCTGCAATAAAATTCTCATACCCCTTTACATCATGTCTTGAGATAAATGCATCGATCCTTCTCTTCATCTGGTTCTGCTTATAAGAAGAAAGATCGATCTGAGTTATCTTTAATATTTCCCCTATAAAGTAATCATAATCGTATTGCATGTAACCAACACCCCATAAGCTAAATATTTACATTACCTCAACAGATAATATATAAAATAATTATACCACTTTTACAGAAATTAGCCATATGTAATTGAAAACCCCTTCTGCCTGATAAAGCAAAAGGGGTTATATTTCTCTTATATGCCTGTTTATTAAAGATTATTCTTCTTCAACACCTTCAGCGATAGCTTTCTCGATATCAACTGCTACAACATCAGCATCTTCCTCAGCCTTCTCTTCAGCTGCCGGTTCGGGCTCGATAAGTGCCTTTATGCTTAAGCTGATCTTCTTGTCATCAAGATTGAAATCAACGATCTTAGCTGTAACTTCTTCTCCAACCTTAAGAACATCAGAAGGCTTCTCGATGTGATCCTTAGAGATCTGAGAAACATGGAGTAATGCATCTACACCGCCGCCGAGTTCAACGAATGCACCAAACTCAGTCATACGAGCGATCTTACCTGTTACAACATTGCCTACAGCAAATCTTGACTCAGCGTCCTTCCAGGGATTCTCATCCTCAAACTTGCAAGAAAGAGCGATCTTTCCGCCTGCGATATCCTTGATGAATGCCTTTACAGTATCGCCAACCTTGAATGCCTTCTTGGGACTCTCAACTCTTCCCCAGCTCATCTCTGAGATATGAAGAAGTCCGTCTGCTCCGCCAAGATCTATGAATGCACCGAAATCAGTAACATTCTTAACCTTACCTTCGATAACATCACCAACTTTGATCTTATCAAAGAGTTCCTTCTGTGCTTTTTCTCTCTCTGCAGAAAGAAGCATACGTCTGTTTCCGATGTAACGTCTCTTACGAGGATTATACTCGGTAACAACAAACTCTATCTCCTGACCTTCGTACTTTGAAAGGTCTTTCTCATATGTGTCTGAAACAAGGCTTGCAGGAATGAAGATTCTTACTTCATCAACTACTACACATACACCGCCGTCAAGTACCTGTGTGACTTTAGCCTTAAGGATCTCCTGATTATTGAATGCATCCTCGATTCTCTTGTTACCCTTCTCAGCTGCAAGTCTCTTATAAGAAAGAAGAACCTGACCTTCGCTGTCGTTTACCTTGATAACCTTAACTTCCATCTTGTCACCGACTTTGGCAACAGTTGTAAGATCAAGGTTTGATTCATTTGTGTATTCGTTTCTTGTGAGAATACCATCTGACTTGTAACCGATATTAAGAATGATCTCGTCAGGCTTAACATCGATGACAGTACCTTCTACTACCTCTCCCGAATGGATTGTTTTGAATGATTCTTCCAACATTTGTTCAAAAGTCAACTCTGACATAATTTTGAACCTCCTCAATAATATAGTCAGGGGTGGAAGCCCCCGCAGTAATACCCACCAGTCGAACAGATTTAGTAAGATCTAAATTCAAGTCATCTAGTGTCTGGATAAAATGTGTATCCTCACATTCCTCCCTGCATATCTCAAACAGCTTCTTGGAATTGGAGCTGTGAGTATCGCCGATAACGATCATGGTGTCAACCTTTGAAGCTATATCACGGCTCTCCCGCTGGCGTTCATAGGTCGCATTGCATATAGTCGTCACAACATTAACATCATAACCTAAATGTTTTATTTTTTCAACTATTTCTTTAAACTTATTATGGTTAAATGTTGTCTGTGCTACCACACAATAACTCTTTGTATTATCAAAAGGGATTTTATCAACTTCTTCCTCGGTTTCGATCACCGTCGGCTCGCTCACGCACCACCCCATTATGCCCTCTACTTCAGGGTGATTTCTGTTTCCGATAATGATGATATTTCTTCCCGCTTTGCTCTCATCCATAACAGTTTTGTGAATGCGTTTTACAAACGGACAGGTAGCATCGATAATCTCAAAACCAAGTTCAGTAAGACGGTCCTGTTTCTTCTTGGATATACCGTGTGATCTGATGATCATCACATTGTTTCCCTGTTTTGCTATCGTCTCGAGCTCTTCTTCACTCGCAACTGCATGAACGCCTTCGGCCTCAAGTTTTTTTACGACTTCTTCATTATGTATGATCGGACCGTATGTATATATGTGTTTGTCTTTGTTTTCAACAGCCTGTTGCATTACCATATCAACAGCCTTTTTCACACCGAAACAGAATCCGGCGCTTTTTGCGGTTATAAGTTCCATGTATCCTTTAAACCCTCAGCTATAAACCGTTATTCTTTATCTATAAGAGCTATGACAGCATCAGCAACCTCATCGATCGTCATATATGAACTGTCGATCAGAACCGCATCATCCGCCTGCTTAAGAGGCGATATCTCCCTTGTCATGTCACGATTGTCTCTTTCGATGATATCAGCCTCGATCTTATCAAGATCAGCCTGTTCTCCTCTTGCGATCAGCTCATCGTATCTTCTCTTTGCCCTTACAGCACTGCTGGCTGTAAGATAGACCTTAACCTTGGCATCAGGCAGTACAACAGTTCCGATATCCCTGCCATCCATAACAACATCAGCCTTTGCCGCAAGTTTTCTTTGAAGCTCAACGAGTTTTTCCCTTACTGCAGGATTAGCGCTCGTAGCACTTGCCATATTTCCGACTTCTTCTGTTCTTATGAGCCCGTTCACATTCTCATCACCCAGAAGAACAACCTGAACACCGTCTCTGTATTCTATAGATATATCAGCATCCCTGCACATGCATGTGATCTTGTCTGTCTCATCAGCCTTTATTCCGAGTCTCATGAAATATAGAGCCATAGTCCTGTACATCGCACCTGTATCTACATATATATAAGCAAGTTTCTTTGCAATAAGTTTTGCTATGGTTGATTTGCCTGCCCCTGCAGGTCCGTCGATCGCGATATTGATACTCATAATCATTCTCCTTAAATAGTGTTTTATTTATAAATGTTTCTATCCTTTGTTATATCATACCTGTTTTATGAAAATCGTTTTTTAAACAGCAGCTTCTTCTCCCGCAAGATGACCTGTACTCCATGCGATCTGAAGATTAAATCCTCCTGTAAGCGCATCAACGTCTATCATCTCACCGCAAAAATACAGATTGTCAATGATCTTTGATCCCATCGTTGACGGATTTATATTCTTAACGCTCACGCCGCCCTGTGTTATTATCGCTTCATTAAAATCTCTTGTTCCGATAACAGTCAGTTCAAGTCCTTTGAGCAGATCAACAAGTTTTAACCTTTCTTCCCTGCTCACAAGATTTACCTGCTTTTCAGGATCGATGCCTGAGAGTTTTACAATAACAGGTATCATTGATGAAGGTAAAAGATCACTCAAACTGTTCCTGAACTGCTTATTGTTATACTTCTCAAAATCACGGATGATACGTTTATCAAGCTGTTCTTCTGATAATGCATTTTTTAAATCTAAATTTAATTTTATAGCTTCGTTTGTTTCTTTTTTCTTTGTTCTGAATGCCGAATAATAGCTGGAAGCACTTAAGATCAGAGGCCCCGTTACGCCAAAGTGCGTAAACATCATCTCTCCAAATCCTTTATATATGGTCTTTTTACCGCACGTCATCTCAAGAGAGACATTCTTAAGAGACAGCCCCTGAAGCTCTTTGACCCATTCTTCTTTAATATTGAAAGGGACCAGCGCAGGCTTGCACTCCGTTATCTTATGACCGCATTTTTCTGCCATCCGTAAACCGTCTCCCGTAGAGCCTGTTGAAGGATATGATAAGCCTCCCGTTGCTAAGATCACAGCATCTGCTTTTATATCCTCATGATCTTTTCCTTTGTATATCGCAATTCCGTAGCATGTGTTATCTCTTATTAGGAGTTTATCTGCTGTCACATTATATCTTATATCAACACCGGCTAACTTAAGCATCCTTTCAAAGCATCTTATTATATCGGAAGAATGATCTGATACAGGGAACACCCTTCCTCCTCTTTCGGTCTTTAATGCACAGCCGTTATCTTTAATAAGTTCCATGACACTTACGTTATCAAATCCATAAAATGCACTGTACATGAATTTGGGATTTGAGACTATATTATTAAAGAAGGAATCCGCATCGCAATCATTTGTTACGTTACATCTTCCCTTGCCTGTGATATATATCTTTTTCCCCGGCTTTTCATTTTTTTCTATGAGCGTAACATCAGCTCCTGCTTTGGCAGCTGTAAGTGCAGCCATCATGCCGGCAGCCCCTGCTCCGACTACAACAATTCTTTTCATATGTTCTTATAAATTAATTTATGATTTAATTTTTATCTTCTTTCTTCAGTGAGTAATCAACCACCGGAGCATCATCGATAAAGTTGATCTCATCATTAAGATAAACCTGATAATTGCCCCATGCATTCTCAAGGTTGTCGAGATTCTCTCTGACCTCGGTAGGTGCCTTTAAGCAGAATGCAACAACCAGTGCATTGATAACACTAAGTGGTGCGACAAGCGAATCGACAACCGATACCATATCACTTCTGGAGAACAGATTTATGGAACTGTACATACACATCGGGCTGTGCATGCTGTCTGTTATCGAGATCACCCTGGCATTTCTGTCCGAAGCAAACTCCATGGCTTTAAGAGTTCTCATACTGTATCGTGGGAAACTTATACCAACGAACGCATCCTTATTATCTATCCTTAGCATCTGTTCAAATGTCTCACTGAAACTCGTAGTTGTTACACAGACAACATCATCTCTTACCATATTTAAATAGAAGGCAAGGAACTGTGCAAGCGGAGCGCATGCTCTTATACCGCAGATATAAACTTTCTTTGCTTCAAGAAGTGCATCTATAGCTGCCTCAAATGCTCCCGGATCTATCTGGGTTAAAGTATCATTTATCCTCTCAATGTCTCCCTTTAATACAGAATCAATTATCTGGCTCTGAGAGCTGTTTCCATATTTGGCATTTATCTTCTGAACATTATTGAGGTGGTTTTTGACCCATGAGGCGAGACAAGCCTGAAAATCAGGAAATCCGTCATAGCCCATGTTTGACGCAAATCTTACAACAGTAGACTCGCTGACACCTATCTCCTCACCGATCTTGGCCGCAGTCATGAATACAGCCGTATCGTAATATTCTTTTATATAATTGGCTATAGCCTTGTGGCCTTTGCTCATCGAAGGATAGAACTCATCGATGACACTGAGCACATTATATTTATCCATATATTCCCCCATCAGGAAACAGAGAACAGTCTTGCTGCATCCTTTAACATATCAAGTGTGAGTATCTCATCCAGATCGTAATCACCCGTGATAGTCATGCAGGCGATACCATGAATGAAGATCCAGACCTTTGTGAAAACTCTTTCAGCATCTCTCATTCCAAAGTTTTTAGCCTTTGTGAACTCCGATGACACAAAACCGCTGCTTCCGTTTAAGATATCATACATTGATTTACCCACTTTTTCCTTTATGCTGCCCGCATTATCCAAAAACAGGAGTTTGAAAAGCTCTTTTTCCTCGGAAGCAAACTTTATATAAGCCATTCCAAGGTCTACAAAAGGCTCTCGATTGTACTTTTGACAATCATTATAGAAATAATCATAATATTCCACTGCTCTTAAGTACACTTCAGCAAGCAGATCGTCCATATTTTCATAAAGTCTGAATATCGGCTGGGTAGAACATCCGGCCTTTGCTGCGAGCTTTCTGGCCGTTACATTCTCAAAGCCTTCCTGCTTAGCAAGCAAAAATGCAGTATCAATCAAAAAATCCTTGTGAATCTTTTCTTTTCTAGCCATAAAATCTCCTTTAAATCATACCAAAAAACGTTAAAACACCCTATAAAACCGCGTAAAATCGTGCCAAAAAATCAAATAAACCTCCAAAAAAGCTCTTCATTTAAGATAACACTATCTATAAATCAAGATATTGTGGTTCGACTCTTTGATCACCTCTTTATTATAACGCCTGTCATTTATAAAATGCAAGTCAAAATATGCAAAAAACCTTGCAAAAACATATATCCTGCAAGCTATACTTGCAAAATTCCTGCAAATCGCGTGTTTTATGTCAACACGCTTACAGCTAAAATCCAACAATAGCGTATGTTCTTAATATTTCACGAAATTCTACATGTTGTGGCACCATCAAAAAGGCCTTCAATTGTGGATTATTTTCTGTATATTCAAAACAAAAAAGCCTGATTTAACCTCCAAAAAAACAATTCTTAAACATATTCGTCTCCCGGATCTCCTGCCATCATCGCCAGACACCTTTAGAAATCTTTATTAATCCCAAATTCTACGTGCTCTGTATTCGTTTTTCAGCTCTCAAAAGCATATAAATGTATATTTATGCATATGATATCGTCATACAGAAGGTTTTCATTCTAAAAGCCTGTATATAAGCCTATTTCAGCCATATATACACTACTCATCCGTTCTTTTACGCAAAAAAAGCCCCTCGCTTTATGCGAAGGGCTTTAATTCCAACCAGTCGGTGATTATACCGGATATGCGTTGTTCTTTGTATCAGCAACACTCACATCAACTTTTGTCTGCTGAGCATCACGATATTTGAAGTAGTCTGTAGCAACCTGAGGGAACAATGCGTAGCTGAGTACGTCCTCATCCTGCTGTTTGTACTGCTTCATCTCTGCCTCGAGTGATTCTAACTCAGGCTTATCATGGCCTGTAGCCTCTGCAGAACGAGCTGTAGATCTCTTCTCACCAGGAATAACCTTATTGATAACTTCTTCGTTCATAGGCTTAACTGTCTGTCCATAGTTACCGCGTAAGAGATCCTTGAACTCACCTGTTGCCATCTTATATCTCTCACCCATGAGGACATTGAAGATAGCCTGTGTACCAACGATCTGTGAAGAAGGTGTAACGAGCGGAGGCTCACCACAATCCTTACGAACTCTCGGGATCTCCTCGAGAACGTCCTGATACTTGTCTTCTGCGTTCTGTTCCTTAAGCTGGCTAACCATGTTAGAAAGCATACCGCCGGGTACCTGATAAAGCAGAGTCTTGATATTAACACCAAGAACCTTTGTGCTCATAAGACCTGACTCTATGCACTCTTCTCTGTAAGGACGGAAGTAATCAGCGATCTGTGCAAGGATCTTCTGATCAAGTCCTGTATCATAAGGAGTACCCTTGAAGGTCTCAACCATAACTTCTGTAGCAGGCTGTGAAGTACCAAGTGCGAAAGGACTGATAGCACAGTCGATCACATCAACACCGGCCTCAACTGCCTTTAAGTATGTCATTGAAGCAACACCTGAGGTGTAGTGTGTATGAAGCTGAACAGGGATCTTTGTGCTCTCTTTAAGAGTCTTAACAAGCTCTGCAGCCTTGTAAGGAACAAGCAGACCTGCCATATCCTTGATACAGAGTGAATCAGCACCCATCTCCTCGATCTTCTTAGCCATGTCTGCCCAATACTCAAGAGTATAAGCATCGCCGAGTGTGTAAGAAAGAGCTATCTGAGATTCACCTCTGCCTTCCTGCTTCTTGATCTTATTTGTAGCATCTACAGCTGCCTGAAGGTTTCTGATATCATTCAAGCAGTCGAAAATTCTTATAACATCGATACCGTTTGCAATAGACTTCTCAACGAAAGCATATACAACGTCATCAGCATAAGGACGGTATCCAAGGATATTCTGTCCTCTGAAGAGCATCTGAAGCTTTGTGTTCTTGAATCCGTCACGGAGCTTTCTTAATCTCTCCCACGGATCTTCTTTAAGGAATCTGAGGGAAGCATCGAATGTAGCACCTCCCCAGCACTCTACTGCATGGTAACCTACCTTATCCATCGTATCAACGATAGGAAGCATTATCTCGGTAGGCATTCTTGTAGCTATCAAAGACTGATGAGCGTCACGAAGAACGGTCTCCATGATGCCAACAGGTTTAGCTTCTATCTTTTTTTCAGCCTTATTCTCTTTAACTTCAACTTTGGCTTTCTTTTCAACTTTAGCCTCGCTGACAGCCTCGTTCTTGTTTTCTTTCTTAGCCATTTTAATTCTCCTTTATAGTATTATCAAAAGATTCCGAATATCGCCATAAATGTACCTGCAGCAACCGCTGTACCGATAACACCGGCAACATTGGGTCCCATCGCATGCATGAGCAGGAAGTTTGTCGGGTCTGCTTCAGCACCGACCTTCTGTGATACACGGGCTGCCATGGGAACGGCAGAAACGCCGGCTGAACCGATGAGCGGATTGGTCTTTCCATGAGTCAAAACACACATGATCTTACCGAATATAACGCCGGCTGCTGTACCGAATGCAAATGCGATAAGTCCGAGTGCTACGATCTTAAGAGTATCGGCATTAAGGAATGCTTCTGCACTTGTCGTTGCACCAACTGATGTACCAAGTAAGATAACTACGATGTACATAAGAGCATTTGATGCGGTATCTGTTAACTGTCTTACAACGCCTGATTCCTTGAAAAGGTTACCGAGCATCAGCATACCTACAAGAGGAGCTGTTGTGGGAAGTATCAGACAAACTACTATAGTAACAACGATAGGGAAGAGGATCTTCTCAAGCTTTGATACAGGACGAAGCTGATCCATCTTGATCTTTCTCTCCTTCTCTGTCGTAAGAGCCTTCATGATAGGCGGCTGGATAATGGGAACCAGTGACATATATGAATATGCCGCAACCGCTATCGGGCCTAACAGATTGGTCTGCTGAAGCTTACCTGCAAGGAAGATCGATGTAGGGCCGTCAGCACCACCGATGATAGATATTGCTGCAGCTGCCTTATCATTGAATCCCATCCAGATAGCTCCGAAGTATGCTGCGAAGATACCGAACTGAGCAGCAGCTCCGAGCAGGAAGCTCTTAGGATTTGCGATAAGCGGACCGAAGTCTGTCATAGCGCCTACACCCATGAAGATGAGTGAAGGAAGAATCGCAAATTCATCAAGAATATAGAAATAATACAAAAGACCGCCGACACCGTTTGGTGAGTCCTCAAAAGACATCATGATGTCAGGATATATGTTTACCAGTAACATACCAAATGCAATGGGAAGCAAGAGCAGAGGCTCATACTCCTTCTTAATGGCAAGGAACAGGAAAAAACATGCAACTGCGATCATTATATAATTTCCAACCGTTAAATTGAAAAACGCTGTCTGGTGAACCAGATTGTCAAGCGTATTTGTTATATAATCCATTTTGTTTCCTCCAAAGTATCTTTTGACTCTTAATCTGAGTCATTTTGTCAAAGCTTAGTTGAGTGTTGCAAGGCATGCACCTGCTTCACAAGGATCACCAACTGCACAATCGATACTTGCAACTGTTCCGTCCTGAGGAGCAACAACAGGGATCTCCATCTTCATTGCTTCGATGATAACAACGGGATCACCCTTCTTAACTGCCTGTCCTACGCTTGCTTCGATCTTGAATACTTTACCAGCTGCACCGGCTTCAACCTTAACGCTGCCTGCACCTGCGCTTGCTGCCTTGGGTGCTGCTGCGGGAGCTGCCTTAGGTGCTGCCTTGGGAGCTGCCTTAGGTGCTGCTGCAACTGCGCCGCTTGATGCACCTTCTTCAACAACTACATCATATACATTGCCATTAACTGTAATGGTATAATTTTTCATTTTATTATCCTCCAAATCTCTTTATCTTACTCTTCTGATAGAACGGACAACATATCCGCTTGACGAACCCGAACTGCCTTCATAAGCTGCTATAGCTGCGCTTATTACTGCGATCAGTTCTGTATCATCCTGTGCTTCTTCGCCTGCAACGATCTGTTCAACGGCCTTGTCTACGCTCGTCTTAACTTCATCTTTTTCAGGCTTCTTCTCAAATATGCTGAGAAGTTTGAATGCCGATATAAGTAACATGATAAGGATCAGGACGCAGAACACGGTACCCATACCAAGAAGTGTGTTCATAGCCGCTGTCTTCATCAGGCTTTCGGCAAGATGTATATTACAAATCATAAGGACCGTCCTTTCTACAGTACTGCGCCATGCTTCTTGGCTACTGTATCAACCGCCTTTGTAAAGAGCATATCAAATGCACCGATAAGATACTTACGGGTATCAGCGGGAGCAATGATCGTATCAACATATCCTCTTGCAGCTGCTGCGTCGATGCTGTTCTGAAGTGCTTCGTATTCCTTAGCACATGCATCTATCTCATCTGCGCTCTTTCCGTCACACATGATCTTTGCTGCAAGTTTAGAATCCATCATTCCGATCGATGCGCTGTCCCATGCAAATGTAAGATCAGCACCGAGTGCCTTAGAGTTCATGATGCTGTATGCTGTTCCATATGCCTTTCCGATAACAACGTTCACTGTGGGAACAGTTGCGTTTGCGAATACATATGTGAGCTTAGCTGCAGCCTTAGCAAGTCTCTTCTCCTGACACTTGCAAGCCTTGAATCCTGTTACATTTGTAAGTGTAAGAACAGGGATCTCAAATGCATCACAGAAGTTTACGAAATCAGCTGCCTTCTCGCATCCGTTAGCTGAAAGCGCATTATCAAACTTCTCAACTTCCTTGCCTTCCTCGTCATAGATCGCTGTTCTGTTAGCAACCACGCCGACTGTAGCACCGTTAAGCTTGATAAATCCTGTTACCATATCCTTTGCATACTCTGCCTTAACCTCAAAGAATGCATTGTCATCAGCTATCATTGATATAGCAATTGATGTATCAGCTACTGCATTCTCGATACCGTCGCAGAGTCTGTTAAGATCATCTTCACACTCAACGAATGAAGTGTCGGTATCGCAGTTAGCAGGAAGGATGCTTACAAGTTCACGGATCTGTGCATAGATCGTAGCTTCATCCGCGATAACATCAACTGTACCCGCTTCCTGTGCCTGAAAAGCAGCGCTTGAAGTATCACACTTCTGTGTGCTGTTGCCTTCTATGGCATTGGGAGAATTTACAAAGAGCTTTGCTTTTGTCTCCTCCATAAATGTGAAATCTGTAAGTGTAGGAATGAGTGCAAGTCCGCCACCGCATGTACCGAATATTGCGGTAATCTGGGGGATTACTCCTGAAGCATTAGCCTGTGCAGCGTATATCTCGCCGAATGCATTAAGTGCATCACAAGCCTCCTCAAGTCTCAATCCTGCTGAATCGATCAGACCGATAACCGGTGCACCGGTCTTAACAGCCAGATCATAGAGTCCTGCAATCTTTTTAGCATGCATCTCACCAACACTTCCGCCAAGAACAGAAGCATCCTGAGCATACACATACACGAGATTGCCGTCGATCACTCCGTATCCGGTCACAACACCGTCAGAAGGAGTCTTAGCCTGTTTCAGATTAAAATCAGTGTTTCTGGCAGTTACCCTAGCACCGATCTCAACGAAACTGTTCTCATCGAGCAGAGCCGCGATACGTCCGCTCGCGCTTGTAGTAGTACTCATCAAAAAGCCCTCCGTATATAAAAATTGATTCATTTATGCATAAAAGCCCCTATTCGGAGCCAAATCGCACCGATTTAAATTATAGCACAAAAAAAGGGAAAGAAAAAGCGATTTCTTTCCCTAAACACAACAAATTTTGCAAATGTTATTTTTCTCTTATACTGGCTATCTCCGGATCCTCTAAGATCTCTTCCATCTCTCTCGGAGTCACTATCCTGTTCCTGCCGTTTTGCTTACCGATGTAGAGCATCTCATCGGCTTCTTTCACGATATCGTCGATATTTCGCATATCGCCTTCAACAAGTCCGAACGTCATTGTTATCTTAATCTCTTCCCCGTTGTAGTTAACCACATAATCAAGGATCCTCTGTCTGAGTATACTAAGCAGTTTATACGCCTTATCCAGATCAGCATCCTCAAAAATAATTAGGAATTCCTCTCCGCCCCATCTGACAGCGAAACCTTTTCCGAGCATGAACTCGTTCGTTACTGATGCGACGCCTCTTAACACCAGGTCACCGCAGTCATGTCCGTAATTATCATTGAACTTCTTAAAGAAGTCTATATCTCCCATACATACGCAGTACTTGACTCCCGCACTGTTAAGCTGAGCCTGTACATAATTTATCTTGCTCTGTCCTATACGACGTGTATAAAGATGTGTGAGTGTGTCTCTTTCTATCATCTCACGCAAGAACTTCTGAACGCCCCTTGAGAACCTTCCCATATCGCCGAGTTCATCGTCTCTTTCGATGATATCCTTATCAATCGTCGCATTAAGATTTCCCTTGGATATCTCATCCAAAAACTTCTTTTCTTTGTCGATCGCATTAACAAGTGCCTTTGCAGGTATGATACTGATCCATCCGCCGATAAGCATCACAACTATGGTGACTATCGGTATCCAGAAAAGCGAACCAAGGCTTTCATTTTCTATCTGACTGGTCGGCTTGCATACGCCTATCATTCCAACACATTTACCATCAGAATTAAGTAAGGGACTGTATACAGCAAAGTATTTCTCATTATTGATGATCATATTGTCGTAGAACTGCTCATGCCCACCGTTAATGACCGCATCAGATACATTTTTGTTAGCTATGGTATACCTTATGTTCTGCCCGCTGTCGCCTCTTAATGTCGAGAGCATCCTGATATCATAGAAGAACAGCGTCACGTCCACACCCGTCTCTTCCTTGTACTTGAGCAGACTCTGCTCCGTTTTATCAAGATCAGTCTCTCCTTTATAGAATCTGTATGTGGATTCAGTTATCTTTTCAGCAGAATAGTCACCGTCATAACTCATATCGTAATGCAGTGCAACGCTGTCAGCGATATTGCTTAAGTTTCGTCTGACTTCCTTCTTTACAGACTCAAAAGAAACATAATAACTCAGTATCGCGACCAAAATGCCCATAATAAAAATAGGGGCCATGGTCATGATCCTGAGTTTAGTCTTGAGGCTTTTTTTCTTAACTTTTTTGTTGTCTTCTTCTTTGGCCATACTTACTCCGATATCATCTTATCAAAAATTCATACCGAGATCCTCTAGTGACATCTGAACTCCGTCAGCATCGAGTATCATATCCATATCGCCATCGTTTGAACCGACGTCATTTATCTCCTGCAAAGCACTATCGCTTTCCTCTTCCTCTTCATTCGTGACAGCTTCAGCGATCTGTTTTACAGAAAAACTCGCATGGTAATCCATGCCATATAACAATTCTCTCACATCACTTACAGTCTTTTTCAGATTCCCGTTAGCCTGTATGAGTACCGTGATGACCGAATTGTCATCCACAACATAATATCCGGCTTTTCTAAGCCCGCTTTTTGCTTCTTCTTTGGTAATCATATATACCCCCGATCAGATATCAAGCTTGAGCGATACTTCCTGCTCTGCCTGCTCTCTGAACTCTTCCTTCTGTACCTGACTGACCTCCGGAAGATCTTCAAGAGATTTAACCCCGAAGCTTCTCAAAAACTGCTCTGTGGTACCAAAGAGTATCGGTCTTCCGGGAGCATCCATCCTTCCGAGTTCCTTTATAAGATCTAGCTCGATGAGCTTATTTATAGCATGTGAACAATCGACACCCCTTATCTGTTCGATGTCTCCTCTTGTTACCGGCTGTTTATAAGCAACTATCGAAAGCGTCTCTAGAACAGTATCGGTTAGAGTGTACTTTCTCTCAGACTTCGTGATATCTATCAGGTATTCATACATCGAAGATTTTGAGCACATCTGATAGGCGTCACCTATCTGGGTTATGGTAACACCCCTGTTTGCCGCCTCCATGCTCTTACACATACCTTCGACGATCTTATTAACTTTTTCAGGTGTGGTCTCCGTCAGTTCAGCAAGCTTTGATATCTTCACCGCCTCACCCATGGAGAACAGGACAGCTTCTATAACTGCCTCCTGCTGTTCCTTTTTCATATATTATACCATTTCCGGCAACCCCTGTCGCCAAAATCTGTAATGATCAAAGCACAGTTTCAAGATCGATAAATGCGATCTTGCTCTCTGCATCCTCTGCCACATTTATAAGTATGTCATCATATATCGTATCCTGTGTGATGACTATGATACCAACCTTTATGAGCTCAAGTACAACAAGGAATGTGACTATTATCTCCATCTTTGAGTTCTGCTTCTCAAGCAGATCCCTGAAGCTTAAAGTGTTATGTTCAAGGATATAGTCCTTGATATATCTTGTCTTATCCTCAAGTTCGATCTCGTCTTTTTCGATATTTCCAAACTGGCTTCTGATCGGATCTATCTTGTCATCTTTACGCTTGAGTGTTTCTCTGAATATCCTGTGCAGGCTCTGAAGATTTATCTCACCGATAAGATAATCATAATCTATCGGAGGCTGATACATCTTTACTTCCTCAGGAAGTGTCTCATGCTTATAGATGAATCTCTCAGCACCCATATGCATATCCTTAAGCTCATAAGACATAAACTTGTACATCTTGTACTCAAGAAGTTTCTGAACAAGTTCTGCTCTGGGATCTTCCTCTTCGCCTTCTTCATTGACCTCTTTTGGAAGTAACATCTTGCACTTTATATCAAGAAGAGTAGCTGCCATGAGTAAGAATTCACTCATGATATTCATATCCTCTGTCTCCATCTTGCGGATATATTCGAGATACTGCTCCGTGATGGTAACGATCGGGATATCATATATATCAACTTTATTCTTTTCGATCAGATGAAGCAACAGATCCAGCGGACCTTCAAACACTTCAAGTTTAACTTCAATCGCCATAACAACCTCTGCAACAATATATTGTGGTCTCTTTAGCGCCCACACTTATAAAGTATACAAAATATAGTGGTCATTTGCAAGAAAAACTTAAGTTTATGAATGTTCTACGTCAATAATGCACAGTTCACAGGGATTGAAGACTCTTATAGGAATGGTATGGCTGCCAAGTCCCTTGCTGACTATCATTACAGAACCGTTCTTTTCGTACTTTCCGCCGTCATATACAGGGAAAAGTCTTAATCTTGGTGAGACCGCACCGCCTAGTACCGGTAATCTTCCGATACCGCCGTGATAATGACCCGAGAGCACAAGATCTGCTTCTTTACTGTATATATCAAAGTATTCCGGATTGTGTGCCATAAGTATCCTGAAATGAGACTCATCCCTTTCACCGGTCAGTTTTCTTACATATTCCGGTGCCATATTCACCTTAGTGCCGCGCTTATAATAATCTCTCTCGATCTCTAGCCCCTGTATATCGATATTATACTCATCAAGGTACTCAGAATTATTTCTCATGATGTTTACGCCCTTGGATGTAAGCTTATCCATGAGTAAATCAAAACTGTCCTCGAAATCCTCCCTGTAAAGATACATACGGTATTCGTGATTTCCGATCCCGTAGAATACCTTATATTCCTTAAGAGCCTCAACAAGCTTAACAGGGATATCGAGCCTATGCTCATTTATCTCACCGGCGCGAGAAGTAACCATATCACCGCCCATAACGATAATATCCGGCCCGGCTTTTTTAACAGCATCAATAAGCCTTTCATTGTCAGTCCCAAAAGAATTACAATGAAGGTCTGAAAGAAAAGCTATACGGCATTTCTTTAAAACCTTGTCTGATACGACCTTATATTCAGTTGTTATGAACCTGTTGTTGTCAATGATGCTGCTTATGACAACAGTCAATATAGCAGCGATCAATATGATCCAGTATATTATCATGGCAGTTTTTAAAAGCCCCCGGACATATCCGAGGGCTTTATTAAATCATCTTAGTTATACTTACGCTTTCTTGCAGCTTCAGATTTTTTCTTACGCTTTACGCTGGGCTTCTCGTAATGCTCACGCTTTCTGATCTCCTGCTGGATACCTGCCTTTGCGCAGCTTCTCTTGAAACGACGTAATGCGCTATCTAAAGTTTCATTCTCTTTTACGATAACACTTGACACCTGACTTGACCTCCCTTCGGTCCTGCATAAGTTTATCACTGATTCAGGTTATTTGTGTAAATACACATAGAATATTATATCTATTTTTCGGCGTTCGTCAACAGTTTTTGCTAAAATATATCAGTTTTTCACTCGGTTATTCGTAATTTAAACACCTATAGCTATACCTTTTTCCTCACAATGATATGATATTCATCACCAATGCCGTCATTATGTCCTTTTCTTCAGGCCTAGATTCAGCTATCATTAATGTGAGTGCAACAAGCGCACCATCACTTATAACTTTTTTACCCTCTTTAAACAACACATTATTTTTATTCAAGAATTCAAGAAATAATGAGGCTGCTATTCGCTTGCACCCATCCGCGAAAGGATGATCCTTTATCATAAAGTAAAGCAGATTGGCCGCCTTTTCTTCCAATGAAGGATAAACATCACCGCCAAATACGCTTTGATATACTGCCGCGATGATCCCTTCTACTTTTCCGGCTTCTTTTTCGACCCCAAAAACATCTGACTTAAAGGTATCCTCCATACTGTCTACCATCTTTCTGCACTCCTCATACGTGATACGATAGATTGGTGCATTGCCTTCAGGTTTTTCCAAAGACTGATGATCATACTTATCCAAAAGAGTAAGCGCTGAAGTGTACTGATTAACTGCTTGTAAAACTTCAGAACCATCAATTTCAAGTACACTCGAAAGCATCTTTGACTGAATCTCTACTGTCTTTTGTAAAGCTTCCAGGCGTCTATTATTAACTGCATATCCTTTAAGAATATAATCTCTTAAAACCGAGTTTGCCCAACGTCTGAATTCCACTCCTCGCTGTGACTTTACGCGATAACCGACCGAAATAATGACATCGAGCGAATAAAACTGAACCGGTCTATCTGCATTTGTAATGTGCATTTTTTGCACATTGCTTTTTTTATCCAGCTCATTTTCTCTAAACACATTATTCACATGTTTGGTTATTACTGTTCTGTCAACGTTAAACAATTCTGTCATTTGTGCTTGAGTCAGCCACACAGTATCATGTTCAACCGGAACACATAATTTTATTTCCTTATCCTCAGTTTCAAATAGCACAATCTCATTCTTCTTGTTCATTCTCTCCCCCCCTTTCCTCAAGCTGCAAAATATACGCCATCATTCTGACCAGATATTCAGGGGGTGCACTTATCCCCTGTTCCCACTGTTGAAGAGTTCTTACAGGAATTCCAAATTTAGCAGAAAACTTACTTTGCGATAATCCTGTCTTCTTTCGCAATTCTTTTATTTTATCTGATATATCCATAACATTACCTCCAGCGCTTCTATACTTTATCAAAGTATAACACTTCTTACATACGTTGTCAACGTATATTTTGATGTTTCATTAAGCCCAATCCCTTTAACGTTAAAAAATCCCCACAAACCATTTAAGATCATGGTTTGTAGGGATCTGTGTACTTATTGTGTTATCAATCAACCAATCTGTTCATCCAATACCTTGGCAGCCATTGCAAGACATTCATCTATTCCCGCAGGATTCTTGCCTCCTGCCTGTGCCATGTTAGGACGTCCACCGCCGCCACCGCCAACACAAGATGCGATTGCTTTAACAAGATTTCCTGCATGAGCACCTTTCTTCTGAGCCTCATCGGTAGCCATTACCATAAGGTTTACCTTGCCGTCAGCATCACTGGCAAGAACAACAACGCCTTCGCCAAGCTTACCTTTAAGCTGATCACCGAGATCTCTCAGTGAATTCATATCAACACCGCTGAGCTTAGTAGCAAGGAGTTTAACTCCCTTTATCTCAACAACGCCATCCATTACATCTCCGAGAGCATTCTGAGCCGCTTTAGCCTTGAGACTCTCAACTTCAGAGTTCAATGCCTTGATCTCCTTCATCATAGAGTTAAGTCTCTCTATTAGATTTGCAGGAGTTGATTTAACGATAGATGCAGCTTCAGCGATCTGATCTTCAAGTTTCTTATAATATTCAAGCGCATGAACATCAGTCACAGCCTCTATTCTTCTTACGCCCGCTGCTATTCCGCTTTCAGATACGATCTTAAAAGTCCTTATCTGACCTGTGTGCGATACGTGAGTACCACCACAGAGCTCTGTAGAGAAATCACCCATTCCGACAACTCTTACCGTCTCGCCGTATTTCTCACCAAAGAGTGCCATTGCACCTGACTTCTTTGCTTCATCAAGGCTCATCACCTTGGTCTCAACCTTAAGATCTTCTGCTATCTTCTCATTAACGATAGTCTCTATCTTTTCAAGTTCTTCTTTAGTAACGGCTCTGTCATGAGAGAAGTCAAATCTTGTTCTCTCAGCATCCTGATAAGAGCCCGCCTGGTGAACCTGATCACCAAGTACTGTCTGAAGAGCTTTCTGAAGAAGGTGTGTAGCTGAGTGGTTCTTACAAATGCTTGCTCTTCTGTTCTTATCTACAATGAGTGTTGCCTCATCATCCTTTGAGATCTTTCCTGAGGTGACAACACCTATGTGAGCAACTCTTGAACCTTTGAGTTTAACAACATCCTCAACCTTAAAGATTCCGTTTGCAGTCTTTATCTCACCAAAGTCTGCAGACTGACCGCCCATGGTAGCATAGAAAGGAGTTACCGCTGTGATTATGGTTCCCTGAGCGCCTTCAACAAGTGCATCAACCATTCCGTCCTCATCAGCAACAGCTACTATTTTGCTGACATCTTCCAGTTTTTCATATCCGGAAAACTCTGTTGTTATACTGTCATCAAGACCTGCAAAAAGGTCTGCATCAGCACTGAGTTTAGCAGAGAAATTCTGATTGTCTCTTGCTTTTTGCTTGGCAGCTTCCATAGCCTTGTTAAAGCCTTCTTCATCAACGCTTAAGCCTTCCTCATCTGCCATCTCCACTGTAAGCTCTATCGGGAATCCGAATGTATCATAAAGATAGAAAGCGGAATCTCCGTCGATACTCTTTGCGCCTGCACTCTTCTTCTCATCGAGGATCTTTTTAAATTCTTTCATGCCGTTTTCAAGAGTGCTGGTGAATCTGTCTATCTCTTTATCAAGTTCTTTTAATATGAACTCACGGTTTGTCTTAAGAAGCGGATATGAATCATCATATACCTCATCTATATATATCTTTGCCACTCCCAAAAGCGCATCCTTGTTCATGCCGAGAGTACGTCCGTGTCTTACAGCTCTTCTAATGAGTCTTCTGAGCACGTAGCCAGCTCCTGCATTTGAAGGAAGAAGCTTCGCTTCATCTCCGATGAGCATTACGCTGGTACGCATATGATCTGCAAGTATTCTCATCGATCTTGTGAGCTTCTCATCAGCATCATATTTGGCACCTGATTCATTTTCGATATATGCGATCGCACCGGCAAACAGATCTGTCTTATAAACATCTTTTGTGCCGTTAAGGAAAGCCAAGTTTCTCTCAAGTCCCCATCCTGTATCGACATTCTTCTGTTTAAGAGGTGTAAGATGACCGTCCTGATGCTTCTCATACTGCATGAATACGTCATTTCCAAGCTCTGTATATTTACCGCATGAGCATCCGGGACCACAGTCAGGGCCACAATCCGGAACATCAGCAATATAAAACATCTCAGAGTCGGGACCGCAAGGACCATATTCAAGTCCCCACCAGTTATCTTCAGCGGGAAGATAATATATATTCTCTTTCTTAAAGCCGGAAGCTATTCTAAACTGTGCACCTTCCTCATCTCTGGGAGCATTCTCATCACCCGCAAACACAGTTGCTGCAAGATGATCTGCATCAAATCCGAAAACCTCTGTCAAAAGCTCATAACTCCATTTGCAACGGTCTTCCTTGAAATAATCGCCAAGGCTCCAGCTTCCCATCATCTCGAAGAATGTAACGTGGCTTCTGTCACCTACAGAATCGATATCATTCGTACGAACACATCCCTGGACGTTGCAAAGCCTTGTTCCAAGAGGATGCTTCTCTCCTAAAAGATATGGCATAAGAGGCTGCATTCCAGCAACGTTGAACAGAACACCGGTTGAACCGTCACTGACAAGTGATACGGCGCCTACATCCACATGTCCTCTCTGTATATAAAAATCCTTCCAGATCTTTCTTAATTCTTTTGAGGTAAATTGTCTCATAACAGATCGTCCCTTCCTTTATAAAAACTTATTAAATTATAATTACTGCAATATGACCTGTCAAATGCAAATAATACAGATTTATTAGCCCCATATGTCAAATCTGGAGCCATCCTCCATCAAAAAGACAGCATACACATCGCTCTGGCCGTTCACATATGTTCTCGCCTCATCCTCACCCATCGAAAGAAGGGCCGTTGAGAGTGCATCAGCCTTCATTGAATCCGGACAAACGACAGTGACCGACAATACTCCGTTCATGACCGGATAGCCAGTCTTTGGATCAAGGATGTGATGATATACCTTTCCATCCTTTTCAAAGTATCTCTCATAGGTCCCCGATGTGACAACACAGGTATCAGAGACATTTAATCCGAATTCCCTCACGCCTTCCTTCTCAAAGGGTTTCTGTACACCTATGATGAATTCCTGCCCGTTCTTATCACCTATACATACCACATTTCCGCCAAGTGAGATGATAGCGCTTTTACACCCGTTTTCTATGAGTTCATCTCTTAAGCAGTTTCCGATATATCCCTTTGCAATACCGCCAAGATCAAATTTAAGCTTGTCATCATGGATCTTTATATAGTAATTAAGCTTTCCATCCGCTTCCCTTGTGAACACCTCAACATCCTCGATATTCGTATGTGTAAGAGCTTCATTTACTACATCCTGCTGAGGCACATAATCACTGCCGCCTCTGAAATCCCAAAGCTCTGTGACAGCTCCGAGAGCAGGATTGAAACTTCCGTTACTCTCCTCGGATATCCTTAACGCATATACAAGGACATTGTACATATCTTCCGAGATGGAAGCTGTATAAAACTCATCCTCTTTAAGATCGTTTTCTCTGTTATTTATGGCATACAGTTCGCTTTGTTCAAGAGTCCTGCTGAATATGCGCTCATATCTTCCGCAGTCATTTAATACTGAGTTTAAAACCTCATCAGTAGTATTGTCATATACCTTTATATCCACATATGTGTCAAAATACAGTCCCGAAACCCTGTTATGGTTTAGGGTTGCCTCTTTTGTCTCTTTCTTATCTCCGGACAGGTATTTGTAGAAAAACTTCTGATCCGGATCATATGTGAAATAATTATATATAAGATCCACACTCTCTTCAGAGTTTCTGTCCGCATAAGACTCTAAAGTCCCGAAGAAATCCTCTATTCCAACCTTTGAAGGGTCATCTGCTGTAAGCTTATATCTTACGATATCTCTTATCTCGAACATCTGATAAAATGAACCGATGATAAGACAAAGCGTTATTATACCGCTTGCAAAGCCGTAATAATTTCCTTCTCCACCTTTATTAAACCTCTTCACTACATAGCACATCATAAAGAATAGTGCCGGTATCGACGCTCCCATAACCAGGTCGTTATATAATCCCATAGAAAAAAACGGAAGTATTGTCAAAAAGACTATGCAGCAATGAAATATGATATCTTTTTTGTAATCCTTAAACATGCATATCGCATAGATACCAAACATGCAAAGATCAAATATCAGAACTATCGCTATACTCTCTACATTTATCTCTCGAATATGGAACTTAAGCGCTTCAGGTTTCTCAACGGTAAGATAACCATAGAAATATGTTATGAGTACTACGCCAAGAGTCAAAAAACTGATGATGTTCTCGACAGAAAAGACCTCTTTTACTATTCCCATCTTATCTTTCGACTTTATGAACTCATATATAACAAGCGAAACCGCTGCAACAGCAAGAAAAGGCATGGAGAATGCACCATATAAAAGTGCAGGTGCAAACAGGAGCACATAATACCTGAAATCTTTACGAAACTTTAAGAAGAGCATGCAGATAAGCCAGATGACGATCACCTGGGGATAAGTCCATCTGAGCATTACAAAATCACTTCTGTACTGCAGCATAAAGCCTTTGATGAGCAACCAGTGATGGGAACCCAGTGAATACATGTCATCCTCAAATATACCTTTTGTTATGATCTGGCATAGAGCAAGAGGACCGCTGTAGAAAAACATGATAAGAAGGCATCTTATCTGTGATCTGAAACTATCAGACTTTGTAACATTTATAAGGTTAAGATATGCGATGCACAGACCGATCATAGCCCAGAACGACATTGCCATATGAGCAATATTAAATCCTAATATAACATCTCCGTTACCAAACACTTTCCCGAACAATGCCGGAACCATGTATTGTCCCAGATAGTAAGTCAACAGTGCTTTTTCATGTGCCGTATAGACTACCGGCCAGGAATGCTCAACAAGATCATGGAGTACGGCATTGTGTTTGCTCCAGTCTCCCGACTGTTCAAAAACATCCCAAAAGCCCATCACAAGACACATTATCTCAATAAAGACAAAACTTATCATGATGGCAGACCAGGACATGGTTACACCTTCATGCGCTTCTTCGATCTTCTCGTTCTTATATCTCTTATATATTCTGTAGAAAGAGTATCCACATGCCAAAACGGTAACAAGCCATACATACCATGCCGTGAAACCGCAAAGAAAGACAACAACGGGGATATAAATATATAAAAGCGTTATGACTGATAACTTCTTTGTGTCTGTCCTAAGCATTATCTCACCTTTATGATCTCAATCAGCTGTCCTGTATCGGAATTCTCCCAGTATACCACCTGTCCCATGGATTCCAGTATGCCGTTTTGTATAACCTCATACTTTGAATACTCACACGATCCTATATATACATAATCCACGTTGTACTTATCCAGCAGGTGTCTTACGACATTTGCATCTTCAGAAGTATAGATATCCTCCACATCTATCCTTCTCTGTTCCATATAGGAATGAGAATTGTGCCATAGCCATTCATGAGTATGCCATCCGAGCACCGTAGGATAACCGGTCAGAACACTCACGCGACAGGTGTTGGTATAGCTGTCACCATCAGCCTCTAAAACGATCGGCTGTTTCGCTCCTGACGCCTCAACAAGTTTTTCAAGTTCTTCTATCGCTTTCAAGTCATACGAGTTTGCGTTTTTTATCGAGGTATATGCATTAAAGCCCTTAAAGTTTTCCTTCGAATAATCATCTATCCACTGTCTTGTGGCAGTCACAAAATATCCAAGTGTCATCAGGAAGCATACAAAGAATATAACAGCTGTTTTCTTATACAGATGTGCCTTATATCCTTCCTCTTCTTTTGAAGTCTCCCAGAATTCGTTCATTATGATACCGCTGCATGTGCCAAACATGATAAACGCTTCATAACCGAGTTTGAACATCGTATTGGCTCTCGGAAATGCATCGATATAGATATCCTTAACAAATATGAACTCAGGTATCAATACAAGACCTGTAGCACATAATCCCAGTAAAAGCGCATAAAGTCTCTTATCATCAAGTTTTCTTAATCTGATAAGTAATATTATGAAGCAGATGAGCATGACAACCGGGAATCCCCAAAGAAGTACAAGCTGATGAAACAGCGATCTTCTCATGACACTCCCTATTCCCGATACCATCTTGTTAAATTTCATATTGAAAACAAATGAAACCGCCATATTTATGAGCATGATAAAGAGTCCTGAAAGGATAACACTGCCCCAGAGACCTTTCTTTATACCATATACTCTCATCATTCCAAACAGTATGATGCTTCCCGAAACAACATAATAGATTGGAAAATCCCAGTAGT
Source organism: Lachnospiraceae bacterium (assembly GCA_017619635.1). Classification (GTDB taxonomy): domain Bacteria; phylum Bacillota; class Clostridia; order Lachnospirales; family Lachnospiraceae; genus Colinaster. Next base: position 98,673 of record JAFZRZ010000036.1, on the reverse strand, counting down.
TTGACATACTGCTGATACCAAGCAGAAAACCTATGAGAAGGAAGTACCCGTTACAGCACTCTGACAAAAGAGGACTTCCTTTAAATGTTTTTTTGCTTTCCTCTTCTTTTTTCTCTGCTTTTGTTTTCTTAGTTACCGGCTTTGTCTCATTCTTTTTATCACTGAGCGACTTAAGGTATGCCCACAAAAGACTTAAGATCACAACAACGACCAGGATATTAACTACATGCGCATGAAGATCCCCTACTATAAATGAATAAGAAGGGAACTCATGTATGGTCCTGTCAGTTGTGACTTCAGGAGTATAACCTATATATCTGGTCGAATCCGCAAACCAGTAGCTGGGCTTGTCTCCTTCAAGCTGTAAGATATCCCACAGCATGGGAACTATCTTTGCAAATACAACATAATGGAAATTTCCGCTGAATATTACAGCCGCTCCCGATATCACACCTGCTATCCGACTCTTTGTGATATCGTAAACAAGCAAAAAGATCGCAACTACTGCCCAGGCTGCTATCATGAAGAAACCGAATGTATAACCAAAACCTACAGGTATGAACGATAACTTTGTAAGATATGTGATTATATATTGTCCAAAATAGTAATAATTTATGATCTCGCCACTTGCCCAAAGATCGAGCGGAGGCATGTAATCTGTCTTATACATTGACATCATAAAGCCCAGATCCATCATCCTCTCAGTATCGGTAGACGGTATCCTGTGGGCAAATATCCAGTTAAGGATCACAAATATCACTAAAAATGCGATCTCTGCGATGATAATAGCCTTCGCATGAGACTTAAGATATGCTATAAAGCCGTTATCTTTCTTCTTATAGATCGATATGATGACCGGTGTGTACATCAAAACCGCTGTAAGCAGTAAAACGATCACGCATGATCCCTGGGAAAACTTTAAGATATGTGCAGATGACAAAAGCCACATGGCGTATCCGCTAATATACAGACCAAGTGACTTACTTATCATAAATCCGCCGTCAGCAAATCTGTTGCACAAACGATACGATATCGGAAGCGCAACAAAGCTTAAGATCAGACATGCAATATAAAACTGGATCAAATATCCTGTACCCAAATCTACTCTCCCCTATCTATCAGCCTATTCCAAACAGATAACCAAATCCAAATGTGCACAGCAGACCGATTATTATACCCGCGAGTGCTACTCCGCACATAACGGCAACGATACTGTCTTTGAATTTCATATCAAGGATAGAAGCAGCAAGCGTTCCCGTCCATGCTCCTGTTCCCGGTAAAGGAATACCCACAAACAAAAGAAGTGCGACGAACAGGCCTCTGCCGGCTTTACTCTGCAGTTTCTCTCCTCCCTTGTGCCCTTTTTCAAGGCAGAATGTAAAGAACTTTCCTATGACCTTCTTATCAGCCCCCCATTCTAAAACCTTTCTTGCAAAGAAGAAGATTATCGGAACAGGTATCATATTTCCTATGGCTATTATCACGTAGCTTGTAACGAGATCAAATGACGGATCTCCCACCCTAAAGATATAAGCAAAGGGAATTGCTCCTCTAAGCTCTATCAAAGGGACCATAGATACAAAAAAAACAAAAAGATATTTATACACTGTCGCAAGTTCATTGACATAGTCAACAAGATTTGAAAACATAATATACTTCCTAACCTTTATTTATTGATTAAAATTTTCACAGATACAGTACGACAAGTACTGCTACAACGATACCCGTTATGGCACCTATGAGCACCTGGAGAGGTGTATGTCCGACCAGCTCTTTTAGTCTCTCCTCGGGTGAAATATTCTTTCCCATGTTCTGGAATATCTCCAGCATGTCATTTAAGACCTTACCCTGACGTCCTGTCTCCATACGTACATTCATGGCATCGTACATGACGATCATGGCAAGTGCAAATGTTATGGCAAATTCTATGCTACCGCCACCGTAGATCATACCGGTCGCTGTAGCAAGCCCGCATACCGTAGCCGAATGTGAGCTTGGCATTCCTCCTCCGCCGCACATTCTCTCAAGTCTTAATTCCTTGTTTACTATCAGGTATATGATCGTTTTGGATACCTGAGCCACGGTCCATCCAAGTAATGCAGCCATAAAGGCTTTGTTTGAGACCATATCTCTAAGAAAATCCATATACTTTGTTATGACTCCTTTTTCTATTGTTTATCGAAATACTTCTTTCCCGAATCAGGGATGAAGTAAGTTCTTATATAACCATCTGTGGACAATACCACAAACTCATTTGTACTCTCGATGAAATAACATCCATCTCCGTCTTCTTTTTCAGTCTTATAAAGAGCATCAGGATTGTTAATCACTGCACTGGCCGCAGCCTCATATTCAGCAGCAGATGCAAATCCCATTTCTTTACCGTGCTTATCATAATGCTGATCAAGAAGTTTCTTGTTTCTGAACTTATATGTTACGGTTTCAGGCTGGACCTCTTCGATATCGGTTTCAGGCTGTTCTTCTATCACAGGCTCCTCAACCTTAACAGTGACTTCAGGTTTTTCAACCTCTACTTCGACCTGTGGCTTCTCGACCTCAACTTCGATCACCGGTTCTTCAACATCGACTACAACTTCCGGCGTTTCAACAGAAGTCTTCTTCCTGCAGGCGCCAAACAGACAGATACATGCCATGATCAGCATGATGATCATAATGACTCTATTAAGATGTTTATCACCATTTTTCCTAAACATAATCAATATCTGCTGATAGTCACCGTAAGTGTACCGTTATCCGCGCTAGCACCCAATATGATTGGATAATCAAATATATTGGTGAATTTAAGATCGAGCGAATTACCTGCTATGGTTGCATCCATACCCTCAGGTATATATGTAACGGGAAGCGAATGTGCATGTCTTTCAGTCGCAGGAAGTCCTGCCGATAACATAGCAGCATAAAGTGTCGATGACACCTGACAGACTCCTCCACCAATTCCGTAACCATGTTTCTTATTGATGAATATCGGTGCTCTCACATATCCGTTTGCCGTGCTTCTTGGAAGTATCGTCTGGCTGAACGAGAAGTTCTCTCCGCTCCTTACGACAACACCGTTTATACGTGAAGCCGCTACTGCGATATTTGTCGCTCTTGCAACTTTAGCATCATATTCCGTTGAATAACTGCCGATAAGAGAACCCTGCGATACGTTTGCAGCACGACTCACCTGTTTTGTGGCATTAACATTTGAACCGCCTGTGGGAAGTGCGATCCTGTTCTCACTCGAACCAAATGCGGCAAAATGTTCATGATAAGAAGCCCAGTTGTTACCATATGCGGAAGCAAGGTCAGGATTATTCTCCTTATAAGCCTTCGCATTGAACACAGCCGATGCGTTTCTGCCCTCTGATACACCGTTATTTATGTAATGATTGAGCAGTTTGTTGTAATCACTGCCATAAGCAGCTGCAACATCGGGATTATTATCGTGATAATACTGCGCATCAAATACAAGAGCATACTTTGCTCTGTTATTAGTCCTTCTTGCAGCCTGTGAACCAAAAGGCACGATCATGACTGCGATGATCATACCAAGAAGCGTTATAAAAACTCTTAACGCTTTATCTCTTCCACCCATTCTCTTCATCTTCACTGCCTTTCTTTATGAAAGATCACTGAACTTTTGCATATCCGCTTGCAATCTCAAGCGCTTTTTCCTTAACTGCCATCTGGAGTACATAAGGCTCACCGTACATCTCAACCTGGTTTGCATAGTACTCGTCTTCATGACCTGTCTTTGCCAGATAATCCTTATAATATGCTGCATCGACCGTCACACCCTCGTTTTCGAGGATCGCCTGATATATAAGGTTCTCCTTGTATGTCTCTTTAGCGATATCTATAAGGCTCACATCGTATTCAGACTCAGACTTGCCTGTGTAATCCTCAAAAGATGTGTAATAATCATATCCAAGATACTGCTTATACATAAGAGCCGTATATTCATAACTCTGCATATCATCACCCTTCTTTATCTGCTTAAGGGTCTTAAGATATTTCTTGTTAAAGTTAACAACTGATGAGTTATCCTTAAGATAAGTCTCGGTATATGTCTTTAAATTGGTCGCGTAGTTGCTGTCCTTTAAGTACTGTCTGTATTCCTCTACTGTTGAAGCTTTGTCACCGAATTTCTCAGCAACATATTCATCAGTGAAATCAGGAAGAACGTAGATTCCGTTTATAGTAACACTGAACACGGCATCCTTACCGTTTAACTCTTCAACACCGTAATCTTCAGGGAATGTTACATTCACATTGAAAGTTGAAAGGTTCTCGGCACCGATAAGCTGCTCTTCAAAACCTTCGATAAAAGTACCGGTTCCTATCCCAAGATCATAAGAATCAGCACTACCGCCTTCAAACTCTTTTCCGTCAACAGTTCCGACATAAGCGATATTTACTACATCACCGTCCTTAACTTTAAGGCCTTCCTCTTCTGAGATGACCTTATTTGAATTACGGTAACTCTCTATCTCGGCATCCACATCCTCGTCCGTGTATTCAACTTCGGATAACGGAACAGTAAAGTTTCTGTAATCTGCAAGATCGATATCATTTTTAGCTGTCACGCCTGTAATGAAACCGTTCGCATCAAGTCCCGCACTGTGATCATCAATGGGTGTGACCTTGTTCATACCCTTAACGATCATAACTCCTATAAGAGCACCGATCGCGATAACAAGTAACAAAGCAACGATATACCCGGTCACCTTGCCTGCGATGGCTTTCTTTTTTGCACTCGCAACTTCCTTTTTTCTGGCCGCACGCTTTGCCTGCGATTTGGTCATATTCTCAAGTTCTGTGTTTTCCTTCTTAGACATAACTACATACTCCAATTTCTTTATTATTATATACAACAAGCATTAGTATACTATAAATGAGAAAAAAATACTTGTTTTTTTGCAAATACATTTATCTGATCTTTCCCTGGGCGATATAAAGGAATCCCTCAAAGACATCCTCATTGTTCTCAACCACTATCGCGATCTTTGATTTTGCCCTGTTAAGACCATGGAACATATTTCTTACGCATGATCCTTCACCGTTTTCTTCATCATGTACGGATCTCAGGCCGTCATCTTTAGTGTAATTAAATCGTGAATTAATATATACAACTACTTTGTCAAATTCTTTAAAGCTCACTTCACCGATATCAATCAGCTTGTCTTTATCATAACAGGTGATTCTTTCACTGTTCATAAGAGAAGGATCATATATGTAAATGTATCCTTTATTCATAAGGTTATTTAAGAGATTATCTGTCTCTGCTTCTGAATTTGAGTATTCAAGCGTTACCGAAGGATAATCCTTTCTGTGGTTGTTGGAAGGACCGGTTATGATCGCCTGGATAAACGATGACAGCTCACTCTTTGTCCTTATGCGGTTTGTCAGGCGGTAACTCGTGAATCCTTCTATACCCTCCATCCTTTTAAGAATGCTCTTGTCCATCTCTTCTTTTGATATGATATCCTCACAGTCATAAGAAAAGATAACAGGCGTGATATTATGATAAGCCACATTGATGATCATATCAAGAAGGCTGTTATCCAATCTGTGGGCCTCATCAACAAGACAAACGGAATAATCATATAGATCGGTCTCATTAAACTTTTCACCACCGTTACACTGAAAGAAATCAATACGTTTTAACCTTTCATCCAGTTTCTTAAGTTCTGTTGAAAACGATCCGCAATGAACTATGCACACTCTCTGTCTTGTAGAGAGCTCCATGGCGATATCGTATAATAAGAGAGTCTTTCCTGTACCGGGAAGTCCGGTGAATCCCTGTGCACAGATGCCATCCTTTGAATCCGTACTCTTATATGATCTAATCCTCTTTAATATATGTTTCTTTATATCGACCTGTTGCGAAGTCAAAAAATACTCACTCATCAAAAATCTGTCAGGATCGGCAAGCGGTGATATGATATATCTCTCCTCTTTAAAGAGTTCCTCGATATTCCCGTCAAAACAGTCCTTCTGACTCATAAGATCATTGCACAGATTCTCAAACTTCTCCTCAATGAGCCTTCCGCCGTTTGTGAGCCTTACCAGTCTGTCCTCACTGCTTATATATGTATATGAGCGGATGGTCTTACCAAGAGTAGACAGATAATATCTGTTCTGTATGAGCTGCTTTTTTACGCTGTCATCTCCCACAGGAAAGCTCTTTAACTCAACATTTACTACCATATCATCACTGATACGTAAAAGATCGAATTCCTTTCCAAGCTTTGGGATCTCAAAAGAATAATAAAAATCAAACAAGACCGCGTTTCCAACGCAGTCTGTCACATGATCGCAAAAAGCCTTAAGGCTTACCATCTCCCACTGCTTAACGTGGAGAAAACGTCTTCTTAAAGACATCTGTCTCTCCAGTCTCGAAAGCAGTCCTGGTTTTTCTACTCTTGTCAGAGCATAGATATTAACGGGTCTCACTCTCTTTACCCCTCTGATCCGAAGAACCCAAAAGCCCAAACATAAGTCTCAGATCCTGCATGATTGAATACTCCTGGATATATACCATATCAAGTTTTAATATGCTCTCCGCATCCTTTAGATCACAATCATCAGACAGGTTTCTTAAACTTCTTCCGTAGCTTAATGCATATCCGGTATATCCCGGTTTAACTCTCAGTCTGTATATGAATCTGTTATCCTCATCGACCAGTCTTCTATACATGCTCTCCTTCATGGGCTCAGGGCCTATCATAGAGATATGACCTTTCAAAACATCCCACAACATAGGTAAAGTACAACCGAAACAGTCATAAGATAACAAGTGTCTTTCAAATGTTCTTCCATCCTTTGACATGCAGATGCTCTTTTCGATCGCATGACCATTCTTGCTCTTACTGATAAGAAAAGCTATGAATAATACAGGTGAAGTGATGACTATGAGCACAAGAGAAATGCAAATATCTGCAGCTCTCTTTATCAGGCGCATTTCCCAGCTCACACTGTATTCCTTAAGTTCTAAGATCGGAGTATCCCACAGATCCATCTTTTCAAATCCACGCATCAAAAGATCGTCAACATCGGGAACTATGAAAACTCTTATATAGTGGCTGTAACAGAAATCAACTATCTCTTTTCTCTGTGTTCCGTATACTCCGTAAAGCACAACGCAGCCGTACCATCTGGAACACTCAGCCTCAACGGCATTGACTCCGCCTGACATGGACATAGTCTTCATGACTTTAAATCTGTCGTTACTGTCTTCAAATCTTCTTACTATCTCATCGGCATTGTCATAGTCGCTGCCATATATGATAAGTGTCTCTCTGGGCGCAAATACTATCTGATATATATATCCGGCAAGCGCTGTCCATAACAGTGCCAGCACTATCTGTATCAGATAACACTGCATAAGCGCTTTGGGCGATACAAGCCAGTTACGCATCAGAGATATCTGAGCATATGATGTAACATTTGTAAACGCAAGTGCTATGATCTGGTTCCATGCTATCTGTCTGGTCTTTAGATACCCCATCTTCATGCTTCCGTTGTTAACGGACAAAAACCAGAGTATCATGAAATAGATCATCAGAATAAGCAGATGACCTTTGAAATACAGTTTAAGACCGGGACCGAAGTTATAACCGTCCTGGCTTATAAACGGTGAACTGATGACAGGATAATAGACCTTAAACCATGCAAATGCATAGACTGCCGTATATATGAGAAGTCCTATCAAAGATAACTGAAGTACAGTGAATCGCTTTATCGACTCTAAATGTCTTCTTACACCGTCATCGAGTATTCTTCTGCTTGTCGCATTGATAGCCCAAAGAAGTATATGCCATGCAGATCCTATAACTCCAAGCTCAGCTACCTGTCTGTAAAGCTTCCATATCCTTGTTATCGCCTTGCCCTTATTTGAAGAAAGGGATGTAGCAGGTCTCCTATATATGACAAGCTGCTCATCAAGGCCATAAATATCAATTCCTGATTTAAGAATCTTCCACCATGTGGCAGTATCCTCGGAACCGATATTAGGCATTCTGATAAGCTCTTTATCAACTTTTTCAGTATCTATCAGAACTGTAGATGTGAAAATGATAGTTCTAGAAAGAGCCTTCTTATAGCTCATCCTTTTGGGAACTCTTACAACTTTTCCTGTAGGTGTAGCGTTCTCATCGCCAAACTGATAAGACGAGCATACAAATCCGGCATTATGTTTGTTCATGAACATGAGCTCATGTTCCAACTTGTGAGGATACCACACATCATCAGCATCGAGAAATGCTATATATCTTCCCTGTGCCGCATCAAGTCCTGTGTTTCTTGCTTCCGCAGCACCTGCATTCTTTTCTTTTTCAATAAGACGTATCTTTGAAGCAGTTGGAGCATCCAAAGAAGCAATGCACTGTTTTGCCTTATTTACGCTGTCATCTTTAGACTTATCATCAACAAGTATGAGTTCCCAGTCAGTATAAGTCTGAGAGGCAACCGTCTCTATGGTCTTCTCGATATAATCAGCTGCATTGTAAAGCGGAACTATTATACTGATCATCCCTTTAACTCCCTCTTGTTAGTGTACATACGCTCGTCAGCTCTGGCTAAACAGTCTTTTATAGGCTCTTTTCCATCCCAGATGGCATAACCTATGGCAAATGTGTACTTAGACTGACGCATATTTGCTTTGATCCTGTCTACGCACATTTTGACCTCATCTTCAGACATTTCCATGCAGATGACTTCAAATTCATCTCCGCCTATCCTGTAAAGCTTGCTTCTCGTATCCAGTGCCATTCTTACGTTATGTGCTATAGTCTTTATGGCATTATCACCGCCGGCATGTCCTTCTGTATCGTTTATCTTCTTAAGATCATTAAGATCTATGGACATTATACCAACTTTATTGCCTTCCTTAATCCTCTTAAGGTCCGCATAGAAACTGGTACGGTTAAGAGCATCGGTAAGACTGTCAAATTTAAAGTATTCTATATGTATGCAAAGGTAATAGAATGTGACATCCATGGCGATAACACCGATCAGGATGCCTTTAAGTCTGAATACGAGCTCGCATATCGTTCCTAAGATTGCAAGGGTGACTGTCATGATTATTACAACAGATTCACATCTTCTGTCATGTCTTAGCCATATATGGACTGAATAAACATACATAAACAGTGCATAGATCATCAAAACAGCATGTGGCGTATAAGAAAAAGGTCCTCTTATCAAAGATCCGTCATCAGCATATGTTATAAAAAGATCCGAAAAAAGCGCCATGCTCGTGATCAAAAGATTGACCACAGCAGGGACAAACAAAATAATCTTTAATATTTTTCTCTCACTGTTTCTGAACGCGATACTTATCAGTGCTGCCATGATAAATATACGCAGATTATAGCCTAAGATCACAGTTATAACACGCAACATTCCTGAAGGATTGGTGGAAAATGCATAGTAATCCGCATTGTCGGTTATTATAAGGCCAAACAGCATGGCCAAGACCGGCATAAAATATGCAGTAAGCTCGTGTTCATATGCGTCATTAAAAGCCAAAAACACGATAAGGAAAATGATTATGCATATAGGTATGAAGTTGATCTGAACGATATCCTGTAAAAATGCATCGAACATATCACTACCTCTTAAGCCTTCCGATCAGTTCATCTGTCCGAAAGTGTATCTCTGTAGAGTTCTTCGACTCTGTCAACCATGTCCTTTAATCTGTACTTGTTACATACAAAATCAGCTGCACCCGCCTTATACTCCTTAACAGTCTGCGGATCAGCGATAAGTTCCTCCATCTTTGCTTTAAGTTCTTCTATATCGGAATGCTTAAATATCACACCATGGTCTTCAACTACTTCTGCACATTCATCGATATCCGATACAAGACAGCAGTTTCCGTAGCTTAATGCTTCCAAAAGTGAAAGTGGCATTCCCTCAACATCGGAAGGCAAAACATAAATATATGCGTTGCTGTATAATTCCTCACGAAGCTCACCGTCAACAAAGCCCGTGAATATGATCCTCTCATCTTCTCCTGCAAGCCATTTCATGTCATCGACAAATGTATCTGTATCGGAGCTTCCGCCGGCTATCACAAGTCTCATATCAGTCTTCATCTCCTTGTATGCTCTAATCAGATACTCTATGCCCTTTTCAGGTACCAATCGTCCCAAAAACAGGATATAATCATCCTCTTTAAGGCCCCATTTCTCTGTTATGCACTTTGCCGGGCGCTTTTCACACGGTTCAACAGCATTTGCTATATAAACTGTCTCTCTCTCATATTTATCTGCAAAATATCTCTGTACAGCACGGCTTAAGACTATCATATCGTCGGAATACTCCACAGCATTCCTCTCGCCAAGAAGTAATACCTGCTTTGCGGCTTTCCCCCATTTAACACGCTGATGATCAAGTCCGTGAACATGACAGATCACTCTCTTTCCTGTAAGCTTGGGTATCCAGCAAAACAGTGAAGGTCCTTCCGCATGCACATGTACAACATCATAATCACCTAAAGCGCTTAAGATCGATGAAAAGAATGCCGATGTAGTAGCGGCAAGTCCCTTGACTTCTATGATGGGAACATACTTCATTCGTACACCTTCCCATTCATCTACCATAGGCACATCAAACTCAGCTCCGCTTATATGATGTCCTTTCCTGTTATAACATGTGACTTTGTGACCTTCGTCAGCCATTCCTCTAGCAAGTTCTCTTGATACGACCTCTACACCACCTTCGTTTGTAAGAGCATTCTTCTGACCAAATACAGCTATGTTAAGGCTCTTCTTTGTTTTTAATTCTTCAGCTTTCTTATCCGTATGATTAAGATCCCTGAGTCCCAAATATGCACCGATAAATGCCCAGAGGATAAAAGCTGTGCTGTCCCAGTACTGAAGATCAAACACAAAGCCCATTGCAAGGATCGAAAGCACGATAAGTCCCGTTCTTCTCTGCATCTTCTCACTGCCACAGATATAGTAATACAGGCAGTGAATCGCAACTATCAGAAGCAAAACACAGCCTATGATCCCATAGTCATAGAGCATTGATATATATATGTTCTTTGTTCCAAGAGGTGTTACCTCATTCATCGCAACGAGCGACGGCACCTGTTCTATTGCATTAGTCGCGCTCTCATAACCTCTTCCAAATAAAATCTGAACAAATGAACCTTCAGTAAACTTTGAGAATATATATTCCCATGCACTGAGTCTGTAGGAAGTATTTATACCCGCACCTTTTGATCCCAGGAAATCAGAGAACACTCTCTTTATGAGCATGATTATCGTAGATCTGTTGATATAACCTGCGATCGCCAAAAGGATAAGAGCGATAGATGCTATGATCTTATCACCGCTTGATGTCTTTGGAGATATCTCCTGTTTTGTCTCATGTCTCACTATCCTGACAAGATAAAACAGTCCAAGAATTCCAGCCAGTACTATGAGTGCAGAACGTGATGCGGATATCCATACAGCACTTACGCCTATAAGAGTACATAAGAACCTCAAGAATCTGTTATCGATATATAAGAAACATAGCAAAGTGAACACCAAATAAGCACATGCTGCAGGGATGGGATGTAGATAAACTCCTACCAGCTTTGTAGAGAACATACCAAATGCTTCAGCCGCCCCCTTAAAATACTCAACAGCCGCATTCTGTCCCGTCACATGCCAAAGGATCGCAACAAAAAGAAAAACCGCTATGAGCGCGCAGAATTTACCAAACGATGCAAGTATAGACTTTCTGCCTTCCGTTGCAACACTGTAACCTGCAAAAACCATGAAAAGGGCAGATACAGGCATACCAAGGGATGCCATAGAGTCTCCTCTTACAATAAAACTCGCGATCGATATGAGTGAAAGTATGATAATGACATAATATCTTCTGATAAACTGTGAAAATACGATAAGATTGCTTATAAAACCTGATATGACACAGACCATAAACACGACTAAAGCCTGTGCGTAACCGTCACAGCCATAGCCTATAAGTGTAAGCAATACAGAAAATGCAAACCCCCAAATAAAATAATCCTGCAGGATATTTTTTCTCAAGCCTTTAACGTTCATGTTGTACCTACAAAACAGTGAAATATAAAAAACTGCATACATAGATATTTTACCATCTAAATGCATGCAGTTCAATGAATATACATTTATTAAGCTTTATTTCTTGCCATGAACTTTGCTTCAGCAATTGCCCAGTCAGACATCGTATCTATATCCTGAACCTCCTCCTCGGGAACGATATAGGGAACAGTTTTAGGAAGTATCATCGAATGATGCTCTTTAAGTCCTTCACAAGACAGGATATAAAACTGACCGCAGTCATGATAGATAGGCTCCAGATCCTGACTTCTTGTTCTCTCAAACTCCGGATACTGGTATCTGACCATACCATCCTTTATTACAAAAGCTCTTTGAGGCGGGAACCCGTATCTTACAACTGAAAGGAGCGCATCAGCCTTCTCTTTTTCAATGAGCGATTTTGCTTCAGAAAGTTTCTTTGCCGTAACAAAGGGAGCTGTTGGATAAATACAGGCGACATAATCGAACTTCTCTCCGCGCTTCTCATACTCGCTTATAACTTCCAGTATCACGTCTGCAGTTGTAGCAAAATCGTTACTCGCTGCTTCTGAACGCATAAACGGAGCACTCGCACCGTACTCTTTAGCTATAACAGCTATCTCTTCACTGTCAGTTGAGACCATGACCTCATCAAAAGCCTCACTCTCTATGGCAGCCCTTATACTGTAAGCTATGATAGGTTTACCGCAAAACTCTTTTATATTCTTCTTTGGTATCCTTTTTGAACCGCCTCTTGCGGTTATGATGGCAAGTGTTTTCATCAGCCTTCAGCCTTCCAGAGTCCGTGGAGATTGCAGTACTCGTATGCTGCAACCACATCTCCTGATACATTAAACTCAGCAACAGGCTTCTCTCCGGGATTTAAATCCTTCTTCTCGTAACCGTTTGCTGTCTCAAGTACTATCCATTCAATGTAATGAGCTTCAAGCATGGGATGCTCAACAGAGCCAACCTTTACGATCACCTTATCACCGTCTTTTTCAATGACTGGTACATGTTTCTCATATGCTCCGTCCGTGGTATTGGCTATAATTTCCTCACCTGAAAGATCTTCACCTATCTCAATCTTATCTCCAACTTTGTAAAACTTCATTTTTGTAACCTCCTTTTTTGACTATATTTTTACTATATTATCTCTGATTTCCTTAAATTCTGGCATTTTTTTAAACAAATACTCAGCTATCACTTCCATTAATTCAAAATCATTCTCATGATCAAGATCAAGTATTCCTGTATCATACATCTTAACTATTTCACAGTATCCGTTCAATACACCTTTGCCCGTTCTTAAATACTCGGGGCTATATGCATATATTGATGCATTCATATCGAATATCTCAGGTGCCTGTTGTCTAGCAGTATAATCTGATTCTATGACTTTCTTAACACCATGCTCTGTTCTCATCACCTGATTAAAATATGGATTTCTTCTTGCTTCAGCCACAGTTGTCGTCACGTCAGCTCCAGTATCACGCTGTGTTTCTATAACCTTTTCCAAGTCTGCAATAGTTCTGAGTGGCGAAGTGATATCAAGATCCAACACCATATCATATGTTTGCCCAGTACTTTCTTCCATTTTTGAAAGACAGTCATTTATAACGTCAATCTTTCCTATCGAATCACCAGACAAACTCTCATCCCTATTTATAACCTCAATCTTTCTTAACCCATTATCCAAAACAAGTTTTATCAGTTCATCGCTGTCAGAATTAACAACAATGTCACATTCTGTTTCAGGGTGTTTCTTCAGATAAAGGTCTATGATCGACACCGTATAATGAGCCAGATATCTCCCACAGAAAACTCTGAGGTTTTTATTCTTAATTCCTTTAGATCCTGCTCGACCACATATAGTAAATAGTATTCTCATAAACAACACTCTTTCTCTAAAAGTTCCCCTGAGTTAATTCCAACACTCTAATCGCATGTCCGAATCCATCTTCTGATACATTTTTAGCATTAACCATATCAATGAAATGATCCAATTCTCTTTTCTGATAATCATCTCTGTCTTCATGAAACTCAATAATCTCACCAGTTCTTAAAAAGGTGATCTTATTATTGGCGATATCACCAATTATAGTATCATCCTTTGTAAACAGTTGTATCTCTCTTATTGTACTCCTGCCAAAATAATCAAGATGAAGTTCAACCATTTTATCACTATACTCTGCCATGTATAATGCATAGTCATCACTATCTATCTCTAGACCGGATTTTTTTCCAATCATACTCATAACCTTTTGGGGCTGTCCAAAAAGATAAGTGAGATAATCCCATTCATGTATCAGATCAATACTGACTCCGCCACCCATGACTTTATGTGCACTGTAAGTCTCCCTATAATCCTGTCCTGCTCTCCAGTCAGGAAGATAGCTTGATGAAATGCTACGTACAGAGATCACATCCTCAGGATTCACATTTGTTTTTATATATCTTATCACCGCATTGTATCTCAACGGACAAGCAACATAATAAACTGACTCTTTTCTCTTTTTAAACCGTTTAGCTTGGTCGATCTCCCTCAAAGATACTACCGGCTTTTCTATAAAAAAATTCCTGCCCTTTTCGTGAAAATCATCAAGTGTCTGCAAGTGTTTGTCCGTTGGATTTGTGATAAATATAATGTCATAATCACTAGGAATACTATTTATATCACAATAAACTCTGTCAACACCCTCTGTATTTTCTGCCGATCTTCTGAAAGCATCCACCGTGAGCTCAATACTTCTTTTTTCTGCTATACTATGTAAGTTTTTTATATGACGCTTGGCTATAGATCCTACTCCGACAAAACAAACTTTCAGCTGTTCCATATCATGCCCCAATCCTGTCTATCAGTTCCAGTATCTTTTTGTCCTGTTCAAATCCATATACTGGTTCACATTTGTCTAACAGGACATTAAAGAATTCTTTTATCTCATTCTTATATGCGTTTTCTACCACAAATGAACTATACCCTTCCATATGCTCTGCTTTTTCGGACAGAGATACACACTCAAGCTTTTTGTTCACAGGATTAAACTCAAACAGACTATCAGGTGTTCCATTCCATGCCATATATCTGCCTTCGCTGTATACTTCAAATTTTCTGACCGCAACTGGTGATACAACGTCCACTATAAGACAGCCTTTGTTCCCATTATCATGTGAGAGTTGTATAACAAAATTGTCATTATAATCAATGTTCAGGTCAGTCATTTTATCTGATACAGCATTGATATCTTTTACATCTCCAAATGTTGAGATTAACCAGGGTAATTCTATTGCCAGAATTTCACGGCAGCCATTTGTTCTTTTATCACCCAAAAAGAAATCCTTATAGTTTTCCCACGGATGCCAGTCAGGAAGATACTGTCCTATATGGTAAACGTAATTCCACTTCCCCGCTTCGTCTATCTTACTCCTCAGATAACGGATCTCTTCGCGATACAAAAAAGTTGATGAAAGAAAAAGTGTCAGATTCTTATCTTTTGCAGTTCTGATGTTAGCTTCATAACCATCATCAACAAGATTCAACTCCGTAAAGACATGATACCCATTCGCAAGTGCATCCTTTATGATCATGTTATGAGACAAAGGTGAGGTACACACAAACACGCAGTCTATACTTTCCTTAATGCTATCCAATCCTGCATAACAATTGATCCCAAACTGTTCCGATGCCTCATCACGTCTGTCTTCACGTCCGTCTACACCACATATTATATAATCGGGGTATGTTTCTTTTATCAACCTTATACGTCTTTTTCCCATTGACCCCAAACCAATAACCGCAACGTTCATGTTCTTTCTCTTAACCAATGTCATAGAATCTCTTCTTCAGATCTATATTATCCTCTAATACAACCTCAACAGTTTTCTTTGCAATCTTTTCTGTCGCATGTCCGTCTCCGTACGGACTCACAACTCTTTCGCAAACTCTTTTATGCTCATCAGACATCGCAACGTTAATCGCTTTAACAATACTTTCTTTATCCGAAGCACAGTTTATTATACTGTCTGACTGCAATCTTCCAAGCTGCCTGTCTCCTATGTTCACGGTAGGAACTTTAAATGCCGGTGTTTCAATGATACCACTTGAAGAATTTCCGAGTACGAACTCGCAATACTTCATCAATGATAAATATCTTCTGACACCCAGAGAAGCAAACACATGAAGATTTGATATCTTTTCACCGGCTTTATCAAGAAGTTCATTGATCCTTGCACCGCCCTGATCGGCATTTGATTTTGTGACGATAAACTCAATATCAGGGAAGGCTTTTATCGCTTCAATGAATTCAGCTATCTGCTCATCAACGTCTGAGCCTTCCATAGTTACCGGATGATATGTGCATACAGCATATCTGCAGTCATCAAGCCCTACACTCTTTAAAGCTTCGGATTTATCCATATCAGCAACATTTAAGATGTTATCAATGCTTGTTGAGCCATAATCAAATACTCGTGAAGGCTCCTCACCAAGCTGTATGACTCTTCTTTTACTGTCCTCATTTGTGACAAAATGAAGATAACTCATCTTGGTTATGGAATGCCTTATCCATTCATCGATCGCGCCCTGAGTCGTATCTCCACCGCACAGATGAAAAATGGGAGTCCTTGTATTACCGGCAGCTATCGCTACTGCCAGGGTCTCATATCTGTCACCCAAAAGGATCACCGCATCATACTTCTCTTTTGAAAACAGTTCAGTGAATTTAACAAGTGTATCCGCCTGATCAGCGGAAATATCCATCTCTGTTTCGGATTTTAGAGGAATGGATATCTTATGATCTATGCGGTCATCTATCTGATCCACAGTCATCCCGTAAAGATCACTAAGATGCGTACCTGTCACAATAAGTTGAACATTCAACTTATCATCTTCATACTTTCTCAGCTCCTTGATAAGAGGAGACAATAATCCATATTCAGCTCTTGTTGCAGTCACAATTGCTATCTTCTTCATATCCTGATAAGTTCATCCTCTGCAAAATCAGCAACAGCTTTTGTTCCAAGTATCTCATTCCATCTCATCGGACAGATCCCTGTTCCCGGTCTTTTGGTCGTTATATTCTCTTTTGTAAGAATATCTCCCGCTTTTATCGCAGTCTTTGCCACTATGCTCTTTCTGGCAACATCACGGTTTTTGATCTCCATATCCGACGGTATCTTCTCATCAGAGCCAAGTGCAAGCTCTATCTTTCGAACACCTTCTACCAATGCTTTTAGTTCAGCGGGCTCTAAGCTTGCTTTATGATCGGGTCCTGGAAGGTTTTTATCCAGGGTAAAGTGTTTTTCTATAACAGTCGCACCCATAGCGACAGCTGCAAGACTCACTTCTATCCCCTGTGTATGATCGGAATATCCTACCGGACAGCCAAATGCCTCTTTAAAAGTCTTTATCACATTCAGATTGACATCTTTTATCGGAGCAGGATATTCGGTAGTACAGTGTAAAACCGTGATATCTTCTGTTCCGTTATCCTTAAGGACCTTTATGGCCTCCTCTATCTCATCCATCACAGCCATTCCGGTTGAAAGGATGACCTTTTTACCTGTCTTTCCTATCTCGACCAGATACGGATAATTGGTTATCTCTCCGGAAGGTACCTTCCAGATATCCTGCATATCGTTAAGGAAATGAATACTGTCTATATCAAAAGGTGTTGATAAAAAGGTGATACCCACTTCCTTACAGTAGTCTGCCAGTAAAACAAACTCATCATAATCAAGGAGGAGCTTTCTTAACATATCCTTCTGGCTCTCCTCAACACCGGTATTCTTTTTTTGATACTCAGCCATGTCAGCAGATTTTGATACCAGTGAATCAAGTTTTGCAGTCTGAAACTTAACTATATCAGCACCACATTCTTTAGCGGTATCAACAAGCTTTTTTGCCATTTCGAGACTGCCGTTATGATTAACACCGGCCTCTGCTATAATGAGTGTCTTACCATTCATAAGAATGAGTCTCCTTTAAACCACGCCATAGTAACTCTTGTTACTCTCAAGGTCATGTAAGATCGTGCTACCTGCACCTACGATAACATTATCACCGATATTCACACACTGGATAACGGTACTGCCGGCTCCGATAAAGCTCTCGCTTCCTATATGACAGTCACCGCAGACAACCGTTCCCACCGATATATGCGTAAGATCTCCTATCATACATTCATGTTCGATTATCGCACCAGTATTGATGATACAATGTGCTCCAACCTTTGCCTCTGCATTTATCACGGCATTTTTCCCGATAAATGTGCCTTCTCCTATTGAAGCATATGAAGATACGTTAGCTGAAGGATCACATATGACAGGGAATTCAAATCCCAGTTCATTAGCCTTTTTTACCAGTTCTTTTCTAAGAGTGGCACTCTTTATACTTCCAACAGTTATAAAGGCATGATCAAAGCCCTTATCTTTAAGATCACTTAATACTTCATCTGTTCCTGCAAGATCACATCCCATGACTTTTGAACCTGCAGGGATCGTAGCATCAGTGATCACTATCTCATCATATATATTCATTGCCAGGGCAGAATCGATCACTGACTTGCAATGTCCTCCTCCGCCTATCAGAACAAGTTTTTTCAACACAACTCCTCCGTGTTACGCGATCCTTCTACATCTTACTGTCCAAAGATTTACCTGTCTCTATATGCTCGAAATTAGGAAGGTAATCCTTCATAATGGCTACTATATCTTCCTTTGTCGCACTTTCCTTTTTAAACGCATTATCAAGTTCATTAAAGAGGTTCTCTATACGTGCTTTATCAGGGATAAGCTTTCCTGTTATGACTCCAAGAGAATCAAATCTGTCCATATCAGATGTCTCTGTATCAGTAACAAATTCCTCAAACGCTTTTTCTCCTGATGTGTCAGAAGCTGAATAATGGACCGGATACTTATTGCTTCCGTTCTTTAACTCTAAAGCTTTATCTATGGCTTCTTCATCAGAATCACACTCAAGCACTTCATATCCGTGAGCCTTTAAAAGTTCTGTACCTATAACATCAAATGTCATCATCTGTGCTTCTTTAAGCTTAGGGAAGAATATGGCTCTGTTCTCACCCAAAACGCATGAGAGCATACAGATCTGGCCTGATTCTTCAGGACTTACAAAGTATCTCTTTACATCACTTGGTGCTGAGAGAGGCTGCAGTTTCTGTATCCTTGCTATAAATCCTGCAGGGAGTGATCCGTTTGAAAAAGCGACATTTGCAAACCTTGCAGTCTTTACCGGGAATCTGTCAGAATAACTGAATATCATATCCTCCATTATCCTTTTTGATGCTCCCATGATATTTACAGGGTTTGCGGCTTTATCTGTCGAAACACAGAAATACTCTTCAGGCGGGAACTCGGATAAAAGATCGAGCAAAAGCTTTGCATGAAGTATGTTATTCTGTATCAGTGCCTCAACAGAATATATATCCTTTTCACTCCTTACATGCTTATGTGCAGAAAAGTTACCTACTATATCAAAACCGCCATGGTTTCTGAACATCTTTTCAAATACAGGTGAGGCAAAATCCATAGGATACGGTATATAATCCTTTGGGACATACATGCCTTTTGTGGATCTTAGATCCCTTGTAAGCTCAGCAAGAGCATTCTCGTTTGTATCTACGACAACCAAAGATGCCGGTTTAAAAGGTAAGACAGCTTTGATAAATGAGGATCCTATCGAACCCGCACCGCCTATGACCAGAACAGACTTGCCTTCTATCTTTTGTGTCAGAGCATCTTTATTAGCTTCAATGTCTTTATAAAACATCGAAGTGGGTCTTTTTGTTACGTATTGTGAAATAAACTGTGACAGATCAAACATTTTTAATCTCCCGTAGAATAAGCTTTCTTTAGGTAGTTAAACTTACTAAACTCACACTATATATAATACACTTTATTGAAAAGATAATAAAGTCAATTCAACATTACGATAACAGAAAAACACACCACCAAAAGGCAGTGTGTTATTTATTCTCCATCATCCTTACAACTCTCAGTATCAGATGCGCAGAACTGTTTGCGTTTATCTTTCCTGACAAGACCATATCCACAGCTTCCTTAAGATCGATCTTGATTACAGTCAGATGTTCATGTTCATCCAGATCCTGTTCACTCACATGCACGCAATCCTTTGCCATAAAAAGATGCATCCTGTTTGTAAGCTTTGATGTAGATTCCCATGTTGGACCAAAATATGTCCAGTCATCAGATACATATCCTGTCTCTTCAAGCAGTTCTCTTTTCGCTACAGCAAAAGGATCATTCTCCCCCTTATCAAACATACCTGCAGGACATTCGATAACATCCTCTCCACAGGCATATCTGAACTCACGCTTAAGAAGTATCTTTCCATCGACAGTTATGGCAGCAATCATAGCCGCATCCGGTATGGTAACGGTGTAAAAATCATCTATCACTGCTCCATCAGGCAATTCAACTTTATCCTTCTTAACCGTTACATGGAATTCATCTATTATATTTTCTGAGCTTATCGTTTTCCAGGACATTGATCAGTCTTCCTTCTATCTTTGATATTCAAACACATCATTTATCAGATAACTGACCAGCAATATCCTCATCAACGATCTCTTCACCGCTTCTTCCTTTAAGCTGTGCTTTACTCATCTCAGAAAGACCGTCATTTGCAACACTGCACATATCACAGGTGCTGCATTTATCAAGCTGCTCCTTGGTAACTTTACCGTCCCTGTAATCACAGCATATCTTATTCTCATACATGCTGTATGGTTTGTCGGTAAAAAGAGCCTTAAACTTATGTTTAAATACCCACCATGCAGGTTTCCAGATGTATTTATGCATTGCAGGACTTACAGAGCCTATCATCCAGCACTGTCTGTCACAATGGCGTACCTTTGATCTTACTTTCTCAGCTTCAGGACTGTTCCATAGCTCATCCCATGTCTGAGTGTTAAGATTTCCCATTACTTCTTTATCTTTTGTTCCGTTACAGGGCATAACATCACCGTAAGGATCTATAAAGAAGGTATCAAATGACATGTCACAGGGAAGGAGTCTGGGCTGTCCGTATATATAGTTTATAAGTCCATGGTTAAAGTATGCTCTGAACCACTTCTTTGGACTGTTGCTCCTTAAAAGCTTATTTACGAGCTTTTCAAAGTTCTCAGCTACCATTGGACGGTCTTTTATGATGTTCTTAGCCTCCACAAAATAGAAGCTGTTATGAAGACTTGCTGTGGCAAATTCCATACCCATCTCATCAGAGATATCATAAAGAGGTACAAGATCAGGTGCATTCCTGTCCTGAACAGTCATACCAAAACCAACATCCTTCATTCCCATCTCTCTAAGAGTCTTAAGTGTCTGATATCCTCTCTGATAACCGTTTTCAAGACCTCTTATCTCATTGTTTGTAGCTTCCAAACCTTCTATGGATATCCTTATTCCAACCTGAGGAAATTCCTTGGCAAGAGCTACTATCCTGTCAGTAAAGAATCCATTGGTGCTTATGACTATCCTGTCTGATATCTTATATAACTCTCTTACTATATCTGCAATATCATTCCTTATAAAAGGTTCTCCTCCGGTGATGTTTGTAAAGTACATCTTAGGGAGTTTCTTTATTGTCTCAATACTGAGTTCCTCTTCTGGTTTTGAAGGGGCTTTATATCTGTTACACATAGTACATCTGGCATTACACCTGTATGTTACTATTACTGTACCATTTAGTTTCTTATCGGGATTGTTCATTGATCTAACCTTAAGTCTTTCCTTTATTGTAAAGATTATTAACTGACTTATGTATTATACCATAAAGGAAAAGGATCATATATATTCATTTGTTGGGATTAAAGAATTGAAGAATGCGAATTAACGAATAATCGCCTTTTGAATTCTGTTTAAGAAATGGCTGGGAAAAATACATATATGATATGCTCTTAACTGATTATATCATCCTACGGTGTTATTTATGTTTTCCTGGCGAAGAAACTCCTTGACTAACATTATATCTCCCTGACTGCAATAATATTGATCCGTAGCCGCAGTGTGTCTGAGATTGTATAGCGTGATATTTTCAAATCCTTCACCCAACTTACTGACATGCTTCTTAAATCTTTTCCCTATCTGCTTTGGAGTAAAAAACATTCCGTGATCATGTTCAAATATAAGTCCCGGGATGGGCTCGTTCCATCTTTCAGGAGTATCGTGGTTACTGCGGAGAGTAAAGATTGTGTGGTTAACTCAACGTCTTCAGGTACTCCATGAAGTTCTGCTTGTTCTCGAGAGCTGTGGTTGTAGGACGTCCGAGATCATCACGTGCGCCTATGCTGCACTTCACTTCGATGAGGCTCAACTCGTTTCTGTTCTTGGCGGCTTCTAATTCCTTATCCAGAGCTTCAAAGCTATCAACACTCACAGCATACGGATATCCACAAGCCTCAGCGATCTTCACAAGGTCAATATTGCTTGCCACTGTGGGCATACCACCAACTGTCTCATGAGCTCCGTTGTTGATTACGATGTGAATTAAGTTCTTCGGCTTATTGCTTCCCAACACAGCCATAGAACCCATATGCATGAGAACTGCTCCGTCACCATCAACGCACCAGATTGTAGTGTTCGGTTTGTTCAATGCGACACCAAGAGCTATAGAACTTGAGTGTCCCATCGATCCTACAGTCAGGAAGTCGTACTTGTGAGACTGATTGTTCGCAACTCTGATTTCAAACAGCTCACGAGACGCTTTTCCGGTTGTGGAGATAATCGGATCTTCACCGGAAGCGGCTACTATATGCTGAATAATCTCCTCTCTTACCATCGTGTTGGAGTTCTCATACTTCACCTTTGGAGCATCAGTCAGCGCACCTTTGCGGATTACAAATGCTACGTCCTTTCCAGTTGCGAGTATTGAACGGAACTCATCCATCTTAGCCTTCAACTCTTCTTCTGTTGTATCGGTACCAATAGCATAGTTTGCTATTTCCATATCGTCCAAGAGACATGTGGTCACCTCACCCTGGTAGATATGCTGAGGCTCATCATGGATACCCGGCTCGCCTCTCCAACCGATTATGAAGATAACCGGAATAGCATAAACCTTATCATTGAGGAGCGATGCTACCGGATTAATGATATTACCTTCGCCGGAGTTCTGCATATAAACTACAGGAACCTTGCCAGTTGCTAAATGATAGCCAGCTGCAAGTGCTGTGCAGTTACCCTCGTTAGCTGCGATGATGTGATGCTTCGGGTCAATACCGTAGCGATCCATCAAATAATTGCAGAGAGCTTTGAGCTGACTGTCAGGCACTCCTGTGTAAAAGTCTGAATTGATAATGTTTACTAATGATTCTACTTTCATTTATTGTGTATCTCCTATGATTTATTCAAAGCATTGAAACAGATATATTTATCCCTCAACATTACTCTTGGATGCAATTACAGATTCTTCTATTTGATTATCATTCCCGATCGAAATACTATTATCATTATAAATATAAACTATTATCTGTTTCTGAATATCCTTAACTTCCTGTTCTGATTTTTCAGACAAATCTATATCCAAATCATCCAAATTTCCAAACTCTTTCTCAAGAAGCATCAAGATATCAAGAACCTTGTTATCAACTTCAGAAAAGATACGTGGAATGGCAGCACTGCTTACATTAACATGCGCTCCTAATAGTGCTGTCATTGACATCGCTGAATACCTCATTATTAATGGATACATATCTGGAGGAACCGTTACAACAATGCCTTTTTTATTATCGCTTTCCATTAGACTTTTTAATGTGCCTATTGATTCTTTAAATTCTACAGAATTGCAGAAATCAGATATTTCTTTAGGTGTATCTGGTTTTAAAGGAATCCCAACATTATTGGCATGTGTTCTAAAGTTTAAGAATGTACCTGTTAAAGAGCCACCAGCTTTACGATATGATGGCAACTCATCCTCTTGCTTATAACCCGTCAGCTCTTTATCCACCCAAGACATAATGCTTTCATCTGGGAAAACATCAAGTAGCAACTTTAGCTGTTTTAATGCAATTTCTGTATCAATCTTACCTCTTGCCAATTCTTTTATGAGTTCACTTTTAGCCATTTCAGTAGATACTCCTTAAAACAAATTTTCAAGCCAACTTATAATATCTTTCCAGAAAGAAAACATTAGTATAAATCCAGCTATCAACGAGATGATTAATCCAACCAGTATAGGATGTCTCTCTACAATGCTTTTTTTCTGTGTGTCTTTATGGACGGTTCCATTTTCCGTGACAACAGAATTTTTGATATTGTTATTGTCACCAATTTGTATTCCCATTAAAACCTCTAATTGAATCTTGTTGTAATCTATAATTTCGGTGTTGAGGACTATAGTAACATCATAATAGTCAGTGATATTTCATTTATAGCTTGGTTCCCTATCAGGAGTGCGATGACCACAAAGTGGCTGATAAGCTCTTATTGATCCGCTGGCGGATAAGCTACCAAGATTTACGATAACCACAATGAAATAACTCTCGAAATGAATCTACTATGTACAATAGGTAGAACCTCATTAAGATTCTGTGGTTTCATCCTTTTCATTTAATAGATTGTGTATAACAGCGTCTGATGCTCTTGGAATTCTTTTTTCTTCATCAGACATAAGGCATTGAGTTTCAAATGCAAGTTCAGAATTCCTAATCAGAATCTTCCTTGCATCATCTGAATTCAAACCCATATTCTCATAAAAGATCAACATTATTAAGCCTTTCAATACTTTTACTGTATCTATCATCTGCTGTATGCTTAATATCCCAGTATCATCTTCTTTAAAATGAGAATAGTAATTTCTTGTTTTGGTAATCCTCGAATAATAATCCTCAGCGTTACATGCTCCGCTATTCGCTTCCTCGATAATGGTCTTGTTTTTAGCAATAATATTTAAATGGTTATCATCCAATCTTTTTATTCTAGTCTCAAGAGAAACCTTTCCAATATAACCATTTGCAATCCATCTGGCCAATTCACCAGCATGAGATGAATTCAGACTCCAATCTGGGATTATAGGTTTAATAGCATTTTCAATCTTATTTTTTATCTCATCCTCACGAATAGAATCCTTTATATTCTTTTCGATACCCCTTATCTGATCTTCGATTTTAACTCTAATGTTATCATCTCCGGAAATTCTAAGTTCATAACCTTCAAGAATTCTTACATATGTTACAAAGACATCTTCCAGAAAAGGCTCTGCTTTCCTATTAACCATAAAAAAGTTGTTTCTAATGTAGTAGAATTTCTCGTCATGGAAAAATTCACTCCAGCCTTCATAAAGAGAACTTATTGAATCCTTCAGTAGTTTATAATCCGTGGTAACTCTGTGAAACAAATCAACTGCCCGCAAATTATATGAATAATCCGCATTAAAATACATTAATTTGCAATTGTGACCTTCCAATTCATTATCACAAGAAAAACGAACAAGAATATTTTCTGCCGTTGAAACATGCCCAATGATAATTCCCCAGAATTCCATATTCATTTGAATATCAGATCGTATTCGTTCAAGCGATACCGGATTATGATATTTGATATGTATCTCTGGCACTTTTTCAACTGTGATACTTGTTGATGACCAGTTCTCCATGGCATTTTTACATGTTTTAGAAGAGAATGCAAATCTTACCTCAGTGTCTTCATTATCAAGTAATACTACATCTTCTAACTCTTCCTCAATCCCTATTGCTTCCGTCATTGAGATTTGCTCATAACTGACGGTCTTCATATTAATCCACGGTATTAATTCGGGAATAGTAAAAGAAACCTCTGTAACATTTTCTGTCTCAATCGGATCCTCATGAATCCGAGCCGATTTAAGAACACAAAGTACTCGATAACTGGAAGAATTATCTAAAGTTTTGTTTCTTCCCTTATACTCTGAGTCATTAACAAATACTGTATAACCATAATGTCCATCGCCTCCAATATATGCGTGAACAAACGGATTATTAGTATCCCTTACATAGAACTCTATACTATTTCCATCGATTATTATCTCACCAATATGCTCATCATTTGAGGCTATAGCTCTTTTATCCGCCTTAAAACTTGCGATAATTCTTTCCAAATCTGTATCCCCGCTATGATAATATGCACCTTGATCTATTTATAGTTTGATTACATCAGTTATAAAACATCGTGGTATAATCTATCTATTGTTTCAACATCTAATGCAATTGGATGATTCTTAAGGCGGACAGGATTTACGGAAGTCTTAAGTTCTTCAAACTGCTCATCTGTCGCAACCGGAACTTCAAGTCCCAGATCATCAAATATCTGAACCAGTTTAACAGCTCCTTCAGATGCATTCTTACATCCCATCGCCTGACCTATCTCATCAAGAGTCTTTTTCATATATTCTTCACCTCTTGGATCGATACATTTATCAGTATTCTTAACCATCCACGGAAAGAGAACTCTATCACAAAGAATTGCAGCATGGCCATGAGCACAACCAAACAAACTGGTGATTTTATAACACATTGCATGACCTGCTGTGGTCTGCGAAATATTTATAGCCTTACCAGCCATGTTTGCAGCTCTAAGCATTCCACCTCTACCATTCTCAGTGTTATTGAGATAACCTTCCATGTGTTCCATCACAGCTTGTATAGCCTTCTTACTGTACTCCTTGCTCTCGTCAGTGCTATTCACAGACCAGTATGATTCAATAGCATGGCATAATGCATCACACATTGTGGCCTTTTTATGATAATCCGGAAGCGTTTTTAACGTATCCGGATCCATGAGCACTGTTTTAGGAATGAAGCTTTCGCTTGTTATGCTCTGTTTCTTCCCCTCATAATAGATCACCGCATAACGTGTAGCTTCTGATCCTGTACCAGCGGTTGTAGGCATAGCAAGGAATGGAATATTGTTTTCCACATATTCTGCATTTAACCAGCTTCCATTCTCTCCATCTCCCAGGAGATTTCCATAGAGCTTTATGCATTTTGCAACATCAATTGCTGATCCTCCACCGACGGCAATAATGGAGTCACAATTCTTGGCTCTACATAATCTCACTCCGTTTACCACATTTTCATAAAGAGGATTAGATTGGAAATCCTGAAATCTAATAATCTCCACACCGGTCTTTATGATTTCATCAAGATGATTATTGAACGCTTCTTGATAGGCTATCGAGCCATCACATACCATCAGTAGCTTCTTGCATCCATTAGTCTTAATCCAATCATCAAGGTCTTTGTAGTTATGACTATGTGTTATTATCCTCTGTTCCATAGCTATTTACCCCTCCGCAGGAATCAATCGAATAATATCCTTGAATGGCATTAACATTTCATCGCATTCTTCAGCTCTGTGATTTTCTAGTATCATCTCTGCCGCTTTCTGCATTGCTGGAACTTCAGCTCGCATTAGCTGATTTGCATAGATGATTATATTTGCTCCTCTTTCTTTCCACTCTTCTTCTTTAATGGAATTAAATGATGTCGGTACAAGAACTATCGGTGTTGTTGAATCCTTAGCTCTGAACTTCTCGATGAACTCCTGAATCTCGCTTGGATCCTTCTTGCGGCTATGAATCATAATTGCATCTGCACCAGCTTCTGCAAATGCAAACGCACGGTTCAAAGCATCTTCCATTCCCTGCTCAAGGATTAGACTCTCTATACGAGCACAGATCATAAACTCTTTAGTACGCTGCGCCATCTTACCCGCTTTAATCTTTGCAGAGAAGTTTTCAATGCTATCCTGTGTTTGAACAACCTCTGTACCGAACAAACTGTTTTTCTTAAGTCCCGTCTTATCCTCGATAATAACCATCGATACACCGAGACGTTCAAGAGAACGAACTGTATATATAAAATGTTCTGTTTTTCCGCCGGTGTCTCCATCAAATATAATCGGCTTTGTAGTAACTTCTGTAATATCTTCTATAGTACGGAAACGTGAAGTCATATCCACAAGTTCGATATCCGGCTTACCTTTTGCTGTTGAGTCGCAGAGTGATGATACCCACATAGCATCGAACTGGTGCGCACCGCCTTCTTGGTGAACCACAGTATTCTCTACTATAAGCCCTGTCAAGCCATCATGAGCTTCCATTGCTGTAATCAAGCCTTTAGCCTCAAGCATCTTTTTAAGCCTTCCGCGTCTGATATCCGGCATTGATAAATTTGCTCTTGTCCTTGAATCAAGATCTTTGTATCTTTCATCATTACTATATGGATACTCAACAAGTTTGCCGCCATATGTAGCCAATACTGATACAACTTCATCTCTTATAGGTTTCTGAAAATCAGTACACCAGTCATCACCATGCACAACGATATCAGGATGGTATTTCTCAAGGTTTTCCTTATATGATAATGTCTTTTGTTCAACAACCTTATACACTCCAGCAATGTTTTCAAACATTATCTTTCGGTCTTCATAGGACACAAGAGGGAATCTCTTATAGCTTGCAACCGCTTCATCCGAAAGAACGCCAATGATCAATCTCCCAAGACGCTCTGCTTTCTTAATAATAGATATATGCCCACCATGAATGATGTCAGTAGCAAAACACATATAAACTGTGCGTGATTCAACTTCTTTCAACTTAGCAGTAACCACTGCGAGGTCTTCAGGGTTATCAATCTCTGAACAGAGCATGTTCTGAACATCCAAAGCATGAATGTTAGCGGCTCCATTCAATTCATTTAATGCATTCTCGGCATAAACTTTGCGGTTGTCGTTTTCACAGAACTCAATAATCTTGTTGAGCCAGACCATCCAATCATCCTTCTTCAACTTATAAAGAGCCTGTGCCTCCATAGCATCTGTGAATATGTCCACACCAACTTTCATTATTTTCCCATCTTTTACCTGAGCCTTAAAGTCTTTCTCTGGAAGAGGCAATGTAGATGATACGGTCATACAGGATGATTCTGAAGCCATCACTTTATCAAACACTTCATTTTCAAATACAAGATCACCATGCATGAGGATGATATCATCATCTAAGTATTCTCTTGCACAGTAAATGCTGTAGATATAGTTTGTCTGATCATATATCGGATTCTTCACAAATGTAAAATGAAGTGGTAGGTCTAATGAATTACAATATCCCACAAGAACCGCATCGTAATAGCCTGTAGTAATTACAACATCAGTAATCCCAGCCTCAGCAAGAATATTTAACTGTCGTGACAGAATCGTCTCACGGGCAGAAATTTCTGTCATACATTTTGGATGTTCACTTGTCAGGACTCCCATACGAGAACCCAGTCCTGAATTCAATATTAGTGCTTTCATTACTTAGTTCCTTTCATAAGTGATTTATTCTTTGCTGCGTATTTCGCGGAACCCAAGACAGCCTCGCCATCCGTCTTTACATCCTTATATAATTCAAACGGATATAAAAATTCGCTTAGATGTTCCTCTATATACTTAATTGCATCCTTTTCCTGTGGATATTTCCTTATCAGTTGGGTATTATTAATAGATCTTTCTGGATTGAATACTTCTTTTTTTCTTACATGTTTTCCAAGATTTGCAAAAGCAATTATTTTATCAACCGTTTCATCATAGTTGTACATCAAGTCTTCAAATTTGACATTTAAAATCCTATCAGTATCTGTTGTTGATCTTCCACATCTCATTTGTCTGTAATAAATACTAAAATTTCTCACATCTTCTCGAGGCAAAAAACGACACTCAGCAAGATGTCTGTATTTTGTTTCTAGATATAAATCTCTCGGATCTCTGTCAACAATAATTGCTCTCGGATCATCAAAAAAAGCAAAACTTTGTTCAGGCGCATTCCCTTCAAAAGGTTGATCTAAAACAATAGGCCTATTCAAATCCGCTCCCATTGCAATTAAAATATCTCTAATATACTTCTTTGCGGAGTCATAGAAGTTTTCAGGTTTTATTGATACATATAGTGTTCTATTAGGCCACAAGTAACAAGGTCCCTTTTTTATCTTCTCTATTGTTCTTGGATATATTATTTTCTTTAATCCTAGAGAAACAATATTACGGGGAATATTGCCAGAAATAACATCTATAGATTCCATCCCTTTAAACCTTGTTTGAACAATAGAATCCACAAATTCGTTAGTAATTTCCAAGAATTTTTTAGCATTTGTTGGCTTATGAAGCAAAGGAGTTTTTATATAATTAGCAGCATATAAAAACCTTTTAATTGCAGCATCACCTGATATTGTTTTTGCATAATTCTTCATCAAATGATATTCAAGATCCTGTAATCCATCTACTCTATAAGTAAAAGTAAATTCAAAATCATCAAATATCTGTAATCCATCAAATTCCCTTAACAAATCAGTAATAATTGATGAGCCGGTTGCACCATATCCGCAAGCACCTATAATCATAACAATTCTCCAATTCTCCTATTAATTAGTCTATATTCGGAATATGCCCCTCTGTGGCATTTTCCCTGTGAATTATCTTAGCAGGGTTACCAATAACTATTGAATGATCTGGAACATCAAAGTTTACAAAAGTATTCGGAGCAATTAATACATCATTTCCAATAATAATGTTTCCCACAACTGTTGAATTAGCTCTTATGCAAACATTATTTCCAATTGTTGGTACGCCCTTTCTCTTTCCCCTTATATCACGCCCAATTGTTATTCCATGTGTGATAAATAGATTATCCCCAAATTTCACATTACCATTGAAAACTATTCTTCCCCAATGCCCTATAATTAAACCTTTTCCTATATTTGGATTCCCCTCAAAATGAATTCCTGTCTTTTTCTCAAGCGATCGCAATTTTAGCTTGTAATATCGTCCCATCAATGTGCCATTACATGACTGGAACTTTCTATATAGTTTTACCGCTTTCCACTCATATTCCTTTTTCTGTCGCCAAGTCATATTCTGTGTGCCCCTAAATGCGGCATTGAGCCTTTCATCATATACTAAATAATCGTGATACATAGATCTATTTCCAAAAAGTTTCATATAGTCTTTCCCACCTTAATAATTTCTTAAGTTTTTTCAACGCTTACTCAAACATAAAGAAAGCTTGTATCTTGAAGCGTATTATTATTCAATGACTAATCTATTTACACCCTTTTTTCTGTTAACAACACTTTGATTTTTCTTAACAGAAACCTATACTCATCCGATCTGAAATAAAACAATGATATAATTGCTAGAGAGAAAACCACACATATTAGTATTTCAAGAACGATTCCAAGGAAACTCGTCATATGTATTTTTAAACAAATAAACCACGTGGCTGCAACAATTACTGTTCTCAAAATTAATTTCTTATAATAATCAATTATGAGAAGCATGG
This sequence comes from Lachnospiraceae bacterium, assembly GCA_017619635.1. Classification (GTDB taxonomy): domain Bacteria; phylum Bacillota; class Clostridia; order Lachnospirales; family Lachnospiraceae; genus Colinaster. The sequence goes on along the minus strand of JAFZRZ010000036.1, from coordinate 67,284 downwards.
GATTTTTCTTGAATACACTTCGTGCAATTTTATAAATAAAGGGAGTTACAGTTATTAAGAGCTTAGAAACTATAGTCGCAAGAAAAATACCAAACAGCCCCCAAATATATCCCAACACAAATGATAGAACTATATTAAATACTCCTCCAAACAACTGTAGCCATTGGCCGCTTTTGAAATTTCCTGATGTTTCCCTAAATGCATTAGGTGTTTGACAAGAACAATTAATATAAAAATCAAAAGCCAAAACAAAAATGATAGCTTGGCCCAAAATGTAATTCTGATCATTTTTTCCAACCCATAAAAGCATAAAACTGTTAAATACTTGGCACATGCATACAGAAACAATTGTTGCCACAAAAAACATTATAAAATCAATTCTTTTATATATTTCATATCTTTTTTCTATGCTCTCTGTAACTGTGACATTACCAATTCCTGCGGTAAATGCTTTCATCAGCATTCCAAAAAACAGCGTAGCATAACTGATAATCAGATAATAGTTACTGTAATATCCTACTATTGTTGTTCCAAGCATTATTGAAATTATTATATTGTCTGTAGCATTGAACAACTGACTTCCTACTCTAAACACAGAAACAGAGAAAATATCATGGAAAAAAACTCTAATTTCATCTTTTGAAATAGCCTCAATTTTCTTTTCTTTGAGAAAAGGGAAGTCCCTATCAGCCACAAAAGAAATCATCAAATTTTTAATTAGTATTGCTATAATGTCCCCTATTAGATATATATAGTAATTCTTTAAAATTGCAATACTAATGAAATCAAACAGAAATTGAACAATGCAAAAGATTGAACTAACCTTTTCTACCTTATACTGCTGTTGATTTGCTAATAAAAATGATTGCTTATATGCAAATAACAAATACGAACTGGCAGTATTCATTATGTAAAGAAGAAAAACAATATAAAGATTCACATCCACTTCTGTCTCCAGATTCACCATCAATTTCAGAAATGGAGTGATCAAAATACCTATAATAATTATTGTGATTCCTACCATTCGATAGCATTTTTTATAAAATGCCATCAAGGACTTTATTCTGTTCTTATCCCCGTCTTTAATAGGTTTATACAAGTAGAATGAAATCGCTGTACCGATGCCCAATTCAGATAACGCTAATAAAGAAAGTATATTAGTAAAAAGACCATTAAGCCCAAGGTAATCGGCTCCCAGGTTCTTAATAAATATAGTTCTAATTATAAAAGTAGTAACTAAAGTAAGAAACTGCCTAATACCACTGGAGAATAAGTTTAAAACTGTATTTTTTGTTCTTGATTCTCCCATCTCTCGATATCCTTCCAAAAAATGTCAAAAAATCAAAAAGCCAAACAGATAATTATTTATCACTGTTTCTTAAATATATCGCTTCACCTGAAAACAATTGTCCATATTTACTACTCAAAAAAAGAGCCGATCTCATAATAGTATCTATTGGTACATTTGAATCTGCTCTTATCCCTGAATAAGTAATATTATGTACGGATAAAAGACAAGCTAATCCATTAAGCATATTTAAGCAAACTCCTTCTGTCACAAACAAATCAAGTTCTTTATCCGATGCATTATGGAAAATAGAACAGATTGTGGATGGATTACTATTATTCACTAAGGAGTCAACTTCTAACTGTAACAATCTGTAAATCTGATAAACACCTATCCTAGATAAATCAAAGTAATTAATAATATGATTCTGCCTGATTTCATCAAGAGTTATCTTACGTATATTGTCATCAAAAAAAGATAGAGAAAAAAAGCCTTCTTCAGTTTTCCTGTATGAATCTATAGTTTTTTTCCAGAGACTTTCGTCTTGTTTATTACACAAAAAAATAGTATTAGAGCCTTTCAGTGCTCCTCCCGTAAAACTCAGCAATGAGGTATCATAACTCTTTGGGTCAATTATTGGCGATATTTTTTTCATGGCATTCTCCAAAATTATAAATTTAAAAAGTCTCACATGCAGAAGCACTTATTATTGGATCAATAAAACGTCCTACATCAGAACACAAAAAAGCTGATACTGCAGCTATTTCCTCTGGAAGAGAAACTCGTCCAAGTAGATTATTTGCATTTGCGATATCACTACCAATCTTTCTATCACCCATTACTGTTGCAACACTACCCGGTTCTATACATAATATTGATAATTCTGAATATTTGTTATTTAAGTATCTTGTCATATGATGAACTGCACTTTTGCTCATGCCATATGGTGTGCTTTGATATGGTCTTTCTGTAGCACAAATAGACCCAATATTGATTATACGTTGATTTTCATTGAATCGCTCTCTCATCTGCTTGGCAACTATTTCTGTCATAAGCATTAAATTTTCATAATTAATTATCCAAGACTTAGTGAATTGTTCTTCAGAAATAGAACGAAAGATTCTGTTTCTGTCATAGGAATTAAAAATCCCTACACAATTAATATAATAATCAAATTCATATTCACTCAGTTTTTCTGAAACCGTTTTAATTGAATCGGCATCTTCAAAATCAACTATATGATAGGCGATAACACCATCCGGAAACTGTTCATTTGCTTTTTTCATTAAAGATTTTGCTTTATCTTCACTTCTGGCCAAAATAATAATCTTGCAGCCTTCCAAAAGAAATCTCTTCGTTATTGCCTTTCCTATATCGCCAGTCGCTCCAACTATAACAACAACCTTATTTTTGAGCATACCTCCGGTAACGCTCAGTCCCTCATAACTATGTTTCAGTTCTTCAGAATATATAAGGTGTTTGTATTTTGATTTGACAAAATACCGAATTGTAGATTTTATGCTCATTTTTCACCACCGATTTTATCAAAGCTATCAACTATTATTTTGTCTCTTTTTAAATCTGAAGACAAAAGCGACAAAAACAAAAGACTTCCTTTTTTATTTAACCTAAAGCCACCATCTAAAAAAAGATCATAATTTTTTGTAAACTCATTTCTGTGCTGATAGTTATAGACAGGAACAATATATCCATCACATGCTCTTGTAATTGCATTTATCAATATGCTTTCTTCATATTCCTCTGAAAAAAATCTATTTAGTTTATCTGAAAAAGGCGGGATAAAGATAATGGGTTTAAGTCCGTTTTCAATGCAATGAACAATTATTTTGTGAAGATACAGAATATTATCTTCATACACTCCTTTTGTTAGCTCTGGCAAATCCTTATGCATTAAATCAGGTAAAGAAAATATTCTTTTCCATGCAGCGACCAAAGTCTCAATCGATCTTTCTGAAGCCTGTTCATCTAGGGAACCTCCACCATAGATTTCATAAATACTTTCTATCCTTTTTTGCCCCCTACAAGATTTCAATATATTTCTAGCTACAGTTCTTGGCTTATCAATTATTGGATATTTGCTCCTTTGGAATCCTTTCTGCGTATAGTAGGGATTATGCTCCTTATCGAGTATCGAATAATATAATTCATTTTCAGCGCCTTTAAAGAGAAATACGCAAGCTCCAATGCCTATAAAAACAGGTGCACCTATTTCAATTCTGTCAGAAAAACTTCTTAGAATCTCATAGTCTATTTGTAGGCTTTGACCACTTAGTGAAAAATCGCCCCACCATTTATCATTTTCATTTAACGAACCAAATGCATATTTTGAATATGTACTCCCCAGGTTGGCACCCTTTATACCATATGGAATACCAATCTCAAACTTTCTTATATCTATTCTCGAATTCTGATAACAGGCAGTGTTTTTATACTTTCTATTTATATTTCCAAGAAACTTTCTTATTTTGCTTATTGGTTCTGGTGTACAGTATTTTGAGAACAAATCTTCCTTAGATAAACGTTTATAATCCTCCCAAAATTTTTCCCTATTGGGGCTTATATCAGAAGACGCGATATATCCTCCATTTGCAGTAAGAATTTGATTTAAATATACTTCTTTTACCTTTAATCCTTCTTTTATCGCTTCAAATAATTCCAGACCCTTTTCTGAATGGCAAACAACAGCTGAAAGTCCTTTATTATCGTCCAATTCCAGAGCATATTTTTCACATCCCCAGAAATCTGATATCGTTATATCACTACACCTGTTTCCTGTCTTATAAACACAATGGCTACAAGATGGCCTGTTATATAAGTGCCGAAAGTAACCCGTAAAAAAATACGTCTGTTTTCCATCTCTAACAAACTCTTTTTCGCGTCCCTGTATTTTGAGAGAGAATCTGTGCCAACCAAGAGACTTATCCTTAAAATTTATGTTCTGAATATCATAATCATTAAAATATGTATTCAAATAGTCATTCCATATTTGAGGAGACGGTACCCCTAAACAAATAAAATCAATACAGAATAAATTAGCATAGTCATTATCAAGATAATTCTTGAGCCCATTAATCTGACAGGTTGTTCCAACCATAAGGACTTTTCTGCCGGAATCAAGTAACTTCTTAATACAAAGGTAAGTATCTCCTAGATCACTCTGCATATACTTGGATCCCACTAGACTGCTTAATGTTTCTGCTGAATCAGCGCTTTTGTGACATACACACCACTGTTCATCAAATGCCGCGCCAAAGACAACTCCACCAAACTTGATAATCCAATTTGCAAATGCAGTAAACATACCCCCAGAGGAACTTTTTTTTCGTTCATCACTATTTGTGTTTACTGATGCAAAGCATTTTTCTATGTCGGTATCCGGGTGTTTCCGGTTAATATAGGGGCATATTTTTTCACATAAGTGGCAATCCACGCATATATCTTGATTAATGTGAGGATACTTAAATCCTTCCTCATCTTTCAACATCGTTATTGCATTTTTCGGACAAATACTCTTACAAGCTGTACATCCGCAACACTCATATTTGTTGTTTAAAACAATCATTTGAATAACTCCGCTATATATTAGAATACTTTTTTCTGATTTAATTCAATTATCTCAAAAACTTTATCAGACGATATATGCGACCTTTTTTTCATCCAATCGTGCTTTTCATACAGATATTTTTTATATGATTGATAATTCTCTAACAGATCTTGAAATCTCTTTTCAAGTACATTTGGAGATAGCCTTTCCAAATCAATACAATACTGGCTACATTCTATGGATTCCATAAATCCTTTCATTTTTTGCTCATATGAAACAGAAATAAAGGGTGTTCCAACCTTGGCCGAAAAAATATTACTATGATATCTCATCCCAACAACTGCAAATAGTTTACTAATAACATACTGCTGAAAATAGGAGTCATAATCTTCTACATCTGATTTTATAATGAAGGTTTTGTCATCCACCATAAATTGATTCATTAAAGATTCATCATTACCGGCTCCATAGAGCTGAGGAATAAATACAATTCCGTAACCCTCCGAGATTCTTTTCCCAATAAACCTATCAAATGTTGTCTTAAGGTTATCCTGAAAATCAGCATTTTTATACTTTTGATGCCATTTTAAGTCTGTAATTGTAAGTCCAACTGTCTTTTCATATTTTGAAAGATACTCAACTAAAGATTTATAATTTTGGTATTTATCTTCGTTTATAGCAACATCAAAATCATGTTGTAGTGCAGAATCTAATGCAAGAATCGGATTACATTTTGGAGCAAGATTTTCTACATATTTATATGATATAGGATCTCTTAATAGCACACATTTTGCATCCATTAAAACTTTTATTCTTTTCTTATTCCTTCGCGTCAAATTAAATGGCCCCATAGACGGCGCATAAAACATATAGTTTTTCCCTCGCCTCTTTGCAAAGCGAAGAGTACTCAAATATATAAATTCCTTTTTAGAATAAATATCTCCTATTGATGGTCCTCCTGGAGCATGAACAACTAAATCAGCTTTATCCAATGCTTTAATGAAAGTATTAATTGATGCAGAATATCTGATCAATCCTTTTGAGATTATTGCAAGGAAAAACCCTATTTGTGCTTTTCTGTCTTTGGATTTGAAAAAACCATCTATCATCGTCACCTGCTTTGGCATATTGGGATAACGAGTAATTCCATTTAGAGCTATTGTAATATTTATATCTGGATATTTAGCTAGTAATTCATCACACATTGCTTTTACAGCCGATTCATCTCCTCTATTTGCAGTGTGCGCGTGTATAATCAATATATTCATATAAGCCTCACTTTATCATTCCCTATAAATTTTTGTTCGTATGCAACATATTCTATTAGAGCCCATGATATAATAGTATATTCAACACCTGTATACCTCTGAAGAATAATATCCTCTACAAAAAAACATACCAATATACTTATACAAAAAATCACTATTGGATCTTTCTTCCCACCTCTATGATACTTCTTTATACCAATATAAAGCGGCACATACATAGATGCATATTGTAATGTTGTACCTATAACTCCCAATTCTACTAACCTTTTAAGAATTCCACTTTCTGGAACTGTATAATAACCAGAGTATCTTGTATCGGTACAACAAGCACCATTTCCAAATAATGGACTTTTTATCCATTCATGAATTGCCCAATTCCACTTATTTAATCTACCAATATTGGCATCTTCACTAGTAAAATTAAATATCATTCTAAATCTAACTATTATCTGATCCACTTTATCAATCCCCGTCAAATAATCCGTTCCTATTAAAAAAAACAACAGCAAAACTATACCCAAAAAAATTAAAAATATCTTAAATAATTGTTTGTGTGTTATTCTTTTATGATTATTATCAGCTAAATACATTACCACGAGTCCGACACCATATGATACATAGTATCCTCTTGAACCTGTTGCTAGTATACCTATTGAAATTATCATAAAGGCTATAATCCATTTCTTTTCTTTATAAAATCTCAATAAGAAAAAAGAAGCCAGCCCACAAACACTAAGAATCTCTGCTAACAAAAAGAAATTTCCGTTCAATCCATAAGTTCGTACTATATAATAACTAGACATATGCATTTCAACTCTTGAATCAACATTTGCTGCTGGGAACAAGGCATTATGAGTAACAAATTCTACTATCGAGCATGTTGCATCTATGATACCAAAAAGGCTTATAAACTCTAATAATTTTTTCCAATTTAAATGCTTATAAACCAAAGGCATCGCAAAAAGAGGAAGTGTAAGAAAAACATATCTTTCAGCTCCTAAATATAATAGTTCTGTTCCACCGTACGCCAAAGCATTACAAATTATATATATATAAAATACTATCAGCAAAACAATTTCGTTATTTCCTATCTTTTTTCTTACACTTGGCGTCATAAAACCAATTCCAGAAGTCACTATCATTATTAAAATAAACATTGGTTTATATAGCGTTGTTACGTATGCCTCTAATACGGGGCGCATCAAAATATATATTAAAGATATTCCAAAAAGGATAATAAAGGTCATTTTTTTTGGTTTTAACAACATGTTTATTTCCCATTTCCAAATATAGTAAAAAAAATCAATCTAATATCTATATTACAAAATACTATTACTGATTACGAATCCTTAAACACACTCTCTACAAGTTTTAATGGCGAGAACTCTCCCGAATATTTATAATCAATACAAGTACATAAATTATTAATCTTCTCTTTAATTTCACATGCATCCGTAAATGTTATTATTCCATTTGTACTATCAAACGAATGATTACTATAATCAGTATTATTAGTTATCAAGTACTTGTTGTAGCATATGGCCTCTTTGAATCTCAATGTGTTTCCTATTTGGTTTTCGTCTACTAGTTCAAGAATATAATCTGAATTATTAATCTGTTGTATGACTTCTTTATAAGTCAAATACTCGTTATAGTGGATACTATATTCTTTTTTTATTCTTTCGTTCTCGACTCCATTAATGTAGAACAGACATCTATAATTCTTATGAAGTAAAAGATATATCGAGTATAACAACTGTAATCTTTGAAGGCTTCTACAATTGCCCACATAAAAAATACTCTTGCCTAAGCATTCCTTTACTTGATTTGTTTTTTCGATATCACATTTAGAGTATAGGTCAAAGTATTCAAAACCATATTGTGAACAATCATTCATATCAAAAGAATAAACCCTATCAATTTGATAGTAACATATATATCTATATGTCGTCTTTATATCACAACCAATTCCCAATTTACTGACAGTATCTGGTAAATACAACACTATCCTGCAATTGAACTTACGTTTAAGCTTTTCAATGAAATGCGGCGAAAACTTAACATTACTTTGAAAAATTATCAAGTTATCATCATTGGGATTAAGATCCTTTAACTTTACCACGAGATGTCTATCCCAAATAGACTTAAATGGCAACCAAACAGAACGATTTGCCCTGTTGCTAAAATGTAGCTTCTTTATCTTTTTTAAGATACGATTCTTTATATCATTATTATCTAGATATATTGTTGCTTTATCTGCTATTTCACTCCATAAAAACTCTGACCAAGAATTATGACTAGCTTCATTTATTACAACAAAAACTTTTTGCATTATTACATTCCTTCTATATTACAAATATGGAAAGCGATACCTAAGAAATATTAAAGCATTTCTTCTCACATAATCAAATCAACAAATCTTCTTATATAATTTGAACTATCGAATTCATTAGTAGTTGTATAGAACCCCCTTTCCGCAATCTCTTTACAATACTCTCTGCGATTCAACATCTTTATCACAGTTCGAGCAATCTCATTTACCAAATCTTCATCTCGGTTGAGAATTATAGCCTGTTTAGCATATTCCGGAATGCCACCAGAATTAGTCGTTATAACCGGCAAGCCACATGCCATCGCTTCTAAGTTTGTTAATCCTGCCGGTTCATCCCAAATTGATGGCAAAACTGCAACGTCGGCTAAATTATAAAAAAACGGAAGTTCTGTCTGCGAGATGTATCCTGTGAATATCACCCTATCCCCTAAATCAGATGCTAAAGTATGCAATCTATCTTGATATGTATCTCTTGTATTTGATCCTGACAATAAACTACCTACAACAAGACACTTTATATTGTCAGGAAGACTCTTCATAGAGTCAAGAACTATATCTACTCCCTTTTCCTCTGAAAGACGTCCTGCAAAAATAATCACAAAATCTTCTTTTTTTATTTCATATTTATTTCTTAATCCGGCTAATTTTTGATTAGACCTATCAATTGGCCTAAACATTTCAGTATCAATACAATTTAGCAATACATCAGCTTTTTCAGACTTTACTTGCCCAATCGCACTTTCCTTTCCAGAAATCTGTTCAGCGACAAAACGGCTTACACACAAGAATTTCGTTACCTTCTGAAACTCATTACGACACCCTGCATCAATTCTTGGAACATTATGAAAATGATAATACCATTGTCCACAAAACTTGCTTCTTCGAATTGTTCTAGCAAGCATTACATTGTTTTCAATTATAATCTTTTCAGCATCTGTTTTATTAGTTATTCTTCTTGCTCTGAATATATAATACAGAAGAGAGAATGGCGATTTATAAGAAATAGTTTTTCCATTTTTTTTCAATAGTTTTATTAAACTATAGATTATTATGTCTAATAGCTTTATCAACGCGGGAATCTTTATCCACGTAAATTTTATATTTGGATACTTGCACTTAGCCATCTCTTCTGCTTCTGTAGAATAGTAAGACACAATTTCCATATCACATAACTGTCTTTTATTATTTCCAGCAACAAGATGCTCAACTAATGTAGCCACGGCTCCCCCTTTAACCGCTGGAACCGGGTATCTACCGTTTGAATCAGCAATTAGTAATAAAACCTTCATTCCACTCATCTCTTTAGATCACACTAAAACCTTACCCTTATCACGCTCTATCTTTCTGCCAATCCTGGCTATATTCTTCACACGCCAGTTGTTATAAAACAGAGATACAACACCAAGCATCAAACACTTAGGAGCACAGTGTACAAGCGTATCTTTCACCTTTGTTCCAAACGTTCTATTATCCTTGTCAAGCATCGGAACTCCCCAGTCAAACATCTTGCAATACTCAATAAACCTTGTTTTATCTGGATGATTTGTAACTTCGTTCCAGGCTCGATTTATTACATAAAAGAAGCCGGTCATATGGACAATAATAGGATTCTTCTTAGCATCCTCAACTTCTTTATTACTGTAAAAATGCAGTGGCTTTCTAAGTTTCACTAAATCTTTGTAAGAAAGCACCTGCACCAGAGAACTAACGTTATATTTGAACGGTAAATAAACTATTTCATTTTGAAGAACTACATTAAAGACAGTTTGTTCCATGAAGAAAACATATCCATTATTCTTCTGAACGTGTCTCTTAACTTTCTCTCCGATTCTCTTCTTTTTCCATGCCTTCAGATCCATAAGAATCAGACCGCTATTACAATATCTATTCTCAGGACTTATCTTAAACAGCCTATAATAAGGTTCGCTAACGCAGTCCATGCATGCAGCACAACACTTGCCCTTTAAATCCATCTCCCATAATTCTTTAAGAGATCCTAATACTAACACATCACCGTCAAGATATATTACTCTGTCGACTTCCTCCGGGAGCAATCTGTCTAGGAAAAGTCTGCTATATGAATCAAACATCCACTTCTTTTTAATGCTAACCAGGCCAAGATCATAGCCTTCTCCGTTAAGATCTGGAAGTGGAATAAAGAAAATCTTACGTCTATACTTATTTGCGAGTTCAGTAAACTTATCTTTTGTCTTCTGTGTGAACCCGTTCTCAATCAGATATACATTTATCTCATCTACATCCTTATTGTTTTCAAACAGAGAAACAATTGATGTTCCGGATATCCTAGCGTAATTGTCTGTCAGATGATATGCTACATTCATTATTGATTATTTCCCTCTTTCATACTGCTAACAGTCCTGCTGCTTTTTTTATTCCATCTATAAAACTTGTTCTATACTCCCAAGCAGCATCTGTTTTGAGCCTATCAACTACTGGTTGAAGATCTATGTATAAACCGTTATATTCAACCACTCCAAACCGGACTCTACTCTGACTTCCTATTGCTTCATGGATATCCATCACAAAGTCTTTTAACTGTCGATAATGACCTGTTGCAAAATTATATGCTCCTTCTGCTTTTTCATTTCTGCATAAGGAGAACACACCTTCAACTGCATCATCCACATACAAGTAATCCCAAAGCTGAGTACACTCATTAAGGTCAACATCCACATTTCTCTTCATCTTATCGATGCAGCTCATAATAAGTGTTTTCTCATAGTCTCCTGGTCCATATAGGCTGAAATATCTCGGTTCAATAAATCTTATCCCATATTTTTCTGCAAGTTCCGTTGTCTCACGAAATATCTGAACCTTATACTTTCCATATTCTGTATTGGCATTTAATGGTGTCTCTTCAGATATGTATCCATGACATTGACCATATTCCGCTTGACTACCTGCTGAGATTAGCACTTTGTATCCTGCATCAGCCATGCTCTTCATAGCAGCCATGTTGCATTCATAGTTAAACTTCTGCATTTCAGGATTCTGTCTATCAGCTCCTCTTGATCCAAGCCAAGGAAGATCAATAAACACATCGCCATTTCCTGCAATATTTCCAAGCTGCTCATAGTCTTCCATATTGCAAGTTATAATCTTCGCACCTTCAGGGCATTCAACACTGCTCCCAGGTCTTACAATAAGTATTAGTTCTATATCAGGTTGATTCTTCGCAATCGCGACCATCCTTTTTCCAATAAAACTATTTGCTCCCGCGATTGTTACTTTCATCTACCCAACTCCTCTTTGATTATTGGCAATAAAGTATCTGCCGAAATGTTATAATAGTTTCTTAAATAATCCTGACTTCCTGTTGTGTCTGAGAACATATTATTAAGTCCTGATCGATACAATACCGCGTGTTGTTCCTTAATGCTGCTCAGCACTTCAGCAACAGCCCCGCCAAGTCCTCCTTCTATCTGATGCTCTTCCATAGTCACAAGCAATTTACAGGACTTTGCTAAATCTTTTATTCCATCTTCGTCAATAGGTTTTACCCTTGGAACAGAATATATTCCTGTACTGATTCCCTGATCTTCAAGCAACTTCTGGAGTTTAATACCTTCACAAAGAATGGATCCTGTAGTGAGGATATTCACTTCAGAACCCTGTTTGCTATACGCTTGTATCTTATTAATATCTATAACAGCACCATCTTCATGGAAGTTTTGTTCTTTGTTTCTTGCAAGCCTAATATATGCCGGTCCCGGTATCTCATATGCTTCCTTAAGGCACTCCATAGCCTCATAAGCATCACCTGGCACATAGACGCGCATAGTAGGTAATGCTCTCATAACAGCTATGTCTTCCGTAGCATGATGTGTCACACCCTGATTTCCATACACAAAACCACCACCAACTGCGAGAATTTTAACATTCGCATGGTGGTAACATACATCATTCCTTATTTGTTCAATACACCGCAAAGTAGGGAAATTACCAATGGAGTATGTAAATACAGTATTCCCTTCCATTGCCAAACCGGCAGCCAAAGCCGTCATATTCTGCTCTGCTATTCCGGAGTTCAAGAAATTATTAGGCGCTGCTTCTTTGAACTTATCCAATACAACATATCCAAGATCGCCACAAATAAGATAAATATGGGAATCCTTTTTTACTAATTCTACGAGTTCGCTAATTACATGATCTCTCATTACAGATTCCCTCCAATTCTTTCAAGCTCTGCGTTCAACTCTTCAATAGCCTTCGGATAATATTCATTGAATGGAATCTGATAATGCCACCACAAACTATTCTCCATGAATGAAACGCCATGACCTTTTATAGTGTTTGAAACAATTACCTTTGGTTTTCCCTCGTGAGATGCATTAAATGCTGCTCTGAGTTCATCATGATTGTGACCATTAACGTCGATAGCAGTCCAACCGAATAATCTCCACTTTTCAGAAATAGGCTGAAGGTCTATGATATCCTTTGTATCACCCATAGCCTGCATCTTATTTGCATCGATAATCACTGTAAAGTTATCAAGTTTATGCTGCCCTGCAAACATAACCATTTCCCAAATGGATCCTTCATCACATTCTCCATCACCACAAATTGCATAAACCTTGTAATTCTTGTCGTTTAGCTTCCCATTAAGAGCCATACCAGCCGCAACAGCAGCACCATGTCCAAGAGAACCGGAAGATAGCTCTACACCCGGAACTTTCTTTGAAATATGGCACGATAGCATAGAGCCATCTTCTCCGAAGTGCTCTAACTCTTCTTCCGGGAAGAAACCTTTCTGTGCAAGAAGCGCATACATAACTGCACAGCAGTGTCCTTTACTCAAGACCACACGATCCCTATCATCAGCATCAGGATTCTTAGGATCAATTTTCACTACATCTGTATAAAGCACAGAAATAGCATCAGCCATCGAGAAATTTCCTCCCATGTGGGATGCTTTTGCCTTATAAGCCATATCCCAGGCCTTCAACCTGATTCTTACCGACAGTTCTTCACTCTTCATTCAGAAACCTCATTTCTTTTAACACCTATTCAACGGTCCTATAAATCTCCAAAATAACCTTTTATAAGGTCACCATAGATTTCCTTATGTCTATCTAATAAATCCTCAGGGCAATGATCAAACCATCTTAGCTGACCCGACTGAGGTTCTTGTTTCTCTGTAATAGTTATAATTTCAGATTTCAATGTGCAATAGTACAGTATTGATATGCTATGCGATCGAATTAACTGATCTTTATCTGAAAGCATCGGATTCGTTCCGTGCCATTCCATGACTTTATAGTCGTTTGGATCATATGTAACCTTACATCCTATTTCATTGATAGCAGTCTGTTGTATTCTGTAATCTAATGTTTCATGCATTCTCACACAGCCGCCCGGTATATGCCATCCTTTGCCAAACAAATCATCATTGCGCCATGAGAGAAGCAGTCTGTGATTATTATCTGTGATAAACAGGTCGACATTTGAAAAAGGAATAAGAGATGTTGCAAAATTGAATAATTCTACGGGAAGACCTTTTTTCGGATCTATGCTTTGCTGTTTTATAGCAGCATTTAAGTTCTCTATTGCAATATGTAATGTATTCAATTTAGTTCCTTACTCAAGATCATATCTTTCATTTTCATGCTATATCATCAACATTGTCAGGCTCATTCTGATTAATTGCATCTTCTTTCTCTTTATTCCTATAATAAATCAGATCCCCTATTAAAAATATGCCCCCACCAAGAGCCATAAGAAGGATTATTCCAATTATTACAAAGATTGCAATTTTCATATATTTCTACCTTCTATTTGATAAACAGTGTGGTCAACCACACTCTTGGTAAGCTATCCGCCCACCGCATCATCTCAACTGTCAACCCACCTTGTTGTCATCTATGCGGATAATAGGTTACCCACTAATTTATTTTATTCCTGAGATGATTCTCCATCATTGTTACCAGTAATGAGATTTGTCCTCTCATGTTCAACCGAATCTTCATTCCACCTAATCACTTTGTAAATAGCTACAGATTGTCTTTTGTTTTCAGCCAAACATCTTCCATACTCTATAAAATCATCATCGGATGCATGTTCAACAACTAATGTAGCTAGTTCTTTTCCACTTTCCGTGAAAGGATATTGGTTTAGATTTGCGACTATTTCTTTTCCATCAGTTGCAGCTATTGTCAGAACCAATTCATTATTCGCAAGTAGAATCTTTTGATCCTTATTGATTTCAATACTCAGGCTAATGGTGCTATCATTAAACATCAATCCTTGCTCGTTTAATCTCATTATGTCAATATATTGGATTCCACATTTTTCTAGGTATCTTTTGTCATTAGGTAGAAACATTCTTTCAGGTCCATCTGTAAATGAATGTGAACAGATTCTGACAAATAGTTCTGCATCTTTTCTACTCATATTTCTAAGAATATCAATCGTCCTATAAGAAAACGAATCAGACTCAGAAATTTCACTTGCCAGTATTTTTGCCCATATATCCTGCATCTCTTCGTCGCTAACATTTCCAACAGCCTCATAGAACCTTACAAACCAATCAAAATCATACGTTTGCAATAAATCCTTATGTGGCATTTCCGCATAATATTCGTCTGCTTTCTTTGCCATTTTCAAGAAATTGTTTGCTTTGTAGTATTCGGTATATGTCATTTTCCCTGCTGCAAGTAATTCATCTGTAACTTCTTTGAATTGGCCAGCCTTGATCTTTTCAAATTCTTTAACTGATGTTTTATGTCTAAGAAAAATAGCTGTAAACAAACTTCCTGTAACTGCGCCAACTGCAGTCATAACGGCCGGAAAATTAGACGATAAAAAAGCTATTATTTCAGTTCCATTCATTAATCATTCCTCAAAAATAATCTACTCTCACAACCTTTGCTCACTTATCATAAATGCGATAACCATAGGGAGTTCTTAAGTTCTCCTGGTGCTCCTTGTGAATATCCGACCAATATGATTGATAACCAGACGGAGATCTATACTCATCCATTGTGCTCATCCTGCCAAGTTACCCCCGTTACGTTCATTTCCTAGTAAATTCCCTCTCTCATCTCCCCCTCATAAAAATCGTGGGAGGTATTGAATAAAAACCATTTTCTTCATGTTTTAGTGCTTGAAACTTATATTTTTAGGGGTATAAATATGGTTTTCTTCAAGAAATGCGGGTCAAAAATTTACTGCCATTTTCCCGATAATTCCTAATTCTTTCATGCCAGAAACACTCAAACTTATATAAAATCTGACTTCCTTCATAAAAACGCTTCAAAACTTATAACTATGAAACTTTCATAATTTATTTTTGCCTATTTTTCCTTAATTTCCAAAAATCGCATGAAACTTTTCAGATTTATTTTTGTATTCGATACCCCTAAACCCCTTGAAAACACTGGCTTTGTGGTTATTTTTGTGTCTATACCTAGTTTCGAGGGACATCGAGTTACGGATGCGCATATTATTTCTCACCAAAAATAATATATTTCGCACAATATCTCCACTCAATACTTGAGGTGAAATTTTTGCACCTCATTTCATTACAAGTGTGCTGACCTAATTTGCCACATCAATTTGCTATAACAATTTGTGATATCGATGCAGTGACAAATCCTGTTATTTTCTCACTGTATGATATTTTAAATAATAAGCGTATTCCGGAATGGAGATTAGCATAACCCTATCTCGCTCCCGGACTATTGTTCGTTTTTGTTGTTTTTCCTCTTTTCTTCCTACATCGCACCTTTGTGTCCCAGAACGACTGCTATGGTCTTAAAGAGTATCTTTATATCAAGTCCAAGACCCCAGTTAGAGATATACTGCGTATCCAAGTCAACTACCTGTTCAAAGTCGGTTATATTACTCCTGCCGCTCACCTGCCACAATCCTGTTATACCGGGTTTGCATGAGAGTCTCGCTCTGTGACGATACTCGTATTTCTCCCACTCATCAACAGTAGGCGGTCTTGTTCCGACCAGACTCATACTTCCTGCAAGTACATTGAAAAACTGCGGAAATTCATCAAGGCTTGTTCTTCTTATGAACTCACCTATACCGGTCTTTTTTGTACCATCCGGAAGTTCTTTGTTCCCTATCACTCTTGGATCAAAATCCATCTTGAACATCATCCCGTCCTTGACACGATTCTGTTCCATAAGTTCAGCCTTACGCTTATCAGCATCCATATACATGCTTCTGAACTTAAGTATATAAAATCTCTTTCCGTTAAGCCCTACCCTCTCCTGTGAGTAAAGTATCGGACCAGGTGATGCTATCTTTATCATAGGTCCTATTATGACCATGAGTATGAGTGTTATAACACTGCCGACCAGACCTCCTGCTATATCCATCATCCTCTTTATCAAAAGCTGTGATGAAGAAGCATAATTAAGTGTTGTGGTAAGGCATGTGGTACCACCTATCTTTTCAACAAACTGTGCCATACCATACTTCTTAAGCTCCGATACATGATAATGAACAGGAACCGCCATCTGATAGCACTCATCCATGAGTCTGCCTATTCCAGACTCACTGATGGGACAGTCTATATACACAGCATCTATAGGATTACTCATGATATACGATGCTGTCTCATCCAGTTCACATACTACAGGGATCCCTGAGACTTCAGTAAGCTCACTGTCACTTCCAAATACTATACCTACGATGTTATAACCCATAAGTCCATCGCTTAATCTCTTTATAAGGCCTTCTGCTGTATCAGGATCCAATACTGCCAGCATACTGCTCTTGTTACTGTCCGATTTCAGTTTATTGAGAACACGTTTTTTCCACAGTATCCTTAAGACATAACCAAATATGATATGTATAAAAAGAGTCAAAAATAAAACTATACGTGAATAACTCTGTCCTCGTTGTGTACTGAACACAAATATATTGATAAATGCAAAAGATATAAGACATTGCTTGATCGTTTCGTAGAATTCTTTCAGGTATCCTCTCTTTAATACGTTATGCATGGTATTAAAGAAAATGATGACCAGGGCATCTACAAATGCGATTATAAAAACAAAATCCATATATATATCACTATGGTACGGTACATCTCCGTGACGTGCCATATAAGATATGACATAGGCAAGATGAAGTGCTATCTCATCTATGATTATGAAATCTAAATGTTTTGTCCACCCTCGGGCATTTCTTTTGTACATATTAATATCCTAAGTATGTATGGGTTTTATCATCAGTTACCGGCAGTTGTCTTGCCTTCGCTTATTCCTTCTGTGCTTTCTTTTTCAAACAGTATCTTGACTGTAAAGAAACATATCTTTAAGTCTTCAACGATACTTGGTTTTGCTATATACATCAGATCCATAAGTAACTTATCATACGGAGTCGTATTATACTTACCATAAACCTGAGCATATCCTGTAAGTCCGGCTTTAGTCTGAAGACGTAGTCTAAATTCCGGCATGTCCTGTTCATATTCAGCTGCTATCTCGGGTCTTTCCGGTCTAGGACCAACAATAGACATATCACCTTTAAGTATATTAAAGATCTGTGGCAGTTCATCGAATCTTATGGCTCTTATTACTCTTCCCACCTTGGTGATACGATCATCCTTATCACCTGTAGATAGCCTTGCGACACCATCCTTTTCAGCATCTACTCTCATGCTTCTAAATTTAAGTATATAAAACTCCTTGCCGTCCTTAGTAAGTCTTTTTTGTTTATAAAGAGCTGGGCCTCCATCGCTCTTTACCGCTATTGCAGTGATCAGCATAAATGGAGCAAAAACTATGAGTCCAAACAAACTACATATTATATCAAACAATCTCTTGAATACGACATACTCAAATCCAGGCTGATATCTTCTCACCTGCATCATCGGCAGATGGAACATATGCTCCTGTTTTGCACTTGCCATGATCATGTCACCGATTCTGGGAATAACATAAACATCGATGTCATTATCAACACAGTACTTTAAGAAGATGTTCCTTTCATGACTATTTACTCCTGATAGAAAGACAGTCTCATATCCGCTTAAATCATCAAGATCTGTCAATGCTTCAGCTACTGTCATCGTTTTTTGTATGTCATACTTTTTCTGCATGCCATACTCTTCAACAAGTTTTTCAAGACCTGGTCTGTGCTCATAAATAACAGCACTCACCTTGGGCTTGTGTGTCGCATAATACCATCTGTGGGCACAAACTGACCAAACAGTACTTATACCCACCTGCATGACGATACACAGCACGATAGGTATCAGATTCGGGAAATAAAGTGACAACAGCCACGTGACCAAAAACATGACCATATCCGACACCATAATAGCCAGAAACTGGCTGTATATGATCTCGGATATCACTCTTGTCGCAATATAAAATCCATCATATGCCCTACAGCATATGCAATACATCACAGTAAAGATGATGACCATAAGCCAGTCACCTTTACGGTAATACTGAACCTGGGCATAATCCTTGTAATAGGTATACCATACCCATGCCCACATAGCCGTGATGAGAAGGATGTTGGCTATCTTCCATATTCTGATTGGCATATCCTGTCTGAAATGGTTTTTCACGGCAGTCTCCCTTTTATAACTAATTCTTTATATCAACATCCTCATAAAAGATGCTTATGATCAGATCATAGAGTGCTTCCTCGTTTGGATAGAATTCCTCGAATTCCTCTCCCATCTTGGTCTCACCTTCCAGCATGTGGAAGCTATTTTCATCATATGCATAACCTGCAACTTCCGGAGCAAGATATGCTACCTCATCAAAAGTCACATTGGTGGTCATATAAGGTACAAGGTCATTATAAAGCTCACTTACTATTCCTATGTTATCCTTAGCCTGAGCTTTGGCCTGTGACATAAAGGTTGTAAGATATTGCTTCTGTCTTGCAAGTCTTAGATCGGCTGAAGCAAAATCATTAACATCCCTGTATTTTACATACCAGAAAGCATCTTCTCCCTCCAGGTGAACAGCATCACCCTTGGATATGATCTTTCTTCCTCTTGCATTTTTTACATCAGATAAAGCTTCGACATTTACACCGCCTACAGCATCATTGATTATCGGTATTGCTTTCATATTAATAGCTGCATATCCGTGTATCGGAAGGTTGTACATAAGTTTTTTAACCGCTTCCACCTGATATTCACAGCTTTCCTCAACTCCGTTACCAAATCCGTGCTGCACACATATCTGAGCTGTGGTTGTTGTTACAAAATCACCATACTCGTTATATATATTTATATCAGTCATGGTATTCCTGTTGATGCCTATGATATCTATATGTTTCTCTTCTGGATTGAACACAAGTAGAAAAAGAGCATCAGCCTGTCCACCGTTGGTGCCCTCTGCAACCTCCTTAACCTCTTCGTTCTTATCTATTCCCATGAAAAGGAAGGTTGTTATATCCTCATTGTATTTCATTACCCGGCCTTTATACTTTATCCAGCCTTCTTCCCAGGTCTCCTTTTCTTCGGGAGCAGCTTTAGTAGTCTCTTCCGTTACTATGACCGGTGCAGACTCGACCACATTATTCTTAAGCCTGCTCTTACCCATAGTCCTTATGATCGCTGTGGCGATGATAAATATCACCAGAAGTGCTGCTATAACGGATAATGCTATTATGGCGATCTTCTTTTTCACACCTGTTTACCTCTTAATATCCTTCAGGAACAAGATTTGGTATATATTCAAGTTCTTCTATGACTTCTCTGTTTATATTTCCGGCAGCATCGTCTACGAGAGCTCCCATTACAACGAGCTGATCGTCACTGGATGGATCATCTATTGTCAGAGTGACGATGAACTTATACTCATCAAGTTCATACCACCCGTCTCTGATCTGCTTTCCCATATATCTTCCGTTGTATACATCATCAAGAAATGCTCTGCATCCTTTTGCGTCTGCAAAGTCATATGCTCTTAGCATACTGTTATTCTCTCTGGTGTATGCAGTCCATATGGTATATGTCAGCACATTGTCTGGCAGATATATATAGAATGTATCATTCTTATCGAAGAACTCCGGATTCTCGAAATTCACGAGGTCCGAAAATAAAGCTTTACTTCCATGTATGACTGTATTAAAGTCACACATTCCCAGGAAGTTTGCCATTTCCACATATGCTGTTCCGTCAGTGCTGGGATTCTTGTCGGCATCATGTGTCTGATAAAATGCATCATCCTCTTCACTTCTGTACACAGGCATATCTATATCTGTCCCCGGCACCTTTATCCACGCAAATATATCGGGATTCTTTGTCTGCAGTTCATTAAAATCCACATTTAGTCTCTGAATGTTAGCCGATAAAGCTCCTGTACTGTCTGTTGGAATATCACTGTCAGTATCCTGAGACGCTGTCTGTGTTTCTTCCTGAGTCGCTATGGTCTCACTGTTTTGATCATCGTCTTCCTTACCACAGCCTGAAAGCATCAGAGTCATGGCAAAAGCAATCGCTATCAATACTTTGTTAAAGCCTTTGAACTGTCTATATCTGTAAGTCATCATCTTTTATCGTCACATCCTCTATTGACTTCTTGGGCTTGTCCAGATCACCAAGAGCATCATCCAGACCTATGATCTCATCATCGAGTATTATCCTGGTTGTATCCTGCTTGGTAACGCCTCTTAAAGCATCTTCTTCGCTTATCAGATGGCTTCCCTTACTTCCGTACCTGCCATACTCACCATACTGACCGTAATACTTGCCATAGTATTTGCCATAGTATTTGCCATAGTATCTGCCATAGTACTTGCCATAGTGTCCATACATACCACCGCTCATATCAACTTTATTGAGCACGGCACCGAGTATACGACAGCCTGATTTATCGATCTGATCCTTAACTGACTGTGCGAAGCGATAGCTTATGGCATTGGACTCTATTACAAGAACCATACCATCGCATTTTGTTCCTATTACAGCAGCATCGATTACAGATCCGAGTGGAGGTGCATCAACTATGATATAGTCAAATACATCTCTTAACTTCTTAAGCATCTTTTCGAATTCCTCACCGCCCAAAAGCTCTGAAGGGTTCGGAGGTACCGGACCGGAAAAGATTATGAACAGGTTGGGAACATTAGTTGAATATACGACATCCGCCATAGGAGCTTTACCTATAAGCGCATGTGTAAGTCCCTTTCTTACTCCGCCTGTCTTATATCGTCCAACAAGGACAGATTTACGAAGGTCACAGTCAAGGAGCAGTGTCTTGTTGCCCGCTTTTGCAAATGCCTTTGCTATCTCCATCGCACAGCTGCTCTTTCCTTCGTTAGGAGTACAGCTTGTCATAGCTATAGTCTTAACATCACTCCCACAGAATTCGATATTTGTTCTTAGAGACTTGAAAGCCTCACTCATCCTGTAATCTTCTTCAAACGAAAATGTCAGATTAACTCTCTGCATATCTATACCTCAAAGTTTTATTATCTTTTACTGCTTTATCTTTTAGCGTTTTTCTTCTTCTTTTTCTTCTTCTTTGTTGTATCGCCCGTTTCGATTATAGGTATTGAAGCGAGTGTCGAAAGGCCAAGATATCTCTCTACATCTTCAGAGGTCTTGATCGTATCATCAAGAAGGTATCCTACCAGTATTACTGCACACACGAGCATGACTCCGAGCATCCCTCCCACCATGAGCCATTTAGTATAACTGGGGCCGGCTTTTTTGGTAGGCATGTTAGCGCTCTCAACCACATTTACAGCATCTATATCCATAACGTTACCGATATGATTTGATGCACTCTCTCTAACAGCATTCGCTATATTCATTGCCTCAACAGGATCGGTATCCGTTACTGTGATCGCAACGATTCGGGTATCGGAAGGAGTCGAAACATTGACCTTGGCTTTAAGTCCCTGATAATCAAGATCAAGATGAAGCTTCTGTATAACTTCCTCTAAAACGTATCTGGAATTGATCAGTTCAGAATAGTCCTTTGTAAGCTGTGTACCAAGCTGCATGTCCGAATATGTGACATTCTGATTCTCATTCTTGTTTAAGATATAGATCTTTGTAGTTGACTCATATGTAGGATCAATCATAAAGAAGCTTATGGCAAATCCTATCATCGCTGTCGTCATTCCGACAAGTAAGATAAGCAACCACCGGCTGAGAAAAAGACCCAATATTTCGAGCAGATCTATCTCCACTTCATCATTTGTCGCCACGTTTCTGTTTTCCATGTCTTATCAAATCCCTTATCTATCTTATGATTTTATCATCAAGGATCATCTGCGGATTAGTCTCAAATAACTTAAACGCAGTTTCTTCCCCATATTTCTTTGTTATATATCTGACGCACTCTGCAAGTTTAGGAACACGTCTGACATCTTCATGTGCATCAGTCGCTATGAACGACACAAGACCTTCTTTCATTAAGTTCTTGCATTGCTTCTTTACGATAAAGCCTATCTCTCCCATGATAGAAGCTGCATTGATCTGTATATAACAGCCTTTGTCCACCAGATAGTCAACTCTGTCTATGTCTTTTATGACATTCACATATCTCTCAACGTGAGCTATGATAGGGAAATACCCTCCCTGTAACAGATCATCAGCGCCACGTTTTATATGTTCCCAGTCATCCATGGGATTAAACTCGAGAAGCACATATCTCGATCCTGCCATAGTAGCAGCCTTACCGATTTCTAACCTCTCACAGACATCGAGTCTGTAGAATATCTCATTTCCGGGGTATAGATTCATTCTGATACCCTCAACAGCTATCTTTTTCTTTAGCTCTGCTATCATATCCACCATCTCGGTGGCATAAAGATTTCTTCTGTTCGGCTTATTATGAGGTGTCAGGATTATATCCGTTATTCCATCCTGTTCGGCCATCCTTAACATGCGTAATGTCATCTCAATATCTTGAGAACCGTCATCTACGCCCCACAATATATGGTTGTGCATGTCAAATATTCTATTCATAATGTATACTACCCCATTGCATTATATTACATACACACACACACCGCAATAAATATTATTTCTTATATATTTATGCCTTAATTTTATAATAGCCCTCCCCTATACAGAGGAGGGCTTTCCCTTACGGGTTACGCTTCACGAAAAAAACAAAATTTTCTTTACACTCACAAACGTGTTGTGAGGTTTATCATGCATGATAAACAAATATATCTTTTTGTGTTACTTATTTGTAAAGATAAATAACTGAATCATTTGTAATAGCTACAGAAAGTTTATTATCAGAAACTTTAGCTGTTGTAAGCTGAACTTTCTGTCCACCAATAATCTGATAAGCTACAACACCGTCAGCTCCAGAAGGAATATAAACATTAAATATTACTGTACCTGCAGGTTTATTCTTAACCTTAAGGGCTCTTCTGAACTTCTTACCTTTGATTGTTATTGTCTGACCAGCTTCAACCTCTTTCTTTGTAGCTCTTCTGAGTCTGATAGAGAAGTTGGTCTTTACGCCGTTGATAATTGTTCCCTGAGGAACACCAACTGCTATAGCGTCATTTTTATCGATACCTGCATCAGCATCTACAAGAGCGTTGTTAGACTCTTCCTGGATAGACATGTTGTCTTCCTTAGCAGCCTGCTCCAATGTAGCGTTTACAGCATTTGCTGAAGGTGAACCTGCAGCCATTACTGCTGTACCAACTGTCATAACGCCTACTAATACTAGTGCTAAAAACTTTTTCATGTGGTTTTGTTTTTTTCCTCCTTTCGTAGTCTGTGAAGCGTAATATATATCATCGCCGAAGCGTTGATACCATAGTGATCTACTGTACTACATGTACAGTCATTGTAACTGTGTTTGATTTATTCTTATCCGAGTCTGTTGTATATAAGGTAACTTTCGCATCCCCAGCCTTGCTGTTATCAAACTTTGATGCGATAAGGTTTCTGAATAATGCTTCATATCCATCCTTATCATCTTTTAATGTCTTAATCGCATCAGCCCAGGGAACGCCTCCTCCAATCGGGACCTTGCACTCTGTATATTTGAGTTCTATATAAGGAGCACTTGCTGACTTCTTAGCCGCCTCTGCAGCTGCAGCAGCTGCTTCTGCCGCTTTCTTTTCCTCTTCAGCCTTCTTTTCAGCATCGGTTTTCTTGGCTTCTTCTTCAGCCTTCTTCGCCTCTTCCTCAGCTTTCTTGGCTTCTTCCGCTGCTTTTGCTTCTTCCTCAGCTTTTCTGGCCTCTTCTTCTGCCTGAGCCGCTTCCTCTGCCGCTCTTTGAGCTTCCTCTTCAGCAAGTCTTGCCTCTTCCTCAGCCTTAGCAGCTTCTTCTGCCGCTTTTGCTTCCTCATCCTGCTGTTTTTCAACAGTATCTGTATCGGCATTATTTGCCGAATCACTTACCTGCGCACTTGCCAAAAGATCAAATCTTGCCGGAAATTCACGGCTTGCTTTTGCCACATTGCCATCATAATCGCAGACAGCATAATAAACAACCGCAGCATTCTTATCTTTGTTCTCGAGAATCTTCTCGATTACGATTCTGTCAGAAATGTCACCGTCTTTATTATCTACAGCTGTCATACCTGTAAGCAGATCATTTGTATCCATTCCAACCGTATATACGGTCTCATTAGCTTCAAATGCTATCTTAGGCTCTGATCTGTCCTTCTTTATATAGAAGAAACCACAGATAATGACCAATATGATATTGATTGATATAAGGGAAATTATAAGAATTGAGTTTCTCTGCATAATCCCACCTTTCATCAATTATCCTTCAAACTGATTTATTATAACATATAAATCAGTTTACGTAAACCCATATTTGGTAATTGATTATGTTAACCACTAAATATACCTTTAACATTTTACCCTGCCACAATATATATTGTCAACATGAGGTTTAGGGTCTTCTTTTTGTGTCTTCTTTTGCTGTCTTCTTTTGCCTTTACATTATAATAATACAACAAATTTTGTTTCTAACAATTGTCAATTCCACACAAATAGTGATTTTATCTACCCGGATTATTATGTAAGATGTTAAAAACTTATATGTAAACTGCCCTGCGCCCCCGTTTCAAACACAGTATATATTAGACTATCAGCGTAACAGATGTGTGTCTCCAAAATCCTCTGGATCCTCCTGTACAAAAGAACAGCGCCCCATTGCTGGAGCGCCGCATAATAATCATTATGGATATGATCTATTTGATATGATCATAAGGGAATACTGTCTTTATAGTACCGTCCTCATTGTATTCTATCTCTGTGTATTTAACATTTCTGCGGTGGTTGATACCATTTGAAAGCTCGCAGTCATGATAGAACAGATACCATTTACCATGATACTCGATGATGGAATGATGTGTTGTCCATCCAAGTACAGGCTCCATCAGTCTTCCTCTGTATGTGAAGGGACCCATAGGATCTGTTCCTGTAGCATATACGAGGTAATGTGTTGTACCTGTCGAGTATGACAGATAGTAAAGTCCATTGTATTTATGCATCCAGGGACCTTCGAAATATCTTCTGTCCTCATCTGATGCCTTAATAGGTTCACCGTTCTCATCAAGGATCTGTACCATCTTGGGTGCTTCCTTGAAAGACTTCATATCATCACTGAGCTCTGCAACAAAGGGACCAAGTGCAGCTTCATCACCCTTAGGGCCGTCTGCTCCGGGTATCATACCGGGATCTCCTGCAACAAATGAGCCTGTCTGCCATTTCTCAAGCTGACCTCCCCAGAGACCGCCGTTATACATATAGAACTTTCCGTCCTCATCCTCAAATACAGCAGGATCGATGCTCATGCTGCCCTCAATTGCTTCAGGTTCAGCCTTAAAAGGTCCTACCGGGCTGTCACCTACAGCAACACCGACACGGAATATTCCTTCTTTATCTCTTGCAGGGAAGTACAGATAATACTTTCCATCCTTGAAAGCTGCATCAGGTGCCCACATCTGCTTGCTTACCCACGGAACATCCTTCATGTGAAGAGCTTCTCCGTTGTCTACGCAGTCAGCATCAAGATCATCAAGTGAAAGAACATGATAATCCTCCATCTGATACTCGCCACCGTCATCATCATCCTCGCCTTCATGTGCGATATCGTGTGACGGATATACATATATCTTATCATTAAATACATGAGCCGAAGGATCGGCTGTGAATATGTGGCTTACAAGTGGTGTTCTCTGTTTCATTTTTCTTTCTCCAATTCATTTTTGTTTTAGGCTTCGTGCCCGATTACATCATCAGAAATCAGTATAACACAGAAGTTTCATAATTGGTATAAATGATTTCAGTTTCTTGCGTATGCCTAAAGCTTTAGGTTACTGTATGTGACCAAGGCATTTTTAATACCATCATCACTCATTATGAAGTATTTGAATTAACAATCCGCTTAATCAAAATATATTCTGTTGCCAAACGAACCATTGCATCTTTCAGCGACCAACCTCGCCCATTACATGAACATACATTTTAGTTATATCTTCATTCATATTAATCGGTATTAACTGAATATCCGGGTGTTCTCTGGAGAAGATTACAAATATTTGATGAGCGAATCCCTGCCCCATCCATTGTACTCCCTCGAAGTCTATAACTACCTCTTTAAACTTTTCCAATCGATTACAAACCCTCTTGGCTTGGGAACGTGATACCGGAGATGTATCAAAAATATTCTTCAAAGGAATTTTTGTCTTAATAAAGCCACCATCTATGTTAGCATAGAGGTCAAATACATCCTGAGGATTCTTGTGTGAAAAATTTGATAAACTCATATACACTCCTGTCCCCTCAATATTTGTATCTGCCAAATCTATTATTCTACTATTGTCATATTTATTGTTTGTGAATATTCTCCCGGAGGATACAATTAAAAAATCATCCATCAATTTTGAACTAAAAAAAATGCCTTCTCCAGAATGATTCTCTACGTCTGTAGTCAGCTTTCCTTTAAACAACTCACTTATAGCTTCTTCTAATGTATTGAACCCAAAATAATCTTTTATTTTTTTAAATATACCAATCCCATCATCTAAAATGGCAACATTTGTATTTAAATAATCTTGTTCTATTATGATTTTTACATTTTCAGCTTGAGAATGATCCATAACATTATTAATCATTTCGCTGAATGCATAACTCCAAATAGCTTCTATATTTTGTCCATATTTTTTTACATAGTCAAACAAACAATGCTCATAAGCATACGTGTCCGTATCCAATTCACCTTTTGAACGCTGAAGCGTATATTCATATTGCTTTTTTATTAATTCATATTTACCTCTTTTTACGCGTCTAATAACATCATTATCTACTAATTCATTGATATATGTGTGCACTGTATTCTGATTTACATCAAAAGCTTGTGCAACAGCATTTGAGATTCTATCATCATTTTGTTCTATTTTTTCAAGTATATATAATATGATAGATTGTTTTTTTTCG
The DNA here is from genome assembly GCA_017619635.1 of Lachnospiraceae bacterium. Taxonomy (GTDB): domain Bacteria; phylum Bacillota; class Clostridia; order Lachnospirales; family Lachnospiraceae; genus Colinaster. Next base: position 39,445 of record JAFZRZ010000036.1, on the reverse strand, counting down.
TCATTGAATTTCATCACAGCATCTCCTTCTATCATTTATACTATTATACTGCTAAGGCCATGTCAATCGTTATTCGTTATAAACATGATTTTATTCGTTTTAATTGTGATGTTATTCGTTTTGATTATTTTTAAAGCGAATAACTACTATAATAAGTCACAAACATAAAAAAGGGCCTGTCACTTTAGTTGACACAATAAACTAAAGCGACAAGCCACATTAACTCGCTCATTTATATGGCTGTGCATCACCTACTTAACTATAAATATATGTCTCTTATAATTCTCATCTGCTATTCAAAGCATGCTCTTATTGTTTCTATAACAACTTCCTGCTGTTTAATCGTCATCTTGTTATCGGAAGGAAGGCATAAGCCTCTGTCAAATATATCCGCTCCGACATCTGTTGCTTCACCTGCGATGTAGGCATTTGTCATCGCTCTTCCGTTTCCGTTCTTTGTTACAAATGCATTCATCCTGTATATAGGCTGCATATGCATGGGCTTCCATATAGGACGTCCTTCTGCATTGACACTTACGATCGCTTCGAGGATCTCTGTAGGACAAGACTTTCCGGTCTCCGGAATATAAATCGCTTCTCTGTCGTTTCTTACCTGTCTGCACATGGCATCTTTATCAACTATAAGACAGCTTAACCAGAAGTTAGGCTCACTGTTTGCTTCATCAAATGGATTCATTGATACAGGAAGTCCTTTTAATCCTTCCTTGTATCTTTCGTATATAGCCTTTTTAAGAGCTATATGCTCTTCAAGGTATGGGATCTGTCCTCTTATGACACCTGCTATAACATTGCTCATTCGATAGTTATAACCCAATTCCTCATGCTGATACCAGGGAGCAGCTTCACGAGCCTGAGTAGACCACTTTCTTACTTTCTCTGCAGCTGCTTTACTGCCTGTCAAGAGCATACCGCCTGAAGATCCGGTGATGATCTTGTTTCCGTTAAAGCTGATACAGTTATACTTTCCAAATGTTCCTGTCTGCTTACCCTTGTATGAAGCGCCTAACGATTCAGCTGCATCCTCAATAAGGATCGCACCGTGGTCATCACAGATCCTTTTGATCTCTGAAAGCTTTGCAGGTGTTCCATAAAGATTAGCTAACATTACAAGCTTGACTTCAGGATATATCTCAAAAGCCTTTTCAAGAGCAACCGGATCCATGTTCCAGGTATCATATTCCGTATCTATGAAAACAGGTATTCCGCCTTCATAAACGATAGGATTGACTGTTGCGTCAAATGTCATATCGGTACAGAACACTCTCTTACCCTCTATGGCGCCATGTCCAACAGAAGGCTGTCCATAAAGATCTATACCTGCGAGTTTAACAGCCATATGTAAAGCTGATGTACCGCTCGCAAGACCTACAGCATAGTCACATCCGACCTTTGAACATATCATGGCTTCCGACTCATCTATGTTCTTTCCGACTGTAGTCATCCAGTTGGTATCATAAGCCTCCTGTATATATTTCATCTCCTCGCCATGCATGGTAGCTGTTGCAAGAAAAACTTTCTTATCTATTTTTTCAATCTGTCCTTTTCTTATAAATGCCATCTCTTTTGACCTTCTTTATTTATTATTCAAATACTATACTTATTACCTTACTATATCAAGTAATGCTTCCTCTAAGGTTTTAGAAGAATAAATATCTTAAGCGCTAAAAAGTTTAACCTGGCGGTCATGGCTAATGTTCTCGATCAAACTCTTCAAAATGATCTTTAGCATACCGGTTATTATAAACTAAGATCATATTTATGAAAGCCCCTTTAGTATCGACATTAAGTTCTTTAGCCACTTTATCTATTTCATCGAATCTTTTGCTTTTTATCTTTTTGCAGCCAAATCGCAACCCTTAACCCTGCATTAGATTGTAAGGTCTAATATCTGACATATCCACAACCTTGCCTGATACCTTAAGCATATCAAGATCATACTGATTCTGAATATTCAGCCAAAACTGTGGAGTAGTTCCAAAGTACATTGCAAACCTCATAGCAGTATCAGCTGTAATTCCTCTTTTACCACTTATGATATCACTGATCCTTGACTGAGGGATGTGTACCTCCTTTGCAAGTCTATATGCTGTTACATTCATTGGTTCCAGGAATTCTTCCTGTAATACTTCTCCTGGTGATGTAGGTTCCAAAGCTATCATACAGGTCCCCTCCTTAATGATAATCACCGATTTCCTGAATGATCACATTTCCATTATTCCAGTAAAAACAGATTCGATATTGATCATTAATTCTAATACTATGCTGTCCCTCTCGATCACCTTTTAATTCTTCAAGATGATTGGACGGCGGAATCCTCAAGTCATTGATGCTTGCAGCAGAATGAATCATTACAAGCTTTCTCCTTACTGTCTTCTGAATGTCATGAGGCAGCTTCGTCGAGAATTTCATATTCCATATTTTTTCGGCTTCTTTGTCATGCCATTCTGTTATCATTTACTTCTGTTCTCCATTAGTACTTCTGTATTAAAGATACATCGTTCCATCCGTTTTGTCAATAAACTTCACAAATGAATATCGTTCGCGAATTGTAAAAGCGTGTACGGACCATAGCCCTAACACGCCTTTTGTCAAACATTATACAGGCAGCTTGCCTTCGTTAAACATTGTTTTAAGATCCACCCTTGTAACAGGTTTGGAGAACAGATAACCCTGTACCCTGTCACATCCTATGCTCTTTAGAAAATCATATTCCTGCTGCGTCTCAACGCCCTCGGCAAGAGCCTTCATATTTAAAACTTCACAAAGTTCTATTATAGTCTCAAGTATGGGTCTTAAGTTCTCGTTCTTTCCAAAGCCCTCTAAGAAACGCATATCGATCTTTAACAGATCAAAGCTGTAATCCTTAAGGACATTAAGCGAAGAATAACCGCTTCCAAAATCATCGAGCCATACGCTGAAGCCTTCTTCCCTAAGCTTACCTACAGCATCTCCAAGCTGTGACTGGTTCATTGAAAGTGCACTCTCTGTTACTTCTATCACCAGATACTTTCTGTCCAGACCCTTAGTTGTATCTATAATTATCTTCGCTATATCACACAGTTCAAAATCAAGTCTTGAAAGATTGACTGATACAGGCAAAGGATGCTTTCCGTTTTCGAGTTCGTCCCTTATATCTCCGCATACCAGATCCACAACATATTTATCAAGTTTATGTATAAGTCTGAACTCTTCAAGAGCTTCTATAAATTCACCTGGTGACAACAGTCCGTATACCGGATCGTTCCATCTGGCCAATGCTTCCAAGCTGCATACCTTTCCTGTTTCGGCATCGATTATCGGCTGATAATATACCTGTATGTGACCGTCGACCACAGCATTGTCAAGATGACTTATGATATAGCGTTTTCTTCTTTGCTGTTCATGGAGTTTCTCATCATATATGCAGTATGAAACATCAGCCATCTGCTTGATGCTGCCTGCTGCAAAGCGGGCTCTGTCACATAACAGATTTATATCCTCAGGCTCAGAGCCGTCCTTTTTCATGCCTTCAGTATGATATATACCGACTCTTAATCTTAGATATGTATCTCCTTCAAGCTCTTTTAATGTCCTGTTAAGATTCTCTATATGTTTTTCGTATGCGTACTCTTCCTCATCAACCAGAGCCACAAAGTGATCATCTGAAAGTCTTGCCGTCTCTCCCACAGCAAACTCATCCTTTATGGCAACAGCCATCTTACAGAGGAGTTCATTTCCTCTTATGAAACCGTAACGTTCATTGTATGTCTTAAAGTTCTCTATATCAAAGAACATGAATGTAAGAGTCCTCTCATGCTCAAAAGCATTCTGAAGCATGAACTGCGCTCTCTTACGGAAGTGTCTCATGTTTGAGATACCAGTAAGCTCATCATGTGTAGATATCTCTTCAAGGCCCTGATCCTTTTGAGCCTCATTGAGTCTCTGGTTGTAGTTGCTTACAGATATCATGATAGCTGCGACCCATGTGGTGAACAGGTTTATCTTTGTTGCGACTGTTGCAGGAAACGCACTTGCACATAGGGCGTAGAACACACCAAACGATGCTGTAAGGATAACAAACGACACATAAGGGCGCCATACTATAAGACACTCAACAAAGAGCACCATCGTTATAAAGCTAAGTATCTGTTCTCCCTTGGTATAATCCAAAAATGAAACATATATACCGAATGTGGCACTGATCAGACTATAAATGCTCACCCATATCATCACGGTCTTGTGAGACCTCTTCTTAACGCGAAGATAGCGATATGAGAACACGAACATCGTTGTGGCTATGATGAGCATGACAACATAAAGACACATATGTGTCCTTATCCATTCCTGACTCCTGTTCTCTATCTTAAACAGGATTATGGCAAATGTTCTGAGTATCATCCATGCTTCCACGAACATGACAAAGAACGACATGCACATGGCAGCCTTCATGTTGGATGAATCTATGTAGTTCCTGACATACTGGCTGTGTGGATCAAAACCCGCCCAGCGTTTGAACTTTTCAGCCATAGATATCTAAGCCCCTCATCATAAAACCATGATATCTATTTTACCACCATTTTGAATAATTTACACTAAATTTACTGAAAATTCACGTCTTTTAAATCAAATATTTGCATATTGACTCATGTACAGCTGTTTGTAGAAGCCACCCTTTGCAAGAAGTGATGCATGATCACCCTGCTCTATTATGTGTCCGTCCTTCATAACAAGGATTATGTCGGCATTCTTTATGGTCGAGAGTCTGTGTGCGACAACAAAGCTCGTCCTGTTTTCCATAAGCTTATTGAATGCCCTGCTTATCATGAGTTCCGTTCTTGTATCTATGTTTGATGTTGCCTCATCAAGGATGAGCATGGGAGGCTGCATGAGCATTACCCTTGCTATACAAAGAAGCTGTTTCTGACCGGTAGATAATCCTCCGCCCTCTTCATCGAGCACAGTGTCATAGCCTTTTGGAAGCCTCTTTATGAAACTGTGGGCATGCACTTTCTTTGCAGCCTCTATAGCTTCTTCTCTTGAAGCTCCCTCTTTACCGATCATGATGTTCTCAAGAACAGTTCCTTCCTTGATCCAGGTATCCTGGAGCACCATTCCGAATCTGCTCCTTAATTCATGACGGCGCATACTTCTTATCTCTTTTCCGTCTATTACTATCTCACCGTCATTTATGTCATAGAAACGCATAAGCAGATTGATAAGAGTAGTTTTTCCGCAGCCTGTAGGACCTACTATCGCCACATTCTGTCCTGGCTTAACTTCAAGATTCAAGTCCTCAATAAGAGGTCTTTCAGGATCATAAGAGAAATCAACGTCCTTTATTATCACATGACCCTGTATGTTCTTCTCATCTTCCTTATTGTTTGCATCATCAAGGACCTTTGAATCCTTCTCTATATCCTCATCCAAGAATGCAAATATCCTGTCCGCACAGGCAAGTGCATTTTGAAGCTCTGTTATTACACCCGTGATCTCATTAAAAGGCTTTGTATACTGATTCGCATAGCAAAGCAGTGTTGAGAGCATGCCGACAGTAAGTGCTCCGTTTATAACTGAAAAACCGCCTGCAAGAGCAACTACTGCATATACGAGAGCATTTACAAATCTCGTACAGGGATTTGTAAGTGATGAATAAAACACTGCCTTTAATGAGCAGTCCTTAAGCCTTGCATTTATCTCATCAAACTTCTCTATCGATTCATCTTCATGACAGAAACTCTTTACTACTTTCTCGTTTCCGATGACTTCATCAATGAGTGTTGTCTGTTCACCTCTTGTCTCACTCTGGAGTTTGAACATGTCATAGGTATGCTTTGATATGAACCTGGCAACACCAAATGACATCGGTGTGAGTACCAGTACCAAAAGAGCCACTCTCACATTTATGGAAAGCATCAGTATAAGAGTTCCCACAATGGTTATCACACCTGTAAATAACTGTGAGAAACCAAGCAAAAGTCCGTCAGCAAACTGTTCCACATCACTTATCATGTTGCTGACAATACCACCTGCCGGATGGGCATCCAAGTATTTTAGAGGAAGCTTTTGGATCTTATCAAACGCTTCTTTCCTTATATCTCCAACCACTCTGTAAGTGACCTTGTTGTTAAGCATGCTCATAAGCTGCTGACAAAGTGCTGATACACAAACAAGGATACCTGTCTTTACAAGTGCTTCTCTTATGATGATCCAGACAGGTTCATTACCGTTTGTCTTACCCACAACATCGGCTATCGAGTCTATCGCATTTCCTATAAGTATCGGGATAAAGAGCGCACTTACAGAAGCTCCTACTGCCAGGATCATGGATAATACCATAAGCCATATATTCTTTTTTACATATCGAAGGATCCGTCTTAATGTCTTCATCAGCCTGCATCCTCCGAATATTGTGATTCATATATCTCCTTATAGACTTCACAGTCTTTAAGAAGTTCTTCATGTGTTCCTATACCTGCTATCTGTCCGTCATCAAGAACTATTATCTTATCAGCATGCATTATAGATGCACTTCTTTGTGACACTATGATGACCGTTGGTTTGTAAGGCAGTGCATTTATAGCTTTTCTAAGGTTCAGATCAGTCAGATAATCAAGCGCTGAAGAACTGTCATCAAGGATAAGAATCTCAGGCTTGCCTGCCAGTGTCCTTGCGATAGACAGTCTCTGTCTCTGACCACCTGAGTAATTTCTTCCACCCGGTTCAACCTTTCCGTTAAGACCGCCCTTTTGATCGGCCACTTCTTTTGCCTGGGCATCAGTGATCGCTTTATTTAACTCTTCATCTGTGGCATCCAAATCTGCCCAGATAAGATTTGATCTTATGCTTCCCTCAAAAAGAACAGCCTTCTGCATAACTATCCCTACTTTCTTTCTAAGGCTCTCATATGTCTGTTCTTTAACATCCACTCCGTTAACAAGTACACGTCCTTTGGTGGCATCATAAAATCTTGGTATGAGATGTATAAGTGAAGTCTTTCCGCTTCCTGTTCCTCCGATGATGCCGACAGTCTCTCCTTTTTTGATAGAGATATCTATATCCGAAAGTGTCTCTTCATTACTACCGTCATATGTCAAAGAAACATGCTCAAATCTTACAGCCTCTTCATCAGTATCAGCTTTAACCGTTCCTTCTACCTGACTTGGTTCGATCTCAAAGATAGCAGAAACTCTCTTTGAGCACGCAAGAGTCTTATTGATAAGAACAATAAGATTCGCAAGCTTGATAAGCTCAACCAGAATCTGGGACATATAGTTGTAAAGAGCCACAACAGTACCCTGTGACATGTTTCCTTTTGAGACAGATATCGCATCAACATATATAAGTATGATGATGGCTGCATTTATCATCACATATGTGAGTGGATTCATAAGAGCGGATATGTTACCTGCTTTGTTCAAAGCAGCTACCAAAAGACTATTATCCTCTTTAAATGCCTCACTCTCTTCTCTTTCCTTACAAAAAGCCCTTATTACTCTTACGCCCTTTAAGTTCTCTCTTGTAGCAGTAAGAACATTCTCTAACTTTTCCTGTACATTTTTAACCTGACGCACATTGATACTCATAAGTGAGAAAATGACTATCGCAAGTGCGATTATAACGATCAGGAATATAAGAGAGCTCTTCACATCTATTGTGAATGCCATGATGAGAGCACCAAATACTACAAAGGGACTTCTGAGGAACAGTCTGAGGAACATGTTCACACCGTTTTGGAGCTGATTAACATCACTCGTCATACGAGTGATCATAGCAGACGTTCCAAGTTTATCTATCTCAGGGAATCCAAGTTTAAGAAGTCTCTCAAACAGAGAGTGTCTTAACTGCGTAGCGAATCCTACTGCAGCTTTGGCAGAAAAAAACTGTGCAGTTACAGATGCTGTAAGGCCTATAAAGCCAAGCAGCACAAGTAACAGAAATGATCTTATGATAACGCTTTTATCTCCTGCTAAAATGCCCTTGTCTATTAAAGATGCTATTACAAGTGGCACAAAGAGTTCAAAAGATGCTTCCAGCATCTTAAACAGTGGAGCTAATACGCATTCTTTTTTATAGTCTTTCAGATATATCAGTAATCTTTTCATAAATACTTTCAATTCGATTCAACAGTATCAATGTATTATAACACGAAAAACACCCATCGGGTGTTTTTTCAATGTTGCCGCAGCAAATAAACAGTATTTTCGTCATATTTATGAACCATTAGTAAAATTTTAGTTTTGGCCAAAATCAAACGGTATAAACTTCTATTGTCCATATGAACCGCCTCCTTTGCTTTTTGAGTTTGGCTTATGACACCATTCTCATAATAGCACCGGAGGCGTTTTTATTATATCCTCACCGTTTTCTACTTACTCTGTTCTCCCCAGCATAGCTGGAGGATTAGGCTCTTCATTCAATTCAGGTGTCAAACGCTTGATAGTAATTGTTTTCAATGCATTATCCTCGCAACTGAATGATGCATAGCTTTTTTTATTTCAACTCACGTTCTATATCTTCAATTGACGGCAGTGTTCCTTTAAAGTTTTCCGGCATAAGATCCGATAATTCATACTCTGATATACCTACCGGGGCTTTGGAACTGTTTACTGAATACTGTGCAAGTACATTGTCTTTAGTCTTGCATACGAGTAGACCTACCGTAGGAGCATCACCTTCTTTGCGAAGAATGTCATCGACTGCGGCTACATACGTGCCAATCTGCCCCATATCCCCCGGCTCAAAGGCCCTGATTTTTACCTCAATTACCACATAACAGTGAAGAGTAATATTGTAGAACAACATATCTATGAACTGCTCAGTATTGCCCACTTCTAAACGATACTCACGCCCAACAAAAGCAAATCCTGTCCCAAGCTCTAATAAGAACTGGGATATATTACTCATAAGGGCATCTTTAAGTTCCTTCTCGTAATATCCCTCTGTGATGGTCAGAAAATCAAAATTATAGGGATCCTTTGTCATTTCCTTTGCAAGATCACTTTGTGGCGCAGGTAATGTCTTCTCAAAATTGGATATTGCCTTTCCCTGCCTTTCATAAAGACCTGTATCAAGAAAGTTCAGAAGTACAGCTCTGGACCAGTTGTTTTCCAAAGTCTTCTCAACATAAAAAAGTGCTTTATTACGATCATCTTTACATTTATCAATGATAAACCTGTGATGCCCCCACGGAATCATAAAAATACTCATTTGCGCCACAACCTGTGGCGTAATTTCAATCTCCTCCAGTTCCGCCACAACTTGTGGCGTAATTGTTTCAACAGAATATAGCCTATAAAACTGATGCATATATAAAAGATTTCTTGGCGAGAAAGACTTTACGTCTGGCAATTCTCGCTTGATATCGTCGCTGACAGCCTTATAGAATCCTGTTCCCCAACCATAATGTGTTTTGAGAATCTCCAGGTTACGGCCCAATTCCCAGTAAAATAACAGCATCTCCCGATTAACAGACGATGCAGCTTTTATCTGGCTATTGCGATATTTTTTCTTTAGTGAACATATCCAATCCTTATATGTTGCATCTGTTTTTATCAAATTATTCATTGTTATTACCATCCTTATAAATTATGCTTCAAAGGTGTAAATGGTGTGTAAGCTTTAGCTTCTTTTCTCAAAAACACTGTATTTGTGCAGCTTCCGCGCTCATCCGCATTTCATCCCCCAGCAGATGAACAATAGCAATTGTCTTCTTTTTCCTTGTCGTTCTCAAAGGATTTATAAGATCTAAGATATATACCCAGCAATTTGGCAATTTCTGCCCGAATATTTTTTTCTCATTTCTGAGATCTTTTAAAGTGCACATGTGTTAGCACCAATATTATATAAGACGCACTATTGGCACTTCTCTGTCAAGCAAATGTACATTTTTTCACTTTCCATTCTTATCAGTCGTAAGCGATGCAATTTCACAAAAAACGGAAGTGAATAGAATCTCTCCTTCCGGCAATTCAGATATTCCTTTTTTATTTCATCATTTATCTTTACTGACATAGCTCGTCCTTTTGTCACGATTTTATATAATTATCGTGACATAATAGCAAGTTCAATTTATCCATTTTATGTTTAAAAACTATCGTTTCTTAAACAGTTTCTTCTGCCTCTCCATAATCTTACTTATCGTATCAGAATAATCACATTTCTTTTCATAATCACCATTTTCAGGAGAATAACACTTATATGTTACGATTGCTTCAATCTCTCGCATCTTCTTAGCAAATTTTTCATATGGAGTATATATGTACTCTTGATCTTTAGAATGTTTCTCATACCTTTCTCTTTCGTTTAGAATTCTTTTATTATAACAGTCCTCACACAACAGTTCCACCCAGCCATCTGTAACGGTCGCCACATTTATTCGACCACAGCAAATACAGATATGCCTGGAAATATAGTCATACTTAAGTTCGAGATCCAATACCTCTTCCGGTGCACTGTATGAATATAGTCTCAGTGTCCCATACTTTTCTTTTACCTCAATCCATTGAAATTCATCAAGATAATTGTTTCTGATCAACACCTTTCTGTAATCCTCAAGCATAATCTTCCCAAATGCTCTCTTCCATCCTATTGGTACATCATCATACATAGTAAAAGTATATCCTTTGATTCTTCTACCATACCAATCTACTGGACGTATCCATGGATATCTCTCTATCAGCTTTTTATTCCTGAGTTTTTCCGCTTTTCTTCTTTTTACCTCATATTTACCGGTCATAGCGTTACTTTCTTTGTTTGTTTTCAACGTTTTCGTCTGACAAAAACATTTCCTCAGCAGTCAACCCGGGATAGAATTTACGTTCTTCCTCTCTGTCAGAATCCCGTAGTTTGATAAAGTGTTCATTCATAGCCTCAAACACTTTATTAACAAGCGTCTTTTTCCCGTGGTCTAATAATCCCTTTACTAAATCTCTATATTCTGTATAAACCGTCACCTTCCCACCATCTTCATATATCAGGTCAATATGAGTATCCTTGAATAAATGGTTCTCTACAACGTATTTGTACCTAATATCCACAACATTTTTAGTATCTACCCAGTGATTAATTCCACGTTGAGTTATTTTGGTATAAATCTCGCCTGGCGGCTGATGTTCATACGCATCAAAGTTGCTGGAAACTTTATACCCTGGCTCATCATATTCATCATACGGATCATAAAAATACAAGCTTCCTTTATAGTCTGGAGCGCCTACATAGGCATGACCCCCTTTCTTTCCTTCCCAAATAAGTCCAAAAAAATCTGTCCATTCTACCCAGCTCAGTCCAAACTGATCCGCATCTTTTTCAATCGAGTAAAAATCTGGTAGCAGATCATTGTTTAGATGCATTTCCCTACTCCTTCTAGCTCGCGTTAACATATACAATTCATTTTGCTCAATACTGTCGTCTTTTAATTTCCAAGTCCATCGATTAGAATAGTATTTTACATAATCTTCTACATATTCCCTAATAATCTCAGTCTCTCTCATTTCAATCTCCATCCCAAACCCCATCTGGTCTCAACTTTGCAAATACGAGAAGTTGATATAACGGTTTTAAGGCGTTTGCTGCCGTTTCAGTCCAATAGTCATCGTTAGGACCTTCGCTCACGTCTACTTCATAATTCTCTTCTGTAAAATCTTGATCATGCATAAAAAGATCCATCGGATTACGTTCGTTTCCATTCCTGTCTTTGAATTTGCTTTTCACGCGTTTTGTAATAATCCATTCATTGTTCTTTTTATATCGAGACTCTATCCTTAAAATCATATCGTTAAGCATAGCAATGGATTCAAGGCCTGTCTTCCCGTATATGCCCCTTATACCAAGATTACCGTATTTCTTATCACCATACAGTTCCCTACCATAGAATCTGTCATCATTTTCTGTAGCTTCATAATAGTATCGGCTGTAATTATAGGTTATATTCAGCCAGGCTTCATTTGTCGCTGCAGGAGTAAATGTATCTGTAGCCGGATTATAATCTGCATGATATGTACCACCCGTCATTACATGTTTGATCGGTAGTAGTATTGGCTCTCCGGATACTCTCTCGGTCAGATATATGTCATAACTCATCTCTTTCTCCTAGCTTTGCGTATACTTTATATAATATATTTATACTATAAGTATATTAGACATTTGTCAATATCTGATGTATACTTTGTATATAATAAATATACGTGAGGTGCTATCATGACAGAAAACTATGGTGAACTTATAAAATCATACCGTATTAAACTTGGCCTCACCCAAAGCCAAGTTGCCAAAGAAATGGAAGTCACTCCGGGATACATTAGCAATGTTGAAAATGGCAGGACTGCAATGTCATTAAGAATACTGATGTATTATGCCAAATTCATGGGTATCACTTTAGATGAGTTAGTCGGCAGCCTTGAACCCGACTACAAGACCAACGCTATAGAGAACGCATTGTTAGCTGAAATCAAAAAACTCAGTAATAAAGAAAAAGAGAAACTCCTCGAGACAATCAAAATATGGAAATGAACATTTAATACAAAGCATAGTTTTAAGCATCATTTTCCGGGCATAGCAAACCCCCTTTTGTTTAACAAAAGGGGGTTACATCTAAATATAATGTTTATATCTTCGTCAGAAGCTATCATTCAAATGTGTTTATGATGTTTAGATTGTAGCTTCATATTAAAAACACTGTATATGTTTCTAGTTATACAGAGTCTCCGCCATAGCAGCTATATCATCGGCTGCATTACGAAGTCCTTCGATAGTTGAATCGATCTCTTCCATCTCTGCGCTCTCATCTGTGACATATTCGCTTATCTGAGAGATCATGGCAAGCATATCATTAACAGAGCTTGTCATTCCGTTTAAGATATCAGCGATCTGATTTGTAGTTTCTTTTGTCGAGTTGGAAAGGTTCTGAACCTCACCCGCAACGACTGCGAATCCTTTTCCTGCTTCTCCGGCTCTTGCAGCTTCGATCGATGCATTGAGTGAAAGAAGGTTGGTTTGATTAGCTATTCCCTGGATACTAGATATGATACCCATTGAAGAAGCTACCGAATCTTCGATCTTCTTTGCTGAAGCGGTAACCTCCACCTGACGTGCAGCCATATCACTCATCTGTCTGGTTGCAAGGTCTACTGTCTTTGCTATGTCACTGATACCGTTTCTTAAGTTCTCGATTTTGGGAGCCATCTCCTCCCTGAATCTCTTGGCGTTTTCTCTCTCTTCCGTAACATCGAGGATGGTTCCTGCTGCCATCAGAGGAGTCTTTCTGTCATGAGACCATACAACTGTAGATGAAGAACGTACCCATCTGTACTTACCGTCCTTATGAAGCATACGGTAATCCATGTCGAAGATGACTTTTCCGCTAGGATCGGATAACTGCTCACCCATCTTCTCACTTGCCATTCCGACATCATCGGGATGTATCTTTGTGATCCAGCTATTCATGATATCCGGAAAATCATGTGAGCCCGAATAACCAAGTATCTTCTTAAACTGATCATTAAATACCATAGGAGAATTAGGATCAGAAATATCATATCTTGTAAGATCCATTGACCACGAACCTTCAAGCATCATCTTCTCAACAGCACCTGATCTTCTCTGATCATGTTCGAGTGTCTGCTGTATCCTTAAATTCTCATCAATATCGGTAAATGATCCGATGAAGACTCTCGGTGAACCATCAGGATTTCTGACTGCATCTCCTGCTGCATGGAAATACCTGTATTCACCGTTTTTCATGAGCAGGCGGTAATCTATATCAAACTTCGTCCTGCCTGAAGTATCTGCTGCCGCTGCGCCATATGCAGCAAATGCTGCTTCAACATCTTCCGGATGCATTATCCTGCTTAATGAATCAAAGCTGTCTTCCAATTCATCCTTTGAATACCCCAGCATTCTTCTGAACTCATCGGAATACACAACATCGGTTATGTTGCCGTCATCCCCGTAAAATGCTCTCCATATGCCAAGATGTGCAGAATCATTTAAAGACTTGGTCATGCAGTCTTTAAGGTGGGATTCAGCCTTAAGTCTTTCAATCTCCGCTTCCAGCTCTGCTATCCTTGTACTTGATGTGTCCTCAACTATCTTTTTTCCAAAACCAAACATTTTCTCACCCTCATTTGCTAAAACCCACATGTTTAATCTTCCCCGAGAAGACAATAAACACAAGTTACCTGAAAATTATTTTACCACATGAGTGTAACAGATTTTAAAGTCTGGTCACACTATTATCTTAAACTTTCTTTTTAAGATGGAGATATCAACATGTCTCTGTTCTCCGCCGTATTCTCCGTCCAGAGTCCATGCTGTCGTGATATCATGTTCTACCGTTATATGCGCACCTTTATCTATTATGATATTGTCACTGTCTTCAGGTTTTCCGACAGCCAAAGCCGCAACAGTCTTGTTTAGCTCTATTATGTTTTTGGGTGCTCTTACGAACAGTACTTCAAACATGCCGTCATCAAGTGCCATATCAACAGATGCCCTGTTCTTCATACCTCCCACTGAAAGAGAGTTTGTCACAAGACCGAGAAGGAAATCACCCTCATAATACTTGTCATCTATAGTCAGTTTAAGATTGTATGTGGTAAGATCACTGACTGCCTTTATGCCCTCTAAGATATATGCGGAATATCCCATGATGTTCTTTATCTCCTGGGGAGTCGTATAGACAACCTTTGTGAATATGCCAAACGCTGCGACATATAAGAAATTGGCATTGTTAAACTGTCCCATATCGACAGCCTGCTCGCGACCGTTAATGGATGTTTCCAGTGCCTGCATCAGATTTCCTGTAAGTCCGAGTGTTGCAGCAAAATCATTTGTTGATCCTGCAGGTATGTAAGAGATCGGGAAATCAAGTTCCATCTTGCCGGTAAAGGTTATAAAGTTGTTTAAAGTTCCGTCACCGCCGCTTACAACAACCCTGTCATAGCCTTCAAAGTCCTCTCTTTTTAACTCTTCAAGTTTTAACACCGGACACATGGTAACAAGACATTCGTTAGAGTTGTAATACTCGACTATCTCAAACATCTTTTTTCTTACTATGCCTGTTCCCGATACGGGATTATAAATAAATAGGATCTTTTTCACTCATCTTCTCCCTTCCCGGCCTTTTTAAATTCCTCAACCCTCTTTCTTATCTCTTCAAGGGAATCTGAGAATCTGTCCGATGAAAGTATATTGTTTCTGATCATGTTCCTGTAAAGAGCTCCTCTTCTTTCAGCACTCTCCATGATCCTTCTTCTCATATGTTCATTGTATGCTTTATACTCTGCGATCTGATCAAGGAATTCCTTACGTTTTTTAAGGATACTCTCACCGGCTTCATCAAGATTCTTCTCCATCTTTATCTTCATATCCAGTTCAGAGAGTTTCTCTCTTGCAGTATCCAGACGCTTTTCAAGCTCATCCATTCTCTCTTCAGTGCGAAGTCTCTTTTCTTCTACCCTGTCACTGATCTGACTCTTTGCCTGGCTTAATGCATCATCTGCAAAGGCTATAGCAACATCCACTCTCTTTTCCATTCTGTCTACTTCATCCCTTATATGCTCCATCGCAATGATAACATCGCGAAGATCAAGGGCAGTCTTAAATGACAGTGCAAAGTCTGCAACAAAAGCTATCAGTAAAACAGTATCTATGACATGCAGGGCATCAGCCGGTATCATAAATACTTTCTTTTCGATGGGCACCCTTCCAACATAGTTCATCAAAAGAGCAAAGAATCCCCAAAGAAGACTTGCCGCCAGACAGACATGTCCGTTGATGTTACAAAAGGCCTTTGAATAATCCCAGTATCTTACCTTAAATATCCTAAGCATCATGTCACCTGTGATATATTCCATCACAGTTGCGCTTATCATGCCCACAAAATACATATATACAGGATGATCCATAAGAGGCATGCCCACAAAAAGCATAAGGGTGCATCCGCATCCATAGATCGGAATGAACGGGCCTCTCATAAATCCTCTGTTTGTCAGCTTGCGTTTTCTTATGCTGACATATGAGCTCTCCCATATCCATCCTAAAAAACAATATATAAAGAAAAACAGCAACCACTGATCAGGTGTGTAAGTCAAAATATATCACCTCTAACGACAAATAAAGAGACGCAAAAAACGCCTCTTTATCTATAAATTTTATGCATTAAAATCAATCACGGGTTTTTCTGGTTCGCCCGTAACTGAGATATCACTGGCATATAATACAGGTCCTTCGCCTTCATAATCGGCAAAGTACTCATGCTTTATCTTTGCTGTAACCTTGACCCAGCTCTTTTCCATCAGATTCTCGCATCCTTTAAAGTGGGTCGCAAATCCAAGAAATGCCATATCATCAGCACAGCATGTCATTGCCATCCTTCCGGGTACGAAATAATCCTTAGGGAATTTCTTTGGATGAAGCACCTGGCCGACATATGATATCGTCTTACCCTCATATCTGCCCGGATTATCCATCATATCTATGTACCATATACCGTAGCCAAGATTATCAAGCTCTATGACATCGGCATTGATATCAAACGGAAGATCCTCATCAAGTGTCATGTTGATCTCGCCGTCCTTACCCTCAAATATGATCTCAGCCTGCGGGTTGACAGCCTTTACATTTCTCTTGAAATTGGCAAGATCATTTACTCCGTCACAGCGGTTAAAGATGATCATCTCACTTCCTCTTACCATATCCGCTACCATTGAGCGCATGTTGGTATAGTACATAGGAAATGTGCTGGCATCTATGAGTGTTATCTGCTGCTCGATCCCCCAGTTTTCAGGCAGGGTTATGTTTTTGTGATTCCACATGCCGTTATACTCGATGATGACCCTGGATACCTTGTCCTTGTTAACAAGATAGTTAAGAGCATCAACAGTAAAGTCCTCCTCATCCTCTATCACTTCAAGGATGGTGTTTGTTCTTTTAAGCACCTTGGGATCATATTCCTGCTCACCCTCCTCACAGAGTAAAAGCAGTGTTCTCTCTCCGGTCCTGAAATAATCCTGTTTTATAGTAAATGATATAAAATCAGTCTTACCGCTCTCTAAAAACCCGTTGATCATGTATACGGGAATCTTTGTGTTCTTAATATTGCCAAACATATCTATACTTCCTTTTCACATACCTTCAGGTATTATATGCAAAAAAGTCTGCTGATGTTGTCTTCTTTCATCTTTGAACCGATGACACAGAGTTTTCCTGTCACATCAGCTTTGCCTCTTCTTATGTTCTTCTCACCTGGAACATAATCGAAGTATATCCATTCTCCGTCTGTTGAAGCAACCATACCCTTTGCTCTTAAGATGATACCGTACTCTTCTTCATTCTCAAGCGCATCAAGTGCTTTTTCTATATCGGCTTCGTTAAACTTCTTTGGTGTCTCTACGCCCCAGCTTGTGAAGATCTCATCAGCATGATGATGTCCCTCATGATCGTGATGGTGATGATGATCATGCTCGTCATGATCATGGTCATGATGATGGTGATGTTCGTGTTCATCCTCGTCATCGTCATCATCGTGGTGGTGATGATGGTGCTCATGTTCATCCTCGTCATCGTCATCATCGTGGTGGTGATGATGGTGCTCATGTTCATCCTCGTCATCGTCATCATGGTGGTGATGATGGTGCTCATGTTCATCCTCGTCATCGTCATCATGGTGGTGATGATGGTGGTCATGACATCCGCAGGTACAGTCCTCACCATGTTCATGATGATGCTCGTGATGTTCTTTCTCAACCTGCTCCATGAGTTCCTTTTCAAGGTCTGTCGCACCTTCAAAGGTCTTTAAGATATCATTTCCGTCAAGCTCATCCCATGGTGTCGTTATGATCGTAGCCTTGGCGTTATGCTCTCTTATAAGTTCAAGCGCTGTATTTAGCTTTTCTTCGGAGATATCCTGTGTACGGCTAAGAACAATGGTTCCTGCATGCTCTATCTGGTTATTGAAGAACTCACCGAAGTTTTTGATATACATCTTTGCCTTGCTGGCATCTACAACCGCAACGGCACTGTTAAGCTCAACATCACTTCCGAGTCCCGCATCACTTATAGCTTTCATAACGTCACTTAATTTGCCGACACCCGAAGGTTCGATTATGATCCTGTCGGGATGATACTGCTTAATAACATCATGAAGAGCCGTACCGAAATCACCTACAAGTGAACAGCAGATACAGCCCGAATTCATCTCCTTTATCTCTATGCCGGCTTCCTTTAGGAAACCTCCGTCTACACCTATCTCACCGAATTCATTCTCGATAAGAACAGTGTTGCTGCCGTTTAAAGCCTCACTCAAAAGCTTTTTGATAAGAGTTGTCTTACCTGCTCCCAAAAAGCCTGATACAACATCAATCTTTGTCATTTAAAAAACGCCTTCTTTCTAACTGTGTTACTACTATAGATTTATTAAAAACAAGCAGAACTATAAGCCGGGTTATGTCTTGGACGATCATCTATCTAGGACGACTGTTGCCAGCCGCCTCAAGCGACCTACCTGGAAACTCGCCGGGCCGGGTCATAGTTTCCTACTTGGTCTTGCTTCGGATGGAGTTTACATGTGCCCTGTCTGTTACCACACAGGCGGTAGTCTCTTACACTGCCATTTCACCCTTACCCCAAAGGGGCGGTATATTTCTGTTGCACTGGTCTGGGAGTCACCTCCACCGGACGTTATCCGGCATCCTGCCCTGCGAAGCCCGGACTTTCCTCGTCAGTTAAACTGCCGCGATCATCCGTCCTGCTTGTTTTTTTCTGTTTTCATCATACCTTGAATATACTTCCGCCAACGAATTCTCTCGCGATGGAATTGATCGGTATCTTATCAGATGGAATACTAACAAAATATCCGAGGAATTTCAACAGTCTCTGAGCCTCAAGGTATTCCGGCTCATCTTTACCTATTCCGTAAAGCAGAGGTTCAGCATAAAGCTTTAATGCTGCCAGCTCATAGATCATTGCAGAGTTGAACATCACATCGGCACTCTCCTGGTAAGGGAAGATATTCTCCTCTTCACCACGACGAACGCTGGGCCACATCTCTATGGTACGCTTTGCACCGTTTCCTCTTGTTCTTGCATCTCTTACGATCCTTCGAAGCAGTCTTCCGTCTGTTGTAGGGATCCTGTTGTGTCCGTCTATGTTAAGACATGTAAGGGCACTTATATAGATCTTAAACTTGCTCTCTGTAGGCAGCTTGTAACTCATCTTGTCGTTGAGTCCGTGTATGCCTTCGATAACGAGGATATCGTCATCTCCAAGCTGAAGGAAGTTGCCGTTATACTCTCTGTGACCTGTCTTGAAATTAAATGAGGGAAGTTCAACTCTCTTGCCTTCAAGTAAAGCCACCATGTCATCATTGAAGCCCTGTACATCTATTGCTTCAAGACATTCAAAGTTATAATTGCCGTTCTCATCAAGAGGTGTATCCTCTCTGTTAACGAAATAATCATCAACACCTATCGGATGCGGTTTTAATCCATGTGTCCTCAGCTGGATGGAAAGCCTGTGTGAAAAGCTTGTCTTTCCCGAAGAACTCGGACCTGCTATCATTACGAACTTAACACCTTCTCTTGATGCGATCTGAGCTGCTATCTCACTTATCTTTCTCTCCTGAAGTGCTTCCTGAACAAGGATCATGTCTTCAAGCTCACCGTCACAGATCTTATTGTTAAGATCACCGACAGTTCCTATACCCATGGCATTTCCCCACTCTGTTGTGGTATCCATGCTCTTAAAGAGTTTCTCTCTGGGTTCAAACGTATCAAGATTGAAAGGATCATTCTTATCGGGAAGAAGGAGTAAGAAGCCTTCCTCATAAGCCATTACTATGAACGATTTGATATAACCGGTACTCGGGAGCATATATCCGTAGAAGTAATCATAATAGTCTTCTATGCTGTATACATTTACAGATGAGCTCATGCGGTATTTGAACAGATTCACCTTGTCTGTCATTCCCTGCTCTTCAAAAAGCTCTACTGCTTCAGCTATCGGATATGTCTTTTTCTTTATAGGGATATTTGCTTCAACAAGCTCGTTCATTCGCACGTTGACATGCTCAACAAGATCATCGGTGACCTTATAATCACCCTGGGGTGAGCAGTAAAGACCTTTTCCTATAGAGAATTCAACCTTGACCTTGCCAGCTTTCTTTGAGCCTACAACATCGCTTAATGCCTTAACAAAGAGCATGGTCGCACTTCTCTCATAAGCCTTATGTCCGATACCGTCTCTTAATGTGATGAACTCTATCTTTGCATCTCTTATAACAGTCCTGTTAAGCTCACGGATCTTACCGTTTTCGGTAACGAGCGCTATCTCTCCTCCGTACTCCTCCTGATAGTCATTTGCTATCTCTTCGTATGTAGTTCCTGTCTTGTACTCCTTAACCTTCCCGCCAATCGTAATCTTTGCCATACCGGCTACCTCCAATCTGTTATAAGTTCCTCTATCCTTTTTATCTCATTTTCGATCTGTGTCAGTCTGTTTGCAGAGGAAGTGTTTTTTGCATAACCCTTCTTTATAATGTTTTCTTTTATCTGTCTGTATTTATCAAGTCTGTATTCCAGATATTCCCTAAGTATCGGATGTTTCTTTTCTATTAGTCTTGGTCCAAAGATAAATCCGCTTTCCCCATACGGATAATCTTTTAAACCAGCATCGTTTATATCCTTCCGATAAGAACACTTTATGATCGTGTAATACTTTTCCTCATCATAGACCATGTCCTCATCAAGGATCACAAATCCGTTCTCAAATAAATACTTTCTTACCTGATCGACCTCGGAATGCGGGCTTAATACCAGGCTCTCCATCTTAGAGAATTTATCAAATGAATCCTCAATGATCTTTATGGTAAGTCTGCCGCCCATACCGGCTATGATCGCAGTTTCGACCTCACCTTGTTTTAAGGCCTTTGCACCGTCAGATCTTCTCACATCTATACGGTCTGTAAGATCATATTCACGGATATGTTCTCTTGCTCTCATCAGAGGTCCTTCGTTGATATCCATAGCTATAGCTCTGGATACTCCTTTTTCAAGGACCAGATATATACTTACAAATCCATGATCACAGCCTATGTCTGCCACAGGAAGTGCAGATGACATATCCGCGATCTTTCTCATCCTTAAACTGATAGGTACCATCAATCCAGATAATCCTTAAGCTTTCTTGATCTTGACGGATGACGAAGCTTTCTTAAAGCCTTTGCTTCGATCTGTCTGATTCTTTCTCTTGTGACATTGAATTCCTTGCCGACCTCTTCAAGGGTGCGTGCTCTTCCGTCATCAAGACCAAATCTAAGTCTCAATACCTTCTGCTCTCTGTCGGTAAGTGTTCCGAGTACCTCGAGCAGCTGTTCCTTAAGAAGCGTGAATGCTGCAGCATCGGCAGGTACGGGAATGTTGTCATCAGGGATGAAATCACCAAGATGGCTGTCTTCCTCTTCACCGATGGGAGTCTCCAATGAAACAGGCTCCTGGCTTATCTTAAGTATCTCTCTTACACGTTCTACAGGCATGTTCATCTCTTCAGCGATCTCTTCAGGGGTAGGTTCACGACCAAGCTCCTGCAATAACTGTCTTGAAACACGGATGAGTTTGTTTATCGTCTCAACCATATGAACGGGTATACGTATCGTTCTTGCCTGATCTGCGATAGCTCTTGTGATAGCCTGTCTTATCCACCATGTAGCATATGTTGAGAACTTGAATCCCTTACGGTAATCGAACTTCTCAACTGCCTTTATAAGACCAAGGTTACCTTCCTGGATAAGATCAAGGAAAAGCATTCCTCTTCCCACATATCTCTTTGCGATCGATACAACGAGTCTTAGGTTTGCCTCTGCAAGTTTTTTCTTTGCTTCCTCGTCGCCGTCTTCCATACGAAGAGCAAGCTCGATCTCTTCTTCAGCAGAAAGAAGCGGTACCTTACCGATCTCCTTTAAGTACATACGAACGGGATCTTCGATACTCACACCGTCCGGAACGGAAAGGTCGATATTCTCCATATCGATCTCATCTTCCTCTGTAAGGATGATCTCCTCATCATCGATGATATCAATATCATCCACCTGAAGCTCATCCTCAATGGGATCGATCTTCATGATATCGACACCTGCGTTATCGAGTGTCTCGAATACTTTTTCAAGCTGATCCTCATCAAGAGAAAACTCAGCGAATGTATCAAGTACTTCATTGTATTCGACCACATTCTCACGCTTTTTTGCCGATTCGAGAAGTCCTCTTAACTTCTCTTCAAATTTTGGTTGTAATGCTTCGTCCATTTAAATTCTCCTATCCAAGTTTTATTTTATTCTTTTTAAGATCTTCGAGAAGTTTCTTACCGTCCATGACTCTTTTAATCGCATCAGGTTCACTTCCCAATCGTTTTGTGTAATATTCAAGACTTCCTGTCTTCACATTTATGAGGATATCGTAAAGTGCCCTCTCTTTATCCCTTACAGAATCTATCTCAAGCGGCTGTCCGTTAAGATCAGTCAGCCTCGTGTTAAAGAGACTTGCGACTTCTTTCTGTTCCTCCTCATCCTCAAACATAGATATTAGGGATGCAGGTTCGAGATCGCCGTCGTTTTCTATCTCCTCAAACAGTCTTGATGCTATCTTTTTATAAAGATCGGTGGTAAAGTCACCGGCATCTATATACTTTGATATCTTTGAAAGAAGATCCTTTTCCTCACTTATCCATGTGATAAGAAGTCTTTGTGCTCTCTTTCTTCCCTCATCGGGATCTGCTTTCTTTACTCCCGATTTTATGACTGTAGGAGTGTATCCCATAACTCCCGCCGCAGCGTAACTGATGACCATCTTTTTCATGGCATCCGTTGATATCATATATCTGTCACAGACTGCCTCGATGTAGTTGTTACGTTCAACCTCTTCAGAAAAAGAACATATCTTCTTTGCTATCTCTCTGTGGAACTTTGTCTTTTCTTCGGGATCTTTAAGATCAAAATCCCTCTCAAGAACATCTATCTCAAAAAAGAAACTGTTTTTGGCATTCTCTATTCTTTCCTCAAAAGCCTCGTTTCCAAGATTTTTAATGAACTCATCCGGATCCTTATAAGGCTTAAGATCGAGAACCTTTGCGGTTATGCCCGTTTCTCTTAAGATGCCTATGGCTCTTAAGGCTGCCTTTGTTCCTGCACCGTCACTGTCATAGCTTAGTATAACATTTTCGGTGAAACGTTTTATCAGGTTTGCCTGTCCCGATGTGAAAGCTGTTCCAAGCGATGCCACAGCCTGTGTGAATCCTGCCTGATGCATTGAGATGACATCCATATATCCTTCACAAAGAATCAGGTGGTCTTTTCTGCTTGACCTTGCAAAATTGAGTCCAAACAGGTTCCTGCTCTTATCAAAGACAGGTGTCTCGGGGCTGTTTAAGTACTTTGGTTCACCCTCGCCCATGACTCGTCCGCCAAAGCCTATGACTCTGTGGTTGATATCCTGTATCGGGAAGATGACCCTGTTCCAGAACTTGTCATGCAAGCCTCGCTTTTCATCAACAGATGCGAGTCCCGCCTTAACGATCATCTCCTCACTGTAGCCTTTTTTCTTAAGATACTGTGACAGATCATCCGAAAACGGAAGCGAGAAACCAAGACCGAAGCCGTTTATCGTCTCATCCGAAAGCTGTCTTTTTTTGAAATATTCCATACCGTGCTCGCCGGCTTTGCCTCTTAATTGGTAATAGAAATATCTGGCAGCTTCCTTGTTGATCTCCAAAAGGATCGCTTTTTCGCTTGCCTGTTTTTTCTGCTCCGCACTCTGCTCAAATTCAGGGAGCTTGACTCCGACTCTGTCTGCGAGTTTTTCGAGCGCTTCTGAAAATGTCGCATTCTCATGCTTCATTATAAAGGTGATGACATTTCCTCCCGCACCGCATCCGAAGCAGTAGAACATCTGCTTTGAAGCCGATACTGTAAAGGATCCTGTCTTCTCATTGTGAAAAGGACACAGTCCCACATGATTGGCACCTTTTTTCTGAAGCCTGACATATCCGCCTATGACATCCACTATATCGTTTTTACTTCTGACTTCTTCTATTATCTCTTCCGGGTAATACATCCGAGATTTCCTCTAAGCTTACGATCTATATATGCCATGATTTAGGAATAAACAGTTCATCATATTTTGCGATAGCGTATCTGTCGCTCATCGCACCGACAAAATCACATACTATGCGCTCCTTTGCCTCGCCCTTGTTTAAAAGTGTAAGCAGATCCGACGGGAGCAGATCTATATGATTCATATAATATGTATACAGTGTCTCCATGAGCCTCTCCGCCTTTCCTTCCTCGGATTTGGCCTCCGGATTCTTATATACATTCTCAAACATAAACTCCCTTAACTGCTTCATGGCCTCAGCCACAGGTTCAGACTGGAGTATGTCGTCTTTTTCAAAACTTGTAGTAACAATATCATGGATGAAATGATCGAGTCTCTCACCTGTCGTGTATCCGATGACTTCCCTTATGCTCTTTGGCACATCCGCTTCGGTAAGGATCCCTGCCCTTATCGCATCATCCATGTCGTGATGTATGTATGCTATCTTATCTGAAAGTCTTACTATCTTACCTTCCAAGGTCCCGGGGCTTCCGCTCGTCTGATGGTTTAGTATACCGTCACGGACTTCCCATGTAAGGTTAAGTCCCTGTCCGTCCTTTTCCAAAACATCCACTGTTCTTAAACTCTGAAGATGATGTTCAAAGCCAAGCGGACAAATCTCATTTAATGCTCTCTCACCCGCATGACCAAAAGGTGTATGACCAAGGTCATGTCCGAGAGCTATTGCTTCAACAAGGTCTTCATTTAACTTTAAGGCCTTTGCTATCGTCCTTGCATTCTGGCTTACTTCCAGCGTATGCGTGAGTCTCGTTCTGTAGTGATCACCTTCGGGTGATAAAAAGACCTGTGTCTTATCCTTTAATCTCCTGAAAGACTTACTGTGGAGTATCCTGTCGCGGTCTCTCTGAAAGACCGGTCTGATATCACACTGTTCTTCTTCCCTCTGTCTTCCCTTTGTGTTCACGCTTAGTGTCGCATACGGACTGAGTGTGATTTTTTCTCTGTTTTCCAGTTCTTCTCTTATCGTCATGATTATTCCCCATAAGTTCCAAACAATGATCAAATTAAGCCCCTACAATATCTATATTCAGCGTTATGGTGTTTTTTCCTTTTTCAGAAAATATAAAAATTTTATTAACATTTTCCTGCAGACGCGTTAGAGGTTGAAAGCGTGGCTCAATCTATGTATAATGGTTTGGATTGAATGCTCATATATAATAAATAAGAAGAAGTTTTCCCGAAAGGATTTATCATGCAGTACACACTGGGAATCGATATAGGTTCAACAACAGTCAAGATCGCTATTCTTGATGAAACACATAAGATCCTGTTCTCTGATTACGAGAGACATTTCGCAAATATACAGGAAACACTGACCGATCTTTTGAAAAAGGCATCAGACTCTCTGGGTGACCTTTCAGTTCATCCGATGATCACAGGTTCCGGCGGTCTTACTCTCGCTAATCATCTCGAAGTACCCTTCACACAGGAAGTTATCGCGGTATCAACCTCTTTGCAGGAGTTTGCTCCAAAGACTGATGTTGCGATCGAGCTTGGCGGTGAGGATGCAAAGATAATCTATTTCGAAAACGGTAACATAGAACAGCGTATGAACGGTATCTGTGCCGGTGGTACAGGTTCTTTCATAGATCAGATGGCGGCTCTTATACAGACAGATGCCACCGGTCTTAATGAGTATGCAAAGAATTACAATTCCCTGTATACCATAGCAGCCCGTTGCGGTGTATTTGCAAAGACCGATATCCAGCCTCTTATAAACGATGGTGCAACAAGAGAGGATCTTAGTGCTTCCATCTTCCAGGCTGTCGTAAACCAGACGATCTCAGGTCTTGCCTGCGGTAAGCCCATAAGAGGTCATGTTGCTTTCCTTGGAGGACCGCTCCACTTCCTGTCCGAACTCAGAGCAGCATTCATAAGAACGTTAAAACTCGATGATGAGCACATCATAAATGTTGATAACTCTCATCTTTTTGCAGCTATAGGTTCTGCTTTAAATGCCAAGGAAGAAAACTCATGTCTTTTGAGTGACATGATCGGACGTTTAAGCGGCGGTATCCATATGGACTTTGAGGTTGCCCGTATGGAGCCTCTTTTTGCAAACAAAGAAGAATATGATGAGTTTGAGGCCCGTCATGCAAAAGCCCAGGTTAAAAAAGCTGACCTTGCGACATACAAAGGCAACTGCTTTATGGGAATAGATGCCGGTTCAACAACGACAAAGATCGCTGTTGTCAGTGAATCCGGCGATCTTCTCTACTCTTTCTATGACAATAACAACGGCAATCCTCTGCAGACTGCCATTGACGCAATTCTAGATATATACAAGGTGCTTCCCAAAGATGCCCATATAGTAAGGGCATGCTCTACAGGTTATGGCGAAGCACTCATGAAAGCGGCATTTTTACTTGATGACGGTGAGGTTGAGACTGTCGCTCACTACTATGCCGCAGCATTCTTCAAGCCTGATGTTGACTGTATCCTCGATATAGGCGGTCAGGATATGAAGTGTATAAAGATAAAGAACCAGACCGTTGACAGTGTCCAGCTTAACGAGGCATGTTCTTCAGGCTGTGGTTCATTCATAGAAAACTTCGCTGAATCACTTAATTACAGCGTTCAGGACTTTGCGAGTGAGGCGCTGTTTGCTCCTCATCCGATAGATCTTGGAACACGTTGTACCGTATTCATGAATTCAAAAGTTAAGCAGGCCCAGAAGGAAGGTGCATCCGTTGCCGATATCTCTGCAGGTCTTGCTTACTCTGTAATAAAGAACGCCCTGTTCAAAGTAATAAAGGTTTCCGATGCCTCAGAACTTGGAAAGAACATCGTCGTACAGGGTGGAACATTTTATAACAATGCAGTTTTAAGAAGCTTTGAAAAGACAGCCAACTGTGAAGCCATAAGACCTGATATAGCAGGTATCATGGGTGCTTTCGGTGCCGCCCTTATATCAAGGGAGCGTTTTGAGGAAGGCTATCGCACGACCATGCTGGATCAAAAAGCTATCGAGGCATTCACATTTGAGACAAGCATGTCTAAGTGTAAGGGCTGTACGAACAACTGCCGTCTTACCATCAACCGCTTCCCGGGAGGACGTCATTACATCTCAGGAAACCGCTGTGAGCGCGGTCTTGGTAAGGAAAGAAACAAGAACAACATACCCAATCTGTTTGAGTATAAACTTAACAGATTCTTTGATTATGAGCCTTTAAGCGCAGAAAAAGCAACAAGAGGAACTGTCGGTATACCAAGAGTATTAAACATGTATGAGAACTATCCTTTCTGGTATACATTCTTTACAGACCTCGGATACAGGGTTGTTTTATCACCCATATCAAACCGTAAGATATATGAGCTGGGTATTGAATCGATACCTTCAGAGTCGGAATGTTACCCGGCAAAGCTTGCTCACGGTCATATCATGTGGCTCATAAACCAGAAGGTTGATTTCATCTTCTATCCTGCTCTTTTCTATGAGAGAAACGAGTTTAAGGATGCTAACAACCACTACAACTGTCCGATAGTAACATCTTACTCTGAGAACATCAAAAACAATGTTGAAGAGATTGGACGTGGTGAGGTTAAATTTAAGAATCCTTTCCTTTCATTTATAAGTACTGATGTAGTTGCAAAAGCGCTTGTAAAGGAATTCCCTGAGCTTCCTGCACTTGATGTCACAAATGCCGTATACGATGCATGGAAAGAACTAGATAAAGCTCATCATGATATACAGAAAAAAGGTGAGGAAGTCGTTAAGCAGTTAAACGAGACCGGTATGCGCGGTATCGTACTTGCCGGCAGACCTTATCATCTTGATCCCGAGATAAATCACGGAATACCTGAGATGATAACCTCTTATAATATCGCAGTCCTTACAGAAGACAGCGTATCACATATGGGTAATCCTGAAAGACCGCTCATCGTGTCAGATCAGTGGATGTATCATTCACGTCTTTACGCTGCGGCAAGTTTTGTGCGTACGACCGACAACATCGATCTTGTACAGCTCAATTCGTTTGGCTGCGGTCTCGATGCGGTCACAACTGACCAGGTAAATGATATCCTGTCAAATGCTGATAAGATCTATACCTGTCTTAAGATCGATGAAGTCAACAACCTGGGTGCGGCAAGGATAAGGATACGTTCTCTTATCTCCGCTTTGGATGTAAGAAAGCGTTTGAACAAACAGAGGACCGTTCGTCCAAGTTCC
The DNA here is from genome assembly GCA_017619635.1 of Lachnospiraceae bacterium. Classification (GTDB taxonomy): domain Bacteria; phylum Bacillota; class Clostridia; order Lachnospirales; family Lachnospiraceae; genus Colinaster. Next base: position 11,119 of record JAFZRZ010000036.1, on the reverse strand, counting down.
ATCGAAAAGGTGAAGTTCACCGAAGAGATGCGAAAAGACGGTTATACCATAATCGTTCCGCAGATGTCTCCGATACATTTTGATATCATGGGACCTGCTATGGCAAGCTGCGGTTATAATCTCGTGGTGCTTGATACCAACAGCCGTGCTTCCATAGATATGGGACTTAAATATGTAAATAACGATGCCTGCTATCCTTCACTTCTTGTTGTAGGTCAGCTCATGGAGGCTCTGTTTTCCGGCAAGTATGATCTTCACAAGACCGCTCTTGTCATCACTCAGACCGGTGGCGGATGCAGAGCAACAAACTATATAGGATTCATAAGAAGGGCTTTGAGAAAAGCCAATCTTGAATATATCCCTGTTATATCGTTAAACCTCGGTGGAATAGAATCCAACCCCGGATTTAAGATCAACGCAAAATTCCTTACAAAAGCAGCTGTCAGTGCTGTATTCGGCGATATCTTCCAGAAGGTCGTATATCGTATGCGTCCTTATGAGCTTGAACCGGGAAGTGTTGACAGACTACACGCAGAATGGGTAAAGAAATGTATCGATTTTGTTTCAGGAAAGCATCTGAGCATCACAAAGATGTATAAGATGATGAAACAGATCATAAAAGAGTTTGATGAGATACCGATCAATGAGGAGTTAAAGAAACCCAGAGTAGGTATCGTTGGAGAGATCCTGGTAAAATACTCTCCTGCCGGAAACAACCGTCTTGTAGAGCTTTTAGAGGCTGAGGGAGCTGAAGCTGTCGTTCCCGAGCTTATAGGTTTCATGCTCTACTGCTTCCATGATCAGGTATATAAGAATGAGCACTTCTTCACAAGTAAGAAAAGCGCTCTCGTATCACAGCTTGGAATCAACTTTATTGAGCTTTTGACCAAGCCCGTTAACAAGGCATATGCAAAGAGCAGACACTTTGATCCTGCTCCGCCCATATCAACACTCATCAAATATGCCGAGGATTATGTTTCTATCGGTAACCAGACCGGTGAAGGATGGTTTTTGGTAGGCGAGATGGTCGAGCTCATACACTCGGGAGCACCCAATATTGTCTGCACACAGCCATTTGGATGTTTACCTAACCACATCGTTGGAAAAGGCGTTATAAAGGAACTCAGACGTACTCATCCTGAAGCCAATATCGTGGCTATCGACTACGATCCGGGTGCCAGCGAGGTTAATCAGTTAAACCGCATCAAGCTTATGCTCTCTGCAGCAGTTAAGAAGATGCAGGCATAGAAGAAGAGCACTTCAATTTGAAGTGCTCTTCTTCTATATATAAATAACTATATCATACCCATGATGTGCTCAGTGCCGTATCCCACAAAGCTCTCTGCTGATCAACCTGTTCGTTAAGCCAGCTGACAGCCGCATCTTTTCCTTCTATAGAAAGAGGAAATCTGCTGTACTGTTTCAGTTCATCCGCAGTCTTTATAAAGTTATACGGCTCAGGCCATATACAGACCTCTATCTCATCTCCTGCTTTCATCAGGCGGTATCTCATGCCTTTATAGCTTCCGGTCACAGGGGACTTCTTAATGAATTCCAAGGCTATCGTTGATGTTAAAATATATTCCATGGTGTTTTCCAATTCCTGCTCTAAAAGAAATCAATGTTTAAGCATGCTCTTTTAAAACGTTCACAAACCATTTGCAGGCTTCACGAAGATCAGCATCCTCAAAGTCAGTCACCTTGTCACACTCAGGAACAAAGCTCGCACTTGTCTCATCCCTGTTTGAGATGTTCCACATCACATAGCTCACATCATACTTATCTGCAAGCTCGATCCATATGTCAGACTGCTCAAAGTTGTTGCTAAGATCACCGTTCGCGTCACAGCATCCAAATTCCGTAATGAATAACGGAAGTCCCTTGTCAGCTGCATAGATGAACTTATTCCTAAGTTTATCCCTGTGTGTATCAGCATAGAAATGCAATACATACATAAGGTTCTTATCGATGGTTATCGGATCTTCTACAGCATTCTCAACATCCTGGGACCATGTGGGAGTTCCGCAAAGGATTACCGCATACTCATCATATTTCCTTATTACAGGGATCACCTCTTCTGCGTATGCTTTTATATCAGCCCATGTACAGTCCACATTCGGCTCGTTGCATATCTCATAGAACACATTACCGTATGCATGATACTTTTGAGCCATCAGTTCAAAGAACTTAACAGCCTCATCCTTATGCATAAGAGGATTTGAATCCAACAGTATATGCCAGTCTATGATCACATAGAGACCAAGTTCTGTTGCATACTTAACACCCTTGTCTACGAGCTCTATGAGCTTCTCCTTATTCTTTTCATCACCAGTACAGTATCCGTCAAGTTCAGCCGTGTACATGGCAAGTCTGATAACATCGACCTTCCACTTCTCACTCATGAACTCAAAGAAATCTCTGTTAATATACTGCGGATACCATGAAAGACCATGTGTTGAGAGTCCGCGAAGCACAACCGTTTCATTATTGTGATCAACAAGCTTGCCCTTACTGTTTACATGCAAAGCTCCGTGCTTTTCGTATTTTGTCATCGGATAAACATCCCCTCTATCTTTTATCAAAAAAGGTGAGCACTTAGCTCACCTTTTTAATAAATCCAAGTACTTATTTCTTCTTATTGCCTGAAGACTGCTGCTTTGAATGATTCTTTGATGCCTCAGGTGCCTTTTCCTTTACAGCATCTGCTTTCTCTTCAACAACAGCTTTTGCTTCATCAGCTGCTTCTTTTGCTGTATCTTCTGCCTGAACCTTTACTTCTTCCTTGGCAGCTTCAGCCTTCTCTTCAACAGCCGCTTTAGCTTCGGCAGCTTTTTCAACGAGAGCTTCCTTTGCTTCTTCAAGTTTGTCTTTTACAACTTCTGTCTTCTCTTCAGCTGCTTCTTTTACTTCTTCTTTCTTTTCCTCTACAGCTTCCTTAACCTCTGTAACCTTTTCCTCTACAGCTTCCTTAACTTCAGCAACCTTTTCTTCAGCAACTTCTTTTGCTTCAGCAGGTTTTTCTTCTTCCATTTCTGCTATATCGGTAGGTATCTCAGCAGCCTTGGTAACAGCTGTATCATCCATCTTCTTTGACTCTTTGTGGTAGATCCATTCTCTCTTCTCTACCATAGCTGCAGACTCGAGTGTCTCGTCAGCCGAGATGTCTTTATGCCAGTGGCTCTTGTAGATCCTTGTGATGATTGCTACAACAGCAGCTATGAGAAGGATCATTATGATGAGCGCTACACCAAACTCAACATAGTAAAGAGTGGTTCCAGGTGCAGCTATCTTTGTCTTTGCATCAAACTCTGTCTGGCTTGACTGAACAAACGAGAACAGATTGAATACTCCTGCAACGCCCTTCAAAAGCCCCATCCACATATTTGCGAAAATGTTCTCGGATGTTCTTGACTGGATAACAAGCATTGCTGCGATGATAAGAGCGATGATCGGTCCAACGAATCTGTTTGAGTTACCATACATGTAATCAACAGGAGCGTTCTCATCGATCTGGCTGTTATCGGCAAGCTTGATAGCGTTTGCAACATATGCACGGATAAGTATGAAAGCAAAGAATGCTATACAGATGAGACATACAAATGTAGCAAAGAGTTCATACTTAACTCCGAGTTTCATGTTGCCTTCAACTTCTCTTACCTTGTTTGCTGCATAATCAACATATGCGAAAATAAGAAGGAATACAGAACATGAAGCAACATGGATAACACCGTATGACTGATTCTTCTTTTTATAGAAATCGTTCATATCGATAACTATAAGAAGGATCGCAAAACCGGCTATCATGTATTTATGTATCGCTGCTCCGTACGGTATATAGAATGCTACCGCAGCTATCACGATATGTGCTATGAAAGATACCGGCAACTGATTTACAAAAAGTCTTATCATGGTATATGCGAACAGTATGATCGCAGAAACCAGTGTGTACTGCCATGAGAATTTTTCATATCTTACCAGGGCTGTGATCCCGAGTGAAGCACCCAGGCCCAACAGGTAGATCAACATGCAGTTTGAAAAATCAAATATTGTTTTATATCTTCTACTAATCATTTTCCACCACCCACTTTACAATCTTTTCTTTATCATCTTCGTACGGTGTAATATCTACATCCTTGAACTCAGGTATAACGAGTTTTACAGCATGTCCCTTTGCAGTAAACTCTTCAAGCAGTTTGACGAAATCTGATTTTCTGTTGTTTGATATAATAACAAAATCTGTATTTCCGTCATCCAGTCTCTCAGCTTCACCAAGCACATGCTTGAAAGCTCTGGGTGACTTTGTGATATCGATTCTTGATATAGTCTTCTGGAGTGATTCCTTGTTTTCGATATCTGATACAAATCCGGTCTTGCATTCCTCTCCGGTGATCATGTCGATACCGTTTGTGAAGAACTTAACCGGTATATTCTCTTTGTAGCATCTCTCTACGAGATAATCTGCTATACGAACACCGTCTTCAACCAGTTCATCTGCTCTTGACATAGAGTTGAGCTCTGTGTTGAGAAGTACAACGCATCTTCTTGACTCGCCGTCTTCCTTGATTGAACTCATGATCTTGTCAATATTCTCAGGTACGCTTATATCATGAATAGGTTTAGGAAGTACATACATAAGTCTGGGAGTCTTAAGTGTCATTCGTCTTGCTTTGGAAATAAAGAAATCCATTCCGAAGACATCTATACTCGCCAACTGATAACATCCTCTCTGTGTGCACTTGAAAGGATAATATCTGGTTACCTTTTGATAAGGTAAAACTGAGAAATAATCGCTTCTGTAGATCTGGTCGGTAACCGCTGAAGACTTCTTAACCTCAGCAAACTTAAAGACCTTCGGCAGAGCAAATCTTATCTGAAGGATATTGATCGGCAATACCTTGTCATTTGAGATCTTTTCGATAAGCTTGTTGTCATCACCTTCTCTTACCATATCGCTCTCAAATTCCACGGAGATGTTTAATCCCTTATGCCAAAATCTCTTGTAGATAAGACTGACTAAAATGTACAGGATAATACCTACCAGCAGAACAATAACTAATTTCATCTTCCAAACCCTCGCTTATTAAACGTTTATTGTTTTGGCTCCCAATAAAAAACTATACCGTTTTGATTATATCACACTTTTTTCTTATTGTGTATAAAATCTGACAAATTAAAACAGAAAAATATCTATTCTTCAGACATGATATTTCTCTGATAATCCTTGGAGATATTCATTACCGCTCTGAGGAAGTCTCTGTAATATGTCTCGAGCTCTTTATCTTCTATAAGTGCGCTGTTTTGATCGAGCAGTTTTTTCTCTCTGACAGCATCAAAAACACGCATGTCATTCGCGATCTTATACTCAGCTATCTCCTTTGAACAGTGCATCCTCTGCTCAAACAAAGAAGCCATCTTGGCATCGATCTCCTCTATCTTTTTTCTGGCCTGATTAAGATCCATGATTGGCCTTCCTCTCTTTCTTATCTTAAAATCTCATCTATCGTTGATACGGTACTGAACGTACCCTTGTTTCTTGATATGATCTCTCGCATCTTCTGAAGTTCAAAGTAGTTTACATAACAAATAAGTGTGCGGTTCTCTCCCGCGATGGCACCATAGGAATTCATGATCGTACAGGTCTTGTTGAGTTCCTTTTTTATAGCCTTTATAAGTTCATCAGGTTCCTTTGTAATGATAGTAACCTGTTTAATGGCTTCGAAGTGATCAGTAAAGTGATCGATTATCGTTGTCGCTATCACATAGACCAAAAGGCTTAACAGTGCAGAATTTCTGTTTATGAGTAAAAACGCTGCCATATATACACAGGCGTTAAACGCGATCAGTATATAGGACATGCTGAAGTTCTTTCCTGTCTTGTCGGAAAGTTTTCTTATAACTATATTGGCAAAAATCTCGGAACCGTCAATACAGCCTCCGTGTCTCAGTATGAGAGACAGTCCCGCTCCCAGTATCGCTCCTCCGAACACGACTGCAAGGAAATGCTCCGTGTTTAGCTCAAATGGCACACGCTCAAAAACAGCCAGACCCACAGTGTATACAATCGACCCAACCGCTGCCTTTACTCCGAATTTCTTTCCCAAGATCCAGACTCCGGCTATCAAAAATGGCAGGAATATAAAGAACACGCAAAGGGACAGACTAAGTCCCGTCATCTTGCTCACTATTATGGCTACACCTGCCGTTCCATAGTCTATCGCATCGTTTGGCAGCAATATGCACGCGACCGAAAAACTGGCCATAAGTGCGCCTATCGTTATCATGGCAAAAGACATAAGGTCTTCTAATCGTTTGTTCAAATTGATCTGCCTTTCTTTAAGGTATTAAAACAAATTGTCGTGAAATGACTGACAATTGACACCGTACTATCTAGATTGTACCATAAAATATATTATATTTAAACATAATGAGGTGTTTGATATGCAAAAAAGAAAATCACTCAAAAAGATCCTATCCAGCGAGATAATCGCATTTGTCGCAATCGTTATTGTGCTCATCACAGCCAACAATATCCGTATGCAGAGCATACGTATCACCTCTCTTACGGAGACGATCCTGGCAGAAGAATCTGTTTCTTATGCAAGTGAGATCCATAACTGGTGGAGCCTTATCGAATCAAGAGTCGGACAGACTGCTGAAGTGTTTAAAAACATCCCCGAACAGTCTGATGATGCAACTTTGAACATGCTTCTTAAGATAACAGCATCGGATCCCGATTCACAGGATGTTTACATCGGTTTCGGCGACCGCGGTGTATTCTTGGACGGTTCCGGATGGATCCCCGATGACACATTTGTGTTTACCGACAGAGTATGGTTCACGGGAGCTCTTAACAGCAACGGACATATATATACATCAGAGCCATATGTGGATGCATCAACAGGTAAGACCTGTCTTGCATGCTCTATAATGCTTGCAAACAACACGGTACTCAGCAGTGATATCAACTTTGATAAAGTTTCTGAGAGAATGAGTAATTTCAAATCAAGTTCATCAGATGCTACATTCTACATAATCAATAAGAGTACAAAGGATATCCTGGTAAGTAATGTTGACGGTATCACAGGCCAGACAGTTTCGGACAGTGCCGATCCTATCATACAGGGTCTTTCACAGGTATTCGATTCATTAAATACTTCATCAACAGATACAACAGACAAGGTACTTACCACCAAAACTTCTTTGGGTAAATACATGTACTGCTCAACTGAGATCGAAGGTACCTCATGGGTTGTTGTAAGTGCTGTTCCTTATTCATTTATCAGTAACACAATAACCTCGACCGTGAGCATAACATTCATCACAGCCGCTATAATGCTCATAATCCTTGCTCTTTTGCTTTATTTCATCATTGCAAAATACATCAATCCCGTTACGGATGTTACAAAGAGCATAACAGATATGAGTAAGGGTGATTTCACCATCACCGTTATCCCTCAGGGCAATAACGAAGTGACAACACTTTGCGAGAGTTTGAATGCATATGTTTCAATGACAAGAAACATGCTGTTAAATCTCTCAAACATTTCAAGCGATATGAGTTCAAGTGCAAGTGAATGTACAAACATCACACGTGCTCTTGCATCTTCAAATCACAGTCAGAATGAATCTGTTGAGAACTTGAACAGCACACTTAACTACATGAACAAATCAATAGATGAGATAGCCGAGGCTGCAAACAACCTGGCACAGACTGCCGGCAACCTCACACAGAATGCCGAAGAAGTCAAAGCTCTTTGTGCTGAGACCATGAAATCTTCAACTACCGGCAAGAATGAGATGGACAACATGACAAGCAATGTTGGTACTCTTAACAGTACGATCACTGATCTTACCAACATCATACATGCGACTTCCGAGTCAGTTGCTCAGATCACCGGTATCATAGATACGATCAATGCGATATCCGAGCAGACAAATCTCTTGTCACTCAATGCATCAATTGAGGCTGCAAGAGCAGGTGAAATGGGTAAAGGCTTTGCGATCGTCGCTTCCGAAGTCGGAGTACTCGCAAAGCAGTCATCTGACGCTACCGAATCTATCAGTCAGCTCGTACAGACAGTCACACAGAATATTGAGGATATCAATAAGAAAGCAGATATCTGCTTAAGAGATATGGAGGTATGCATCAACGGTGTTGAAAGCGCCAACAGATCATTTGATATGATCTACAATGATGTAGCCAAGGCTACCGAAGGCATCAGCCAGATTGCAAGCGGAATCGAGCATATCAACACCGTAGCTACAAGTAATGCGGCAACCACGCAGGAACAGGCTTCCAGCGTAGCCGAGATCCTTGGCTTAAGTGATTCGATCGTAACTGAGAGCAACAAGCTTTCAGCACAGACCGATACGATTTCAAATGTATCAGAAAATCTTAATCAGTACTCTGATGCTATTAAGACAGATCTTTCACAATACACTCTTTAATACACAGTTTATTGACTCAGTGTGTTCCTGTAAAAGGACACACTGAGTATTGCTGTAAAGACATCTGCACTGTATGTGTTGAAACGCTCAAAGATACCGAATACTTCTTTTGGCATCGCAAGACATACAGGACCGGAAGCCATAAGGATAAACGAGATTATCGTAATTATCCCCAAAGGCTTCTTTTTTCTTTAAAACATCCCACAGCTAATCACAAAGTTTTGCAACAACTTCGTTGATAACCTTTCCGTCTGCTTTGCCTTTAAGCTCTGCCATAACTGTCTTCATTATCTGTCCTTTATTCTTTGTTGCGATAACATCGGCAAATTTATCTTTAAGGACGGCTTCTACTTCTTCTGGGCTTAAGAGTTTCGGAGCATATTCCGAAATGACATCGTAACGCAACTGATATTCTGCCTTGAGTTCGGTTCTGTCAGTCGGGCATGTGTCTATCTGTTCTTTTACGGATTTGAGTTCTTTCTGAATAACACGGTTTACGAGTTCTTCACTGATATCGTCTCGGTGCCCCTCATCGATAGCTATCTTCTTTATTGCCTGAATAACAGAAGATATAGCATCTTTTCTGTCCTTATCGTGCGCCTTCATAGCTGCTATCATGTCTTTTTGTAACTGATCCATTTGCATGGTCTGTTCCTCCTTATTTCTATTAATTATTTTCTATTCTTTCCAATGGTCAAACGATTTTTAGAGCATCATCATCTTAAATCGTGCATCTATAATTATCGTAATCCTCCAATCGCTTGTTTGCAACATATCAATAATCCTACGGCTACATTCTGTCATCCAAACAGACTCTTCCGTTTCCTTCTCAATTTGTAATAAACTAATCTTCAGCCTCAGATTAGAGTTACATTTGATATAATTTTGATTATTTTTTGCATAAAATCAACCTCCAATTTTTTTAGATCTTAACTCTAAATAAAATGAAAACCTGTGGTTTCATACGCCTCAGACCTTTCGTGAATTTCAAAATGTTTTTAAGCAAAAGCATCTACACCCATTCACACCGCAAAAACCGGCTAGTCACACCGCTTTTTCCAAAGATAAAAAGCCCGCAAACACTGATGTTTACAGGCTTTTCCATGTTTAGCACACGAGCTGCTGACGGGAATCGGAGGTAAAATCGGTCAAAAAATGTAACTATCAACAACGATTAGAAAGGCATTTGTGGCACCAATCAACCTCTTTACGTCAACACCGTATAAATCATAAAAGCGCAATCAGGACATTGTCTCAATATACTACCTTTCTAACATCAAATAAAGAATTCAACCTTAATCTATATTCATCTGACAGATTGTCTTTTGAGCAAGCCAATAAAACAGTTTCTCCCGTTGCTAATGTTCCTATATGAATTTCCAATTTCTTAAGTATATCCATCCCGATTAATATGTTTCCAACTCTATCATAACTTACCAAAACATCTATATCCCCAAGGCTAAGATCGTTAAGAGAAAAATCTTTTGCTGTATGCTTGAAAGAAATACTGTTTAGTTCCATGTACCTTTGAGATTTAAACTTCTTCTTATCCTCATCTTTCTTCTGCTTGGTGTCATTTACTCCAAATGATATACTTTTCGCCACCCTCTTATCTCCACAATCTCGAACTTTAAGCTTATATGCTTCTGTGTCCGATATACCCAGTTTTAACATAGGAAACGAAGTCCTTGGACAGCCTGTATCTACCTTAACATTCACTTTAGAGAATAACATTCCATTTATTTCAAAAGACGCTTCTGCACGAAATTCATTTTTAGCTGTTAATACAAGTTCAATATAGTTATTCTTCATCAAAAATATCTCCCTCAAGATCAGTACTATCATTAAAAATGGGAATAATTATATTGTCGTCAGTATATAACGCATCAGATTTTTCATTGGTCTCAGATCCAATAAATCCAATTATTCCATCTTCCTGCATATCAGCCTTTTTCGGTCGATACAGAATTATCCATGTATCATATATTGTAGATAACTGATCTTTAAAGACTCTCATTCCTTCTTTCAACTCTGTCAATTTATACTTTGGTAATGTCGTCTGCATGTTATCACCTCACATTCATAGCGCACACCATATGTTTGAAGTCAATAGCATTAAATCATATAAAAAAAACTTTCACATATCTGTTCAATTAAATTATAACAAATATCACAACAAATAGCATCTTCTATATTGCCGTTGTAGGCGATACATCGCTTTTGCCTAAAGAATAATACCATATCTCACAATATGCAAAGAAGCCGATCCCGAAGGACCAACTCCAATGCTAAATGCTTTCACCTTAACTAAGCAATATTAATCATCGCCAAACAATATTCTATTAACTTTTTTCTGCATCCTCTTCATTCTTAACTCTGTAAGATGCGGTATGATGAAATCGGATGGTAAAATCGGTCATAAAATGCAACTATCAACAATAATTAGAAAGGCATTTGTGGCACCAATCAACCCCTTTTTAAATATTAATATCAATTTGTTTTCTTTAAAGCCTAAAAGAGACCGATTCATTGTAAGCGCTCAATAAAACCGCGTATTAATTGATCCTTGATAATTGAATATCATGTAGACACTGGTTACATTTTAGTTCCTGTTTTTCCAAATGGAGGTGACGTCATGGGACAATACCGAACCCAGAAACAATGGTTTGAT